>DAOUDG010000069.1:0-42785 GCA_034431435.1 Anaerolineae bacterium | reverse complement strand
GGCTCCAGGTAGCCGATCTTGACCACGACAATCTTGTGGTCCAGCGGCTCGACGCCCAGCCGCTGCATATCGCGCACGAAGTGGTAGGGACGGCGGTGGTGCGACAGGATGACCGTCACGCCCTCGACCTGAATCACGACCTCCGAGTTGTTGCTCGGCGCGACGTGGCGGACCGTGGCCCGCACCGGCAGCGGCTGCGCCGTGCGCGGGTCGAGCTTGCCGCCCAGGGCCAGGTCCAGCTGCGCACCGACGCCGGCCGCCAGGCATGCGTCCACGGCGGGCGCGTCGGCCAGCCCGGCGATGAGGGCCGAGGTCACGCCCCGCGCGAGCAACCGCCCCAGGAATAGGGGCACATCATCCGCGCCGCCCGCTGTCGGGTTGTCGCCCGAGTCGCTGATGAACACCGACGCTTCCGGTGCGGCCAGCGCCCAGTCGATGCACTCGTCGATGCTGCCTGCTCGCACCCCGAAGTTGAACTCTCGCCGCGCCTCCCAGTACAGCCCCGCCAGCCGCTCGGCCTCTTGCACCGCCGCGTCGCGGTCGGTTCCACTGACGATGGCGACGGCAGACGCGCGCGGCTCGTCGGCCCAGGCGTAGCCCACCAGGATAGACGCATCCAGCACGCCGGGCGCCTTGTCGGCGACGGGAAGCTCGGCGTATAGCCGCTCCCCTGGCTGCCACTCGGTGCTGGTCTTTTCGCCCGGCAGGGCGACGGGGATGGCGACCCGGGCGCGCAGGGGACGCACGCCGCGCCGCAGGCTGTCAACAAGTATGGCAAAGGCCTTGGTGCGTGTCTCCAGAGCATCTATGTGGGGCGCGGTGCGATAGGCGACGGCCATGTCCACGTGTTGCGCCACGCGCCGCGACAGGTTGCCGTGCAAGTCGTAGCTGGCCGACAGCAGCGGCTTCGCGCCGACGATCTCGCGCACGCCCTCCATCCAGTCGCCCTCGGCATCGTCCATGCCCTGGACGTTCATCGCGCCGTGCATATCCAGGTACACGCCGTCGAAGGGGCCGTGCGCAGCGAGGAGGCTCAGGAACTCGGCCTTGATGGTCGCGTAGGCCGACGCCTCCACCGAGCCGCCGGGTATGGATCGGGCGCGCAGCAAAGGCACGCACTCCACGTCGGGGTAGTCGGCCAGGAATGGGTAGCGTTCGCGGGACTCGTCGCCACGCTGGATGAGGAAGTCTCCTAGCCGGGTGGGCAGCGGCGAGAAGGTACAGCACTCGACGGCGATACCGCCAATAGCAATACGCATAGTTGCTCCTTTAGCTCTCGAAGGTCCACTCTCCGCCATGCATGAGCGGCTCGGCGCGACGGTCGGCGGTCAGCCCGTCCACGTCCATTGTTTCTGAGCCAATCATGAAGTCGATGTGAATGCGGCTCAGATTGCCGCCCCGCGCCCTAAACTCATCGTCGGGCAGGCTCGTGCCGCCCTCCAGGCTGAACTTGTAGGCGCGGCCCAGGGCGATGTGGCTCGACGCATTCTCGTCGAACAGGGTATTGTAGAACATCAGACCCGACTGGGAGATGGGCGAACTGTGGGGGACCAGGGCGATTTCGCCCAGCCGCGCTGCCCCCTCGTCGGTCTCGATGAGTGAGCCTAGCAGGTCTTCGCCGTACCGCGCCTGGTAGTCAACGACCCGCCCACCAGCGAAGGTGATGCTGAAGTCGTCGATGAGTGCGCCGCCGTAGCTGAGGGGCTTGGTCGCGCGCACCGTGCCGTCCACCCGCGCCCGGTCGGGCAGGGTGAAGACTTCCTCGGTGGGCAGATTAGCCGTGAAAGGTACGCCCGCCGCATTGTTCATCGCGCCGCTGGCCCAGCGGTGGCCTTTGGGCAGGCCAATGGTCAGGTCCGTGCCCTCGCCGCGCAGGCGCAGCGCGTCGTACTGTCTCGCGTTGAGGGTCTCGCGCCAGGCGGCCAGGCGGGCGAGGTGCGTCTGCCACGCGGCGACGGGGTCGGCGCTGTAGACGCGGCAGGTATGGAAGATGGCGTCCCACAGCTGCGTCTCGGCGTCCGCGCCGGTCAGGCCCGGAAAGACGCGCTCGCCCCACGCCGGCGTCGCCGCCCCCGCCACGCACCAATTGGTCTTATTGCTAGAGATGCGCGCCGACACGCCCGCCATGTTCTCGGCCACCGCCCGCTGTGCCGCGCTCAGCCGCGCCGCATCCTGCCCCGCCAGCAGGTCGGGGTCGTCGGCGGTGATGACCAGCACCGCGTCGCCCCGGTCGATGGTGGTGGTGGTAACGTAGGGCGGCGCGACCGGAAACTCACCGAACGAGTCGGCGGGGGCCAGCTCAAAGCGGCGCTTGGTGATAGCCGGATCGCTCCACAGCACCTCCACCAGGGGCGCGCCCAGGCAGTACGCGCTGTCGGCCACCTTTCGCACCAGGGGCGCGGCCTCGATGGACACGCCGCCGCTGGTCGCCGGGCCGCTGATGAGCAGGCGCTGGCCGGGCTGCAAGTTCAGGCCGACCCTGACAATGAGATCGGCGTATTTGGTGAGACTGTGCTCAAAATCAGGGTGCATTGGACCTTCAAGGGGATGGGATGGCCCGATTGTAGCCCCATCTTAGGCGGCGGTCAAGGGCTGTGGTAGAATGGACGAAGGACCGAGGAGGACCAGGGGCGAAGAACCAACGCCCAGGCGTTGTAGTCCATTGGCCGTTGGTCGACGAGTGGCTGGCGGGTGGCATAGGAGAGCAGGCAATGAAACTGGTAACGGCCGACGAGATGCGGCGGATTGAGAGCGCGGCCGAGGCGCGGGGCGTCGCGCTGGCCGACCTGATGGAGCAGGCGGGCGAGGCCGTCGCCGAGGTCATCCTGGGCGACTACGGCCCCGACCCCGGCGTGGCCCTCGTCCTGGTCGGCCCCGGCAACAATGGCGGCGATGGCCTGGTGGCAGCGCGCTTCCTGGCCCAGGCGGGCGCGCCGGTGCGCGCCTATGTCTGGCGGCATCCCGACGATGACCCGGTCTATGAGGCGGCCGCCTCGGCCAACGTGAAAATCACCCACGCCGAAGATGACGCCGAGTGGGCGGCCCTGGCCGTGGCCCTCGACGACGCCGACATTATCATCGACGCGCTGCTGGGCATCGGGGCGTCGCGGCCCATCGAGGGTCAGCTGGCCGAGTTGCTGGCCCGCGTGCGCGCCGGCAAGCGCGCCGACGCCGTGGTCATTGCCGTCGATGTGCCGAGCGGCGTCAATGCCGACACAGGGGCCGCCGACCCGGCGACCCTGGCCGCCGATACGACCGTCACCTTCGGCTTCCCCAAGCTGGGCCTCTTCCAGTACCCGGCCAGCAGCCTGGCGGGCGAGGTCGTCACCGCGCCCATCGGCCTGGAGGATGACCTGGCGGCGGACGTGACGGTGGAACTGATCGACGAGGACTGGGCGCAGTTGCGCCTGCCGGCTCGCGCCGACGATTCCCACAAGGGTAGCTACGGCAAGGCGCTGGTGGTGGCGGGGTCGGTGAATTACGCGGGCGCGGCGGGGCTGGCCGGGGCGGCGGCGACGCGGGTGGGGGCGGGGCTGGTGACGATGGCCGTGCCCCAGATGCTCTATCCCATCCTGGCCGCGCGCCTGGCCGAGCCGACCTGGCTGCTGCTGCCCCACGAGATGGGCGCTATCAAAGAGGACGCGACCAAAGTCGTACTGGACAAAATCGGCGAGTACAAGGCGTTGCTGCTGGGGCCGGGGCTGGGCCATGAGAAGCATACCGTCGAGTTCGTGCGCGGCCTGCTGGCGGGGCGCAAGGCGGCCGTCCCGAAGGCGCGGCGCGTTGGCTTCCTGCTGGGCACGGAGCCGGAGGCCGCGACGGATGAGGCCGCGACCCTGCCGCCGACGGTGCTGGACGCCGATGGGCTGAATGCCGTGGCCGAGGCCGACGAGTGGTGGACAAACATCGGCGCGCCCTCGCTGATTCTGACGCCCCATCCCGGCGAACTCAGTCGCCTGCTCGACCGCCCCGTGGCCGACATCCAGGCCGACCGGCTGCAGGCGGCCCGCGACGCGGCGGCGCGCTTCGGGCAGCTGGTCGTTCTCAAGGGCGCGCATACCGTCATCGCCGCGCCCGACGGTCGGCTTAGGGTCAGCCCCTTTGCCAACCCGGCCCTGGCGACGGCGGGTACGGGCGACGTACTGGCGGGAGCCATCGTCGGCTTCCTGGCCCAGGGCCTGGACCCCTTCGACGCGGCGGCGCTCGGTGTCTACATCCACGGCCTGGCGGGAGAGTTCGTTCGTGGCGAGCTGGGCGACGCGGGAACCATCGCCAGCGACCTGCTGCCCCGGCTGCCGCAAGCCATCCGAGAGGTGAAGCTGGCGGGCTGAGGCCAACCACACATCAAAGGCGAAGGACCAACCGGATATTCCCCGATTGGTCCTTCGTTCTTTGTCAGGCCTGGCTGCTAAGGCTTGCTTGGTCGGCGGAACAGGGCGCGCATGGTCTGGCTCACGCCGGCGGCCGTCGAGCGCGCCTCGATGAACGGCTCCGCGACGCTCTCGCGGACGAAGTTCGACGTGCTGGTGACCTGGCTGACACTTTCCTGCACGTTGTTGAGAATTGGTCGGACCTCGCCGTTCAGGTACTGAATCACCGATTGGAGCTGGAGCAGAACAAAGCCCATGAGGATGAGCAACAGAATCGACTCGAAAGCCAGGAAGATGACCAGGATGTCGCGTAGGACATGCAGCGCGCCGACCCGTTGCAGCCAGACGAGGAAGAGCAAGCCGAGAACCATCACCACAAGGAAAGCTACGACCAGGCCGATGAACTGCCCACGGGTAAGAGGCAGCCCGCCGCCCGATGGGCGTGGCGCAGGTGGCGTGGAGAAGGGCTGGGGCACGGGCGGCAGCGGCGAGGGGGAATAGGGCGCCACGCCCATCGTCGGCGCGGTCACCGGGTCAGGCTGATTGTCCACGACGCGGTTTCTCCTGTGCGGAACGGCGGCAACGGCCGCATGACCGAACGGCCCGATTATACTACCGTTTGAGACGCATCGCAAGCAAGGCCGCCCACGCGCCGACGGTTCCGGCGGCCAGCGGCGCGGCCCCCAATCGCCCCCAGTCCCAGCCAAGCCATACCACGGCCACGCTTGCCAGGCCGAAGCCCACGACGGCGGCGAGCCAGTAGCGGCCCATGTCGGCCCAGGATGTGCCGAACAGGAAGTGGGCCAGGAATGCGTAGATACTGGCAAAAAGGAGGCAGAGGAGAAGAGCGGGGATCACGGGTAAGTCCGGCGGCGGCCGTCTCCTGCGTCAGTCGTCGATGATGCCGCCGCCCAGCGTCTCGTCGCCGTCGTAGAAGACAGCGCCCTGGCCCGGCGTGATGGCCCGCTGCGGCTCGGCGAAGACGATCTCCGCACAGCCATTGCCCAGCGGGTAGATGGTCGCGGACGCGCCGGTTGCCTTGTAGCGAATCTTTACCTCGACCGGGATGGGCGCGTTGGGGGCCGCGTCGGCTGTCCAACTCACGTCACGCACCGTCAGCCGGTCGCGGTACAGGCCCGCGCGGTCGCCGACGATGAGGGTATTCCGCGCGCCGTCCGTGCCGACGACGTATAGCGGTTCACCCGCCGCGATGCCCAGCCCCTTGCGCTGGCCGAGGGTGTATAGGGGCAGGCCGCCATGCTGGCCCAGTACTGCGCCGTCCGTGCCGACGATAGGTCCCGGCGCCAGGGTGTCGGGGGCGTGCTCGTACAGGAAGCGGCGATAGTTGTTGTCGGCCAGGAAGCACAGCTCCATACTGTCGTGCTTGCTGGCGACGGGCAGGCCACGCGCGGCCGCCATGGCTCGTACCTCAGACTTGGCATAGCCCCCAATGGGGAACATCACCCGCGACAGCTCCGCCTGGCCGAGCATGTGCAGCACGTAGGACTGGTCCTTGGCGGGGTCGATGCCCTTGAGCAGCCGATAGCGGCCGTCGCGCTGTATCACGCGGGCGTAGTGGCCCGTCGCCATGGCGTCGGCGCCCAGGCTCAGCGCGTGCTGCAGCAGGAAGCGGAAGCGAATGTGGCGGTTGCAGGCCAGGCACGGGTTCGGCGTGCGGCCGGCCGTGTATTCGGCGGTAAAGAAGTCGACCACGTACCGCTTGAAGACCTGCTCGAAGTTGAGCAGGTAGAAAGGGATGCCCAACTGCGCAGCCACGTGGCGCGCGTCGTCTACCGCTTCCAGCGAGCAGCACTTATTCTCGGCGCTCGGCTCCGGCTCCGACCACAGGCGCATCATCACGCCGATGACCTCGTAGCCCTGCTCGACGAGCAGGGCCGCGGCTACCGAGCTATCCACGCCGCCGCTCATGGCGACGACAACGCGCTGGCCCTTCCCAGCCTCAGTCAACATTCTACCACTACCTCACCAGCCGTAGCCACCTCGCTTGGCCGACCTGGACACTTCGCTCCGCAAGGTTGCCAGGAAAATTGGACGCGGACGAACGCGGACAAGACGAACGAACACCCTACTGGGACGTGTCGAAGGAGTAGCCCTTACCCGCATCACATCGGGAACGGCTGTAAAGCGATGATGAGCAGGAACAGCACGCCGCAGAAGATGGCGACCAGGATGCGGAGCGGGTCGAGGCGCGTGATGTCGTTCAACGGCGACGGATGACGCAAGCCGGTCAGCAGCAGCATGAAGGCCCAGATATACCACCCCGGCCAGTACAGCCAGCCCAGGAGGATCAGGGCGGCGAACGTCACCACCGCCAGCGGCCGCGCCCACTTGCCGAACACCGCGTAGGAGATGTGGCCGCCGTCCAACTGGCCGGCCGGCAGCAGGTTGAGCGCGGTGACAAGCATGCCGAACCAGCCGACTGCCGTCAAGGGGTTGCGGAACAGGTCGAAGCGGCCCAGCCCCGGCTGGAGTAGATCAACCAGGAACTCCACGAGACGCGACTCGGCCAGCGGGATAAGCAGCGTCTGGCGCGTGGGTAGCAGAGGCCGCACCCACTCGTAGGGGAGCAGCAAGCCCAGGATGAAGATGGGCAGCGCGATAAAGAATCCCGCCAGCGGCCCAGCGACGGCCATGTCAAACAGGGCCTTGCGGTCCCAGATAGGCGACTTGAGGCGGATGAACGCGCCCAATGTCCCCAGTGGGGGGATGGGCAGCGGGATGAAGTAGGGCAGCGTGACGGCCATGCCGTGAATCTTCGCCACAATATAGTGGCCGAACTCATGGACGCCAAGCACCCCCAGCAGGCCGATGGTGAACACAATCGCGCCCCACCCCGACCAGATCTGCATGCCGACGAAGAAGACACTCACCACCGTCAAGAAGAACAACACAACGTTGATTAGCCAGTTCGAGCGCGACTCGGTGATGACTCCGTCGACAGCGACAATCTCGTCGCCCTCGCGCCCACGCCGCAACACGGGAGTATAGCCCAGGGCGTTCAATCGCGGCTGGAGCCAGTAGAAGGCCTGGTCGGCGTTACCACGCAGCTGACCCGAAAACGCTACTTCCTTGTCGCTGGTCCGCACCGCCTCGATGGTCAGCACACCGGCCACAGTTTGCCGTAGCTGGGCCTGTCGCTCATCCAGCGGCGCCGCGTACATCGGCGGCGGCCAGGTTCCCGTCGTAGTCTGCCCCACACGATCCATCGCTTCACCCATTCCAGGAATACAGGTCCCACAGCGGCCTGCCGCCAGTGGGACGCCCACACCTATCGTCAAAGTATACGTTGACCACGGGGCGGAGACAACCCGGCGGCGAGACGACACATTTGACCCGGCCCTTGTTCGTCACTATAATCCCGCCGTTATCTACGCCGTCTAGAGGGACGCAAGCGTGCCAACACGGCGTCGCGGACGCGGAATCAGCCTCCTAATTGGGACCTCAGGCCATACGGACGCTTACCATGTTCCCGCATGGGCCGTCTCCGCTGCCACACTCAGCCTGTTGCTGGTGATTGCCGCGCTGAGTGTCTTCGGGGTGTACCAGTACCTCCGCGCTCAACGGCTCGCCGAGCAGGTTGGCGCGGCGTCGCCTGACCCCCGGACGCGCGAGCTTCAGCGGGCCATTCTGGACCAGCATGGCCGGGTGCAGAGCCTGCAGGACGATTACAACGCCCTGACCCGCCAGGTGGACGAACGGCAGCGCCAGTTGGAGCGCGAGATCGCGCGGTTGTCCGGTCAACTGCGCGAGTTGGATCGCCTGGCGGCCGAGATTCGCGCCCTGCTGGGCCTGCCGGCTGTTGTGCCCATGCCGACGCCGGCCCCCACGCCCGGCAGCCTGGCCCCCGCCGGGCGTGGCTTCGCACGCTTCCTGGCCCAGGGCGGCGCGAATCTCGGCCCGCAAGATGTGGCCTTCCCGCCCATCGACCCCGACCCCTATAACCTGGGGTTGACCCTCGACCTGGTTCGAGCCAGGACGGCGCTTCAGGACTCGCGTATGCGGGTCCTGCGCGCGGAGGTGATCGCCCGCCGCGCCTCAGAGGAAGCGGCGGCGGCCAGGGCACGGGCCGAGGCGGAGGCCGCGCGTCAGCGAGCGGAAGAGGCGGCCAGGGCGCAGGCGGAAGCCGAGGCGCGACTGGCTGAGGCCGCGGCGAAGGCGGCCGCCGAGCAGGCCGCGCGGCGGACGATATCCAGCGACCCGCAGCTGGCCCAGTTGGACCGGCAGGTGACGAGCCTCATCGAGAAGCTGCGCGCGGGGGCTGCCCTCGCGACCTCAACGCGGCAGATTCTCTCGGTGCCACTGCCGACAAGCGGCCCTGGCGCGCCCAGTCGCTGGCCGCTCAAGGCCGACGTGACCTCCGCCTTTGGCTATCGAACGTTCCGGGATGCGCTCGATTGGCACACCGGCATCGACATGGCCGTGGACCAGGGGACGGAGATTCACCCGACCCAGGGTGGTCTCGTCGTCTTCGCCGGGTGGCAGTCCGGCTTTGGCTGGTGCGTGGAGGTCGGACACGGGCAGGGTTACTCGACGCTGTATGGTCACCTGTCGCGTATCCTGGTCGACGCGGGCGATACCGTGGCGACCGACTCGATTGTTGGCTTGAGCGGCTCGACGGGCAACTCGACCGGCCCCCACCTCCACTACGAGGTGCGCCTGAATGGGAAGGCGATTGACCCCACGCCGTACCTGCCGTAACCGGGTCTGGTGGCCGGACGTTAATTCAGTGTAACATTTCAGATGGGGGCGGAAGGCAGTAGCGTGGAAGAAACAACCACAGGTGTTGGCGCAGGCGACCTACCTGGATGCCTGGGGTTGCCTTTCGAAGGGAGGCTCAGCGTGTTTGGTAAGAAGGAACGGCCGCCCGCTCAAGCAAGTGGCGCCGACAAGATCGAGACGGTCATCGGCGCGACAGCTGACTTCAATGGTCATCTGAAGTCGGACGGAGGCGTCCGCATCGATGGGACGTTCGAGGGCCTGGTCGAGACGGCCGGCAATGTCATTGTCGGCGAGGGTGCGAAGGTCCTGGCAGATGTCTCAGCCCGCAACGTGTCTGTAGCGGGTACCGTCAAGGGCAACATCACCGCCAGCGGCCGCCTTGAGATTCTCGCCACCGGCCGGGTCTGGGGCGATATCCACGTGTCGTCATTCCTCATCGACGAAGGCGGCGTGTTCCGTGGGCAGAGCCTGATGCAGGCCGCCGATGAACCACTGCTGATTGAAGCGCCGCGCGGGGCGCGGGATGCAGTACCTGCCGCGCAGCCCTAAGCAGACAACGCGCCCACGGGCGACTGTCGCGGCTGGTCAAGATTAGTGCCAGGGGGGTGGTCATCGCGGCCGCCCCCCTGGCGCTTCATCCAGCATGACAGCCCATCGCGCCGCTCAGCCTGCCTGTGCGCTCCGCCGCGCGAACACCATGAACAGTGCCAGGGAGGACCCCAACAGCCACACTACCATGAGGAGCGTCATCAGCCCCAGGTCCATCAGATGCACGCCGTACCAGTCGAACCAGGCAGTATCCAGCACGGGTAGAATCAGCGACAGGTTGACCACTGCCATCAACCACGCGGTCAGCGCGATGCCCTCGCGTGGCGCGATATACCAGCGTGACCCCAGGCGAGTGACCCCGATGATCGGCTCGCGACGCGCTACCCACGCCACGCCGATTGGGATAAGAGTGAGCAGGCCGCTCAATCCAATGTAGAAGAGAGTGAAGGCCGTGCGCGTCATCCAGTCGTTCGGCTGGCCGTTGACATCGAAGTGGGTGGCGACCAGCGGTGACAGCGTCGGCCAGAGCGCCAGGCACAGCAAGGCGAGCAAGCCCCACGTGATCACCACCGGCGCCACGATTCTGAAGGGGACATCGACAGGCGTAAGCATGTGCGCGAGACTGGTTCCCAGGGCCAGCCGTCGCGTGTAGACGACGATCCATGCCGTCCCGCCCAGAACGAGAACGAGGAGCGCGCCGGTCAGCCACCAGATGGCCGCCTCGCCTTGCACACCCAACCCTGCCAGCAGCGCGGTCAGCGCCAGGAGCGCCAATCCGACGCCGCCAAACACGACGCCGCCAAAGCGGTTGGACTGGTCCCACACCGCCCGATTGGCGAAGCTGTAGCCCGTCCGAACGCCGAAGATGGGGTTAGGCCCGACACGCGGCGCAAGGAAATACATGCTTGCGCCTGCCCCCAATATCAGCAGCCCCACGAGGACGCCAAACCATAGTTCCATAGGTTTTGACCTCCGAGCGCGTGACAGTTGCCGGTGCGCCCGAGGTACGGCTTAGTCGGCCGCGACCGCGCCGCGCCCGTTCGCGCGTTGGGCGAGGCGCATCTGATCCTGTTGCTTCAATTGCTGGAGACGGAAGCCCACATACGCAATAATCTCGTTCTCGAGCTGCTCGCGCCCGTGGGCAGTCAGGTCGCGATCCTGGAGGGCGTTGGCGACAGCCTGGATAGCCGGATGAGTCAGCGACACGCCGCTGTGCTCGACGAGGCGCGCCAGGTCGCCCTCTGGCAGATGCTGCGCGCTGGCCAGCAGCCGGTCGCGGTCTTCGGCGGCGAGGTTCATCGCGCGCGCCATATTGGTGACCACGCGGCGCGACGGGCGTCGCTCGTCGCGCTCCAGGCGCGCTATATAGCTGCCATTGACGCCAATGGCCTCCGCCAGCTCTTTCTGCGTCATGTGGCGGTTGAGGCGGTACTCCTTGAGTAGATAGCCAAACGAGCTTAGCATGGGCCGGGTCTCCTCCTCAATAGCAATCTCTGTTTGCGTCGCGATCATTCAGTTAGCACGTCGCACACGCGGGGTCAAACTGGTCAAGAATCTCGGTCACGCTCCAGCCGCGCCCGCTTAGCGCGCGGCGCAAGCGGGCGCGGGCATCAAACACGAGTTTGTACAGGGCATTCTGAGTCGTGGCAAATTTCCTGGCGACCTCGGCGACCGGACGACCGTCGACCACAATGGCCACGAGCGCCTCACGCTGGCGCGCCGTCAAGTCCTCCGCCAGCGCGTCTTGCACGGCGCGCCACGCCTGGTCCTGCGCGGCGCGCCGGTCAGGGCTGACCTGATTCGGCTCGGTCAGGAACTGCCCCAGGTCGCCCGCGTCCGAATCGTCGGGCGTCGCATCCAGCGAGACGTTGCGCCAGCGGGCGCGGCGCAGCTCAGCCGCGGCGGCATGGACGGCGAACTTGCCGGCCCAGGTCGTAAAGCGGCTCTCGCCACGGAACGAGTCGAGATGGTGGAGGACGCGCACGATGGCGTCTTGTACGATATCCTCACCCAGTTGGCGGCGCTCCGAGTCATCCAGCCCGCGCAGTTGTGCTTCGCGCCGCTGGAGGTAGAAATCTGTCGCGCGCGACAGGTGTATCCGCAGGTCGGTCAACGCATGTGCCTGCACGCCCCCGCTTGCCTGTAGATCGGTCAGCCACTCGTCATTCGTTCTGCCAGTCATGTCTTTCATCTCCCGCAGCTTCTCTAGTTGTCAAGTCCACATCGCCGGAAATCTAGCGTGTCGTCTATGAATATCATACAGCACTGTACAATGTTTATCAATGCCTGGTGTGTAATTTCGGACCAATTCATGCGAATTGGCTGCGCCTGCCCTTTCTTGCGTCACGTCCCCATCGGTGTAGAATTTCTCGCGCGGGCATCGGCGCCCGCCCTTCGCCCATCGAGGAGCTATGCCTACCCACTATCATCTGGCGATGCCTGCCCCCGCGACCCACCTGTTCCACGTCGCCATTATGGTCCCCGATGCCCCCGCGCCCACCACTGACCTCGTCCTCCCGTCCTGGCTGCCCGGCTGGTACATCATTTCCGACCATGCCCGACACGTGCAGGACTTCGCTGCCCTCGACGCAGACGGCCACCCACTGCCGTGGTCCAAAGTAGACAAGGCTCGCTGGCGGGTAACGAACGGTGGCGGCAGCTTCCAGGTTCGCTACCAGGTGCACGCCAATCACCTGGCTGTCTTCGCCAGTCACCTGGATGAGAGCCACGCGCTGTTCAACCCTGTCGACGTCTTCATGTACGTCGATGGCGCCAAGCACCAGCCATGCCTCTTGACCGTCATCCCGCCGCCAGACTGGGGCTGGCGGGTCACGCTGACGCTCGACCCCGCCGAGGGTGAAAGCGTCTTCTATGCCCCTGACTATCACGCCCTGGCCGACTCGCCGGGCGAAGTTGGAACCCACCGCCTGCTGTCCTTTGAGGTCGACGGGCTGCCCCACCACCTGGCTCTCTACGGCCACGGTAACGAGGACGCCGACAGACTGGTGGCTGACCTGGCTCGCATTGTCGCCACCGCTCGCGACGTGTGCGGCGAGCTACCCTACCCGTGGTATACCTTCGTCCTGCTGCTGGGCGACAGGCCGACAGGCGGCATGGAGCATGCCCGGTGCAGCATCAACCACGTGTCCCGCTTCAGCTTCCAACCCCTTCGCGACTACGAGCGCGTCCTGAGCCTGTTGGCCCACGAGTTCTTCCACGTCTGGAATGTAAAGCGCATCAGGCCCCACGCCTTCGACGACTATGACTACGAGCGCGAGATGTACACGGAATCGCTGTGGATCGTCGAGGGCGCGACCAGCTACTACGATGACCTCATCCTGACCCGCGCGGGCTTGCTGACGCCCGAACGCTTTCTAGAGCGGCTGGCCGACGACATTCGCGAGTACGAGCGGACGCCTGCCCGCGAACTATACAACCTGACCGAGGCCTCCTTCGATACCTGGCTGAAGATGTACCGCGCGTATGACAACGCCCCCAACAACCGCGTCAACTTCTACCTCAAGGGCGCGCTGGTCCACCTGTTGTTGGACCTAGAGATTCGTCGCCGTACCCATGGAACGTGCAGCCTGGACGATGTGTTCCGCACCCTGTGGGCCGACTACAAGGCGCGCGGCGCGGGCTACGCAGACACCGATTACAAGACCATCGTGGAGAGTGTCGTCGGTGGTCGCCTGGACGACTTCTGGGCGCGCTATGTCGATGGCCGCGACCCACTGGACTTCGACTCCCTGCTGGCCGATGTCGGCCTGCGTCTGACGCGGAGCCATCAGGCCGACAAAGACCTGGAGCGCACGGGCGGCCGCCCCGGCGTCGAGCGCGGCTATCTGGGCATTACGACCCGCGTCGACAATGGGCGGTTGCTGGTCCAGACAGCCTACGCCGGTTCCCCGGCTCACGCCGCGGGCCTGACGCCGGGTGATGAGTTGTTGGCTCTGGATGGCTTCCGCCTTACCGAGGCAACCCTGCCCCACCGCCTCGACGAGCGCGCGCCAGGCGAGGTGGTGACGATCACCGTCTTCCGTCGCGACGAACTCCATCAGGTCCAGGTCACCCTGGGCGCGCGTTCCCCCGACAACTATCGCCTCGCGGTCGTGCCAGACGCGACGGCCGAGCAGCGGGCCTGTTTCCGCGCCTGGCTGGGGGTGGACCTGCCAGCGCCGGACCCGGCGAAGGAGGCATCGCCGTGACCGATGCGACGCGCGCTTGGGGCCTGTACGCCGAGCTGCGCCCCGCCGAGCTGGCCGCCATCCTGGCCGCCACGCCCGCCGCCTACGTGCCCTGGGGCGCGCTGGAGTGGCACGGCCCGCATCTGCCCCTGGGTCTCGACGGGTTGGTTGCCGAGCACGTCGCCCGCCAGGCCGCCGCGCTCAGTGGCGGCGTCGTCCTGCCGACGACGTGGTGGGCCATCACGACACTGCCCCACACCTGCTCTATTTGGACGCCGCCCGGTGTGATTTCGCACCTCTGGCAGGCGACATTTCATGGCCTGGCAGGCATGGGTGCCAAGGTCATCGCCGTCATTACGGGTCACTATGCCCAGGCGCATGAGGTGTTGTTAATGGAGGCGGCCGACGCCGCGATGCGCGAGACAGGGGCCATCGTGCTGGCCGCGCCCGAGCTGGCTGTGCTGCCCGACGCGGACCGCCTGGACCACGCCGCGCGCTGGGAGACGAGCAGCCTGCTGGCAATTCGCCCCGACCTGGTGCGCCTCGACCGCCTCGACGAGGTTGTCCCGCCCGGCGCGACCGACCTGGCGCGCTTCGGCGTCCTTGGCGCAGACCCGCGTCCCTCGGCGACACCGGCCCTGGGCGCGGCGACCCTGGCCGAGGCGGCGGCGGCGTGGGCCGCCTGGGTGGACGACTTGCTCGCCAGCGGCGACAGCGAGCGGGTGCGACGCTTCCACGCCGCGCGCCGCGCTGCCTTGCAGCCCTACGTCGACCGCTACTTTCAGGGCGACTGGCAGGCCGCCATCCAGGCCTGGTGGCGCGACCGGACAGCGACGAGAGATTAGAGAGTAGAGATTAGGGAGGGGAGATTGAGCCTGATCCTCTCTCCCGGCGGGCGAGGGAACCAGAGAGCAATCGCCAATTGCCAACCTCTAGTCTCTACTCGCGCCGCCCACCCCGGCTAGCCGGCAGAGCCACGGGTGCGCCACGTCCCACGGCGGGGCCGGGCTCTCCCATCTGTCGACGACGCGCAGGTCCGCCGCGGCCAGCAGGCCGTCCAACTCGGCGGCGCGGTAGTAGGCGAAGAAGCGCGGCCCGCCGCCGCGAGTCGTCCACGCCTCGCCGTCGCCCGCCTTCAGGCTTACAAACAGCGCGCCGCCCGGCCGCAGCACACGGCGAACCTCAGCCAGCGCAACGGGCATGTCGGCCTTGGGCAGGTGCAGCAGCGACGCGCTCGCCCATACCCCGTCAAGGCTCGCCGTCGCGACGGGCAGCCATCGCTGATCGCCCATGATTACCGGCGCGGTTGCGTTGGCCAGCGCGCGGCTCAGCCGCCCGAAGGACAGATCTAGCCCCACGGCGCGGAAGCCCCGCTCCCGCAGTTGCGCCGCCGCCCAGGCCGTGCCGCAGCCCAGGTCGAGCACGCGCCCACGGGTCGGCAGCAGGGCCGTGAAGCGGCCTATCTCGCTCCCCATGTCGAAGGCAGCGGCTGGCTCATTGCGCGCGTCGTAGGTGCGGATGGTGGTATCGTTGACCTGAATTGAGACATGGCGCGGCACGCTGGACATGGGCCACCTTGTTCGGGAGGAGCAGCGTTCGATATCCCGTCCGCGGCTCTGGCATGAAGCAAGCCGCCTACCCAGTATAGCCGCTTTTCCTGGCCCGTGCCCGACATCTGGCCGACAAACCTACCCCAGAGCGCCCTTGAAATCGGAGTATAATTCCCCTCGGAGGCGCTATGCTCAACTTGATGCGCCGCGTTGCCCTGCTTGGCGGCGCGCTACTTCTCCTGGCCGTCGCCGCGTGGCCCACCGCGGCCGATACGCCCACCCCAGCGCCCGACGGCCCGACCCCCGGCGCGGCCATGTCCCTGGGCGGCAATCTCCTGGTCAATCCCAACTTCGAGGACGGCTTTAGCCAGCGCGAGGACGGCGCGGTCAACGTTGCCCTGGGTTGGAAGCCGTGGTACGTCGTGGACGCCAGGAACGAGTACGCGCGGCGGCCGGAGTGGAGCCGCGAGTTCCTGGGCTTGCCGAGCATCCGCGTCCTGCACGGTGACTTTGGCCAGAAGGTCTTCAATTCGTGGGCCGTCCACGACGCCGGCATCTATCAGACCGTGACTGGCGTGCCCATCGGCGCGACGCTGGAGTTCTCCGTGTGGGTGCAGGTGTGGAGCAGCGAGTGCGACAATATCTGCATCTCGCCCGCCGCTGGAACGCAGGGCTGTCGCGGGCTGACCAACGGTGACTACGCCGTGATGGTCGGTATCGATCCCCACGGCCGCGCCCCCACCGCTCGCGGCGCGGCCCTCCCCGACGGTATCGTGTGGTCCGCCGCGCGTACCGACGCCTACGACCGTTGGGTGCAGCTCAAGGTACGCGCCGTGGCACAGTCGGATACGGTCACGCTCTATACCCGCAGCCAGCCGCACATCGCCGTCAAGCACAACGATTCCTACTGGGACACCGCCGACCTGCGCGTGATTGGCTCGCCGGCCGACGCCTGGCCGCCTACGGCTGCCCCGCGCCCCGCCATACCTCTGCCCTCGCCCACAGCGGCCCCCTCGCCCGGTCCCGCGCCAACAGTCGCGCCCCCGACACCGGCCCCTGACACTCCGGAGAAAGGCTGCTGGGAGGGGCTGACCAACGGCGGCTTCGAGTCAGCCGAGGACTGGCATTTCGGCCCCGGCGGCATGACCGACGTGTCGACTACGCAGGCCAAAGAGGACCGGTCGGCCCTACGCCTGGGCGGAACCGCGCCCGCGACCGGAATGCTGGCCGAAGCCTGGCACGACGTCACCACCCCGGCCGACGTGAACCGCGCCATGCTGCGCTTCTGGGTGTTGCGCTCGGCCGAGGGGGCTGACGCGGCGGACCCGATCACCGCCGGTCAGTCGCTCAGCCGCCAGAGCGTCGTCGTCGAGGCGGCTGACGGGTCGCCACTGCTGTATGCCCTGCGCCCGGCGCGGGTCAACGATGGCGACTGGCAGCGCGTTGAGGTGGACCTGACGGGCTATCGCGGCCAGACGCTACGAGTGCGCTTCCAGGTGACAGGCGCGCCTGGCGACACGCTGCGCATGGATGTGGACGGGGTGAGCGTGGAGTTGTGCCGCCCCAACAACGCCCGCGACCGGGCGAAGCAGGCGGCGACGATTCTGCCCCGCGTCAACGATGGGCAGCAGGGCGGGCACGGCGTGCGCCTGGGCTGGCTGCGCGCCAGCCAGACGCAGCCCGGCACGAATCCCTTCCCCGACGAGTGCAACCCGACTACCTTTGAGTTTGTGGAGCTGGAGAACTTCGGCCCCCCGGTGAATCTGGACGGCTGGACGCTGTCCGACGCCACTGGCAACAGCTACACGCTGCCCTACCTCACCCTCGCGCCGGGCTACCGCGTGCGGGTGTGGACTGGCGCGGGGCCCGACTTCGTTGGACCAACCATCGCCGACTTTCACGCCGGCCTCGACGGGCCAATGTGGGGCGATCATGGCGACACCGTCACCCTCCGCGACCCGTATGGCAATGTCGTCACCCAGTATCGCTACGCCTGGGACCGCTGAGGCGGCGGCGACGCTCGGTCGTAGCGGGATGGGAAGCCCGCCTAGGTGTCCCCGAACATAGCGATGGTCTCGCCTGCGCCGTCGGCTTTGGCGCGCTGGTAGACGACAGCGGCGGCGGCGATGTCCTCGACGGCCAGCCCCAATGACTTGAACAGCGTGATCTCCGTCGCGTTGCCCCGCCCCGGCGTGTAGCCGACGACCACGTCCCCCAACTCGTGGACCTGGCCCCACGTCAGGTGACCGCGCTCGATGAGGGGTAACAGGTCGCCCGCTTCGACTCTGGCCTGTTCAACAGAGTCGGCAACGATGCGGTTGGCCTGCCGCACGGCGGCCTCGTCCAGCTCGCGGCGTAGCAGGGCGTTGGAACCTGCCGCGTTGATATGGACACCGGGCGTCAGCCACTCGCCGCGCAGCACCGGCTCGACTGACGAGGTGATGGTCACCAGGATGTCGGCCCCCTCGGCGGCCTGCTCCGGCGCGTCGACGCCGACCACCTCGATGCCCAGCGTCGCGCTCATCTCGCGGGCGAAACTCTCGCGGCGGGCAGCGTCGCGACCGTAGGCCTGGACGCGCTGGATATCGCGCACGGCGGCGATGGCGGCCAGCTGGCTGCGCGCCTGCCAACCCGTACCATAGATGCCAACGACCCGCGCATCAGGGCGGGCCATGTACTTGGTGGCGACGCCACTGGCCGCACCGGTGCGGCGCTGACCGAGGGCGTCGGCCTCCATGATGGACAGCAATTCACCCGTCGCCGCGCTGAACAGCAGGACCACGAAGCGCGCCTGGCCGCGAATCGTCGTATACGCCTTGAGGCCCAGGTAGCCCGATGCCGGGTCAGCGGCGGCCATGACGTGCATCACGCCGCCGTGAATGCGGGTACGGACGCGGGAGATGTTCTGCGCTCGCCCATCTCCCAGGTGACGGAACGCCCCCTCGACGGCGGCCACGGCGTCGGGCATGGGCAGGTAGCGGGCGATGTCGGCTTCGTGGAGCAGCAGGGGCATGGACGGTCTCCAGGGATGGCTACGGGAGGTCGAGGGCTAGTTGGGTAGCGATTCCTTCCGCCGTCACAGCCTCGTCCACGTCGATGAGGTGGTGGACGTCCCATCCCCGGTCGCGCAACGCGGCGGCGATGTAGCGGCGGTGACAGCGCGCCGGGTCGCGCTCGGCGCACATGAAGGCGGTAGGCCGCTCGCGGGCCAGGTCTTCGAGGCGCATCAGCCCCGCCGCGAACTCTGGCGTGCGCATCCAGCGCGCATAGCCGCCCGCCCGCAACCCGCCCAATGTGTCACCCATCCAGATGTACTCGATGCCCGCCTCGGGCAGCCACGCGGCCAGCGCCTCGCGGCGGAAGTGCTCGAAATGGCTGCGCGGCATCGAGCGCACATCCACCAGCCGCGTGACGCCGTGGGCGCGCAGCACGGCCAGGAAGGCGTCCGCATCGCGGTTGCTGTGCCCGATGGTGTAAATGAGGGTCGCCTCTGTCATCCACAACCTCAAGATCAGGTGGCTGGAGCAGGCTCCCGCACATGCCAGGAGTCAGGAACAGCGCATCCGGACGAGCGCGGACAAGCGCGAAGTATGGAAGATCTCTTGCTATCGGCGCTCGTCCGCGTCCAATTCTCCGGGCAGGCAGCTCCTACACGAGGGCCGCGGGGGCGGCGGCAGCAGCGCGAGCGGAGACTGCCCCACGCGGGGCGACGACCTCCACGGCCAGGGCGACAGCCTCGCCGCCGCCGAGGCACGCCGCCGCCAGGCCGACGCGGCCGCCACGCGCGAGCAGGGCGTAGACCAGGCTGACCAGGATGCGCGCGCCGCTGGCCCCAATAGGATGGCCCAGGGCAATCGCGCCGCCGTGGACATTGACGCGCTCCCAGTCCCACGCCAATTCCTGACCGTTGGCAAGAATCTGTGCCGCGAAGGCCTCGTTGACCTCGATGAGGTCGAAATCCTCCAGGCGCAGCCCCGTCCGCTGCAACAGTCGCCGAATGGCGACGGGCGGGGCGGCGAACAGCCACCGGGGTTCCAGCGCGCCCATGCTGAAGGCGGTCACGCG
This sequence comes from Anaerolineae bacterium, assembly GCA_034431435.1. GTDB lineage: Bacteria > Chloroflexota > Anaerolineae > Epilineales > JAHCIE01 > JAHCIE01. The sequence continues at coordinate 23,324 of DAOUDG010000069.1, read as the reverse complement.
GGCCAGCGGCGTCAACCCCTTGCCCTCGGCCACGTTCTCGCCCGCCAGTGCCAGGGCCGCCGCGCCGTCGGTCAGGCCGGGGGCGTTGCCCGCCGTAACCGTCCCCTGGGGGTCGAAGGCAGGCTTGAGGCGTGCCAGGGCCTCGGCGCTCGTGTCGCGGCGCGGGCCTTCGTCGGCGTGCACGACCGCCATGCCACCTTTGCCAGCCACCTCAACCGGCGCGATCTCAGCGTCAAAGTAGCCCGCATCCTGGGCGGCGACGGCTTTCTGGTGGCTCGCCAGGGCGAAGCGATCCTGCGCCTCGCGGCTGATGTCCGCCTCGCGCGCGATCAGCTCGGCTGCGCGGCCCATGTGCCAGTTCTCCTGGGCGCACCACAGGCCATCGTGGACCACGGCGTCCACCAGTTCAGCGTTGCCCAGGCGGTAGCCCTGGCGAGCGCGGGGCAGCAGATACGGTCCCGCGCTCATGTTCTCCATGCCGCCCGCCACGATGATATCGGCGTCGCCGCTACGGATGGCCTGCGCGCCAAGCATCACTGCCTTGAGGCCGGAGCCGCAGACCTTGTTGATGGTCGTGGCGCTGACAGAGGGGGGAAGGCCGGCGGCCAGGGCGGCCTGACGAGCTGGGGCCTGCCCGGCCCCGGCCTGAATCACCTGGCCCATCAGAACCTCGTCGATGGTAGCCGGGTCGATACCCGCGCGCTCGACGGCGGCGCGAATCGCCACGCCCCCCAGGTCGGTGGCGGGCAAACTGGATAGGCTGCCCATGAAGCGACCGATCGGGGTTCGCGCGGCGCCCACAATCATGACATCCTGTGGCTGGTTCACGGTCGTCACTCCTTTGTTCGACCGGCATGAGCGGGGCATCCCTGCTCACATCAGCATCACGGTTCCGGTGGTCTCGTCGTGCGGGTAGCCCAGGGCTGCCAGGCAGCGGGCCACTCGCTCTCGCGTGTCGTCCAGGAGTTCGGGGATCGTGCGGGTCTGGCCGACGACGGTCATGAAGTTCGTATCGCCGGGCCAGCGGGGCACGATGTGAACGTGGATGTGATCGGCCATGCCCGCGCCGCCCGCCTTGCCGATATTGATGCCCACGTTGAAGCCCTGCGGGGCCAGGGAGTCGCGTAGGGCCGCCTCGGCCAGGCTGGTCAGGCGCATCAGCTCCGCCAACTCCTCGCCGCTCAGCTCGGTGAGGCTACCGACATGGGTGTAGGGTACAATCATCAGGTGGCCATTACTGTAGGGGTAGATATTGAGTAGAATCATCGCCACGCGCCCACGGGCCACGACCTGATTCGCCCGGTCGGCGTCAGGCGTTGCCGCTTTGTGGCAGAAGACGCAGCCGGCGGCCTTCTTGTTGCTTAGAATGTAGTCCATACGCCAGGGTGTCCACAGACGCTGCATCAGTCGCCCTTCGTCACAGAGATGGCTATCATTATAGCACGAGACCCCGAAAGAGAGGGACCTATGTCCTACGATGCTCTGACCGCCGAGGCCCTGGCCGCTCACCTCACGACGCGCCGACTCGGCCGGCCGGCATACCTGTTTGAGACGATTGCCTCGACCAACACCTGGCTCATGGAGCGCGCCCAGGCGGGCGAAGCCGAGGGCGCGCTGGCCCTCGCCGACACGCAGACGGCCGGCAAGGGTCGCCTGGGTCGCGCCTGGCAGTCGCCACCCGGCGCCGGGCTGCTTTTCTCGCTCCTGCTCCGCCCCGCCTCGCCGCAGCAGGCGGGGGCGGCCATGATGGCCGTAGCGGCGGGCGTGGCGGCGGGCGTGCGCGAGGCGACCGGCGCGCCCGCTCGCCTCAAGTGGCCCAACGATGTGCTGCTGGAGGGACGCAAGCTGGCCGGGCTGCTCGCCGAGTCCAGCACGAACCCGGCCACGGGCGAGACGGTGGTGGTCATCGGCGTCGGCCTGAACGCGAACCTTCAGCCCGAAGACTTCCCGCCGCCCCCACCTGGCGGCACGTCCGCGACCAGCCTCCTGGCGTTCCTCGGCCATCCTATCGACCGCGTCGCGCTGTTGCATGCCGTCCTGCCCGCGATCGAGGCCCGCTACGATGCGCTGCTGGCCGGGCAGCCGCCCCTGGCCGAGTGGAAGTCGCTACTGGACACCCTGGGCCAGCCGGTGACCATCATGGGCGTGGGGGAGCCAGTGGTGGGCGTCGCCGAGAGCGTCGCCGCCGACGGTAGCCTGCTGGTGCGGCGCGCCGACGGCGCGCTGGTGACCGTCGCAGCGGGCGACGTCAGCCTGCGTGCGCCCGCCGAGGGCGAGGGATGAGGCTGCCGCCGACGCTCGTCGACGGCGTGCTACTGGAACGCGAGAACCGATTTCGGGCCAGGGTGCGCACGGCGGCGGGCGACGTGCTCGCGTTCGTGCCCAACCCTGGCCGCACCCTGGAGCTACTCTATCCCGGCGCGCGGGTATTGCTCGCGCCGGTCGCGATGGGCGGGCAGCGGCGCACCGCCTACGACCTGATCCTCGCCTATACCGCCGACGGGCTGCTGGTCTCCATCGACACACGCCTCGCTAGCCCGCTATTCGCCGAGGCGGTCGCGGCGGGGCGTCTCGCCCCCTTCGTCGGCTATGCGGTGACGCGGCCCGAAGTCACCTTCGGTGCAAGCCGTCTCGACTTTCGGCTGGACGGCGCGAGCTGCCCGCCCCTACTGGTGGAGGTGAAGTCGTCAACGCTGGTGGACGATGGCGTGGCGCGCTGGCCTGACGCGCCCTCGCTGCGCGGCCAGCGGCACATCCGTGAGTTGGCGGCGGCGCTGCGCCAGGGCTACCGGGCGGCCATCGTGTGGCTCGTCCAGCGGCCCGACGCGAGGATCATGACGCCGCACCGCGCCATCGACCCCCCCTTCGCCGCTGCCCTGGAGGAGGTCGCCGCCGCTGGCGTGGAAGCCTACGCCTTCCGCTGCGACGTGACGCGGGAGCGGGTGGAGGTGGTGGGGGAGATTGGGATGTTCCTCAACTATCCTTCGGCTTGCGACCGCGGACCCGCCGGGTGCGACGCACGTCAGCGCCCGACGGGACGAAGCTGATGCTGCCGTCGATCTCTAGCACTGCCATGCCTACATCGGCGAGCTGTGCGATGCCGTGTTCGCGCATGGCGGCCAGTACCTCATCCGGCAAGATGCCCTCGCGGGTCAGGTTGCCCTCGACGAATTCACCCGCGTGGACGAGCAGCACGGGCTGGCCGATCATGACGTGGGCGACCCCTTCTGAGGTCAGGACGAGGCGGCTGACCGCCCAGTTGACAAGGAGGAGAGTCATGGCGGCGACGAGGCCCGCTGTCAGGCTGGTGTCGGGGCCGACCATGGCGTTCTGGACGGCGTTGGAGATGAGCAGGATGACAACCAGATCGTAGGGCGTGATCTGACTCAGCTGCCGCTTGCCGAAGAGGCGCAGGCCGACCAGGACAACGATGTAGATGACGAGGGTGCGCAGGGCGACCGCGGCCAGCGACAGGGGATTGAGTTCGACGAGTTGATTGACGATGGTGTCCATCGAATCTACCGCAGACAGACCCTAAAAGGTCGCCGCGACCTCTAGGGTCTGTCGCTCTAGAGCGTCGTACCCTACACCTTCCGCGCGATGGACTTGGCCTGGGTGAATAGCAGCAGGTAGTCGGGGCCGCCCGCCTTACTGTCGGTGCCGCTCATGTTGAAGCCGCCGAAAGGATGCACCCCTACCATCGCCCCGGTGCACTTACGGTTGAAGTACAGGTTGCCAACATGGTAGCGCTGGTAGGCGTCCTGGAGGTGGCTCTCGTCCTGGCTGTAGACCGCCCCCGTCAGGCCATAGATCGTCCCGTTGGCGATGCGCAGCAGGTCCTCCCAGTCCTGGCCCTTGATGACTGCCAGCACCGGCCCGAAGATCTCCTCCTGGGCAATGCGAGCATCGGGCGCGACGTCGGCGAAGATGGTCGGCTCGATGAAGTAGCCCGGCCCCCACGACTCGCCGCCGTGCACGAGCTTGCCCTCGCCCTTACCGATGTCGATGTACTCGCGAATCTTGTTGAAGGCTTTCTCGTCGACCACCGGCCCCATGTAGGTGGCAGGGTCGGTTGGGTCACCGATGGTGATTCGGTCGGCCTCGGCCAGAATCTTGGGCAGGATGCGGTCGTAGACGCGCTCATGGATGATCGCCCGCGAGCCGGCCGAGCACTTCTGGCCCTGGAAGCCGAAGGCCGAACCGACGATGCCTTTGGCGGCAGCATCCAGGTCGGCCGACTCGTCGACGACGACAGCATCCTTGCCACCCATTTCCAGGACTGTGCGCTTGACCCAGATCTGGCCGGGGCTGGTCTTGGCGGCGCGCTCATGGATGCGCAGGCCGACCTCCATGCTGCCGGTAAAGGCGACGAAGCGCGTCTTAGGGTGATCGACCAGGGCATCGCCGATCTTGCCGCCAGGGCCAACCAGGAAGTTGAACACGCCGGGCGGCAGGCCCACTTCGGTCATAATGCGGTGGAACTGAGCGGCGATGACCGGCGAGGTGCTGGCAGGCTTGAGGACAACGGTATTGCCGGACACGATGGCCGCCGAGGACATACCGGCCATGATGGCGCCGGGGAAGTTCCAGGGCGGGATGACCACGCCCACGCCGAGGGGCACATACTCCAGACTATTGTCCTCGCCGTCGATGCGCACCAGGTCTTGGGGCGCGCCGAGCCGCAGCATCTGGCGGGCGTAGTACTCCAGGAAGTCGATAGTCTCGGCGGTGTCGGCGTCGGCCTCCGGCCAGCTCTTGCCAACCTCGTAGACCATCCAGGCCGAGAACTCGTGCTTGCGCTGGCGCAGCAATTCGGCCGCCGCCAGTACCAGGCGTGCGCGCTCGGTATAGGGTGTGTACTGCCAGGTCTCGAAGGCTTTTGCGGCGGTCTCGATGGCCCGATTGCCCAGCTCGACGGTGGCCTTGGGGAAGCGGCCGATAACCTCGTCGGGGTTAGCCGGGTTGATCGACACCAACGTGTCGTCCAGGTAGATTTCCTCGCCGCCGATGACCAGCGGGTACGTCTGACCGAGTTGCGACTTGACTTTGGCGAGCGCGGCTTCCATGAGCTGGCGATTGGCGGGATCGCTATAGTCGGTCAGTGGCTCGTTGCAGAAGGGTGGAACATTCAATTTTGTCATGCCTAGACCTCCTCGTCCATGGGCATATAGATTGCACAGGCAGAAAGATTCGGTGGCGCAGGCCGGTCGAGCACATGTCACGGTGCGCGGCAATCATAGCCCGTTTGCCGTGTCTCGTCAACGAGACTGGTGGACGAGATGAGCGCGACGCAGCGCGCAGGGCCAGCGAAAGCACGGCGAGCAGCATCAGAAGGCATGCGACTGCCAGGGCAAGCGCGGGGCAGACGAGCTGCGAGCGCTGAGGGGGCAGAGCCTCAGCGCTCGCGGGGGGGACGAGAACCGTCAGGGTGGTGAGAAATGCGGGGTGGCCTGTCTTACAGCGCCATCTCGGTGGCGGTGGCGGTTTGCAGCATCTCGATCATGGTGCGGAAGATGTCGGACTCGGTGATCATGCCGACGATGCGACCCTCCTCCGACACGACGGGCAGGCCGCTGATTCTGCGCTCGATCATCAATTGCGCTGCATCGGCCAGGGATGTTTCAGGCGTCACGGTCACAACGTCGCGGGACATGATGCGCTGAACCCGAATCTGATGCGTCAGATAGTCAAGCTCGGAGCGATTGAGGGAACTGACCTCCGACGGGGATGCGCCGCGCACGTCGCCCAGGGTAATGATGCCGACCAACTCGCCGTCGTCCAATACGGGGAGCCGCCGCACGCCCGTCTCAAGCATCAGAAGATGGGCGGACGGGATATCGCTCTGACTGTCGATGCACACTGCTGGGGTTGACATGACCTCGCGAACGCGGATCCGAAGCATGGCTGCACTCTCCTCCCAGACAGGGCTGGGGATTGCGATAGGTGAATGGTGATCAGACAGGATCACCCTCGGCCGGGCAGGCCAGCATGTAGCCGGTACCGGCCAGGGTGACGATAAAGCGCGGCTGGGCGGGGTCGGCTTCGAGCTTGCGACGCAGGTAGCGGACATACGCCCGCAGATAATCCACGTCGTCGCGATACTCCGGCCCCCACACCCGCGCCAGCAGGTCCTGGTGGGTCATGACCCGGTTGGCGTGGAGCGCCAACTCACGCAGGAGGGCGTACTCGGTGCGGGTGAGGGCGACGGGCTGGCCTGCCACCTGGACACCATGCTGCGCGAAATTGATGGTCAGGTCGCCACATGTCCAGGTGGCGGTGCTGGTCTCCTCGGGCCGCTGGCTGCGACGCAGCACGGCCTTGACCCGCGCCACCAGTTCCTTGGCGCTGAAAGGCTTGGTCAGGTAATCGTCAGCGCCCGCCTCGAAACCGCGTAGCAGATCGTTCTCCTGCGCCCTGGCCGTCAGCATGATGATGGGCGTCTGCGAGAACTCGCGGATGCGGCGGCAGACTTCGTAGCCATCCAGGTTGCCGGGCAGCATCAGGTCCAGCAAAATCAGGTCAGGCTGCTCGATAGCCAGCCGGTCGAGAGCCAGCTTGCCATTGGCCACCGCCATCACCTCGTAGCCCACCGCTCGCAGGATCTCGCCGACCAGGCGGGCCACCCGCGCCTCGTCCTCGACGACCAGGATACGATCAGACATGCCCGTCAACCTCGGCGGCGCGTGTCCCTGGCGTCGGCGCGGGCAGGGTGAAGTAGAAGGTGCTGCCCTGGCCCAGGCGACTCTCCGCCCAGATGCGGCCCCCGTGGGCTTCGACAATGGCGCGGGCGATGGGCAACCCCAGGCCTGACCCGGCTACGCCCCGACTCGCCCCGGCCTTAATGCGGAAGTACTTCTCGAACAGGCGATTCAAGTGTTCCGGCGCGATGCCAATCCCCTGGTCGGCGACACTGACCACCATCTCGGCTCCCCGCGTTTCCCCGCGCACCACAATCAGCCCGCCCTGCGGCGAATACTTGACGGCATTGTCCAGCAGGTTCCTCAGTACCTGGGTGATGCGATCGGGGTCGGCGTCCATGATGGGCAGGTCGCGGGGGAAATCGACCATGAAGCGGTGGGTGGGGGTGCAGTGCGACATATCATCCGCCACGCTGGTCGCCAGGCGATCCAACCGTGTCGGCTGCGGCTCCAGACTGAGGAGACCGGCGTCGATCACGGCCGCCTCGAGCAAATCGCGAATCAGACCTTGCAGGACATCGCACTCCTCGTCGATGATCTGCAGGAACTCGCGCTGCGTGGCGGGGTTGAAGGCTGCCCCCTCCATGCGCAAGGCGGTTGCGTAGCCTTTGATGGAGGTCAGGGGGGTACGCATCTCGTGGGCCAGCACCGAGACCATCTCCGCTTTGAGATGGTTGGCTTCGTCCTGGGCGCGGGCCGCCTCGCGGGCATCCCGTTGGGATAGAGCCTGAACGGCCAGGGCCAGCAGGCCGGCCACCTCGCGTAGCCAGGCCAGGTTATCGGCGAACGCTCCGTCGGCCGACGGGCGTAGCTCCAACATGAGCGCCCCGACGGACGTATCGTTCACCCGCAATGGGAGGGACACGCGATGCGGGGCCGGAGTCTGGGCGTCGAGCCACGCCCGCAACGCCCCCGCTTCGTGGCCGTGCGCCGCTTTCAGTTCCAGGTCCCCGGCCTCAGGCTGATACAGGAGTAGCGCGCCCGCATCGACGAAGGGCAGGCTGTCCACGAGGTACGTCAGCGCGGCGGACAGCAGAGTCGCCAGATCACCCTCGGCCAGGGTCAGCCTGGCGATGGCAAGGGTGACGCGCCACCTCGAATCGGGGTCCATGGGTCCTGGCGATTCCTCAATGTCTGCCCTGTTGCAGTCATCGCGCTGATTCTAGCCGGGACGAACGGCAGAGGCAATTTGGGACAGGGGGCGGACCGACCGCCCCCTGCTCTAGCGCCAGCGGCGTCCATTCCCTTGCTCGCGTCGACTCTGACACGAGACGCATAGGGTGGCCCAGGGAATGGCCTCCAACCGCTCGGCTGGGATAGGCTGGTCGCAATCCTCACAGACGCCGTAGGTTCCCGCGGCCAGCCGACCGTAGGCGACATGCATCTGCTGGAGAAGTCGCTGGCGCTGCTCGACGACGGCCTCTAGCCGACTCTGCTCCAGAATCCGCACCGACATATCATGCTCATCCATCGGCTCGTCGACCGGGAGGCGCAGCGCCGCGCGAGGCTTAAGCTCCTCCGTCAGGCGCGCGATTTCGTCCAACAGATACTGCTTGGTGGTCACGGGGCTGGTATCGATCACGTCCATCCTCCTTGCCTTAGCGCTTCCAGACCTGGTCAGGCTGACGACAGGGCGCGAGGAGCAGCGCGGCATAGCCCGCCTGGTTGCGAATTTCCGCCTCATCCACGACGTGGACGTTGAGGACATGGGCCGCCTGGCGCGTCTGGCAGCGATCGGCCAGGCTCTGGCGGAGCGCTCGATCCAGGGCTGCCAGGAGAGAAACGAGGGCCGCTGTCTGCCGCCGCGTGCAGATGACGAGGTAGAGCGGCAGCGCTACCTGCGCGCGATCCGACGGCTTGTCGTCAGGATGGTAGGCGTACATGTAGCTGTAGATCGCGGTGATGTCGGCGTCGAGGGCGCTAAGGTATTCGGCGACGCCGGCGGCCAGTTCCTGCTGGCAAACGCCGCATGCCAGCTCGTCGCGGCCCGCCAGGCGCTCGATCACCGCTGCCTCGCCGGGCAGCGCGAGCGCCGCTGCGCCAGTGGTGAGGGCGTGACTCAAGAGCGCGTCGGCCGTGCGAGACAGATCAGCCAGGGCTGGTGACGGCGCCGATGTCAGGTGTCTCACTAACAATGGTTCAGCCATGGTCATCGTACCGCCTTCTTCAGCCAATAGCGACAGGCCGCCCCGTATGTCACACGGAGCCTGTGACCGTACTATAGCATGGAAGGCATGAGAGACTCATAGAATGGCCTGGGGAGGATATGAAAAAGGCATGAAAACGTCACGCCACGTTTGGCCGCGCTCGCCGTGGTTGGGTAGAATTGGAGACCGTGAGCGACGACACCATCCCTGAGCGAGCCTGTATGCCACCCCCTGCCCCGATACTCGACGCCCCCCCGCCCCTGCTGCACATCGACAATGCGACGGTCGTCAAGGGGCGCGGCGTGCGCGTCCTCGATGCCATCTCGCTGACGGTTCAGGAGGGCGAGCACACCGCCATCCTCGGCCCCAACGGGTCGGGGAAGACGTCCCTGATCAAGCTCATCGCCTACCTGCACTATCCGCTGCTCCACGACGACGGTTCGCCGCCGGTGCGCGTCTTTGGCCGCCACCGCTGGAACGTCTTCGACCTGCGCCAGCGCATGGGCATTGTCTCGCCGGAGCTTCATGATACCTTCACCGACGCCCGCCACGGCCGGCTCAAGGGGGTGGAGGTCGCTGTCACGGGCTTCTTTGCCGCCTACGCCTTGTTTCAGCACCAGGATATCACGCCCGCCATGTGGGAGCGGGCGCGGATCGCGCTGGACCTGATGGAGGCGTCGCACCTGGCGAGGAAGCCGCTGGGCGAGATGTCGACGGGGGAGGCGCGGCGCATCCTCATCGCCCGCGCCCTGGCCCCCGACCCGGCGGCGCTGCTGCTGGACGAGCCAACCACGGGGCTGGACATGCTGGCGGCGCGGCGCTTCCTGGAAACGCTGCGCGGCGTGGCGCGGCGGGGCAAGACGATTCTGCTGGTGACGCATCACGTGGAGGAGATTATCCCGGAGGTGGAGCGGGTGGTGATGCTGCGCGAGGGGCGAGTGTTCCTCGACGGCCCCAAGGTCGACGCGCTGACGTCAGCGAACCTATCCACGTTGTACGACGCGCCGCTGGCGGTGGAGGCCGTGGCGGGCGGCTACTATGCCGCGCGCCACGGGTGACATGGCCACCGCACAGCGTTCTTGCTCACCGCGGCTCGACATCCTCGGCGTCGGTGTCAACGATGTGACGCCTGACGCGACAGTCGCGCTGCTGACCCGCTGGATCGAAGAGCGGCGGTCCGGCGTCGTCGTCACGCCCAACCCGGAGATGGTCATGCTGGCGCGGCGCGACGCGGCCTTTGCCCACAATCTGGCCGCCGCCGACCTCGCCATCCCCGACGGGGTGGGTCTGCTGTGGGCCGCGCGGCTCCTCGGCACGCCGCTGCGCGCCCGCGTGCCCGGCTCGGTCCTTGTGCCTCAACTGGCCGCCGCCTCCGCGCGGCGTGGCGACCGCTGGTTCTTGCTGGGAGCCGCGCCGGGTGTGGCCGCCGAGGCGGGGCAGGTCCTGGCGGCGCGCTACCCTGGGCTGACGATTGCTGGCGCGTTTGCGGGCGACGCCGCGCCGGGCGGCGACCAGGCGACGCGCGCCGCGATTCAGTCGGCGGGCGTCATCGACGTGCTGCTGGTGGCCTACGGCGCGCCCCGGCAAGAGGCGTGGATGGCGCGCCACCGCGACCTGGGCATTCCAGTGATGATTGGCGTCGGCGGCGTCTTCAACTACCTCGCGGGCCGCAGCCAGCTCGCGCCCGCCTGGATGCGGCGGGCGGGGCTGGAGTGGCTGTACCGTCTCGTCACGGAACCCTGGCGCTGGCGGCGGCAACTCGCGCTACCCCAGTTCGCCGCGCTGGCGGCGGTCGAGGCGGTGAGGCGACGGCTGCGATAGTTCCCCTCAGCCGCTCACAGTCACCGGTTTACCCTGGGCCTCAGCGTATAATGGGGCCACGCGGCGGGTTGGGGTCGTCCTCGTGGCGGGGCATGCAGCCGTCTACCAGGGGATGCCATTCCCACTGGTTTTCGGGCTGCTGCTGCGCGTCGTAGACCGCGCCCTGCTCCGGCGTCATGCCGGTGGGCCGTGCGCCCGTGTCGGCCGGCGGCGGAACGATGCCGGTCTGATAGCACCAGCGGCCATACAGGTCGTCGAAGTGGGTCCAGCTGCGGCCCGGCTCGAAGTTGTCCTTCACCTCCTGCTCCGACATCTTCTGAACACTGATGACCGGGTGAAACTCGTTCCACCCGGAGTGGCCCGCGTCGTACACCCATCGCCCGCGAATGATGACCGCGTCGCCGCGACTGAGGCTACCCGCGTTGTCGAAGTCGCGGTTGTCGTCGGAGCCAGCCGCCCAGGCGATGGCGAGGGCGGCCAGAATGGCGGGCGCGAGGAGGGCGGCGACGACGGCGCACGCCCAGCGACCCACCGGGATGCCGAACACCTTGATGCGGCACACCTTGTCCAGGCCGGGGATGAGGCTGAAGGGCAGGTTGAGAGCCTTGTAGACGGTGATGAGGCGTTCGCCCTCGATCTCGCAGTGCAAAATCGGCACCTTGTACGGCACGCCCTTGCTGCCCAGGAAAGGGTTGTAGGTGATGTAGGTCTTGTCAGGGAACGTCACGTAGTAGGGGCCGAACCGCTTGCCATCCTCCGGCTCGCGGGGCATGGGCATATCCGGCTGCTCGGTGATGAGCGCGCCCTGCTTTGGCTCCTTGATGACCAGCTGGTAGCGGTCCTCGAAGCTGCCCTGGGTGAAGAACTCCAGGTCGTAGGGGGCCAACAGCAGGTTCATCGAGAAGTCGTTGTCGATCTTGTCGAAGCCGCTCTTTTCGTCGACGGTCTCGAACGCGGCGATGCGGCCCACGGCGCAGCGATCACCGCCGAGGCAGACCAGCTTGCCGTAGAGCATGTATTCTAGAATCTTGCGCAGGGCGGACATGGCGGCGACGAGCGAGCCAAACAGGCCTACCACGCCGAACAGCAGGAACGAGCCAGCCGCGACCACGGCTTCGGGCGTCAGGTCAAGGTCCTCGTACTTGTCCCGCTCGACACACTCGGTATACATGGGTGCGCCCATCGTGCCCTCCTGGCTCAACTATGCACGTGCAGCGTGACGCCACCGACGAGGAGACTCTCGTCCCAGGCGTTGACGTTGAAGACCTGCTCACCGACGAAGCCATCGGGGGCGGTGATCTCCACCGTCACGACGCGCTCCTCGTCGGGCCGTAGTTCTATCTCGCCGGGCAGGGCGACGCGCCAGCCGGGCGGCACAGGGTAGGCGGCCAGTCTATGCCGCGCCTGGGCGGCCGCGCGCCGCGCCGCGCGCTGCCGTTCAGCCTCGGCGGCATTACGGGGTGGGCGTTGCGGCTCGCACGGCGGAGCTTCTCCCAGGCGGTAGCTATCGGCGGCCAGACGCAGCGTGCGCGGGCGGTTGGCGTTGTTGCGCACGGGGAAGGCGAAGACGGCGCGCGGCGAGTTGAGGGGCTTGACGTTGACGTTCTCCTGGCCCAGATTGTTGGCCGGGTTGGCGTCGTCGCTCCATATCAACTCGACCTGGATGCAGTAGTGGCCGGGCGCGGCGGGAGTCCGCCACGGCACGCGGGCGGAGGTTGGGTGGCCCGGCGCGCCGCGCACCGGCAGATCGACGCGGGTCTCGCCGATGAACGTGCTGGTGGTCCCAACGCCGAAGGTCAGGTACGAGAAGCGCACCGGCAGGTTGACGGCGGGGGCATCCGTCGAGCCGTTCCAGATGCGGGCGACAATCTCGTACTCGGTGGCCGGGGCCAGGGTGTGGGACGGGACGGGCGCGCCCGCCTGGAAGAGTTGGATGTCCGGATTGTCCCACGTCACGGCCAGACCCTGGCTCATCAGGTAGCGTTGACTGTAGATGAGGGGGTCGGGACGGCGGTAGACGGGCGCGGGAACCTTGATGCATTCCTCACGCGCGACGCGCTCCTGGCGGGCGGCGACATTCTCGCCCGGCGCGGGCCCGCCGCGACGCATCCGCCGCAGCAGCAGGAACAGCAGAGCCAGCAGCAGGACGAGGAGCAGGCGGATAATCCATCGACAGCCTTTCATGGCGCCTCCTCGGTCGCGGGAATCCAGAGTATGGGGTTGGGAAGGTGGCTGGACAATGAGGGTTGAGACGACAGGATAGCACCGTCCGCTATGGCGTGTCAAGGCGCGTGGCATGGCGCGTGGCGCTTTACGTTTCTTCCGCCGCGTGCTACACTCTCCGCGAGAGGAGGGTTGCCATGCCCCATGTCCTGGACCGCTTTCGCGTCGATGGCCGCGTCGCCCTGGTCACGGGCGCGGCGGGTGGCCTGGGCGAGGTCATCTGCCTCACCCTGGCCCAACTAGGCGCAAGCCTGGCCCTGGCAGGTCGCGACGAGGCCCGCCTCGTTGCCCTGGCGGAGCGCGTGGCCGCCGCGACTGGCGCGCGGGTGGCGTCGGTCGTCGCCGACGTGGCCGACGCGACGCAGGCTCAGGGGCTGGTGGCCCGCGCCGCCGAGCCATTTGGCCCCATCGACATCCTGGTCAACAATGCGGGCGTCAATCACCGTCAGGCCGCCGTGGAGTTTCCCACCGCGGCATGGCAGCGGCTGGTGGACATCAACCTGTCCGCGCCCTTTTACCTGGCCCAGGCCGCCGCGCCCGCCATGTTGGAACGTGGCTGGGGCCGCATCATCAACATGTCATCGATGCTCGGCCTCGTGGGCCTGCCGGGTCGGGCCGCCTACACGGCGACCAAGGGCGGCCTGATTCAATTGACCCGCACGCTGGCCCTGGAGTGGGCGGCAGGCGGCGTGACGGTCAACGCTCTGGCGCCCGGCCCGCACATGACAGCCATGAATGAGGTGTTCAAGGCCGACCCGGCGGCGATGGACTTCTTCAACCAGCGTATCCCCATGGGCCGCTGGGGTGAGCCCTGGGAATTGTCGGGGGCGGTTGCTTTTCTGGCCTCTGACGCCGCGAGCTTCATGACCGGCGCGGTCCTCGTCGTAGACGGCGGCTGGTCGGCGCAGTAAACGGACCATCGAGACCCCAACCCCAGACTGAGCAGGAGAACCTGAATGCGTCTTGTGACCTTCTACAATGGCGACACGACTCGCCTGGGCGCTCTCCGCGGCGACCGCATCATCGACCTGGCCGCCGCCGACGCCAGGCTGCCCGACTCACTCCTCGGCCTGCTGCGAGGCGGGCCGTCGGAATGGCGCCAGGTCGGCGCTATTCTGGCAAGCCCTGACGCGCCGAGCGTGCCGCTGGCCGCGACGCGCCTGGCCGCGCCCATCCCCCGCCCGCCGAAGATCATGGCGATCGGGCTAAACTATCGCGATCACGCCGCCGAGACAGGGGCCACGCTGCCGCAGCGACCCATCGTCTTCGCCAAGTATCCCACCTCGGTCATCGGCCCTGGGGACGCCATCACCTGGTCGCCCGACATCACCGAGCAGGTGGACTACGAGGCTGAGCTGTGCGTCGTCATCGGCCGTCCGGCGCGCCACGTCTCGGTCGAGGCGGCGATGGGTTACGTGGCGGGGTACATGTGCGGCAACGACGTGAGCGCGCGCGATGTCCAGTCGGGTAGTCGTAGCGACGGCGGCCAGTGGGTGCGCGGCAAGAGCCAGGACACCTTCTGCCCGCTAGGCCCGATGTTGGTGACGCGGGACGAGGTGGCTGATCCCGGCGCGCTCGGCATTCGCTGTATCCTCAACGATCAGGTGGTGCAGGATTCGACGACGGGCAACCTCATCTTCGACGTGCCCACCCTAGTGTCGTTCCTGTCCCACAACTTCACCCTGGAGCCGGGCGACGTGATCATGACCGGCACGCCGCCGGGTGTGGGCGCGGCGCGCAAGCCGCCGCTATGGCTGAAGCCGGGCGACACGCTGGCGATCGAAATCGACGGGCTGGGGCGGCTGGAGAACCCGGTGCGGTGAGCCGCCGAGGAGAGCGCATGAAATTCTGTCGGTACTACATGCCGCCGCTGGGAACCCGCGTGGGCGTGGTCATCGAGGACGAGGTGCATGACCTGACGGAGGCCGAACCCAACCGCTCACGTACTCTGAGCAGCCTGCTGGCGCGCGCCAGCGGCTTCCCGCCAGGCGGTTTCGCCCGCTGGATTGAGGCCCAGGTGACGGATGAGGTCGCGGACGTGTTGTTCTCGGAACTGGATCGCCGGCCGTCCAACCGCACGCCCCACATCCTGGCCCCCATCGACCAGCAAGAGGTATGGGCGGCGGGCGTGACTTACCGCCGCTCGGTGGAGGCTCGCGAAGCCGAGTCGGGCCAGAGTGGCATCTACGACCGTGTCTACGCCGCCGAGCGGCCGGAACTATTCTTCAAGGCCAACCCTCACCACGTCGTCGGCCCTCACGTACCGGTGCGCATCCGCGCCGACTCGCGATGGAGTGTGCCTGAGCCGGAGATCGCCCTAGTTGTGGATGGGCGGGGCGCGCTGGTCGGCTACACCATCGGCAACGACATGAGCGCGCGCGACATCGAGGGCGACAACCCGTTGTATCTGCCCCAGGCGAAGGTCTATAACCAGGCGTGCGCCCTGGGGCCGGTAATCGTCCTGGTCGAAGGTCTCGATCCGGCGAGTTTGCACATCCAGTTGCAGATCGAGCGCGAGGGCCGGCCGGTGTTCGAGGGCGACACGTCCTTCGACCGCCTGAAGCGCAGCATCCAGGAGTTGATGGATTATCTGTGGCGGGAGAATGACTTCCCCAATGGCGTCTTCCTGCTGACGGGCACGGGCATCGTCCCGCCCGACGACTTCAGCCTCCAGGACGGCGACGTGGTGTCCATCCACGTCGATGGTATCGGCACGCTGCGCAACCCTGTGACCCAACGCCGCTAACGCGGGCATCTAGACAGGACGCTGAAACCCTGTTTCAGCCTGGATGTGGCTGCGGAGCGAGGGCGCTAGACGGCCTCCCACACGATCTCGGTGTCGCCGTTGCGGTGGCTGCGCGTGCCGTTGGTCCCGTGCCAGGGCGGGACGCCGAAGGGCAGGTCAGCGCGCGGGATGGCGACCGAGTCGGCAGGGGTGAACGCTGCGCCGTAGGGCGTCAGGTCCACCTGGCCGCCGGGGTCGGCGGCGACGAGGGCCTGGGCCGCCGCCAGGTGCGCGTTCCAGTTGGGGAGGGTGATGTTGTCGGGCGCGCTAGGGTGGGTGAACTCAACGATCTGGAACGCCGCGTGGCCGGGCCACAGGTCCAGGCACGTGCGCGCCCCTTTGCCGAAGGCGAAGATTGCCTGTAGTGAATTGGTGGCCGCCACGCGGTCGAACAACGAGTGGCGATAGGCCAGGATGGGCGCTTCCTGGGCAATGGCCTCCATCTCGTCGTCGAACTGCCCTTTGATGCCGAAGAGGAAGCTGTTCAGCATGATGTACGAGCGGGTCAGGCCCAGCTTGTTCAGCAGGCGCTGGAGCTTCTGGCCCGCGTCGCCCACGAGGTTGCGCTGGGCGAGAATCTCGTCCGTGGAGGGGTCCTGGCCGACGACGAGGACGCGCGCCGTGCCGTCGAGGCGACCCCGGTAGAAGACGGGGCCGAAGGCGGTGCGAAAGCGGCCCGACGGGTGCTGAACGTAGTGGTCGAGGGGGGCGGAGGCGAAGAGGCGCTCCCAGTGGCAGGGTGGGCCGGGGTCATAGCGGGGGTGGAACGCGTAGCACCACAGCGCGACGACGATGTCCGGACTGAGCCTCAGCCGCAAGTCTGCGTCCAGGTCCCAACGGCCGAGCAGGTCGGAGAGCGTGCGGATGTTGTGGCGCGCGGCCAGTAGCTTGACCCGGTTGGCAGTGACGCCCTTCAGGACGCCGGGCGAGGCGGCGAGCAGGTCGGCCACAGGTCGGTTCCGATAGAGTCGCGGGACACCCCGCTTGAGGAACTCGTCCACGACAACCTCCGAGTCTCCCAATGGGTTGAATGGGTCATGTGCGGCGACACACATCGATTATGTAATTGTACCACGCCTTGTCAAGGCATCGACCTACAGTGTGTACTCGAAGGCGTAGGAATGCGCGCCATCGGCGATGTGGATGGTCATTACGCCCGCCAGGCCCACCAGCTCGCCGGTTCCCGAGTCGGGCACGACGGTGATGGTCAGGTGGGGCGCGCCGCGATTCATGAGGCCATAGTGCTGGAGGACAAAGCTGCCGCGCCGCCCGGCCAGCGTCCCCGTCACGCGCTCGAGGGCGACGTAGCCTGCCGAGCCTTCGACCGCTGTCCCCGCGCTGAGCATCTGGCCCTGGCTGGTGGCTTCCAGGTCGCCGTGGAACTGCTTGTCGATGGCCAGCCGCGCCAGCAGCGTGCCCTCGGTGTATTCGTCGGGCGCGAACGGGTTGAGCTTGACATCAAAAGCGCCGCTGGCGCGCATGGCGGTCCTCTCTGGGCGATGTTAGGCGGAGAAACCCTGCTCCTACAGAAGAAACGGTTGCCCCGCTTGCGGGCTTACGTCGCTCGCCGCGGATGGTCACCTCCGCGGCCAGCCCGCGCTAGATGCGGCTATCCAGCGTGAGCGAAGGGGTATCATGTCAGCAACCGCCGCAACTCGGCCTCCGCCCAGTCGTGATGCTCGCCCCAGGCGGCATAGACGGCACGCGCCCAGGTTTCCATCAGGCGGGCGTAGTCCTCGACGCAGTGGGCGACAGCCACGTCGATGACGGTCAGGTCGCCCCGGTCGCGGGGTGGCGCCAGGAGCGGGATGTCGCCAGTGTTGAGCCAGTCGTGCCACCAGCGCGGAATCTCGCCGACGCGGGCTGTCTCGTGACGGCTGAACAACCAGTGCAGGCGCAGCAGGTGGGCGGCGTTGTTCTTCTTGCCGTGGATTTCGGGGTGCTGCAAGGCGTGGGCGTCGACGCCGTACAGGGTCGGCGCAGCGTAGGCGGGATCGACGTAGCGCTGCGCGCCCAACTCGGCGAACAGTTCGTAGCAGGCGGGCAGCCCGCCGACGATGACCGCGCCGCAGCACAGGCACACGTCCGGCCGCGCGCCCTGGGCGACAGCCCGCGCGTGTAGCTCGTGGGCAAGCTGGTACGATTCTTTCATGGCGGTTACGGACCGGGCTTTAATCACTGCTCAACACCACACACCACTTGCCGCTGCCGCCCTGGTGGGTCTTGGCGAAGAGGAGGAACTTCTCGCCGCAGTGGCGGCAGCGGAAATGATACTCCAGGTCGCCGCCCCATGGCCCACCTGGCTCGACCTCGGCGATGGGCGGCATGGGCCGCGAGGTGGCGTCGGCGTCGACGGCCAGCGTGCCGTCGGCGACAAAGCCCCGCGCCAGTCGCAACGCGGCCGACAGCGTCGACGGCGTGGTGAGCGGCCAGGTCATGCACAGTTCGTGGCAGGCGGGGCACATGGGGTAGTGACTTTGACTCCGACAAGGACCATCGTTACGATTCTGGCTGAGTCAGAATTATGCCACATCAGGCCAGTGACGGAAAGCGACACCCCTTGGGGCATACGTGTACAGAGTGAGATCGTGAACACAACCACCATATCGCGTAACGGCAAACCCGTGCGACTGACTGCTGATCGGATCGTGGCGGGGCGTGAGGGCGAGCTGCTCGCTGTGCGAGAGATGGCAGCAGGCACGTATCTGGTCGTCGTGTATCGCGAGTTGGGCGGTAGGGTACAGGTATGGCCATAGCGGACATCGACCAATTCTTGCGCCTCGTCCCGGCGCTTAGCCAGTCGCCCGAAGGATACCTGTGGGCGTCCTACGATGCCGAGGCTGATGTCTTGTACATCAACTTCAAGAAGCCCAGCCACGCCACGGATGGCGAGCTGACGGACGCCGACGTAATCATCCGCTACGAAGGCGATGTGGTTGTTGGCTTGACGATGCTCCACGCCAGCCAACGCCAGTGAGCTGCCCATGAATCTTGAGACCCTCGCCATCCACGCCGGCACACCCCCCACCCCGCCCGGTGGGACAGTCGCGCCGCCCATCTATCTCTCGACGACCTACGCCCGCCGCGCCGACGGGGAGCCGCCCGACGGCTTCGTCTACGCCCGCACCGACAATCCCAACCGCGCCGCCCTGGAGACGCGGCTGGCTGCCCTGGAGGGTGGGACCGTCGCAGCGACCTTCGGCTCTGGCTCGGCGGCGACGATGACCGTCTTCCAGGCCCTCGCGCCGGGCGACCACGTCATCGCTCCCAACGACGCCTATTTCAACACGGCGCACCTCCTGCGCGACCTGTTCGTGCCGTGGGGCTTGCAGGCCACCTTCGTCGATATGACCGACCTGGATGCGGTACGCGCCGCCCTGCGCCCGACGACGCGGCTGGTATGGGTGGAAACGCCGTCGAACCCACTGCTGCGCGTGACGGACATCGCGGGCGTGGTCGACCTGGCGCGGGGCGTCGGCGCGCGGGTGGTGGTCGACAACACCTGGGCCACGCCGGTCTTGCAACGTCCGCTGGCGCTGGGCGCGGACATTGCCATGCACTCGACCACCAAGTACCTGGGCGGCCACGCCGATGTGACGGGCGGCGCGCTCATCGCCCGCGAGGATGACGACTTCTTCCAGCGCATCCGCTTCATCCAGCGCAATGGCGGCCCCGTCCCGTCCCCCTTCGAGTGCTGGCTACTGCTGCGCGGCATCAGCACGCTCCCGCTGCGGGTGCGCGCCCACACTGAGCATGCGCACATGGTCGTCGCCTTCCTCGCGGATCATCCCCAGGTCGAGGTCGTCCACTACCCGGGGCTGGGGTCGCACCCACAGCACGCCGTCGCCGCGCGCCAGATGAGCGGCTTCGGCGGCATGGCCTCCATCCAGGTGCGGGGCGGGCGGGCGGCGGCGCTGAGGGTGGCAGCGCGGGTGCGACTGTTCACCCATGCCACCAGCCTGGGCGGGGTGGAGAGCCTGATCGAGCATCGCCAGTCCATCGAGGGGCCGGCCACGCGCACGCCGGATAACCTGCTGCGCCTGTCGATTGGCCTGGAGCATCCCGACGATCTCATCGCCGACCTGGCCCAGGCGTTGGAGGTGGCGTGATCGTCCAGGTCTACGGCCTCACCACGCCCGACGACGCGGCGATGGTCGCGCGCCTGGGGGCGGACCACATTGGCCTGGTGGCGGGCGAGCGGGGCCGAACCCCCGATGAGGTCGACTTTGCCACGGCGCGGGCCATCTTCGCCGCTGTGCCGCCGGGGGTCAAGACGGTGGCTCTGACGGTCGCCGACGACCTGGACGAGATTGAGGCGATGGCCCGCGCCGTCCAGCCCCACATCCTGCACCTAGCCGCGCCGCTGGCGCAGTTCGGCGCGGACGGCGCGTACCAGGTCAAGCGGCGGCTACCGGGGCTGCCCATCATGCACTCGGTGGCCGTCACGGGGCCGTTGGCCTACTACGTCGCCGTCAAGTTCGTGGGTGTGGTGGATTATCTGCTCCTCGACTCCCGCGACCCCGACAATGGCCAGGTGGGTGTCACCGGCCTGACCCACGACTGGGCCATCAGCCGCCGTATCGTGCAGAGCGTGCCGACGCCGGTCATACTTGCGGGCGGGCTGCACGCCGACAACGTGGCCGCGGCCATTCAGGTCGTCGGCCCGGCCGGCGTCGACTCCCAATCCGGGACGAGTCGCGC
This sequence comes from Anaerolineae bacterium, assembly GCA_034431435.1. Classification (GTDB taxonomy): domain Bacteria; phylum Chloroflexota; class Anaerolineae; order Epilineales; family JAHCIE01; genus JAHCIE01. The sequence continues at coordinate 2,949 of DAOUDG010000069.1, read as the reverse complement.
CGACAATCCCTTGCGCAAGGACGCCGAGCGCGTGCGCCGCTTCATCGAGGCGACCCGCGCGGGCTGATGAGCGGGGGAATCAGCGCCGCCAGAGGCGATCGCTGACGCGGCCGAGGAGGACCAACAGGCCGTAGAGGAGACCGAAGAGCAGCCCGCCGCCGACGGAGCAGACCAGCGCAGCGCGCGCCACTTCGCCCCCCATGAATACCCAGATGAGGAGCGCGGCGACGATCGTGATGAAGAGCACGACAGCCACGGCCAGGCGGCGCTCCGTCTGGCGGGCGTACTTGCGCATGTCGGTGGGTTCGCCGTGGCGCTGGTCGTCCATGAGGCAAGTCTAGTCCATGCGAATAAGGTGATTGCCCACAGAAGAGGAGACTGAAATGCAATATCGTTCTCTGGGGCGTAGCGGCGTCCTGGTCTCACCCCTGTGTCTCGGCGCGATGAATTTCGGGACGCCCACCACCGAGGCCGAGTCTCAGGCCATCATGCGCCGCGCCCTCGACGCCGGCATCAATTTCATCGACACCGCCGACGTGTACAACGCGGGCGAGAGCGAGCGCATCGTGGGTCGCTTCCTCAAGGACAGCGGCCAGCGCGACCAGGTCATCCTGGCGACGAAGGTCTACAATGCTACGGGACCAGGCCCCAACGATCGTGGCAACTCGCGGCGGCATATCATCCAGGGCTGTGAGGCGTCGCTGCGCCGCCTGCAAACCGAGTACATCGACCTGTATCAGCTTCATCGCCCGGCGGCGGCGATTCCCATCGACGAGACCCTGGCTGCGCTGGATCAGCTGGTGCGCCAGGGCAAGGTGCTGTACGTGGGCACGTCTACCTTTCCCGCCTGGCAGCTCATGGAGGCGCTGGCGGTGAGCGAGATGAAGGGGCTGGTCCGCTTCGTCACCGAGCAGCCACCCTACAACCTCCTGGATCGCCGCATCGAGAACGAGCTGGTTCCCCTGGCGATGAAGTACAGCGTCGGCCTGCTGCCCTGGTCGCCCCTGGCGGGTGGCATGCTGGCCGGTCGCTATCGCCCCGGCGAGGCCGCACCGGCCGACTCGCGCGCTGCGCGCATGGGCGCCAGCCCCTTCGGCGACCGCATTACCCCGGCCGCGTTGCAGGCGTCCCAGGCCGTGGCAGCCCTGGCGAGCGAGGTGGGCATGACCGCCGCGCAACTGGCCCTGCTGTGGGCCAAAGACCAGCCGGGCATTACCGCGCCTATCATCGGCCCGCGCACCCTGGCCCACCTGGAGGACAACCTGGTCGTCCTCGACATGAGCCTGTCGCCGGATCTGAACGCCGCACTCGACAGAATCGCACCGCCCGGCGGCGCGGTGACCGACTATTTCAACAGCAACGAGTGGGGCAACGGTCAGGGGCGCTTCCTCTACCCACCCATGCCTGCCCCCGCCTTCCCGTGAGCATCGGATAGAGCCTCGCCAACAGGGGATGTAGAGGTGGCCCGCGACCAGGCCGACGGTCTAGCGGTCGTCGGCCTGGTCGCCGATGGACGCCATCAGGTCATCGACCGAGACGAGGGCCTCGCCCTCGAGTCGCTGAGGCCGGAACTGGTCACAACCGCGCCAGCACGAAGCGGGATCCTCCAGTTCGACAATCCTGGCGGTACAGACGGCGTAGGGTTGAACTCTCTGAAAGAGGCCCATCTTCCGCACCACCGTCGCTTCAAGCGCGAGATGGATACAGGGATTGGCCGCCAGCAGGCCGGGCACCGGGCAGGTATTGCACAGGCCACGCTGCCAGGGCGGCGATTGAGGGTTCCGCTGAAGCAACCGGCACGCGCGTCGCGTCGCCTGGCGGTGGCTGTCTTCGTGGTAGAATCTACAGTCAACGGGGGATAGGTCTGCCATCCGTTACTCTCGCCGCTTTCCAGAGCCTGTCACTAACTGAAGCCACATCAGCCATCGCGGGGTGGGTGGGGCTCAACCATGTACATTATACGCTTGCTCGCGTTTGCCTCAAATCCACGGCGCAGGGCGTTCAAGCTCAGCATGGATTATTGTAACGTTGACAAGCGAGGGGGTTAGGCCTATACTATTGAGCACTGTCTTGGCCGACCCACTATGCTGCACAGGTAGGTATTATGCCGCTCCCTTTTATCGGCATCCCGACACATAACGAACGGTCTAAAGAGGACAAGTTCCCGCCTCGCTACGCCATGAGCCAGAGCTATACCTGGGCCGTGGAAGAGGTGGGCGGCGCGCCGTTCCTGGTGCCGTTGCTTCAAGACAAGAACACCCTGCGCACCCTCTACGACCAGATGGATGGGCTATTGCTGGCCGGCGGCGGCGACCTTGACCCCGCCCGCTACGGCGAAGCGCCCCATCCCAACCTGCTGGATGTGCTTGTGGGTGAGGCGAAGCCCTCGATGTCGCCCAGGGGTCGTGTCACCGCCCAATCGGCCGTGCCAGGGCGACAATTCTCCGCCACGACGGGGTTGGGCGGATTTTCGCACATGGCCGGGGCCGCCGCCAATAGCGGGCCGCCCCGCGACAACAAGAAGACGGCCAGGCCCGCGCTAGCTGCGAGCCGAAGGACTCGAGTCAGGATAGACACACCGCCGTGGAAAGACCCGGAAGCTCGGAGTCCAACGCTCCGGAAGTACCACAAGCTCCTTTGGAGCAAGCCCCTTCCAAGCGGCGTGATGTTCGAACTCGTGGACACGACACCTGGCGTGCACGCTCGCCACGGGCGGGACAATACTTACGCCGAGTTCCTTGCGCTCCTCGACGCCATGGAAGCCCGACTGGGTCGGCGCGCCCTGGACGACATGCACATCCACATGTCGGGCATCGCCTACGGCAAGCGCGGCGAGCAGCATCATCTGCCCTTCGCCGACGCCGACTTCGCCTACCGCGAGTGCCTGCGCGCCCTGCGCGATCGCGATTGCAAAGGCCTCATCATCGGCGAAAGCCCGGCGCGGGAATG
>DAOUDG010000068.1:0-40222 GCA_034431435.1 Anaerolineae bacterium | reverse complement strand
GTTGGGAACCAGACCATCGGCGAAGATGCGCTTCTGGAGGGCCGCGTTGGGGTTGAACTGCATGTTCTGCTGCCGCTCGGCCTCCGCCAGCATCACCGGCCCCACCTGCTGGATGTTCACCCCCGCCACCGGCGTCACCGGTGTGGCTTGCAAGCCGATTGGCGTGCGCGTTGGGGTCACCGGCGTGGCGGTGAGGCGAATGATGGGCGGCGTCGGCGTGCGCGTGCGCGTCGGCGTGCGTGTCGGCGTCACCGGCGTGATGAAAACCGTCCCCTGGGCAGGTGGCAGGCTGGCCGCCGCCGACTCCACGGACTCGGCAAACGCCTGCATGATGACCAGCAGGCCCATGAGACTCGTCGCGGCCAGGACCAGACCGATCATTCGGCGCGTGACCTGGCGCGAAGGTTGTCGACCCATAGAGATGCCTCCCTGGACCGTCTACGGTCGCGATAGATAGGCTGCTCGCTCCTCGGCTGTCAAAGAGCGTGTTACCCGGCTGCGCGCCTGCTGGAGAAGAGTGTCGAGGTCGTTGCACACATCGCAAATATACAGGTGAGCGGTCGGGTCGTCGACGGAATTGCCCGCCGCCGCGATGAGCCGACCGTCGGGGCTGAAGGTCGCCGCGGCGACCCCACCCACATGGCCGCGCAGGACGGCCAGATTCTTGCCGCTGGTTCCCTCCCACACACGGGTCGTATGGTCCTCGCTGGCGGTTACGATCCAGCGGCCGCTGGGATGGAAGACCGCACTGTGGACGAGATTCGTGTGACCCGTCAACTCGGCCAGTTGGCGGCCCGTGCGCGCCTGCCACACTCGCGCCGTGTAATCGGGCCAGCCGCTGGTGGTCACGATGCTCTCCCCGTCGGGGCTAAAGGCCAGCGTCTGTGGCGGCCCCGTGTGCCCGATGAGCTGCGCTACGAGCTGCCCTGTCGCCGCGTCCCAGACGTAGCCCTTCCAGTCATTGCTCATGGCGGCGACAAGCTGGCCGTCGGGACTGAACGCCACGGCATTCAGACCTTTGGTCGGTCCGTCGAGCACGACCACCGAGCCGTTGTCCTGCCACAGCCGCGCCGTCATGTCGTCGCTCCCGGTCACGATGCGGCGGCCATCGGGGCTGAACGCGGCCGAGGTCACAGCGTCGGTGTGCCCCGCAAGCTCGGCTAACTGGCGTCCCGTCTCGGTGTCCCACACTCGCGCCGTGCCGTCGTTGCTGGCCGTGACAACCCGCTGCCCATCGGGGCTGAAGACAGCCTTGTTCACCGCCTGTCCGTGGCGTAACTCGGCCAACTGACGCCCCGTGCCGGCGTCCCACACCCGCGCCGTGCCGTCGTTACTGGCCGTCACAGCGCGGCTGCCGTCGGAGTTCAGGGCCACTGACCTGACGACGTCGCGATGGCCACGCAACGTGGCGATGCTGTCGCCGCGGTCGGTGTCCCAGATGCGCGCCGTGCCGTCCTCGCTCGCGGTGGCGAGCCGCCGCCCGTCGCCGCTGAAGTCCAGACCCGTCAGGCCCTGGGTGTGACCCTGCAACTCGTGCAGGCTGGGGCGCGTGCGCGCCTCCCAGATGCGCGCCGTGCCGTCACCACTGGATGTGAGGACCGACTGCCCACGGTGGTCGAACGTACCGGAGAAGACGCCCGCCGTATGTCCGCGCAAGACGGCTAACTCGCGACCTTTGTCGGTGTCCCATAGGCGTGGCGCGCCGTCGAGGCTGGTCGTCACGACGCTCTTGCCATCAGGGCTGAAGTTACCATCCAGAACGTAGGCGGTATGCCCCGCCAGTTCGGAGCGACTCTGCCCGCTGGCCGCGTCCCACAGGCGGGCCGTCAGATCCGCGCTGGCCGTGAGAATCAACTTGCTATCGGGGCTGAACACCGCGCGACTGACGCGGCCTGAGTGGCCCAGCAGATCGTACAGCTTGCGCCACGAGCCAACCTCCCAGACGCGGGCCGTGTTGTCCTCGCTGGCAGTCACCAGCCGCTTGCCATCCCGGCTAAAGTCGGCGCCCCACACGCCGCCGTAGGCCGTCTCGCCTAGCTCGGCCACCTGCTCGCCGGTCGCCACCCGCCAGACCCGCGCCGTACCCGGCCGACTCGCGCCCTCGCTATCCCTAGTGTCGAGGCTGGTGGCGACCAGGTACTGCCCATCGGGGCTGAAGGCGGCGCTCGTCACCTCCCCACCCTGGCTGGGCAGGACGTATAGCCCACGGCCTGTCTGGGCATCGGACAGCCGCGCCGTGCCGTCCTTGCTGCTGGTAGCGATCAGTCGCCCATCCGGGCTGAAGACGGCCTGGTAGACTCCTCGCGTATGGTCCCTAATGACCGCCAGGGGCTGGCCGGTGGCGGCGTCCCAAACCCGCGCCGTTCCATCGTCGCTCGCCGTTACGATCCGCTGCCCGTCAGGGCTGAAGGTAGCCTGGTTCACGACATCGGTGTGCCCGCGTAGTTCGGCGACGCGCTCACCGGTGACAGCATCCCAAATCTCACCAATCCGATCCGCCCGCGCCGTCACGATGCGGCGATCATCGGGGCTATACGCGGCGGTCCAGACGGCGCTGGGCGGCCCGCGCAGGACGCGCCGCACGTAGGATTCGGGCAGCGAGCGGCGCAGGGCATCCTCCGCCTGGGCGGTTCTCTGGATGTCGTTGGCTTCAATCGCCAGCAGCAGACTCAGCTCCGGATCCACGGGCAGCCTCTCGAGCGAGGATGCCGCCAACTCGCGTGACTGGTTGATGCGCTGGGCCGTCTCCGCTGCGACCTTGGCCGCCTCGGCGGTGGCCTGGGCCTGGACGGCCGCCGCGCGTTGGGCCTCGGCCAGGTCGCGCTGCTGGGCCGCCACGCCCCGGGCCTCCTCGGCGGCGTCGCGCTGCTTAACCGCCTCAGTCTCAGCACGCCCCGCGCGCTGCCACTGATTGAGGGCGAAGACAGCCAGCGCGCCGACCAGAAGCAGCAAGACCGTGACACCCAGCAAACCCAGCCGCAATCGATTGACGCGCTTTTGCTCCGCCGCCAGCTTCGCCTCGGTTTCGGCGCGATCCGCCTCGCGCTGGTACCGGGCGCGCCAATCGAGAATGGCCGGGGCCAGCACGTCGTGATAGATCTCGTAGCGCGGCTCGCCCGGCGTATCCGGCGGCGGAGCGATGGGCCGCAGGATGCGCACGTCGCCGCGACTGAGGCGCTCCAGGACCGGCAGCACGTCGCCAACTGGCGCATCCGCATACACAGCCAGGTCCGAGACAGTATGGGCAATCTTCGCCCCCGAAGGGGTGACCAGATGGTGAAAGATGCGCGCCGCCAGGTCCCGCTCGGCGGGCGACAGCGCCTGCATGGCCGCATCGAGATGGGTGCGCACGATGCTACCGGCGCCGCCCAGCCGCTCCAGAGTCTGGAGGCGCAAGACGCGCGAGCCTTGCCGCCGCTCCTCGTCCCACAGGCGCGTCATCACCAGCTGCAAGAAGGGCGTCTCGATGCGCGCATCGTGGGGCGCTGTCGCGACCTGTCCCCGCCCGGCATCGCCCAGCACCACCTCACCACGCTTGACCTGCTCCAGCACGGCCTCAACAAGGCTGTCTTCGATGGTCATCGCCTCATTGGACGGGACCATCGCGTTCCACTCGTCCAGGGGCCGACGAATGGCGGCCTCGGCAGCGGCGCGGTCCAGGTGATCGATGCGCAGGCGATTCTCGAACAGGCCTGGGATGCGTCCCTTGAAGCGGTCGAGGCGCGCCAGCGCATCCTCGCGCAGGGCGACCAGGAAATTGACGCGCAGATCGCGCCGCGACACAGCCTGTGGGAATTCAACAGCGAAGGTCGCCGGACCCTCCTCCTGGCCGTGGTACAGGAAATACTCCTCGAATTGGTCGAGGATGATGAGCAGGGGGCCTTCGACGACCTCCGACCAGCCAGCCAGGGCCTCGATGAAGTCGGTCGCGGCGGGTGGCTCGACGGTGTAGCCGCTCAGCGTGCCACGCACCGCCGCCTCGACGGTTCCCAGCAGGCCGCGCAGGGGGTCATCGCGCCAGCTGTTGAAATAGACGACGGCTAGCTCTGGCGCGCCGACCTGCGCCAGGTTGCCGCGCGCCTCGCTCTGCAAGGCGTGGACGACGCCCGCGCGCAGCACCGACGACTTGCCGACACCGCTCGCGCCATACAGAAGGGTCAGTCGCGCAGCGGTGAGATTGGCAATGATGATGTCGCGTTCGGTATCGCGGCCGAAGAAGAAGCGAGCATCGCCTTCATCGTAGGGCATCAGCCCTTTGTACGGTGACGGGGGGAGAGCAGCAGCGCCCATGCCTACCTTCCGACCGGCGGCAGGGCGGCCAGGCGCGCCGCGAGACGATCCACGTACTCCTGGAGGGTGATGTTGCGAATTAGCTCGATGTCGCGCCGCCGCCAGAATTCTTCGTCGCTCATTCGCGGATCGAAGGGGACCGCCCACGACTTGTATTGCAGCTTCTGCTCATCCCAGACACGCTGGAACACCACGCGCCGGTTCCAATCGCGCAGGCTGGAGCCAAGAAACAGGAAGTGGCTCTTGCGCACCCGGCTGACGAGGGTCGCGGGCAGCAGGCTCGTGATGTCGGCCCGACTCATGTAGCCGATGAAGTCATCTTCGGTGATGGTATAGCTGTCGTCGTCGGGATTCAGGCGATTGAGCGCGCCGTAAATCTTGACGATGATCGTGCGTTGGTCCAGCGGGAGGGCATCGTACTCGTTGGGCTTCTCGATGGCTCGCGGCGTGTCGCCATACGGCGCGTGGATGAACTTGCCACGGGCATCCTCCCGGCTTGTGTAGGTCAGCACATCGTAAGGCTCGCTGCGCCCCTGGAATGCCCGCTCCAGCACATCGTCGAAATTGCTCGTCACGATGATCTGGTACACGGGCGGATAACCTCGCTCGCGCAGGAGGCCCGGCAGCGCAGCCAGCAGGTCGTGCAGGCGGGTCGGCGGGTAATCCGCGTTCAGCAGAGCGCGCAGCTCGTCGTACAGGCTGCCCACCCCCAGCGTCAGGCTGGCGTGCTCCGTGATGCTCGCCAGGTCGTCCGACTCGGGGGGCGGATAGCCCAGCTCCTTGAGGCGACCGGCAAGGTGCATCGCCATCTCACTACTGCTCGGGAAGTGCTGCCCCAGCGCCCAGCCGGCATCGGTCGGTCGCCCCAGCAGATTGACATCCACCCCCAGAAAGGGCACCAGTCGCCCGCTCAGGATGCTGCGCAGCAACAACGTGAAGTGAGGATCAAGGGCATCTGGCGTAGCCCCACCCACTGGGGGGCCAGGGGATGGAACCGTCGCGCTGGCAGAAGGGGGCACGCCCGGCGTAGAGACCGCCGCCGGTGCGCCAGGCCCAGACGAGCCGAGGCCAGGCGGGGCGAAGGTTGGCGGGCGAGGCGGTTCGTCCTCCCACTGGACATTCGGGCGCAATCGGCGACAGGCGGTAATCAGCGCCGGTTGGATGCCGGCCCGCTCGGACAGCAGAATCAACTCCCGCGCCTTAGGCGGCAGGCCATCGCCCGGCAGCGCGTCGTAGGACACCCCATAGGTCCCCAGCTCGAAGCACAAGTCCTTGAAGTCTTCGAGGCTGAAGTATGTGATGATCATCTGACGCAACTGTGACCGATCCATGCTGTCTTGTTCCTCAACGGATCGGGCGTCGTTCGTAGCGACGCGAAGGCCAGGGGTCGGGGCTTCGGCGTGTCAATCTATTGTACTGTGAACCAGCCATTACGTCAACCGAATATCTCGCGCTACTTGTCCGCCGCCATTGACAGACGGGAGGGGTGCGGTATAATGGTCGTACCTCATATCGCTCGCTGACCCAACGACTCTACATACATCCTACCCCTATCGCCAACGCTGTCAGGAGGGCCGTGGCCCATGCCGATGCTGAGTCCCTGGCCGCTGTACAACCAACTCGCCGATTGGACCGTCGACGCCGATGGCGTGGATGAGAATCGCGAGAACAACTGCGGCCCCGAGTCCGTGGCTATGTGTCTCAAGTACCTGACCGGAGTAGAGTTACCCGCCGACTTCATCAAGGACGCCATCTACGGTGCGGCTTTCACCGGCTACACGTTCATGGACGATCTGGCGCGCTTCCTGAAGAAACGCTGCGACCTGACCTGCGAGATCCGTAGCGATCAGGAGCCTACCTTGCAGCCCGTCATCAAGCGCGCCATCGATGCGGGTTTCCCGACCATCGTGTTGTTCTTCTTTGAGCTGGAGAAGCCGGAGAGCGGTCACTTTGCGCCCGTCGTGGGCTACGACGAGGGCGGCGCCACCCGCGCCAACCCGTGGGGCGGCAAGCTGGAGTACATGAAGTGGCCCGACTTCGAGACCTGGCAGAAGCACAGCAATATCATCATCCTCAATCGCCAACGCCCTGACAACCTGGGACGCGGTGGCCTGGAAACGGACCCCCTCATCCAGGGCGTCGAGGACCTGCTCGACGAGGCGCAGCCCTACGTAGACAGGGCGCTGCGTGAGGCGGCTGAGACCTCGGAACGCGCTCGCCGCCAACCCTGACCCGCGCCGTCAGGGCGGCCAACGGAGGATACCGGCTATGCCCCTGTGGGACTCGCTCACACAACTCTTCCAGCGGGACGCGCAGCACCTCGACCGCCCGGTTCTGCCCGGCGACCACGTCTTCCCCGCCCCGGCCGACACCGAGGCGGTAGCCGCCGGCGAGAGCTATTTCCAGTTGTGGGTGGTCGAGATGTTCCTGGCTAGCGACCGCGATTGGTTCAAGAGTTGGTATCCGGTGGTCCAGTCGCTGACCACCTTCCGCTTCGGTAACCAGCCCAACCCAATTGACATCGCCCAGGTCGCGGGGCCGGGCTACCTCCGCAACATCGACCCCAACCACCTGGACCGTACCGTCCAGGTCGATTTTCCCTTGACACCCCTGGTCCCTTTCAGCGGCGGCACGGTCCAGGTCGAGGCGGGACTGGTAGCTATGCAGGGCAGCGACACATTGCGCCGCTTCCTTGACGTCATGGGCAACTTCGCGGGCCTGCTCGCCGTGCCCCAACTCTCCACCGCGCTCAGTGTCGCCAATGCCGTCACGCGGGGGGTGGAACAGCTGCTAGGTGCGAGCGACCGCCAGATGGTGCTGGGCTTCCAGCGTACCTACGAAAGCGCGGGCGGCGGTGGTGACAACGCACTGCGCGCGGGCTACGTCGCCATCTTCCGCGCGCCCGGTGGCACCTATCCGTCCAACAGACTGTGGGTCAAGGACAGTCGTCTCCTGTATGGCTCGGACGTGGCGACCGCCACGCCCGTCACGGGTGTCGACTACATGCTGCTGCGCATCGAGACCCGCAAGCACCGCGATGACTGGGACGCCCTCACCACCATCCAGGACCCCTTCAGCCGGGCCATCAATGCCCTGAATCAGCTGGACGCCAACGGCAACGTGGACGTCGCCAACGCCGACGCCTATATCCGCACCGCCGTTGTCGCTGCCCTCAATTCGCCTGATCTGGCGGCCCGCGACCGCGCCCAGGTGGCCCGCGCCATCCGCGACCGCTACGCCGAGTACAAGGCGGCCGTGGTGGGCGAGCGCGGCCTCGAACTTCCTGTGCCTCCAACCATAGGCGACGTGGCGCGCTCGGCCCAGGCCCTGCCGGCCACGCCCGTCACGGTAGGGGAGTTGTTCCCGAACGAGAACCCATGAGCGACGCCGCGTAACGGCGCTCGCTGCGGCAGTGACCAGCCGCAGCACGGACCGTGCAGGATGGGACCATCCCGCACAAGCAAGAATCACTGTGGGGAGGAGGCGTGATGGAGACTTCGACGGCCCCGCTCTACCACGTCCTACTGGTCGGCATTGACGCCTACCCGCCGCGTTACAGCAGCCTTTCCGGCTGCGTCAACGACATCGACGCCATCGAGAAGCTGCTGCTGGACCCGCCGGGCGTGGGCATCCCGCCCGAGCAGATCCGCATCCGGCGACTGGCCGCGCTACGCCCCAACCGCACCTCGGCCACCCGCCTCGAGGCCCAGACTCTGCCGCCCAGCCGCGATAATCTGGTGCAGGCCCTGAAAGACCTGGCGGGGCCCGAGGTCCGCGCGGGCGACCGGGTCCTCATCTACTACTCCGGTCACGGGGACGAGAAGCTCTTCCAGGGTAGCGACGTCTACCACGAGTCCATCGTGCCCCATGACGGCGTCGACATCCAACGCCTGTACGACATCGAGATCAATGGTCTCATCAACGCCATCGCGGCGCGCACCGACGACCTTACCGTCGTGCTCGATTGCTGTCACTCGGCGGGGGCGAGCAAGGACCTGACCGACATCGAGGCGCAAGGGGCGGACCGCTTCCTCGGCGACGACGACGCGCCCGCTACGCCGCCCGACGTGTCCGCCCTGGGCCTGTCGGACGGTGCGGCGGGCGGGATGCTCCACGGTCTGGACCCCAACTACGTCGTTCTCGCCGCCTGCCAGCCCTACGAAAAGGCGGGCGAGGGCGTCGTCCCCGGCGAGCTGCAAGCCCACGGCCTCTTCACGTCCAGCCTGATGAGTCTGCTGCGCGGGCGCGACGCGGCGGAACGCAGCGCGCTGCGCTGGGCCGATATCTGGCCCGACCTGCTGGATCGCGTCACTCGGCGCGCCTCCCAACTGGGCCGCCGCCCCCAGCACCCGTCCCTCATCGGCCGTAGCGAGCGCCATATCTTCGGCGGCCGCTGGGAGAAGCAGGACCCCGGCTACAGCGTGGCCTTGAGCGTCAGTGGCGTGTATACGGTCGGCGCGGGTACGCTGATGGGCGTGACCCACGGCGCGGAGATCGCCGTCTACAGCGCGACCCCGGCGATCTTCCCGCCCCTCGGCTCGCCAGAGGATCGGCCGCTCGGCCGGCTGCGGGTGGTGGCGGCGGAGCGGTCGCGCGCCACGGCCGCGCCGGTGGGCATGCCGTTCCAGGTCCCGCCCGGCGCCCGAGGCCGTCTGGCTCGCGCGGGCGAGGGCGAGCGCCTCAAGGTGCGCCTCGTACCGCAGGAGCACGACCTGGCCCGCTTCCTGAGCGAGTCGCCCCTGCTCGAGGTACTGGCCGAGAACGCGCCCGACGCCGAGGTGGAGGTAGTCATGGAGGCCGGGGGGGCGTGGCGCATTGGGAACGACGTCCGGTCGCGGCTGGCGGTCGTGCCGGTGGGCGAGGTCACGGCGCTGCGGGGCGGTCTCGAAGCCTACTACCGCTACAATGCGGCGCTGCGCCTGGCGCGCACCTGCAATGACCCTCAATTGAATCGAGCCTTGTCCCTGCGCCTGCTCGACTGCAACGATGCCGAGGCGCTGGCTGCCCTCACCGACGCCCAACTGGCCGACCCACCCTTGACCGAGGTGCAGCGCGACGCGGATGCGGTCTACGCGGTCCCGTCGGGCGCGCGCTTCTGCGTGCGGGTTGCCAATGCCTCAACCGCTACCCTGCACGTGACCGTGCTCAATTGCAGCGTCGGCGGCCTGGTCGAGATGCTGGGGACGACCAGCCTGCGCCCTGGCGTGTCGGATGTCGTGTGGCAGGCGGGTCAGTTCCGACGCGGCTTTCGCGCCAACCCCGACCGGCTGCCGGGCGTTCCCAGGGCCGTGCCCGCCGCCGACAGCGTCGTCGACCGCCTCATGGCCATCGGGACCACACGCCCCGACGCGGACCTGGGCTATCTGACGGTTGGCAAGACCATTCAACAGATGGTAGACGAGCTTCTCGGCGGCAGGGGTGTGCTCGATGAGCCAGAACAGGCGGCGAGCGGGCCGTCGGAGCTGTGGACGGCCACCATCGCGCCGCTACGAATTCGGCGGGGAGGCTAACGCAGTGACGACAAGAGCGGCCACCTACGCGGGGATGACAAACCAGGATGTCATCAACGCCTTCTATGCCGTCGATGAGACACTGCTGCTCCGCGCCTTCGCCGATTGGGTGAGCGAGCTGGTCGGCGTAGCGGGCGCGGGGCGCGCTCAACCCTACACGGGGCCGCGCCTGGAGGATGCATTGGGCGCGGATGGGGCGCGGGTCGTCGCAGCGTGGCGGCCGGCCAGGCTGGCTGGGCGCGGCGCGTGGATCAAGGCCCTGGACGACCTGCCAACGAGCGGGGCGGGCGCATCCCCCATCGATGCACTTCTCGCCGACGCCGCGACCGCCCGCCTGTCGTTCCTCATCGCCAAGCTAGGCCACGAGACTGCCGTCGTCAATGACCCGTCGACGCTGCGCGAGCTTGGCGTCCGCCTGCGGCGCGATCTTCAGGTCCCCCTGTGGGGCTACCACTTCGTCAACGGCTCGCGGGCGGATGAGGGGCCAGACGCGGTCGACCGCCAGGCCGCGCGCGCCGCCGAGTGGGTCTACGCCTCCGGCGTGCAAGGGCTGGCCGTGTGGGTCAGTGACCTGGAGGATGGCGGCTGGGATGAGCCGTGGACGCCAGGGGCCGACGCCCGCGAGAGGCGCGCCCGCGCCTACCTACGGGCATTGCGCGCCGCGCTCGGCGACCGTTTCCCGCTGGCTCTATGCGCGCCCGCCGTCGCCGGTCGTCACGCCGGTATCCCCTACGCTGCCTTCCTGGACGGCATGGCCTACGCCCTGCCCCGCGTCTACGGCTACGACCTCAGCCCCGCCGACGAGCTGGCCGCCGCTCGGGCCTGGTCGGCCACCGCACCCTTGCCTACGCTGCCGGTTCTACGCGCCTTCGGCGGCACGGACTTCGACGCCGCTAGTCTCGCGTCCCTCGTGGCGGCCGCCGAGGCAGCGGGTGGGCATGGCTATAGCTTCTTCGAGTGGCGGCTGGCGGTCGATGATGGCCTGTGGCCCGCCCTCGTCGGTAGGCTGCCAGGGGTAGCCTACCGCGACGGGGTATATCTCTACCTGGACGGCCAGACCTTCAACTTCATCGGCGTCAACCTGCGTGAGCTGGTCCACTACGGCAATCACGACATTGGGCTGCTTCAGTTGACGAAGGAGAAGCATATCGGCGAGCAGTTGGACGCCACTCGCCAGTTGGGCGGTCAGGTCGCCCGTGTCTTCCTGTGCCACGCGAGCTACGACCCGCAGCGACCGTCGGCCCTGGCCGAAGCGGAGAGCTTTCTGGCCGCCCACGGCATGCCGCCAGGGGCACAGCCAGCCGACCCGGCCGAACGACTCCTGGCCTCCCTCATCGCGCGGCTAGAGAACGTCCTGACCATTGCCTGTGGTCCCCGCGACGCCCTGCGCCCAGACCCTGTCCGCCTCCTGGTGGCCCTCACCGACTTCAATGACTCGTCGGGCTTCTTTCCGGCCGGCGACCGCCCCTACTTCCGCGACGGCTACCTCCACGATCCTGCCTGGTATGACGGCGGCTGGCAGACGCACTACTGGCCTCTGGTGGAGCGGGTCGTGCGCCACTTTCGGGGCGACCCGCGCATCTTCGGCTGGGAGATTGGCAACGAGTTGAAGCTACCCGACGACCCGTCCCTGTTCACTCGCTTCGCCCACACCGTCGCCCGTCGCCTCAAGCAGCTCGATCCGTTCCACCTGGTCGGCCCCGGCATCATCAGCGCCGCCCATTGCGCCTTCAGCGACGACCAGGCGGCGGCCTTCTACGCCCACCCTGCCCTCGACTTCGCCACCCTGCACCTGGCGGGCGACGACTTCCCACCCGTTGCAGGGCCGGTCGTGTCAGGCGTAGACGCGGTCGAGGCGCGGCGGCGGCAGTACATCCAGCGCGACGGCGGCATCGCCCAGTCGGTGGGCAAGCCCTTCATCATCGAGGAGGCCGGCTACCGCGACCAACGCGAGGCGAATCTCCTCTCCCTGCTACGCTATGCCGCCGGTCTGGGCGCGGTGGGCTTCATGCCATGGGGCTTCTCGGCGGTGGCCGACCTGGACATCCGGGTGGGTGACTTGACGTGGGGCCTGGACAACTTCAACCCTCAGGAGGGCGCGCACTTCCAGGCCATCGCGGCCGACTTTCGCGCCTTTGCCGCCACGGGCTTCGCCACTCGTTCCGTGTAGAGATAGGGGGCGCATCACCTATGATCACCGTCCAGCCAGGCGACACCCTCGCGCGCATCGCCTTCGAGAATGACACGACGGTCGAGGCCCTCATTCAGGCGAACGTCGACCGCTACCCCTCGCTACGCGACCAGCCGGGCGCGCTCGAAGTGGGCTGGCTGCTTAGCGTGCCTGCCGACTTTGATTCGGGCGCTTCGGGTGCGGCCCGGCCGCGCTATAGCGGGCTACGGTTCGGCCTCGAGGAGGCGGCGCGCGGCGGGCAGGTGGAGGACGGCGTCATTCAGAGCCTCCAGCGTGACCTGCGCGCCCTCGGCTACTACGGGTCGCGGCTAAGCCTGGCGGGCCGCTTCGGGCCGAACACACTGGGGGGTGTGCTGGCCTTGAAGTACGACTTAGTTCACACTTACGGCGTGCCGCCCGACGAGATCGGCTATCCGGCCGACGACCCGGTCACGGCCGATGAGATGTACGCGGCGTCGGTTGTCAGCGGCACGCTTGAGTTGCATCTGCGGGCCATGCTGGAAGGGCAGACGACCAACGGGGTGCTGCCGTGGCTGCTTCCGACCCGCGACGATGTGGCCGACGGCGAGCGACTGGTGTATGAACTGGTGATGCAGGAGTACGAAGCGGGCGTGGGCGAAGGGCGGCCCTTCCCACACCAGCTGTTCACGGCCATCCTGGGCAAAGAGAGCGGAGGCGAGCATTTCGACGCGGCCGGGAATGTGAAATACGGCGTCGACTGGGTGGGAGCGCGGGCAGGCGGCGAGCCGAACTACGCCGACATCGTGGAGTTCAACCCGGACAATGAGGCGGCGCCCTGGATCAAGTCGCGGGGCTGGGGGTTGACCCAGTACACGCCATACCTCCAGCACGACCTGCCGCGCCCCATGCCCGACTTCATCCTGTCGGTCCAGGCCAACCTGCGCACCGCCATCGACCTCTTCCGCACCAAGTTCACCTACGGTTTACAGAACCCGTGCAACTTCCCGTCACGCGAGACGCCATCGTATCGCTGCGGCGAGTGCCTGAGCGGCTGGGATCCGGAGACCTACACCCGGCAGGACGAACTGCCCTGCTCGTGGCTACTGGCGGTGTGGGCTTACAACGGCCTGACCGATACGAGTTTCCAGTACATGACCCGCGTGGTGCGCGCCATCCAGGGCGCGGATCGCTCATTGGGCGGGGGGCGGCGTCCCGTGCCCCACCGGCCCAAGCCCTGGCTCGCCCCCGACTTCAGCCACCGGCGGCATTGAGCGTCAGGCGAGGCTCGCCAGGTAATCGTCCACCGCCTGCATGGCCGACGGGTCCGTCTCGAAGGCGCGCACCGCTTCCACGAGTTGCTGGATGCCACCGTCGTGCAGATTGCACGCCTGGAGCAGATTGTACACGTCCACAAGCTGGTTCGGCCCTGGCGAGTAGCCCGCGGTGATCTGCGGGTCGAGGACGCTCACGATGGCGTCGCGGGTGGCCGCGCTCTTGAAGGCCTGCCCCGCCAGTAGCCGACTGCGGAGGGTGATGAGTTGAGGGGCCGAGAGACGGCGCGGCTGGCCCGCTGCCGCTGTCGAGGCCGGCGCGGGCGGGTTCGACGGGGGCGCGTTGGTTTGCGGCGGGGTCGCCGGGGAAGTGACCGGCGCGGTTGGCCCACCGGAAGAACTGGCGGTCGCGCCGAAGGCCTGAGGCCGCGCCTTCTGAACAGCGGCAACCAGCTCATCGAAGCGCGAATGACGCTGGAAATAGAGAACCGTCTCGCGCGCTCTGGACGGCAAGGTATCGCCGGAGATGTTCTCGTAGTTCACCCCCAGGTCGAACAACAGGTCGTTCAGCTCGCTGAGCGAGAAGGACTTGATGAGAATGTCGCGCAGATCCGATCCAGTCATAGGCGGGCCATCCGTGGTGGGTGGGGGAGTCGCCTCAGCGATGCTGAAGCCAATGCTGGCGCTGTCCGTTTTGCGGTCGCAATACCATAGGCGAATGGGAACCTGCCGCGTCTTGCCCTGGGCGCGTAGCTCACTGAAGCGCGCATCGATCTCGTCGGCCAGGCGGCCCATATCGGGCGGCCAGTTCGCCTGGTGGCCCAACACCTCAAGCAACACGCTGGAGAACAGGCCCGCCTGCTCGCGCGGGACATTGAGCGCCACTTCGCCGCGACTGGCCGCGAACAGAGCAAACTGCTCCCGCCCGGCGGCGTAGGTACGTTTCGGTAGCGTATCGCCCGGCATCAGTTGATTCTGGGTGGGCGTGACGGTGCTGGCGCAGGCGTCCACGAAGAAGACCTGCGCGGGGAAGCCGGTGTAGTAGTCGGACGCCAGGGACAGCCGCAGAGCGCTGAAGTCCAGGTTCGCCAGGTAGTCGGGATGGGCATCGGCGTAGAACAGGCGGCGCTCGTCCTCGTCGCTGTAGAAGCCGTGGCCGCTCCAGAAGAGGTACAGCCGCTCGCCCTTTACTTTGGGCAGGCTGCGGGTGAGGACGTCGAAGATATTCTGGCGCGTGGGGCGGGCCACCGGCGCATTGTTCCAGGTCTGGAAGTCGGCCTTGTCGGGCCGCGCCAGGGAGGACGCCAAGACTTGAACGTTCTCGGCGGGCACACCCTGGCCAACGAGCCAGCGAGCGAAGCCGAAGGCGTCGTTGGCCGGACCGTCCAGGTTCCAGGTCGGGCCGGCATCGTACGCTTCGATACCGACGACCAGGGCATAGGTCTGCCTGGCTACACGGGCCGCGTCTTCCAGCGACCCGTCTGAATCCAACACACTCATAGCTGTATCCTACATCGGGCAGTAAATGGTATGCCGACACTCGACCGTAGTCTGATACCTCTGACCAGACCGCACCCCGCACAGGAGGGAAGATATGCCCAGGCAACCACTGCGTGATATCGTCATCGTGCTACCAGGTATCACGGGTAGCATCCTTCAGAAGGACGGGCAGGACGTGTGGGCGCCGTCGGCCCAGGCCGTGCTGGGCGCGCTCAGGACATGGGGGGCTGCGCTCCAGAGCTTCCGGCTAACGCACGACGACCCTGAGGTGGAGGATCTGGGCGACGGGATTCGCGCCACCCGCCTGGTTCCGGACGTGCACCTGATCCCCGGCCTGGTCAAGATCGACGGCTACTCACAGACCCTGCGCCTGATCGAGGACAACTTCGAGGTGACGCGCGGCAGCATCGACGACGACCACCCGGCCAACCTGTTCGAGTTCCCCTACGACTGGCGGCGCGATAACCGGTTCACCGCGCGGCAGCTCAAGCGCCTCATTGACCGCCGCCTGCCCCAGTGGCGGGCAGCCTCCGGCGCGTCCGACGCGCGCGTTATTCTCATCGGCCACAGCATGGGCGGGCTGGTATCCCGCTACTATCTCGAAGTCCTCGAAGGCTGGCGAGACTGCCGCGCCCTGATTACCTTCGGCACCCCCTTCCGGGGTGCGCCCAACGCCGTCAACTACGTGGCCAACGGCTACAAGCAGTTGTTTCTCGACCTGACCGAGGTGATGCGCTCCTTCACCTCTGTCTATCAACTGCTGCCCATCTACAAGTCGGTCGAAATCGATGGGGTCTACCACCGCGTCGCCGAGACAGATGGCATCCCTGGCATCGTTCGCGAGCGGGCCGCACAGGCCCTGGCCTTTCACCGTGAGATTGAGGCGGCCGTCACCGAACACCGTAGGAGCTTCGAGTACCTGGAACAGGGCTACCGCATCCTGCCGGTGGTGGGCACGCGCCAACCTACCTGGCAATCGGCGCACGTGAGGGATGGGCGCGTGACAGTGGACAACACACTGCCCGCCGGCATCGACGCCCGCCTGGGCGACGGGGATGGCACGGTTCCCATGCTGTCCGCCATTCCCATTGAGCTGTCTCAAGCCTACCAGGACACCTTCATCCCAGAGCGGCATTCTTCGCTCCAACGCAACCCCGACGTGTTGGAGGACCTACGTAACCGCCTGGTGCGGATGCAGATTGTCGGCCTGGAAGGGATTCGCGACATAGCCGACGTGCCCGGTGCGCGGCCGAGTCCCCAGGCGGCCGAGCGCCCTGCCCTCGCCCTCACCCTGGATGACGTGTACACCGGGGGCGAGCCGGTCGAGATTGCGGCCACAGTGGTCAACGCCCAGTCTCCCCTGCCAGGGCTGGAGGCGCGCGTCGCGGACCTGGCGGGCCAGGGTGCGCCCATCACACGCACTTTTCGCGACCAGGGGGCAGACTGGCGCCTGACGCTGGATGCTCTCCCGCCCGGAACCTATCGGCTGTCGGTGCGGCCCACCGGTCCCGGCCCCGATCTGCCGGGCGCAGTCCACGATGTCTTTCAGGTCGTAGCATAGCGGGCGGTCGCATCGGGCTGACACACTCCATGTGCATCAGCCCGATGCTCGTATGTCAGGAGGTCGCTTCGTCGTCGCGGGGCTGGAAGATAGGCCCTGGACGAGGCGGATCCTTCGTGAGCGCCACGCGGATGATGACGCCGTTCTGCTTACCGGTGGGCGTCTCGTGGTCGATGGTGACATTCCACCCGTGGTTGAACGCATCGCGCAACAGGTCCAGCATGCCGGCGTGGGTGAGCCGATTGGGATCCTCGCGCAGCTTGAAACCGTACGACTTCGTGCCGGTCGTGCTCAACTGGATCACGACCTCGACGTCGATTTGATCCGTGGGCGGACCGAACTTCGTGCCGACATCGTGAACGCGCAGGAAAGTTAGCTTTCCCCTCGACTGAAGTAGCGCCACTTCGCCCTCCTCAGGTCCTGACGACACGCACGATCTCGGCCATCGTGCAACTGGTGCGGATGAACTCGATCCTGACAGGCCGGTCGTTGTTGAACGAGTCGCGGAGTAGATCGAGCATACCCCGGTGGGCGCGGCCATTCGCATCGCCCCGCAACTTCGCACCGAAGGAGCGACCCGGTTCGGTGTCGAGCTGGACCACAATCTCGACATCAAGCGCGTCGCCCGGTGGCCCGAAGCCCGTCCCTACATCATGCACGCGCAGGAAGCGCACTCGACCTCGCGTCGCCGCGACACCGCCGGGCAGCACATCCCAGTCGGGCGGCAGCGGGCCGATGCGCAGCAGGCCGCGATTCGACGTAGCGACGTAGAGCATACGGATGCAAGGGTCGCTCTCGCGGTCGTAGGCCAGATTGTTGGGGCGCGCGCCCCCCGCCGACGACACCCACAGCGGCCGCCAGCTTACGCCATCGAGCGTGGCGAACACCCCGGCCGGGCCGGTGGCGAACCTACGTCCGGCCTCAACGGCATCGAAGGCCATATCGCGCAGCAACACCTGGCTGGAGCCAGCCTCCGACGTCAGATCGACGGGAAACGCGCCGTTCTCGGTGAGAGCGGTACGGAGATTCGCATCCGCCTGCCAGGTAGCGCCGCCGTCGTCCGACCGAAAGACGTTGTTGCGATCGAGAACATACAGACGGTTGGGTCGATATGGGTCGACGAAGAAACGCCGCGCCTGTTGCGGGCCGGGCGGGGCAGCCGGCACCAGACGCCGCCAGGCTGCTTCGCCGCGCCGCCACGTCCACAACCCGGCGGTACTCTCCGGATCGCCAACGTACAGGACCGGGTCAGCATGCCCACCGCTCGGTTGGACCACGTTGATGTCGGCCGAAGGCAAATCTGGCCCCTGGCGGAACACCTTCACGCCGGAACCTTCGGCGCTCGCGGCGGTCACCCAGTCGTCGTGGCTAGTGATCGTGCTCATCGCCGTCGTGCGCATGACCCGCGCCGCCGCACCGTCCTTGATGATCGTGACGAAGTCGCCGTCGGGGCGCGGCTCCTCGCCGGACAGCGTCAGTACCAGGGGGCGGTAGCCATCGTTGTAGTGGTTGCTGACCGTGTTCCACGGCGACTTACCGTCGCTGGCCGGCGGTGGCCCGACGATGCGCTTGCGGGCGCTGGTTCCCCACGACGCGTCGGGAATCTCGCCCGGCGCAGCGGTGTACAAGAACACTGACCGCTTCCCGTCGCGCGGGGCGAACACAATCAGCCGGTTCGGCTGGCGCGGGTCAGCGAAGGAGCAGTCATTGTCGCCGCCCCGATAGTCTTGGGTCCGCCACGTCGCGCCACCATCATGGCTGAAGAACCCGTTGTTATCGCCCATCTGGATGGTCAACGCCGGCGGCTGATTCCGCCTGGGCTGCACCGCCACATTCACCAGACCAAGCGTCGAGAGGCCCGCCGCGAAGGCCCAACTCGCCGCGCCATCGGTACTGGTCACCGCGCCCCCGTCGTTCACCATCACGATGCGCCCGGTTGGTCGGTCAGCGCCCGACCAGCGGAAGTTGGGGGTGACGGCGATGCCGTGGGGATCGACGTGTACGTCGCCACTATCGATGCGTGTCCAGCTGCCGACACTCGACGGCTCCCCCAGGCAGACGTGGACGGTGCGTCGGTCGGAGAAGATGAAGTGGAGGGGTCCGCCCGGCGGGCGGTGGGCCAAAACGTAGTCAGTGCCGCTGGCCGTCGTGCCCGGCGCGCCTACCGGCGGCGCGGGCAGCGAGGCCCAGGTCGCCGCGCCACTGGCCGGGAACGTCGCCCGCAGGAACTCGCCCGCGTCGCGCGATACGTACACCACAGCCGGGTTGTCCGGGTGGACAGACAGCGTCTGGACACAGCTACCGAGGCCGTCGGCCGGCGAGCCGAGGGCGAGGTCGAAGGGGTCAACAGTCCACGTTGCGCCGAGGTCGGTGGAACGCAGCAGGCGCGCGCCCGCGGCGTAGAGGGTAGGTCCTCCCGTCGGTCCGCGTCCCAGGGCCACGTACCAGTAGGGGCCGGGCGCGGGGGGCGTGCGGTTGGTCCATGTTGCCCCGCCGTCGATGCTGACCGCCACCGCCTCCTGGCTGCCCGCCACAGCGAAGCTCGGACTTATCTGGTCGAATGCCACCCCGCCGACGGTAGCAAAAGCGCCGTTCGCACGCCGGAACTGGTGGACCAGCGCCCACGTTCGTGCGCCGTCGGTCGAGCGGTAGATGCCGTTCTTGGCTGGTACGCGACTGTCGCGGCCGGTTGTGGCGAGCACGACATCCGGGTTGCGTGGCGAGATGGCCAGACCGTACACGGCTGGAGCGAAGATAGCGCCACTGACGGCCGAGGCCGAGGACGGCTGTGGGCGCTCGGGGTGGGTCCAGGTAGCCCCGCCATTGTCAGAGCGCCAGACGCCTGAGTGGCCGCCCAGATAGGTCCGCCCCCCATCGGCGGCCAGGGCAACGCATAGCGCCTTGCCAGAGACAGACTGATGGAACTTGTCGATGGTGATCTGGGTCTGCGAGCGACGAGGGCTGACGTCAACAACGGCCATCGGACGCTCCTCTCAGACCTCGATCCGGCCGACCAGGGTCACCGGCTCGGAGGCATCGACCGCGACGGCCCGTACCGCCTGGCGGTCCCCGATGTCCACAACCAGCCGGTACGCGCCAGGGGCCACGCGGAGCTGGCCACCCGACTCGAAGGCGAAGACGCCATCAGAATCGGCGCGCGTCTCGGCGAGACTCTGCCCATCGGCCTCGAGGCGCACCGAGGCCCCGACGGCCGGCGTATCCGCGTCCGTGTCCCACACGACGCCTCGGATTCCCTCTGCGTACTCCACGGGAGTTGACATGCTACCCTCCCTCGGCGTTGCGAGATGCAATTGACGGCGCTGCGTTGGGTGAACGCACATTATGCGGCCAGCGCCATTCCCTGTCAAACCGCCCGCCGGAATGGACTCAGGCGAGCGAATAGCCCAAGAAGCGCGCATACCGCCCCGCAGCGGCGGCGAAGGCCGCTGGGTCGACGGCATGGCCGGGAAAAGGCTGAGGGGTGACAGTCACGCTGTTGCGCTTGACTGTCCGCGACCACGTACCCACGACGCGACCATCGACCACCAGGATAGGGCGGAAGACGCCGTTGGCCCCCGGCGCGACGGCCTGGGCGTGACCGGGGTCGAGGGATGCACTGCGATCGCCGTAGCCGAGCAGGAACTCGTCGTAGGCGGGCAGTAGCCTCACCACCTCGACGAAATCGCCGAGGTCGAGGGTTGTCGGCGCTTGCCAGTAGACCTGGCCGTCGAGCGTCACCTGGGTCAGATCGGCCTGGACGGCGGCCAGACCCGCGCGCGCGTCGGCGGTGGTCAGGCCCGCCCACCGCACGAGGTCGTGCAGCGTGGCGGGGCCGTGCCCCGTGAAGTAGCGGCGAGCCAGCGCGGCCAGCGCGGCGTCACGGTCGAGGGGCGGCGACGGCGGCAGCCACTCGTCGAGGAGGACGAAGGTGGGCTGCCTGCCTTCATGGGGGCCGAAGCACAGCACACCCTGTCGCGCCAGGTGGCCGAGGATGTGGATGCCGCGCTGGCCGGTCGTGGCGATACCCGCCGCTTCCAGCGCGCGATACATGCCATCTCTGGTGAGTCGCCGGCCGCCGTGCAGGGCGGCCACGAGGGCGTTGCGGCCGCGCGTCAGATCGTCCGAGGTCAGTTCGAGTTGACGGTGGCGGCCGGCGGTGGCGGCTATGACACGCGGCGCGAGCAGCGCGAGCAGCCAGCGCACGTCGGCGGCGGCGACGAAGTGGAGGGTGCCGCGCATGGGCCAGGTGCGGACGATGGCGCGGTCGGCAATGGCCTGCTCGATGTCGGCGTCCACCGCGTCGGGCAGGCGCAGGCCAACGGCCCATTTGCCGGCGGCGTAGTCCTGGGCCTGGACCGCACCGAGGGCGGCGACGACCTCCCCCGGCGTACGGCAGCGGCTGGCGATGATGTGCTGGGCATACAGGCGGCGGCGGGCGAGGCTCATGAGCGCGGGCGGCGGAGGAGGGCGGCGAAGAGAGCCACGGCCAGGCCGCCTGTCAGCCACGGCCACACCCAGATCAGATCGCCGGGGCCGCCGGCGCCGGTGCGCGGCACGGTGCGGCGGATGCGGATGAGGCGATAGGGGGCCGTCTCGGCGGCGAAGTTGGAATCGGGCATGTGCGCGGCGTCGAGGCCGGCCAGCTTGCCCGCAAAGCCGCTGGCGCGAATGACCTCACGCAGCAGGGGCAGGCGGCGCGGCGAGGTTGAGATGTCCTCGGCGACGCCCTGCCACCAGCCTTCGGGCAGCCACACTTCGACGTCGGGGCGAGCGAGGATGTTGCGGTACCAGTCGGAGCCACTACCAAAGCCCGCCGTGCAGTAGATGTCGTTGTCGACGATGGCATAGTTGACCGGGGTACGGCGCGGCAGGCCGGAGCGGCGACCGGTGTGGATGAGCACCATGATTTGACCGCCACTCTCCGGCGCCGCGTTGACCATCGGCCCCAGGCCGAGCCGCCACAGCAGCAGCATGAGGCGATTGCCCTGCTTGAACGCCTGGCGCAGCGCTTCCATTGTCTTGGGGTTGGTTGTTGCGGTCATGGTCGTCGGCCTCTGAGCAGCATCCCCCACCCGGCGGGGCCGAGGCGGGGGATGCCTGTAGTTGATAGCGATCGCGCCGGCCGCGACCTATGCCGTCGCCGGGCTGTAGCCGCGCAAGGCAGCCTGGGTCAGCTCGTAGTTGATGCGGGCGATGGCGCTCATGGGAATGTGGGCCGGGCACACAGCCGAGCACTCGCCGTGGTTGGTACAGCTGCCGAAGCCCAACTCATCATGCTCGCCGAGCATCGCCACGACGCGCTGGTAACGCTCTGGCTGGCCCTGGGGCAATTCGGCCAGGTGCGCCACCTTCGCCCCCGTGAACAGCATGGCCGACCCATTGGGGCAGGCGGCGGCGCAAGCGCCGCAGCCGATGCACACCGAGTAGTTCATCGCCATGTCGGCGTTCTTCTTGGGCACGAGCATATCGTTGCCGTCGGGCGCGCTGCCGACACTGGCGCTGATGAAGCCGCCCGCCGCCATGATTTTGTCCAGCGCGGTTCGGTCAACGATGAGGTCCTTCAGCACCGGGAACGGGCGGGCGCGGAAGGGTTCCAACGTGAGCGTCTCGCCATCGCGGAAATGGCGCATGTAAAGCTGGCAGGTCGTCGCGCCTTTGCCGCCATGCGGGATGCCGTTGATGACAATGCCGCAGATGCCGCAAATCCCCTCGCGGCAGTCAGAGTCGAAGGCAATGGGGTCCTCGCCCTGGTGGACGATGCCCTCGTTGACGATGTCCAGCATTTCGAGGAACGACATGTCGGGGCTGATGTCGTTAACCGGGTATGTCACAAAGCGGCCGGGCGCATTCGCGTTAGGCTGCCGCCACACATTGAGCGTCAGGTTCATGGTTTCTCCACCTACTTGTAGCTGCGCACGGCAAGCTTCACGTTTTCGTACGTCAGAGCTTCCTTGACCAGGATGGGCGGCTCGGCTCCGTTGTAGCCCCAGGCCGCCACG
The DNA here is from genome assembly GCA_034431435.1 of Anaerolineae bacterium. Lineage (GTDB taxonomy): Bacteria > Chloroflexota > Anaerolineae > Epilineales > JAHCIE01 > JAHCIE01. The sequence continues at coordinate 17,939 of DAOUDG010000068.1, read as the reverse complement.
TAGGCGAAGTGCTCATCGTCGCGCTCAGCCTCTCCCTCCGCGGTCTGGTGCTCAACGCGGAAGTGCGCGCCACACGATTCGTCGCGGGCCAGGGCATCGACGGCCATCAGTTCGGCCAGTTCCAGGAAGTCGGCCACACGCAGGGCGTGCTCCAGTTGCTGGTTCAGCTCCTCAGGCCCGCCGCTGACGCGCACGTCGCGCCAGTACTCTTCGCGGAGATGGCGAATCTTGCCCAGGGCTGAGACCAGGCTTTCCTCGCTGCGCGCCATGCCTACATAGTCCCACATGATATGGCCCAGCTCGCGGTGGAACGTCGCCACCGTCTTGGAACCATTGACGGCGAGCAGGCGGCGAATCTTGGCATGAATCTCGCTCTCGGCCTCAGCAAAGGCCGCGTCCTGGGTCGTGACCGGCTCGGGCTTGGCGGTGGCGATATAGTCGGGCAGCGTGGCGGGCAGCACCCAGTAGCCGTCGGCGAGGCCTTGCAGCAGCGCGCTCGCGCCGAGGCGATTCGCACCGTGGTCGGAGAAGTTGGCCTCACCGCCCACGAACAGGCCGGGCACGTTACTCATCAGCTTGTAGTCAACCCACAGGCCGCCCATTGTATAGTGGGTAGCCGGGTAGATGCGCAGCGGAACCTCGTAGGGGTCCTCGTCGGTGATCTGCTCGTACATCTCCATCAGGTTGCCGTAGCGCTCCTCGATAACCTTCTTGCCGAGGCGGTTGATGGCATCGCGCAGGTCGAGGTAGACGCCATAGCCGCCCGGCCCCACGCCGCGCCCCTCGTCGCAGACGCGCTTGGCGGCGCGGGAGGAGATGTCGCGGGGAGCCAGGTTGCCGTAGCTGGGATACATGCGCTCCAGATAGTAGTCGCGGTCCTCTTCGGGAATCTCGTTGGGGGGCCGGTTGTCGCCCGCCTTCTTGGGAACCCACACCCGCCCGTCATTGCGCACCGACTCGCTGATGAGGGTCAGCTTCGACTGGTAATCACCCTTGACGGGAATACAGGTGGGGTGAATCTGGGTAAAGCATGGATTGGCGAAGAGAGCGCCGCGCTTGTGGGCGCGCCAGACGGCGGTCGCATTCGCGCCGCGAGCGTAGGTCGACAGGAAGAAGACGTTGCCGTAGCCGCCGGTGCAGAGAACCACGGCGTCGGCGGCGTACGACTTGATCTCGCCGGTGACCAGGTCGCGGGCCAGGATGCCGCGCGCCACGCCATCGACCAGGACGAGGTCGAGCATCTCGTGGCGGGGGAACATCTTGACCGTGCCCCTGTCCATCTGGCGTACCAGGGAACTGTAGACGCCGAGGAGCAGCTGTTGCCCGGTCTGGCCGCGAGCGTAGAAGGTACGCGCCACCTGCGCGCCGCCGAAGGATCGCGTGTCCAGATAGCCACTGTACTCGCGAGCGAAGGGCACGCCAGAGGCGACGCACTGGTCGATGATGTCGATACTGAGCTGCGCCAGGCGATAGACGTTGGCCTCGCGGGAGCGGTAATCACCGCCCTTGACCGTGTCCATGAACAGCCGCCAGATGCTATCGCCATCATTGCGGTAGTTCTTGGCGGCGTTGATGCCGCCCTGGGCGGCAATGCTGTGGGCGCGACGCGGGCTATCCTGATAGCAAAAGCTCAGGACGTTGTAGCCTTGCTCACCGAGGACGGCGGCCGCCGCGCCGCCCGCCAGGCCGGTCCCCACAACGATGACGGTATGCTTGCGGCGGTTGTGGGGGGCGACGAGCTTCATGTCGGCCTTGCACGTGTCCCACTTACGGTCGAGGGGACCGGCGGGCGTGCGGGCGTCGAGCTTCTGGTCGGAGACGTACCAGAGAGGTTTCGTCGAGGTAGTTACCTGCGGCGTGTTTTCAATAACGGTGGTCATGCCTGAATCCTTTCCGTCCCTAGACGTTCATGACGCCCATCAGAACAACGCCGATGGGAACCAGGGCGAAGCCTAGCGGGACGGCAATAGCGACGAGCTGGCACAGGCGGTGCTTCAGACTCTTCGAGGGGTAGGTGTTCCAGCCGAGACTGTGGAACAGGCTCCAGATGCCGTGGTTGAGGTGCAAAGCGAGCACGATCATCATCAGGATGTAGAAGGCCGCAATCAGATTGTTGCTGAAGAGCAGGATGAGGTTACGATAGACTTCCCCTTCCTGGAAGCCACGCAGCAGGGTACCCGTCGTGAGCTGCATAATGTGAATGACCAGGAAGAGGGCGATGAACACGCCACCCCAGCGCATGCTGCGACCGCTAAAGTCGGCCGCCAGCCAGCGGCGGCGGCTGTACTTGACGGGGCGACTGGCCCAACTGAGGCGGCTCAGTTGCCAGGCCATCCAGATGTGCAGGACCAGTGACACGATGAGCACGATGCGCACCAACCACAGCACGCCCTCGTAGCCTACCACTTCCTGGCCGAAGGTGCGCAGAAAGTGCGCCCAGCCGTCAATGGCCTCAGGCCCCTGGAAGAATTTCAGGTTGCCGAACATATGAAGGATGACATACAGGACCCAGATGCCACCGGTGATCGCCATGATGACTTTCTTGCCGATGGTGGTCCGGTAGAAGGACCGTACGCCTACCATAGTATTCCCCTCTGGATGTAGCTGTCGGTTCAGCAGAATAGACGAGGCAGAAGTGGCGCCATGCTCCTGATTATAAGACTGTGACAAAGAGCTTGTCAACCCGAATGACGCAGCGTGACACACGCCGGGCCAGACTACCCACCGAACAACGATGCGCAAACGACTGAAGCCGCCGCCCGTGGCGCACCGGCTTCAGTCGCTGCACAGCGCGCCGCAGCCTTAGCCCAGGCTGTCGAGGTAGCTCTGGTAGGCGTCGGCGTCGAGCAGTTCATCGACCGCCGTGGGGTCGTCGGGCCGCACGACGACCATCCAACCCTGGCCGTAGGGGTCAGAGTTGATGAGTTCAGGCTGCGCCTCCAGGGCCGCATTCGCCTCGACCACCGTTCCGCTCAGGGGCGCGAAGAGATCCGATGCCGCCTTGACCGACTCGACCACGCCGAAATGCTTCGCCTGAGTGACGTTGCCGCCCGCCTGGGGAAGCTCAACGTAGACGACATCCCCCAGCTGCTCCTGGGCATACTCGGTGATACCCACCCGTACGACGTCGCCCTCGACCTTCGCCCACTCGTGTTCCTTCGTGTATTTCAGGCCCGCAGGCACGCTGCCCGCCATCTTTCCTCCTACGTCGATGTAGTGACATGAACAAGGACGGGCTGATTGTACATCAGGACCCGTCCCGTGTCTATTGCCAACAACGGCCTGCGCCGCTATTCTGTACTTTCTGTGACCCGCCGCGACCTAGCCGGGCTACATATGCACCGGGAGGCCGGTGACGCCCAGGGCGGCCTCGTGGACTGTCTCGGACAGGGTTGGGTGAGCGAAGATGACGGACTGAATCTCCTCGACGGTCAGCTCGTTGGCGCGGGCAACAGCAAGCTCGTGAATCATCTCCGTCACTTCGGGGCCGACCATATGCGCGCCGAGAATCTCGCCGTACCTGGCATCGGCGACGATTTTCACAAAGCCCTCGGTATTGCCCAGGGCGCGGGCGCGACCGCTGGCCGAGAAGGGGAACTTGCTGATCTTGACGTCGTAGCCGGCCTCGCGGGCCTTGGCCTCGGTCAGGCCGATACTGGCGACCTCAGGGTGAGCGTAGGTACAACTGGGGATGTTATCCCAGCGCATAGGGTGAGGATTGCGACCGGCGCTATGCTCGACAGCGATGACGCCCTCGTGCATGGCCTTGTGGGCCAGGCGCGGCCCCTTTACGATATCGCCGATGGCGTAGATGCCGGGCACGTTGGTCTGGAGGTAGTCGTTGACCTGGATGACGCCGCCGCGCCCGACCTCGACGCCTAGCGCCTCCAGGCCCAGGCCCTCGACGTTGCCCACGTTGCCTGCGCCGAGCAGCGCCACGTCGCCCTCTAGGACGGTGGTCTGACCGTCTTTGCTGACGGTCATCTTGACGCCGCTGTCGCTGGCTTCGATCTTCTCTACCCGCGTGCCGAGGTGAATGTCCACGCCGCGCCTGACCAGCGCCTTCTGAAGCGCGGCCCCGCACTCGGCGTCTTCCAGTGGCAGTACCTGGCCCAACATCTCGACGATGGTGCACTTCGTCCCATACGCGCTGTAGACTGTGGCGAACTCAGTGCCGATAGCGCCCGCGCCCATGATGAGCATTGCCTTGGGGACTTCGGGCAGCGCGACAGCGGCCTTGCTGGTGATGATGCGCTTCTCGTCCACCGTCACGCCGGGCAGCACGAAGGGTCGCGCGCCTGTAGCGATAATGATGGCGCGGGTGCTGAGGTCGCGCGCGCCGTCGCCGCCCTCGACATGGACGGTGGTGGGATTGGTGATGCTGGCCGTGCCCTGGACAAAATCGACCTTGTACTTCTTGAACAAGAACTGGACGCCCTGGCGCGATTGGCGGACGACACGCTCGGCGCGCTTCGCGCCCGCCTGCCAGTCCACCTTGACGTCACCCACGGTGACGCCGAACTGGTCCGCACCGCGCATCAACTCGATGATCTCGGCGTTGCGTAGCAGAGCCTTGGTGGGGATGCAACCCCAATTGGTGCAAACGCCGCCGATATCGCCTTTCTCAACGCAGGCGACCTTCAAGCCTAATTGCCCGGCGCGGATGGCCGCCACATAGCCACCGGGGCCGCTACCAATGATGACGATATCGTATGTTTGCTCGGCCACGAAACTCCTCCTTGGGGGAATGGTTCGCGTTGATACATGAAACGTGAAACGTGAGAACCGACAAAGGCTCAGGCATCACGTTTCACGTTTTGCGTTGCAATCCTCACACCTCACGCGCCGCGTGTCACAGCACGAGGCGCTGCGGGCTTTCCAGCTGCCCCTTGATGGTCTGCAGGAAGCGGGCGGCCATAGCGCCATCGATGACGCGGTGATCCGACGACAAGGTAACACGCATGATGTCGCGCGGCACGATCTGGCCGCCGCGCACCACGGCCTCCGTCAGCGCCGACCCGACGGCCAGGATGGCCGCCTGGGGTGGGTTGATGATGGCGGTGAACGCCTCGACGCCCATGCTGCCCAGGTTGGACACGGTGAACGTCCCACCCGCCATGTCATCGGGCTTGAGCTTGTTGTTGCGGGCGCGGTCGATGGCGGCCTTCGCCTCGACCGCCAGTTGCGACAGGGTCTTCTGGTTGGCGTTGGACACCACCGGCGTCAACAGGCCGTCGTCCAGGGCGACGGCGATGCCCAGGCTCACGTTGGGATGGCGCGTGATGCCCTGATCGCTGACGGTGACGTTGATCTCAGGGTGCTTGACCAGGGCGTTGGCGACGGCCTTGAGCACCAGGTCGTTGACCGACACCTTGATGCCGTCGGCTTGCAGAACTTTGTTGATTTCCTCGCGCCACGCCAGGGCATCCGTCATATCGATGGGCACGGTGACGAAGAAGTGGGGGCTGGTCTGGTAGCTCTGTTGCAGGCGCTGGCCGATGACCTGCCGCATCCGGCTGAAGGGCACGGTCTCGCCAGTTGGTGCGGCTGCAGGCGCGGGCGTCGCCGCCACGGGCGCAGGCTGAGGGGTGGGCTGAGCCACTGGCGCCGGCGCGGGCGTTGCGGGGGCCGGCGCCGCGACGGCGACTGTCGGCGCGGGGGTCGCGGCGCGGCTCGCCAGCGCCTCCTCCACATCCAGCTTCACGATGCGGCCGCCGGGGCCGGTGCCCTTGACCTGGCGCAAGTCCAGGCCATGCTCGTCTGCGATACGCCGCGCGATGGGCGAGGCCCGCACGCCGCCAAGGGGCGCGCCTGGAGCGTCCTCGGGCGTCGGCGCGCCGGGTGCGCTCGGCTCCGGCGACCCGGCCGGGCCGGTTGCGCCTGTGGCAGGTGGGGCCGTCGGCGCGGGACTCACCTGCCCAATCGTCTGAGCAGCGGGGGCCGAGCCGCCATTGGTGGCCGGCTCGATCTTCTCGCCGGGCGCGGCGAGGATGGCAATCACCGCGCCCACCGGGTAGGTCTGACCCGCCTGGCCGACGATCCTGGCAAGCGTCCCGGCCTCGAAGGCCTCAATCTCAATGTTGACCTTGCCGGTCTCGATCTCGGCCAGAATCTGACCCTTTTGGATGTCGTCGCCCTCTTTCACCTTCCAATCGACAATCGTTCCCTCGGTCATGTCGTAGCCCATCCTGGGCATGACCACATCGGTTGACACGGGCCACTCCTTGTGAGTGAAACGTGAGGCGCGCAACGTGACAGCCGTCACCGGCCTTCACGCCTCACGTTTCACGTTTCACGAGCCACGTTTCACACAGCTGCTGATCGCCACAGCAGCATCACGTTACATGAAGACCCTTAGCGGACCACGCCCATCTGGCGCAGTCGGGTGATGACCTTGTCGGGGCTGGGCATGGCGGCGCGCTCCAGATCACGCGCGTAGGGCATGGGCGCTTCTACCAGGCCGAGTCGCTCGATGGGTCCGTCCAGCCAGTCGAAGGCCTCGCGCGTCACGGTAGCGGCAATCTCCGCGCCAATGCCGTAGGACTGCCAGTCTTCCTCGATGATGAGACCCCGATTAGTCTTCTTGACCGAGTTAATGACCGTCTCGGCGTCCCACGGGCGCAGGCTGCGCAGGTCAACGACCTCGGCCTCAACCCCCATCTCCGAGAGCTGCTCGGCGGTCTGCATAGCGGTCAGGAACTGTCGCGAGTAGCAGATGAGCGTGACGTCCTTGCCCTCACGCTTGACGTCGGCGCTGCCGAAGGGCACGAGGACGTCGCCGTCAGGCACTTCGCCCTTGGTGCGGTACAGGCCAGTGTTCTCAATGTAGATGACGGGATCGTCCTGGCGGAAGGCGGCCAGCAGGAGACCTTTGGCATCGGCCGGGGTGGCGGGAGTAACGACCTTGAGGCCGGGCACGTGGGCGAAGTAGACCTCGAAGTTCTGGGCGTGCGTCGCGCCCAGCTGTGCGCCCGCGCCGCCGGCCGTACGAATGATGACCGGCGCTTTGATATGCGCGCCGAACATATAGTGAACCTTCGCCGCGTGATTGATGATAGCGTCCAACGCCAGCAGAGCGAAGTTGATGGTCATGATTTCGGCCACCGGGCGTAGGCCCGCCATGGCGGCCCCGGTCGCCACGCCAGCGATAGCGCCCTCGGCGATGGGTGTGTCGCGGATACGCTCCGGGCCGAACTCGTCGGCCAGGTTCGAGGTGACGGCGTAGGAGCCGCCGTAGGCATAGATGTCCTCACCCATGATGAATACATCCGGGTTGCGACGCATCTCCTCGCGCAGGGCATCGGTGATGGCTTCCAGATATGTACGAACTGGCATCGATAGTGACTCCATGAACGTCGCGCCACCCACGGCAGCGGACGGGGTTACGCGGACGGCGTCGAAATGATCGCGGCCTCTGGGCGGGCGCTGACTGGGCTGGCGTAGATATCCTCGGTGAGGGCCTCCAGCGGTGGCTCGGGGCTGGCCTCGGCGAAGCGCACGGCCTCCTCGATCTCGCGCTTGACCTCATCCTCCATCTTCTTGGCCGCCTTCTCCGTCAGCAACCCCTCTTCCATGAGCTTCTGGCGCATGTGAAGGATGGGATCGCGGTGGGTCCACTCGGCGACCTCCTCCTTGTCGCGATACCGCTGCGGGTCAGCCATCGAGTGGCCGCGGAAGCGATAGGTCGACAGTTCCAGGAAGTACGGTCCCTTGCCACCGCGCACGTGCTCAACGGCGCGGCGCGTCGCCTCGTAGACGGCGATGACGTCCATACCATCGACGCGCTCGGCCGGGATGTCGTAGGCGCATACCTTGTCGGTCATTTCGACGACGGCCGAGTGGACGGCCAGGGCCGTGCCCATGCCGTACAGGTTGTTCTCGACGATGAAGATCACGGGCGCTTCCCACAGCTTGGCGAAGTTGAGCGACTCGTGGAAGTAGCCGTTGGGCGTCGTGCCGTCACCCATGATGACCGCGACGATGCGGTCTTCCTTCTTGTACTTGTAAGCAAAGGCGACGCCGACGGCGAGGGGCAGATGGCCGCCGACAATGGCGTAGCCGCCCCAGTGGCCGGCCTTATAATCGAAGAAGTGCATGGAGCCGCCCTTGCCCTTGACCAGGCCGGTCTCCTTGCCAAACAGCTCGGCCATAGCCTCCTTCGTCCCGGCGCCCTTGGCGAGGGAATGGCCGTGGTCGCGGTAGTGGGACATGAGGATATCCTGCGGTTCGAGGGCAGTGACGACGCCGACCGCGCAGGCCTCCTGGCCGTTGTAGAGATGGACGAAACCGGCGATGCGGCCGCGGGCGTACCACTCGGCCGTCTTGTCCTCAAATTCCCGAATGAGCATCATCTGCCGCAGCATGTGCAGCAGTTGGGCTTTGGTCAATGATTTCTGCGTGGTTGCCACGGCCATGGCATGGTCCTCCAAATGAACGGACAAACGCGACTCCGGCGACAATGCAGCATGACATTCCAGAGGGGATCGGGGATCGCAACACTGCAATCCCGCTCCGGCCGAAGGCGACTGCATCGAATAGCTAGCCAGGCAGGGAAGCGCGGCGGAGCATCCCATAGATTATAGGTGCTTCGTCAGGCAGCGTCAAACAGAGATTCTGCCGCACTCCCGAAAGGTCAAGCGCTGCAAATTTCACATATGAAGCAATTCGGAGATAATATTGAGTGTCTTTCGAGGTAGTACTCAACACAGTAAGCATCAAGAGAGGTGAATATGTTCCGAGCCACGCTGTTGACCCTGACGGCCGCGGCCCTACTGTTGCTGGCCGCCTGTAGCGCGCCCACAGCGACGACTCCTGCCGCGCCAGCCCAGCCCACGACGGCGGCGCCGCCGAAGGCTGTAGCGCCCACCACCGCGCCAGCTGTCCCCACCGCAGCCGCCAAGGCCGCTGCCCCGACTACGGCCCCCGCTGCCCCCACCGCAGCCGCCAAGGCCGCCGCCCCGACTACGGCCCCCGCTGCCCCCACCGCAGCCGCCAAAGCTGCCGCGCCAAATGCTGCCGCCGCCGCTGGCGCAGCGCGCGTGTACAAGCTGGTTGCCGATGGCGCCGAGGCGCGCTTCCTGGTGCGCGAGCAACTCGCCAATCGAAATCTGCCCAGCGACGCTGTGGGCCGCACGAAGAACGTCAGCGGCGCGATCGCCATCGACCCCGCCACGGGCAAGGTCGACGCAAGTCAGTCGAAGTTCACCGTCAACATTGCGAGCCTGGCGACGGATGTGAGCCTGCGCGACGGCTTCATCAAGCGTAGCGTCCTGACCACCGACCAATTCCCCAACGCGACGTTCGTCGTCAAGGAGATCAAGGGGCTGGCTACGCCGCTGCCCACCTCTGGCGACGTGCAGTTCCAGGTCGTCGGTGATCTAACCGTACGCGACGTGACGAAGCCCATCACCTGGGACGTCACCGGGAAGGTGGACGGGAACACGGTCACCGGCCTGGCCACGACGGCCTTCAAGTTCGGCGACTTCAACCTCACGCAGCCGCGCGTCCCTAGCGTCCTCAGCATCGAGGACAATATCCGGCTGGAGATTGACTTCAAGCTGACGGCGTAGCTATCGACCACCGCCCACTAAGGGCGGCCCAGCACCCACAACAGACGTCGGTGGGGTCAACGATGCTGACCCCGGTTGTCTACGACGACACCATAGCGTTACAGATGGAAGGTTGAAAGCCCCGTCGGGTACTTTCAACCTTCGTCATTCAACCATTGCTAGCGACTGGCGACGGCTCCTCGCCCGCCCCTGCTACCCCCGTATCTCCAGGTAGGCGTTTGCGTCTTACTCTAGAGACTCGACCGCAGACTCCGCAGCTCGCCATAGCTGACCGAGATGAGGTGAATGAGCCGCGCCAGCATGGCGATGCGCGGGGCAATGCTATCCAGTTCCAGGTACTCGTCGGGGCTGTGATCGTCGCCTCCGACCGGCCCGAGACCATCCAGCGTGGGAACACCCTGCCCGGCGCAGAAGTTGGCGTCCGAGACCCCACCCGACAGATTCTCGCCCACCGCGAATCCGGCTGATTCGGCGGCGGCCTGGGCCAGGGCGGCCAGCGCAGCGCTGGCGGGCGTGCGAGGCATGGGGGGATTGTCGGGTTGGCCCGTGACCGTTGCCTGTACCCCCGTCACGGTGGGGCGCGCCACCAGGGCCTGGATGCGCTCGTGGACCAGGGCCAGGTCATCGCGGGTCAGGGCGCGCACATCGACCTGCGCGCTGGCTTCGGCGGGCACAACGTTGCCCTTCGTGCCCCCCTGGATGACGCCTACGTTGACGGTGACGCCGGGGCGGATGCCATTCAGCTGGTGCAGGGCAATGGTCAGGTGCGCCAGTTCGAGAATCGCGCTGGCGCCCTTCTCCGGCTCGACTCCCGCGTGGGCGGCCCGGCCCACCGCCTTCAGCGTGTAGAAGGCGCTCCCCTTGCGAGCAGTAACGATGTCGCCGTTGGGCCGCCCCGACTCAAGAACCAGCGCGGCGTCGCAGTCGGCGGCAATGCGCGGGTAGAGACGCCTCGACATCGGCGAGCCGACCTCCTCTTCCGAATTGCAGAAGAAGTGGACGGTTCCGAAGGTATCCAGCCCCAGGGCCTGGAGGGCGCGCAGGGCGTAGATGCCCGCCAGCAACCCGTCCTTCATATCGGCCACGCCGGGGCCGAGGACGTGCCTGCCCTCGATGCGCATCGGTCGCGCTTCAGCCGTCCCGACGGGGTAGACTGTATCCAGGTGGCCGATGAGGAAGATGCTGGCTTCGCCTGACCCGTGCAACGTGCCGAGCAGGCAGTCGCCATAGTCGTCCAGGGGGAACGTGACAATCTCAGCGCCGAGGCTGAGGAGGTGGCGACGCATTATGGCCCCCGCCACATCGACGCCGGGCTTGTATTCTGTCCCGCAATCGAGGTTGACCATCTCGGCCAGGTCGGCCAGGAAGGCCGCTTGCTGGTCGCGGGCATAGGTCAGCAAAGGATCGGTCATGGCGGATTCCTGTTTCCTTGGTGGGCCAATCGCCTCTCGCGTTGACCGCAGTATCGATTCACCAGCCAGTCAGACGCGGCTGGCATGAGTGTAGGCGAGGTGAATGCGCCCGTCAAAGACGTAACGACAGGCGTGTCACTGCGTTTTGACTAGTGCTGATGAGTGAACACGGCCCGACGCCCCGGCGCGCCGCGCCTGCTGAGGAGTGAGAGCGCGTGAAGAATCTATCTCGCCTGATGATGAGCATTGCCGTCGGCCTCGCGCTCGCCACGGCCGCCTGGCTCAGCCTGCGCAGCGCGCCGGCCCAAGCGGCTCAGCCTGCTGACACCGATGCAGCAGCGCGGGTCGTCACCGAGAGCGATCCCGCTGTTTACAGTGGGACCATCAGCTTCTTCGGCACTGGCCCGCTGGCCGGTCGCTACGTGACCGCGTGGATCACGGATGTTGTCCTGGTCACCACGACGACGCAGGTGGACATCAGCGTCACGCCCAACCGTATGACGTACCACCTTGCAGTCCCGGGCGGCCGCGTCGAGGACGGTGATACCCTCTTCCTCAAGGTCGAGGGCTACCAGGGCGAGCCGGTCGTGGTATGGCAGCCGGGCGTGAGCCAGACTGTCAACCTCAACGTCACGCGCGGCGAAGCGTGCATCATCGCTTTCAACGACCTGAACCGCAACGGCAAGCAAGAGGCGGGCGAACCGCCCCTCCCTGATACTCTCCTGGTACTGGAGGGGCCAGGCATCAACGACATCCAGTGGGTGCAGACCAATCAGCCCCAGCCACGGTGTTTCCCTAACCTGTTGCCCGGCGACTATCGCCTGCTCCAGACGCCGCCAGGCGGGTTCACCGCCAGCACCCCCCTCAGTGACCTGTCGAAGTACGTCGGCCTGGCCTATCAGACCGCCGGCCACGCCAGTATCGTTTTCGCGGCGGGTAGCTACAACTCAACCACCCCTTCGCCAACGCCCACCACAACGCCGTCGCCATCACCAACGGCGACAGCGACGGCCACCGCCACGTCTTCCCCCTCGCCATCGCCCACCCCGTCGCGGACGCCGCTGCCACCTGGCGTGTGTGCGCGGGTTCTCCAGGACGTCAACCTGGACGGCAACATCGACCTCAGCGTGGATACTCCGATTCCAGGCGCGATCGTCGCCATTTATCCTGTCGGCGTAGGCGAGCCGATCGTCAGCGGTGTGACTAACATGTCGGGCATCTACTGCGTCAGTGGTTTGCCGGGCGCGCAATACGACATCGTGATGACCCCCCCGCCGCCGTCCAGCGGCGTCTGGCAACCAGCGCCCGGCTACAGCCGCGTCCGCCGCATCAATACCACCCAGTTCCCCAATATCGACATATCCTTCCTGGAGCAACTTCTACCCCTGTCGCCAACGCCGTCCCCAACACCCGGCACGCCCACGTCCAGCCCTACGCCGACGGCCACCGCGACCAGCACGCCAACAACCGGCCCGGCTACCGCCACCCGCACCCCAGCCCCGACGCCAACCTTCTCACCAGCCGGGCGCGGCCTGTGCGTATTACCATGCAACGACATCAACAAGAACAATGTGTGCGACGCGGGCGAGCGCGCCATTGCCGGCCAGTTCGTGCAGGTCTATGACGCCACCAATTTGATTCAGCCTCTAGCCTCCTACCAGTTTGGCGGCCAGGAGGCGGAGCCTTACTGCTGGCCGAGAAGTGTGGGTCTCAACAGGAACGAGTTCGCCATTCGCGCCATCCCCCCGCCCTCGCTGCCGGCCTGGGGCGCAGTGTATGCCTCCACCGAGGTCAATGAGTCGGGCAACCCGCTGCCGCCGCCGGACTACGTGGGCAGCAACTATTATCGCCTTGAGGTCCAGGAAGGTCGTGCGCTGTATTTCGCCGGCTTCGTACCACCCACGCCCACCACCACGCCGACACCGACCGTGACCGCCACCCAGACGTTCACGCCAACAGCCACGCCCACTCCTATCGACACCCTGACGGCCACGCCGACCGCCACGCCCGCCGACACGAGCACGCCCACCAGCACGCCTACCGCGACGGCGACACCCACCGCGACCAGCACACCCACCGCGACGCCCACCGCGACGGCGACACCCACCGCAACCAGCACGCCCACCGCAACGACCACGCCGACCAGCACGGCGACAGCCACCGCCAGCAGCACGCCCACCGCAACGACCACGCCGACCAGCACCCCTACCCCGACCGCCAGCAGCACGCCCTCGGCGACGGCAAGCCCCTCCATCACCCCGTCACCGACGGCCACCGCCACGGCCACCGCCACCAGCACACCAACCCTGCGGCCGACGCGGACACCGGGCGTCGGCTATGACCCCGTCGCCTATCTGAGAATTGATACGCGGGTTGGCGAGAGCGTGATCGTCGTTCAGCCGACCGAGGGCACATGCGCCGATCTAGAGATTCTTTTTGCTGACGGCTTCTACATCGGCAGCGGGGCGACGCACTACACACCCAATAGCCCCCTCATCCCCGTCGGCGACGTAGGTTGGTGCAGCCTGAGCTTCACCCCGGCCGTGACGGCCAGCGCCCCGGTGGACACGCCGATCTACCTTCAACCGCCCCAGGTCGTCACGGCGACAGCGACAGCCAGCGCCACGGCCACGCCCACCACCACGTCCACGCCAGGCCCGACGCCGACGGCCACGCTTAGCCCGACACCGACGGCAACCCTCGACGTGAGGGTGCAGGTGTTCCTACCCCTCGTCGCCGTCGGCGCTGACCTGGCGTCGGCCCCCCAGGTCGGCGCGGCGAAGGTAATCGAGCCGCCGCCCGGCCGTGGCATCCTTGACGGTCTGTGGCGTCTGGCTGGCTGGCTCATCGGCCCGGCGACGGCAAGCGCGGCCCCTCTGAATGATGCCGAGGCCGCGCCCCTGGCTGACGCAACCATCATCCCTAGCCCCGGTCAGGTCAGTGTGCTGGTCTCCAGCGCGACCATCGTGCAGGGGACGACCTTTGTCGCCACCATCTACGCGACTGACGTGGCCGACGTCTATGGGGCCAGCTTCAACCTCACCTACGACCCGGCTCTGGTCGCGGTCGAGGACGCCGACCCTGGCACGCCGGGCATCCAGATCAGCGGCGGGCCATTTCCGGCCGCGCCGCGTGTGACGCTGGCCAACAGCGCCGACAACAACCTGGGGCGCGTGACCTATCGCGTGTCGGTCGTCCCGCCGGGTAGCGCCGACTATGGCAGCGGCGCCATCGCCCAGGTGACCTTTCGCGGCCTGTCCCCCGGCACGGCCGCGCTGGCCCTCACCAATGTCGGCCTGACGACGCCGTCGGGCGCAACGCTCGGCGTCAGCCTTCAGAATAGCTCGGTGGTGGTCCTGGCTCCCACCCCGACGCCCACGGCCACCCAGCCCGTGGTGCGGCGGCCCCAGATTCGCATCTTGCCCGCCGCCGCCGCCGTAGGCCTCGGCCAGTTGACCACGGTCGAGGCCTACCTGGAAGATATTGGTAATGTCCAGGCGATTACCGTGACCATCAGCTTTAACGCTGCCCTGGCCGAAGTCGTCGACGCCGACGCCACCACAGCCGGTGTCCAGGTCACGCCCGGCACCTTTCCCGATCCCGACCGGGGCACGGTCGAGAACCGCGCCGACAACTCAGCCGGTCTCATCACCTATGGCGTACGCCTCGCCCCAGGTCAGCCACCCGCCGAGGGGAGTGGGCGACTCGCGAGTATCACGTTCCGAGGCAAGACCCTGGGTACGACCTCGGTTCGCTTTAGCAGCGTGGTCGTCGCGACAACCGACGGCAGCACCCCATCCGTGACGCCGTTCCAGGGATCGCTGACCATCACCTCGCCCCCAACTCTGACCCCCACCCCGTCGCCGACGCCAGAGCGTAGCGTGCGCGCCTATTTGCCCCTCCTGGTGAAGGCGGCGTATGCTCAGAACGCCAGCGTGCGCGTCGTCCCGCGCGATACGACAGCGGTAGTCTCCGATACCTTCGCCGTCGATCTGATCATCGATAACGTGGTCAACCTGTTCGGGGCCGAGGTGGTCCTGTCCTTCGACCCCCTGGTCGTGCAGGGCGTGGATGGCGCACCCTCGACCAGCGGGATTCAGCTCATCCCCGGCGACTTCCCCAACGCCGCGCAGGGCTTTGTCGCTCGTAACCAGATCAACAATGACACGGGCCGCGTTCACTACTCGGTCACGCTCCTTGCCCCGGCCAGGCCCATCTCCGGCTCGGGCCGCCTGGCAACAATTCTCTTCCGAGGCAACGCCATCGGCGTCAGCCCCCTCAACTTTGACACCGTGCGCTTCGCCAGCGCCGCCGCCGAAACGATCCCCGCCGCCGGTCTGGGCGGCTTCATCAGCATCGTGCCGACACCCACCGTCACACCGACCCCAAGCAGCACACCATCGCCAACCCTGACGCCGACGCCTACGTCTACACCCACCCGCACGCCAACCCTGACGGCAACCCTGACGCCGACACGCACCCCCAGCCCCACGCCCACGTTCACGCCAACCGAGGGGCCGTCACCGACACCCAGCAACACACCCACGCCCAGCAACACGCCCACGCAGACCCTGACACCGACCGTGACGAACACGCCGACACAGACGCTGACGCCGACTATCACCAGCACCCCAACGCAAACCCTGACGCCGACTGTCACCCACACGCCGACGGCCACGGCCACCACCGCCCCGTCGGGCTGCGTCGATCTGATCACCAACGGCAGCTTCGAGACGCCGGGTAGCCTCCCCGGCGACGCCCCGCCGTGGGTCTTCCCCACTGAGCAGACCAGCCGCCGCTCCAACTTCAGCCCCGCTCACAGCGGCCAGTGGTACGCCTTCATGGGCATGCCCCTGTCGCTGCCCGACACGCAGCAGTCCTTCAGCAGCGTCTGGCAGGTGGTCGATGTTCCTAGCGACGCCACCGAGCTGCGCTTGAGCTACTGGTACTGGCCGCGCAGCCAGGACACCGGTTCCCTCAACGACCAGCAACTCGCCATCATCTACAAGGGTGATGTCATGCAGGGCTACCCGGTCAACCTCGGCGTGCTGATGCGCGAGGACCGCGACGCCCTGGGCTGGGAGGAAAAGACCTTCGATCTGTTGACCAGCCTGCGTGAGGACGTACGCGGCCAATCCATTACCGTGTACTACACCGTGTATAACAACGGTGACGGCCGCCGCGCCTGGATGTACCTGGACAGCGTGAGCCTGCTGGCTTGCCATTGACGCCAGGCTGGGGTAAAGTAGGGCCAAGAATAGCGTTGAGGGTTGGTAGGCGACCCAACCCCCAACGTTGACCTGCTGGTATGCCCACGGCGACACGAGCGGGCCATCCGCCCGCATGAGGCACGTATGAGCCGGCACACTGTTCCCCACGAGCAATTGTTCGCGGCTGCCCACTACCTGTACAACAACGACCGCATTCTGCGCCCTGTGATCGAGGCCGGGGGCGCTATCGAGCTGCCCCTGGACCGCGACTATTTCGGCTCCCTTGTGTCGGCCATTATCGCCCAACAGATCTCGGGGCAGGCGGCCAAGACCATCGAAGGCCGTCTCCGCGCCCTGTTCGGGCCAGACCGCCCCTTCACCCCCGCCCACGTGGCGAGCGTGAGTCGCGAGGAATTGCGCAGCGTGGGCCTGTCGGGCCAGAAGACCACCTACATCCTGGACCTGGCAGAGCGGGTCGCCGGCGGGTTGAACCTCCACGAGTTGTCGAGCATGGACGACGAGATGGTCATCTCGCGGCTACTACCCGTCAAGGGTATCGGCCGATGGACAGCCGAGATGTTCTTGATCTTCAGTCTGGGGAGATTGGATGTGCTGCCTGTAGACGACATGGGCTTGCGCACGGCCGTGATGCGCACCTATGGCTTGCAGCACCTGCCCAAGAAACCGGACCTGACCGACCTGGCCGAGCCGTGGCGGCCTTTCCGGACCGTCGCCACCCTCTACCTGTGGCGCAGCCTGGGTGTCATGGCTAAAGACGCAGCGGAAACCCACCGCGTCCACGAGACCTAGACGCCACTAGGGCACGACAGACACGCGCACCGTCAGCTCACCCTCGTTGTCGGCCAGCGCCGCGTCGCCGTCGTTGATGCGCAATTGCAGCGGCCCCGACGTCGGCGCGATGAACACGCCCGGCGCGGCCGGCGCAACCAGTCTATCCCCCACGCGAGCAATCAGGCTGCCTGTCGGCAGATTCGGCATCGGCTCCACGCACTGGGCTGCCGGGCGGACCTGTGCGCAGGGCGTCCCGCTGCCCTCCGCGCCGCTCGTTACCGTCCCCTTTTGGGCCGTCCAGCTGCCTGTCACATCGGCCGTGATGCGGTCCCCGGCCTGGACGCTCAGCCCCGCCGACTGCCAGCTCTGGCGCGCGTCGATGTGGGCGATAGCGGCGCTGATCGGAGGCGGCGCCGCCATCTGGCGCACGGTTAGCCAGCCCATGACGTCGCCGCTCGTTATGGCCATGGTGACGCCGATGGTGAGCGCGGTCACAAGGATGAGCTTTTGCACGGTCGCGGCGAACCCGCCGCGAGCGCGTGGCGCTGGCGCCGGCGTGGGCACGGGGGTTGGCCCCATCGCGGCGGGTCGCATCGACCGCGAGCGCGTCTGGGATGCCAACCACGCCATGAACAGCGCCTTGCCCCACTCCAACAGAATCCGCCGCCGCACTCCGGTGAAGGGCGACGCCGGTGGCATGGTCCAGGTAGATGCGGCCGGCCGGGCGCGCTGTCGCCCAGGGTTGCGCGGCGAAGGCTGCCCCCAGGCCGGGGTCTGGGTCCACGATGGCGGCTTGGCTGACCCACGGCCCGCCTGGCTTGCCTGTGGCTGAGGCGGCGGCGCGGCCGCCTTTTTCTGGCCGCCTGGCGTAGCCTTTGGCGGGGGCGACGCGGCCTTCGGTGGGGGTGGCGCCGCCTGGGCGGCGCGGGTCGCCGCCGCTGCGACCGCCGCGGGCC
>DAOUDG010000067.1:0-26566 GCA_034431435.1 Anaerolineae bacterium | reverse complement strand
GCGGGATGTCGAAGGCCTCGCGGATAGCCGCGAAGGTCTCGGCCTGCTTGACAGTGTCGATGCCGAGGTCGGCTTCCAGGTCCAGCTCCGGATCGAGCATGTCAGCCGGGTAGCCGGTCTTCTCGGCGACAACGGCCAGTACCTTGGCAGTGACAGGATCCACCGTGGGAGCTGCGGGTACAGCCGGGGCGAGGGCCGGGACCGCGGGGGCCGGGGCAGCGGCAGGCGCTGGCAAAGGCGCGGCGGCCACGGGAGGCGGGACCACAGGCTCTGCCTTCGGCGCTGGGGCCGGGGCGGGCGGAGGTGTCGCCGGGCGCGCAGCCGGGACCGGCGCAGGCGCAGCCGAGGCCACCGGGGTTGCCGGGCGGGCCACCGGTTCGGGCATGCGCATCGTCGCCGGATGGGCAGCAGGCGCACTGTCAGCGGTGATAGCGGTGCGCACGCGGGGGCCAGTGCCGTACTGCCACAGGCTCGGCGCGGGCGACCGCTGTGGCGCGCCCTGGGCCTTGACGCGCAGGGTGCGCTGCACGACCTCGGTCTCGGCGAAGTTGTAGCCGCTCAGGTCGTCCAGCCAACGCTGGTAGAGGGGCTTGTTGTCGATACGACCCATCGCACCGGGGATACGGCGGGTGAGGGTCATGGAGATCTGGGAGCCGAAGCCGGCCGCCAGATGCAGCGCATAGACGACGGGGTAGCGGCCGCCACGACTCAGGGTAAGCGGCCCCAGGTCGGGGTCCACTTCCTTGAAGTTGGGCACAGGCGGGACGATGCCATACTCCAGGATCTTGACGGCGATGACGTCCTCGACGCCAACGCCCATCGGGTGACCCGTAAAGCCCTTGGTGTTGGCCATGATGACCTGGTTGGCCGCATCGCCGAAGGTGTGGCGTAGGGCGATGATCTCGGCCGACGCGCTGCCGCCGCGAGCTGGGGTGTAGGTCTCATGGGACATGAACACGGTCTGCGGGGCCATGGCGCGGCGGTCGAGACCGAAGCGGCGCTCGGCGGTCAGCACCAGGCGGTCCATCACGCCGCCGATATGGTTCACATCGAGGCGCGTGCCGTGATACGCGCTGTTCTCGGTCATGCTGCTGAGTAGCTCAACGATGCCGCGCATGCCGCGCTCGCGTACCGAGTCCTCGCTCTCGACGACCAGGGCGCACGCGCCCATGCCGAGGATCGTGCCGTGGCGGCGGCGGTCGAAGGGTAGGGCGGCCTCCTCGACGCGGTCATCGGTGGCGGCGGCGCCAGTAGCGAGGAAGCCCGCGCCGACCCACTCCATCAAATGGTCGCCGGTGACGTTGTCGGCGGCGATAACCACCACACGGCGGCAGCGGCCAGTGCGAATCCAGTCCTCGGCCAGAGCGATGCCCTGGGCGGTGCTGGCGCAGGCCGCGTTGACGTGGGTGTTGGGGCCACGCGCGCCGACGTACTCGGCGAACTGGCTATGGCCCATAGCCAGGATGCGGAAGATGAAGCGGCGATCGAACTCATAGGGTTCGCGCTCCAGGGTCTCGCGCAACTCACCGATGCGGCGCTCGATCTCCTGTAGGGTCGTGGCATCCTGAGTGTACAGGCGCAGGTCTTCGAGGGCGGCGAGCTGGTCCTGGCGGTTCTGCCAGACGTAATAGCGGCTGATATCCTCGGCGAAGCGGTCGCCACCGGGGAAGGCGCTGGCGAAGATGATGCCCGTGTCGTCGCGGAGCGCCTCGGGCAACACCCAGCGCTCGGGTAGGAACGTGCCCTTGGAGGTCTGGCGGTACGTCTGGACGAGCGGGATGCCCGCCTCGTGCAGGGCGTCGATGCCCGCCGCCATCGCCAGTTGGGTGGTGGTGTCGAGGGCTTCGACGAGCTTGGCCGGGATGCCGTACTCCTCAGTCGGGTTGAAGGGGCCGGGGCGGCCGGCGAGCTTGATGACTTCATCGGGGTCGGTGATGGTCACGAAGCTGCCGCTGCCGTCCTCGGACTTGACCAGGCGCGTGACGCGCTTGTTGAGCATCCGCTTGCGGAAGCGCTCGGGAATCAGGTCGATGAACTGCTCGCCTTGCAGGATGCGCAGGGCGTTGTCGGGGTCCATGACCGGCTTTTCGGCGCCCGGCAGGCCGAGGCCCGTGCCGCTGATGACGATCGACCCGGCCGGCGGAGCCAACAGGTCGTAGGTTTGCAGCGTGGACGCGGCAGCCGCTGGCGTACCGCTCGCGCCTTGCAGCGCCTGGGCCAGCAGCCGCGCGAGAGCGTCCGCCGCCTGGCCGTCCAGCGCCGGCGCGGGAGCCTGAGCGTCCGCGGGCTGCGGGGCAAGCTCTAACATCTGTCCTCCATTGGGCGCGGGCGCGGTGACAGCCGGGGCCGGCGCGGCGACAGGGGCCGCGACAGGCTTGCTCGTCGGACGCTGAGTGGGGGGCGCCGGAGTCTGCATGGCGTAGCCTGCCGCGTAGAGGCCGGCCAGCGCGTGGTTGAAGGTTTGAATCTCACCCGTCTTGGGATGGTTGGTGAACAGGGAGACGACGTCGGGCTTGCCGCTCAGCACGTCGTCGACGAAGCCCTTGAGGGCCTTCTTGGGGCCGACCTCGACGAAGGTGCGCACGCCCTCGCGGTAGAGAGTCTCCAGACCCTTGACCCATTGGACGGGCGCGGCGATTTGCAGTTCGAGAATGTCCTTGATGCCCTCGATAGTCGTCGGGTACAGCTCGCCGGTCACGTTGGCGACCAGTTGCATCTGCGGCTCGCTGATGCTCAGGCGGTCGAGGACCTGGCGCAGGGGCTTGCTGGCCGGGGCAACGATGCGGGTGTGGAAGGCGTGGCTGACGGGCAGCCGCATGGCCTGGTAGCCCTGCTTCTGGAAGATCTCGATGGCCTGCTCGACGGCCTTGCTCTCGCCGCCGACGACCGCCTGGTTCTTGCTGTTGATGTTGGCGGCCACGGCGTAGCCGTCGATACCTTTGAGGGTCGCTTCGATGACGTCGATGGGGGCCATGACGGCCGCCATCCAGCCATTGTCGCCCACGCTGACCTTAGTCATCTCCGCGCCGCGCGCCGCCGAGGCCTCGAGGGCGTGGGCGAAGGGCATGATGCCTGCGGCCGTGAGGGCGGCGTACTCGCCCAGGGAGTGACCCATGACTATATCGGGCTTGAAGCCGTACTCGGCCAGGAGCGCGGATAGGGCGGCATCCATCGTCAACATGGCGGGCTGAGTGATGGCCGTCTGCATCAGGTCGATCTCAGCCTGCTGTACAGCGCCCTTGTCCTTGGCGTCGATGAAAATGTAACTGGTCAGCGAGCGGCCCAGAATGGGCGTCATGACCTTGTCGGCCTCTTCAAAGATGGCCTTGACAACCGGCTCGCGCTCAGCGAGGGCACGGCCCATGTTGGCGTACTGGCTGCCCTGGCCGGGGAACAGGAAGGCGATTTTGCCGGGTCGGGGGCCACTGCCACGGAACACGCCCTGGGCTTGCAGGGCCTTCCACGCCGCGGGGTTATCGAAGCCGGCCGCCTTGCGCGCCTTCTGGACGCGATCCAGCAGCTCGTCGTGGTCCCCGAAGTCGATGACCAGGCGCTCTGGCGCGCTCACCTCGGCCGGGTCGGGCGTCGCCAGCGGCGGTGTCCAGCCAGCTTCGACGCGCCGCCACACGTTGTCGAGCTTGTCCTTCAGGTCGGCCGGGGTCTTGGCCCCGATGGCGAGGAGGCCGCGCAGGGGCAGCTTGGCCGTGGGTGTTGCGCCGCCGTTGGAGGAGGCGCTGGCCGTCGGGATGGTGACGTGCGGCGTCGGCCGCTCGACCAGCTCGCGGGTGGTCACGGCGGGGGGCACGTGGGCGGCGGCGAAGGTCTTGGCGGCCTGAGTCAGGCTGCCGGGTACGTGCTCCTCGAGCACGACATGGAAGTTGGTGCCGCCGAAGCCGTAGGCGCTGACGCCCATGCGGCGCGGGAAGTTCTTGGGCTGTGCCCACTCGCGGGCTTCCGTATTAAGATAGAAGGGCGAGGCGCTGAAGTCAATGTTAGGATTCGGGCGCTCGGCGTTCAGGGTGGGTGGCAGTGTCTTGTGATGGATCGCCATGACGCTCTTGAGCATGCCTGCCGCGCCCGCGCCCGCCTTCAGGTGGCCGATGTTGCTCTTGGCCGAGCCGAGACCGATGCTACCCCGCGGGGCCGCGCCGAAAATCTTGGCCAGACTCTCGACCTCGACCACGTCCCCGACCTTGGTACTCGTGCCGTGGGCTTCGACCAGGGTGGCCGTGGCCGGGTCCAGCCCGGCGATGTCCCAGGCGCGCTGGGTGGCAAGTTGCTGACCGACGGGGTTGGGGGCCGTGATGCCCTTGCCCTTGCCGTCGCTTGCTCCGCCCACGCCACGGATGACCGCATAAATCTTGTCGCCGTCGCGCTCGGCGTCGGCCAGGCGCTTCAGCAGGAAGGCGGCGGAGCCTTCGCCCATCACGAAGCCGTCGGCGCCATCGCCAAAGGGGCGAGTGCCGGTCGCGCTCAACGCGCCGATCTTGCAGAACTTGACGAAGGTGGAGGGACCCATGTTACGGTCAATGCCACCGGTGAAGACGGCGTCGCACTGGCCGTCAACCAGCAAGTCGACGGCGGCCTCAAGGGCGGCCAGGGTGCTGGCGCAGGCGGCGTCGGTAATGAAGGATGCGCCTCGGAGGTTGAAGACGTTAGCGATGCGGCCCGCCATAATGTTGGGTAGCTCGCCGGGCATGGTGTCTTCAGTAATCAAGGGATGACGGCGGCCCACTTCCTCTTGCCAGTTCTGAAGGATGACGCGCTGCATGTCGCTGGGGAGTTCATTGAACTCACCAACTGCCTCCAGGGCGCGGGCGAACTCGGGGAAGACGATGCGCTCATGGGTGATATAGTGCATCTCGCCACCCATCGCCGTGCCCATGACGACGGCGGTGCGCTCGGTGTCCAGCGGGCGGTTGGGGTAGCCGTAGTCGGCCAGCGCCTCGCCGACGATGGTCACGCCCCACTGTTGCCCCTGGTCCATGGCGTCGGCGACGCGCGGCGGGATGCGATAGCTCTTCCAGTCGAACTGGAAGTCGCGTACCCAACCGCCGATCTTGCTGTACGTTTTGTCGGGGGCGGCCGGGTCGGGGTCGTAATAGTTGGCGATGCTCCAGCGATTCGCCGGCACCTCAGTGATGCTATAGCGCTTGTCGCGGATGTTCTTCCAGAAAGCGGGCGCATTGGGCGCGTCGGGCAGAATTGCGCCAATGGCAACGACCGCGACCGCACGTTCTGCAGTTGAGTCCATGATGGCTCCTCGTCGAATGACAGTAGTCAGAAGTCAACTGTCAGTAGCCAGCAGTCAGATGCGGTCTGACTACTGACTACTGAATCGCTGACGACTGGCGTTTACGCCTGCGCCGGGAAGGCTTCATTGAGCTTGCCGGCGACGAAGTTCATATCGTCGATGAGGCCTTCCTGCGCCTGGTAGATGGCGGGCAGGTTGAGGCTCATTGCCAGGTTCGGATCCGTCTGGCCGGCGCCAATTGCCCAGCGCAGCCCCTCGGTCGCTACCTTGAGGGCGGCCTCGCGAGCGTGAATGCGCGCCATGGCCATCTCGGTCTCCTGGTCCAGATTGATGGCCCGCGTGGGCTTGTCGAGGACGCGCTCGGAGAAGATGGCGGCGGTCTCGGCATAGGCGATCAACTCGCCGAGGCGGAAGAGGATGTGCTGGTTGCGGGTCAGGCGGTCGATGCGGGCGCGCTCCAACACGGTCGCCAGGGCGCGCATCGCCAGCGCCGCCGTGCACGCGCCGCTCTTGGGGTTGGCGTGGCCGATCTTGTCGAGCTTGTCGGCCCAATCATTGTAGTACGCGCCGCGAGTCTTCAGGTGGAACTGCCAACGGTCGCGCGCGATGGTCCACTCCATGATCTCCGAGGTTCCCTCGTAGATACAGGTGATGCGAACGTCGCGCTTGATTTTCTCGACCATGTATTCCTTGGTGTAGCCGTAGCCGCCGTGGCCCTGGATGGCGTCTTCGGCCGCCTTGTTGCCCGCCTCGGTCGCCATGTACTTGGCGACGGCGCCCTCTGTCTGCTGCTCCGGATCGCCCGCGTCGATGCGCTCGGCCACCCATTCGATGTAGGCGCGGGAGGCTTCAAGGCGCGTGGCGTTGGCGACGATGAGCTTGTGGGTATAGCCCTGCTTCTGGGAGAGGGGGCCACCACCCTGGATGCGCTCCTGCGAGTAGGGGATGGTGCGCTTGAGCGCGGCCCACCCACCGCCCAGGCCGAAGGCCGCAACCATCAGGCGCGTGTAGCCGAAGACAGCCTGCGCCTGGGCCAGACCCTGGCCCTCGGCCTCCCCCACCAGTCGGTCGGCCGGTACGTACACGTCTTCCAGGAACAGGGCGGCGGTGTTGCTGGCACGGATGCCGTGCTTGTCTTCAGGCTTGCCCTTGGTGAAGCCCGGCTCATCGTCGTGCAGGACGAACCATGTCGGGCCACCAGGGGCGTTGGCAAGGATGGTGTAGAGCTTGGCGACGCCGCCGTTGCTGATCCACTGCTTGCGGCCGGTGATCTTGTAGCCGCTGACGTGGCCGTTCTCCTGAACCGGGACGGCCCTGGTGGTCAGCGAGCCGAGGTCGCTACCAGCTTGAGGCTCGGTCGCGCCGTAGGCAACGAGGAGACCTTCCTCAGCGATGCGACCCATCCAGCGCGCCTTTTGCTCCTCCGTCGCGCCCACCACGATGGGGTCCGTCCCCAGGAAGGTGGCGAGGACGCCGGTCGCGACACCAAGATCGATGGAGGCCATGACCTCGGAGATGCGGTAGATGTCATACGCTCCACCGCCGAAGCCGCCGTACTCCTCCGGGATGAACATCAGGTGGAGACCGATTTGCTGCGGGTCGTAGAGGTCTTCAAGTACTTTGGTGGGGAACTCGTCCTTGTGGTCCAACTCGCGGAGGTACTCGTCGGTAAGCACCCGCTCGGCGTACTCGCGCAGCGTACCGAGGACCATATCCAGGGTGTCAGCATCCAGGCCAGCCATTATCTCCCTCCTTACAAACGCAGGCGCACCGGCCTGCTAACGGGCAGTGCAAGTCTGCACGACATGATAGCGCACCGGCGCGCCCCGTGCGGGGAAGATACGACCATATTAAGAGAAGAACTCACCACGAACCCTTGCGACGCCACGCGCCGCGCTGGGCGAGCCGCACCTCACGCCGCGAGGCAACGGGGCGGCGGCCGCCAGGCTCAGCGGGCCGCCAGGGCGGGCGTGAGGATGATGAGAGCCTGGCCGAGAATGTACGTCGTCCAGATCACATCCTGGACGTGGGGCCAGTGGCGTTTGTGGAACTCGTGGTTGCCGAGGATGAGATCGGAGGCCAGGAAGAGGATGCCGCCCAGGGCGGGCAGGAGGAAGCGAGCATCCTGGACGGCAAGCCCTGCCGCCGCCCCGGCCATGACGCCGATGAGGCCGGCGTAGATCAGCGCCGCATAGTTGAGGGCGGGCGGCATGTGGGGCGAGCGCACAGCCAACCACCACAGCACGATGACGACTGCAAGGTACACCAGCCATACCCATTGCTGCGTGAGCGGGTTACGCAGGCCGAGGAGAGCTGCCGTCTGCACGAAGCCAACGATGTAGGCCAGGTGGCCGAGGCCGAAGGCGAGGATGCCGAAGATGAGGCGGTTGGGCGTGGGGATGAGGTGGGCCATGATGAGGTCGCCCAGCAGGCCCAGCGCCATGCCCGCCGCCATCCAGCCGGCGACATCCTGAACGGCGGTTCCTCGCAGCAGGCCGAGCCACACGTACAGGGCGGCGGCGACGAGGAGGATGGAGGTCGCCATGCGATAGGGGCGCGGAATGCGCCGTGTGGGGTCGTGGCGCGGGCCGCGCACGAAACCGACGGCGAGGATGACGGGCACAGCCAGCACGGCCAGGAGCAGTATCACGATGGGACTCCGTTCTGGGGTGCAGCAGCAGGCAGCGGTACGCCAAATCGTCGCAGACGGGGCGGGCGGCGCTAGCGTGGCGGTTTCCAGATGCGCGCGCCTGGCGGCGGCGGGGCAGGGCTGCGCGGCGGTCCGAGTGGACGCACTGGGGTCAGGGGCGGCCGGCTCAGGTAGTCGCGGGTGATGTGGTAGCCTGCCTCGATCATGGCCGCCGACTGGCTGAGGTCGCGGATCGGGTGACCGGCAAAGGCGGCGAGCACGATGTTGTAGAGGGTGATGTGGGGCATCTGCGCCACATCGACCAGGTCATCCAGCAATTGCTGATACATCAGGGTGAAAATGGTCTGCTGGGCGATCGGGACAATGCCGCGCGCCGGGTCGTCCATCTCGCCGCTGTCGCCGAGGTTGATGGCATAGACGGTCGTCGCGCCCTGACTGATGGCCACGGAGATGGGCACGTTGGCGACCACGCCGCCGTCGACGTACTGATAACCGTTGTACTCGACCGGCGGGAAGATGGGCGGGATGGCCGCGCTGGCGAGCACGGCTTTCACCAGGTTGGCTGTGGGGTCCTCGCCGAACAGGTAGAGGGTTGACGTGTTCAGGTTGGCGGTGGTGATGTACAGACGAATCTGGGTGATGTCGCCGAAGGTGTTGACGCCTGGCGGGAGGTTGGCCTCGATAAAACGGCGCAGGCCGTCATTGGGATAGAGGCTGTCCTGGCGGGTGAGGAAGCGGCGGGCGATGCTAAACCAGTTGCCAGGGAAGATGTCACCCGAAGGGGCGTGAATCCACTGCTCGGCCAGTCGCTGGACGCCCGCCGCTGTCGGGTTGGTGGCAAAGCCAGCCGCATTGATGGCGCCGGCCGATGTGCCGACGATCATGTCGGCGTGAATGCCCGCCTCGACCAGCGCCTGAAGGGCGCCGACTTCCAGCGCGCCCCGCGCCCCGCCGCCGCTAAGGACGAAGGCGATCATGGCCGCGCGACTCCAGCCCGCGCCAGGAGCCGCTCCGCGGCGCGCAGCATCGGGGCGTCGACCATCCGGCCGTCGAAGGCGAAGACACCCGCGCCAAGAACCTGGTGGGCATGGAAGGCGGCGAGCAGGCGCTGAGCGGCGGCGACCTCCTCCGCGCCGGGCGTGAAGGCGGCGACGATGACTGGCACATGGCGCGGATGGATGGCGAGCTTGCCGCTATAGCCCATGTCGGCGGCGCGGCGGGCGTCGGTAGCCAGGCCCGCTGTGTCGCCCAGGTCGATCCACGGCGTGTCGAGGGCTTGCAGGCCGTAGGCGGCGGCGGCGATGACGACCGCGCTGCGCGCGTGGAACACCTCCCAGCCATCCTTAGAGCGGGTCGCGCCGATGTCGCCCGCCAGGTCTTCCGCGCCGAAGGCGAGGGCGTCCAGGCGCGGGTCGGCCTGGGCGATGGTTTCCAGGCGCAGGATGCCCCGCGCCGTCTCGACGATGGCGATGAGGCGGATGCTGTGGAGAGGCCAGCCGTGGTCGGCCTCGGCCTGACTCAGCAGGTCACATACCCAGCGCACGTTGTCACCGCTCTCGACCTTCGGCAAGACGTAGCCGTCGGGGCGGGCGTGAACCGTGGCGGCCACGTCGGCCTCCATCAGGCCGGAGCCGACGCTATTGAGCCGCACCAGTCGCTCGCTTGCTCCGAAATCAAGTGACGCCAGAGCTGCCACGACGGTGGCGCGGGCAGCCTCCTTGCGATTGGCAGCTACGCCGTCTTCCAGGTCCATGATGATGCTATCGACGCCGAGGGTCGCGCCTTTGGCGATCTTGCGCGCATCATCGCCGGGCATGAACAGCAGGGCGCGGCGGGAGCGGCTCATAGGGGGGCCTCCGGAGGGCGTCTCAGGAACAGGACAATGCGCTCGACCTCGATGACGACCGCGCCGTCCTGGTTACGGCCCAGATGCTTGAGGCGGACGACGCCCCGATCGGGCGCGCTGCGCGACTCGCGCTTTTCCAGAACCTCTGTCTCGACGTATACGGTGTCACCGTGAAAGAGGGGGTGGGGGTGAACGACACGCTCATAGGCAAGGTTGGCGACGATGGTGCCCTCGGTCAGCTCGGCGACGGTGAGGCCGACGACCAGGCCGAGGGTGAAGATGCCGTTGACGATGCGGTGGCCGAACTGGGTGCGGCTAGCGAAGTCTTCGTTGAGGTGCAACGGCTGCGTGTTCATGGTCAACGCGCTGAACAGCACGTTGTCCATCTCGGTGAGGGTGCGGCCCTGCCCGTGGCGGAAGCTGTCGCCGACGTTTAGGTCATCGAAGTACTTACCGGGCATGGATGAACCTCGTAGGGCGTGGGCCGTGAGACGTGAGACCCGCTGAAGCTGTTCACGTTTCAGCGATGGCCTGGCGGCGGGCAGCGTACTCGTCCAGGTAGCCCTTGTCGTCGATGTGCGCCAGCTGTGGGTTGAACAGATTGGCGGCGCACCACACCACGGTGAGTAGCCCCAGCACGACGACGACTATGCCTGCGTCGACGCCGCGCGCCGTCAGCACGCCGACCACGACCGTGGTTAGCGGTCGCACGCTCCAGGCGATGACGCGCCGTACCGCGAAGACACGCCCTTGCACCTCGCGGGGAGTGTGGGTCTGCCAGATGGCCTGCGAGTGGGAGTTCATCACTGGCTCCAGCATCACCCAGGCGAACAAGACAGCGGCCGATACCCACACCCACGTCGACCACCCGTAGAGCATTTGAAGCGCACCCGCGACAAGAATGGGCACGAGGACACCATAGATGCGCTTCTGCCGCAGTCCGCCCCAGGTGGTGATGACCACGCCGCCCACGATGCCGCCGAGGCCGGCCGCCGTCTCATTGATTGCCAACGCGCCCGCGAATTCCAGGCCGAGCGCTGAGGCGCTGGCCCCCTGCTGGTAGCGCACGATGGCCGGCTGTAGCACCGTCAGCGCCGTCACCCCGGCGTTGTACATCGCGAAGGTCGCCAGCAGCCAGATGATAGGGCGGCGATGCCAGACGAAGCGCGCGCCGGTGCGAATGTCGGCCAGATAGGCGCGCGGTCCGCCTGCGGCCTCGTGAGCCTCGGCTGGCCTGGGCGACGGGATGTGTAGGAACGCCAGGGTCAGCGCGCCCAGGACGAAGCTCGCCACGTCGACCAGCAATGCGCCGATGATGCCCGTCGGTAGCGCCAGCAAGACGGCGGCCAGGGCGGGCGGGACAACCGCCGCGAGCGAAAACACCGTCTGCATCATGCCATTGGCGCGACCCAACTGCTCCTCGGGCAGGAGCATGGCGTAGGAGGTCTCAAAGGCCGCTGAGTGAAACGCGCCTAGCAGGAGATAGACAAACTGGATGGCGACCAGCGCCGGGTAGCTGAGTTGGTTGGTGGCGAGCAGGGTGATGGCGACCAGCGAGACGCCGCAACTGAGGCTGTCGGCGGCCAGCATGATGCGCCGGCGATCGTGGCGGTCGACGAAAGCGCCGATGACGGGGGCCAGGAAGACGGTTGGGATCGAAGTCACCAGGCCGATGAAGGCCAGGCGCGCGCCAAGCTCCTCCTGGCTCGCGGTATGCTCGGTGAGCCAGACGATGAGCGCGAACCAGGCGACCGCGGTTCCGATAATCGAGATGGACTGCGTGGCCCACAGGATGAGAAAGGTTCTATATCCGTTGGGCGGCGGTTGATATTCCGGGGTCGTCACCGAGGCCTCGTAGGACGGGGCGGGTAGGCGCGCTTACGCGAAGGGACCGGGCGTCACGGCCGCGTCCGGCGCAACCGTAGCGCCTGGCGCGAGGGTCTGGTTGGTGGCGATACTGGCCCGTTTGCCGACGACGACGAGAATGGGGTCCTGGTTGGCGGCCACGCGCGCATCGTTGAGGCGGCTCTCACCGATCTGCGCGCCGGCGCCGATGTTGACTTGCTTGTCGATGACGGCATACTCAACAATCGCGCCTGCCCCGATGTAGGTGTCGGTCAGGATGATGGAGTGACGAACCACCGCGCCCGGCTCGACGACTACCCCTGGCGACAGGATCGAGTACTCAACCTCGCCGCTGATCTGGCAGCCATTGGCGACCAGGCTGTGATGAATACGCGCGCCTGGCTCGGACTTGACCGGCGGGCGCTCCTCACTACGCGTGTGAATCACCCACTCGGGGTCATATAGGTCCAGCGGCGGACTGCTGCCGAGGAAGGCCATCTGCACGCCCCAGTACGCCTCCAGGGTCCCTACATCGACGAAGTAGCCCAGGAAGGGGTGAGCGTAGACGTTGGCTTCCTCGACCAGACCAGGGAAGACGTCCGCGCCGAAACTATAGGGGCGCTGCCCATCTTTGCCCTGGAGAATCTGCCATAGGGTGTCGCGATTGAAGAGGTAGACGCCCATCGAGGCGACCGTCCCTCGCGACTCGCTCGGTTTTTCCCAGAACTGGGTGACGCGGTTGTCGCGCCCGACGCTGACGATGCCGTAGCGGCTCGCCTCGGCGGCCGGCACATTGGTCACAGCCAGGGTCACGTCAGCGCGTTTCTCCTGGTGCTCGCGAATCATGTCCCCATAGTCCATCTTGTAGACGTGATCGCCCATGAGGATCAGGTAGAAGTCGGCCTTGGGGTCGAAGAAACGCCAGTTGTGATAGACGGCGTCGGCAGGGCCACGATGCCACTCTTTGGCGTCCCGCCCCAGGTACGGTTGCAGGAGCTGGATGCCGCCGCTCTGGCGGTCCAGGTCCCAGGGGCGACCGATGCCGATGTGCTCGTTGAGGGAGTGGGGGCGATACTGGGTCAGCACGGCCACATCGAAAATGCCAGAGTTGACGAGATTTGACAGGGTAAAGTCGATGAGGCGGTACTTGCCCGCAAAGGGCACGGCGGCTTCGGTGCGGTGATCCGAGAGGATGCCGAGACGGGTGGCGGGGCCGCCCGCCAGGACGATGGCCTGCACGCTAGGCATGGGTTTCCTCCAGAGCGCGTCTGCCCCTCGCTGGGGCCAGAGTTACGCTGAGTTTACCACAAGGCTCGACAAACGTCAAAGGCATGGGCGCTACCACTGCACATCGACGCGCACGGCATGATGGTCCGACAGATGGCGCTTCTTGCCGTTGACCATCTCAACGCGCTCATCGAACAACACCTGAGCCTGGACGCTCACCGTCTGCTGGTGGGGCGGGCGCACGAAGGCAAAGTCGATGGGTAGGGCGAAATGCGCGGGGATCAGCCGTGACGGGCGGAATGTGGGTTCCTGGCGAGCCGCCAGGGGATCGATCACGCCGGCGGCCTGAACGAAGTCCTCGTAAATCCAACAGCCCCGTGGGAAGTTGAAGTCGCCGACGACGAAGACCAGGGCGCTTGGGTCAAGACCCTGGACGATGTCGGCCAGTTGCTGGGCCTGGCGGTGCTCGATAGCGGCGTAACGGTTCGCCGGCGACCAGTTGCCGTCGTAGTTGGCGTTGAGGTGTGTATTCACGATAATAATCGGCGTCGCCTGCTCTTCGATGTGAGTGACCAACGCGCCCTTGTACAGTGCCCAGTCCGCCAGCGCCGGCCCAAGGCGCAGGCGGCGGGTGCGGAACGGCTCGAAGGTGAAGGTGCGCAGCGGGTGGCGCGACAGGGTGAGCAGACCACCCTTAGGGGCGTAGATGTGTGGCTCAAAGGCGGCGTGGGGCAGGCCATGGAACTCGCGCCGGAGCAGGCGATTGTAGTAGCTGAGCTGCACTTCCTGGAAGCAAACTGCGTCCAGGTCGGCGGCGTTCAGGTCGCGCGCCAGGGTACGCATGCGCGCATTCGTGTGATGGGTTGGGACACCGAAGGTGTTCATGGTCAGCGCACGGAACGTCTGGTGGACAACTGAGGGATCGCTCTCGACGGAGGGCTGAGCCGCTGCTGCCTGGCCTGATAACTCTGTCATGATCTGATACTCCTGTAAGGAGGCACGGTGCTGACTCGCGACCAATGGCGGCGTCTGGGCCTCTGGGGCCTGCTGCTCAACACGGCCAATGCCAACCGTGTCGCCTACGGGCTGCCGACGACGTGGGTTCCCCACACGCTGGGAAACACACTGGGTCTGGCGCTGCCCGAAATCGTTGATGCGGCGGATGCCGCGCTGGGCCGTCTGGCGCCTGGCTCCGTGTCGCTGACGGCGCTGCGCGCCGCCGCGCAAGAGGTGACGAGCGAGCCGCGAGGGTGGGCGCGTACCATGGCCCCCATCACCCTGGCCTACGTTGTCTCTCATCCTGACTTCAATATCTATCGCGGCGAGCTGGGCGAGGTGCGCTGCCTGGGCTTTGGCCTGGACAGCATTCCCCACAGCCTGACGGCGGCGGCGCTGACGATGCTCGTGTATGACGGGCTGACCGCGCTGCATACGCACACGCCGAGTGAGGCGGCCATTGCCCCCCTTGTGGAGGCCGGATACCGTCAGCGTGTGGGCCTGGCCGCGCTCATCCTGGCGGGGCTGACGGCTTTCTACGAGTACAGTGAGTACAGCATTCACCAGGCGGAACTGCGGGCCACAGGCGGCGACGAGTCCAGAATCAACATGATGTGGGACGCCGAGGATACAGCTAAGGACGTGGCGTCAAACGGGCTAGGCTGGCTGGCCGCGACCCTTGTCCACCTCGCCCGTACCCGGCGCGCCGTGGCGACGCCTGGGCCAGCTTTGGCCTAAGTGTACACCTGTTAGGGCAAACTGGCGTAGCGACTATACTCTTGCTATGAGCGACGAGACGAAATTTCGGCCCACGGATGCGGTGCGCGCCCTGTTCGGCCTGGGGCGTGGCGGCATGCAGCGGCGACAGCTGGCTGCTGCTGAACTGCCGCCGCTGGAACGCGCCCTGCGCGAGTACCAGTCAACGCGGTTGCGGCGCACCCACGCGGATCTTGTCGTCA
Organism: Anaerolineae bacterium; assembly: GCA_034431435.1. Classification (GTDB taxonomy): domain Bacteria; phylum Chloroflexota; class Anaerolineae; order Epilineales; family JAHCIE01; genus JAHCIE01. The sequence goes on along the minus strand of DAOUDG010000067.1, from coordinate 11,789 downwards.
GCCCAGAGTATGGCCCGGCGACCGTGTTCTTTCTCAACGACATCTACGCGCCGAAGGACTTCTCTAAACGGGACGCCGACCTGCTGTCGATGCACGACTTCCTGAGCAGGATTCTGCCACCACAAGCCACTCGCGTCCTGACCTACACTGTCGATCTCAACGACCTGACGAACCACCTCGAAAAGGAGATGGTTGCGAATCTCGCCGGCATGGGTGCGACCGACAACGTCACGCCCAAGCAGTACGCCGCTGCCTACCGTATGGGCGACTACGAGCAGCGTGTCCGTCAGATTGACCTGGTGCTGAGGGTGGGGCACGACCTGAGTCGGCTGACCCATATCCCCCTAGTCGGCGCGACACTACGCGCCGCCCGCGGGCCAGCCTATCGCCTCGGCTGGGCTGACCTGCAAGATTTCCTGGAGCGCGGCTTTGGCGCGTGGGAGACCATGAAAGACCCCGAACGCTTCCTTCAGACCATCGAGACGCGCGAGAAAGCCATCAACGATGCCCTTTTCCAGCGCGTTGGCGCTCCCCCGCCTGGCGTCAGCCCGTAGGGGCAGCTCGGCGAGGTCTGGCTCCGCGAGCACGCTTTCCGCTGCCCGCCCTACACCGCGCGCTCCACAGTCTGCAACTCCTCCGGCAGCCGACGCAGGATAAGCACGCAGCCCGTGGCGATGACGCCCAGGATGAGGCTGAGGATGATGATGCCGTTGACGCCGCCCCAATCGGCGAAGCGGCCGCCGGCCGCCGCGCCGATGGATTGCCCTAACGCCAGCAGCACTGAGTACAGGCCCATGATTGCGCCGCGCTCCTTGGGGAAACGCGCCGAGATGTCGGCCAGATAGCCCAACGCAGCGGGTGTGAAGCCACTTTGCAGGAAGAGGCCGGCGAGCAGCGCGGCGACGGAGGGCAGTACCCACGGGCTACCCAGGTCAGGCCCATTGTTCACGACCCACGCGGCGGCCGCCGTCAGGAACAGGCCCCCGCTCGCCCACAGCATGGCCGTGACGCGCGGCACGTGGCCGAACTTGAAGCCCCAGATGAGGATGCCGCCGGCAAAGGCAAGGATGAGGGCGGCCAGGATACCGCCGATCGCACGCCCGGAGAAGCCCCCCATCAGATTCTGGTCGGAGCCGGTGTCCGCGCCGCTCATGAGGAACGGCAGGAGGTTGAGCCACACGCCCAGGATGGCATTCACGGCCAGCCAGGCGGGGGCGAAACTCAGCAGGTGGGGGTCGCGGAAGAGGCCAACGTAATCACTCAGGCGGCTGTGGTAGCCGTCGTGGTGAGCCGCCTCCTTGACCGCCGCCACCCCCCACAGGAAGATGAGCAGGCTGACGCCGTACACCAGGGCGTCCAGGGCGAAGCCTGCCCGGCCGAAGTGGTCCCACAAGAGGCCGCCGACGATCCCGCCCAGCGCCAGCCCGCCGATGGTCACGATCTCGAACAGCGAGACGACGCGCGCCCGTAGTCGGGGCGAGTGGTCCGATGCGTCGGAGATGTAGCTGAGGGTCGAGGGGACGGAACTGGCGGTGGATAGCCCTTCCAACAGGCGGGTGAACAGCAGGAGCGGAATGCTCGCCGTGACGGCTGTAATCAGCACGGCGACGCCGCCGAACACGGGGCCGAGTAGCATGAAGGGCTTGCGCCCATAGCGGTCGGTCCACGCGCCGAACAAGGGCGAAGCAACCAGTTCCGTGATGTAGAACGCCGCGCCGAAGATGCCGACAACGGTTGCCGTGACGCCCAGGCTCTTGAGGTACAGCCCTACCATCAGGCCCATCGCGCCGGAGGCCATCCGTAGCACGAGCACGGCTACGAGAACCGAGATCAGGGAGCGGTCGAGGCGCGTGCGGCCGATTTCCTTCGCAGCGGTGACTGTAGTCGAGGCGTGCATACCGGTCATCAGACCTGTGAGACCTCACAGGTCTGATGGGTCTTCTCACTTTCTAAAGTCGTGACTTTGCCATGTCGATGAGTTGCCACCACGTCTTGCGCGCCCAGTCGGGCCAGGCTGGCCCCGGCAGGGCTGGCGGGAATGACCTGGCCCCCGGCTGGTCCCAGGTGTTGCTCCAGCCGCTGCCATCCCAGAGCAAGTCCGCGCCCGGCAGCCCCGCCTCGGCGACACTCGATGCGGGGTGGCGGCCGTTGGCGCTCATGCGGTTGCCGTAGATGGTGTTGTACTCTGGTGTAGGGTCCACATCGAAGGTCTTGCTGGGCGGCAGCACCATGTCGAGGCTGATAACGCCGATGCCGGTCGAGTCGTTATTGCGAATCTCGTTCGCCGTCACTTCCGTGTGGTCGGCAGCCATGATGAGGATGCCTGTTCCGGATGGAACCTTGCTCACGATGGCGGCCGGGTCGGCAAAGTTGACGTGGTTGTTGGCGATGACGCGGTTGCCAATCAGGCGTGTGTGGTGGCCGAACTTCGACGGATTATTGGGCAGCAGGAAGACCAGTATGCCGCCCGCGTTGTCGTGGACGAAGTTGTTGCGCACCAGGGCATTGACCGAGTTTTCGATCTCGATGCCCGTTACGTTGCGCGTCGCCTCGTTGTCCTGGACGATGATGTTACGCGACTGGCCGACGTAGATGCCCGCGTCGCGCACGCCGGTGACTTTGACTTTTTCTACCAGCACCCCATCCACCTCGACCGGGTAGACACCGTACAGGCCGGTGTCGTCCACGTTGAGATCGCGCAGGGTAGCGTTCATCGCCCCGTGGACGACGACACCATTGCCGGTATAGTTGCGGATGTCCAGGCCTTCGACGGTAAACTGGTTACCCGAGGCCAGAATACCATCCGCCAGCTGACCCTCACCGTCGAGGACAGGCCGCAGCCCCTCGACTGTCTCCCCTCGTACCGTGATGTTGTCCATATCCACGGCGACCGTCTGGTGGTAGACACCGGGCGGGATGACGATGGTATCACCGGGCGCTGCCTGATCTATCACGGCCTGGATGTCGCCGCCCGGTGGGACTCGCAGGGTGCGGGGGGCCTGGGGCGCTGCTGCGGCGGCGACAGGGGTGGCCGCCACCGGGGCAGCGGGCGGGCGCGGCAGGCGCGGCACGACCGGCCGGCCCGACGGCACATTCGCGGGTATCTCGGGCAGGCGACTCTCGTCCGTCAGGGCGTGCAGGAAGGCGATCAGGTCGGACTTCTCCTGATCGGTCAGGCTGAAGGGGCGAATCTTGTCGTCCAGGTTGGGTAAGTCCATGCCGACACCCTTGCCGCCGCCGTGCGCGTAGAAGTCAACCACCTCGCTCAGCGTGTTGAACGCGCCATTGTGCATGTACGGCGCGGTGAGCGCGACGTTGCGCAGTGTCGGGACCTTGAAGGCGTGGTCGTAGGCCGGGCCGCCGTCGATTCTGGCGCGGCCGATATCGACCGGCTGGTTGGGCGCTTCGGGCACGCCGATGACCTTGAAGTCCGGGTTGGCAAAGGTTGGGAAGCCGTGGCACTCGAAACAGCGCGTTCGGGTGGAGCGGAACAGGTTCAGGCCGCGCTTCTGCTCGGCCGTCAGGGCGGTGTGGTCGCCTGCCGCGTAGCGGTCAAAGGCGGAGTTGTCGCTGACCAGGGTGCGCTCGAAGGCGGCAATCGCCTTCGTTACATTGTCGAAGGTGACGCTGCTGCCGCCCTGGCCGCCAAAGGCCGTGTCGAACAAGGTCACGTACTCGGGGATGGCCCTGAGCCGGGCCTCCACCTGCGCGGGGCTGGCATTCATCTCGTTCGCCGCCGTGATGGGGCTTTGCGCCTGCTCTTCCAGATCGGCGGCGCGGCCATCCCAGAACTGGCGGTGGTTGTAGACCGCGTTCCATACCGTCGGTGCGCCGCGATCCGTGGTCGCGCCGCCGGCGCGGGCCGGGCCGACCCCATCGCCATCACGGCCCATGGCGAAGGCGCGGCCATCGGTGAAGCCCAGGTCAGGATGGTGGCAGGTCGCGCACGCCACGTCGTTGGCGCCGGATAGGACCGGATCGAAGTACAGTAGCCGCCCCAGGGCAACACGCTGCGGGGTGGTCGGGTTGTCGGGACGCATCACCAGCGCGGGAAACGGGCGCTTCAGGCCACCCTGGATGACAAGCTCAGTCGCGCCGGCCGGCGCAAGGGTGGCGGTGGTGGGGGCGGCGCGTTCGGCGGAGGCTGTCAAGGCGGCCATGCCCAGGATGGCGACGACGAGCAGGCCGAGGAGGACCAGGAGCGCGATACGCCACAGGCGCGTGGCAGGAGCGGAGGTGGTGGTCATGATGCCCCTGTAGGATGTGGGTGGGTCAACGCCGACCGGTACAGGGGGTGAATTATAGCACGGCGCGGGCACGGGGCAAGGCGTTCGCGGCGCAGGCGCGGACAGGCGGTTGGTGACCCAGCTAGGGTCGCGCTCAGGTTGGGTGAATTTCGATGAGGGGCTGCCCCCGGCGCACCACCTCGCCCGGCGCGACTCGCACCGCTCGCACGACGCCGGCATGGGGGGCGGTGACGCTCAACTCCATCTTCATCGCCTCTAGCGACGCTAGTTTCTGGCCGCGCTCGACCGTGTCGCCGGCTGCCACGTACACGGCGACGACCTGGCCCGGCATCGCCGCCGTCAGGTTGTCGTCGCCGCCGCCTGTCGCGCGTCGCCCGCGTCGCCCCGTCCCCGGCTCCAGCGTGAAGGTGCGCCCGCTGATGGCTACCCAGCGGCGGTGGCCATCCCGCGCGGCCACGGCGCGCACGCGCCGCCCGTCGATGTCCAGTGTCAGCACACCGTCGTCGTCGCGCACCACGCGCACCAGGTAGACGCGGTCGCCGACGGTCACGCGGCGCAGCTCCCCCTCGGTGTCGACGCGGACGGCTATCTCGTCGTCACCCATGGAGTATCGTCGTTCCATTCGAGCCTCCTGGCGTGGCCTGCCGCCACGGGTTGTAAGGGTCGCCGTCCAGGGTAAGGGCCGCACCGGGCGCGGCGCTGGCGGTGGGCGTCAGTATGTCCAGTAGCGCGGCGGCGATGAGGGCGTCGTCGGGGGCGTCGGTCGGCTCCGCCCACTCGCCCAGGGCCTGCTCGACCCAGGCGGTCGTGGTATGACCAGCGCAGAATGTCGGGTGGTCCAGTACGGCGCGCAGGAAACTGAGGTTGGTGGTCACACCTAACACGGCGTACTCGTCCAGGGCGCGGCGCATGGTCGCCAGGGCCGCCTCGCGGTCGTTGCCCCAGGTGATGAGCTTCGCCAGCAGGGGGTCGTAGTAGTGGCTGACCGTGTCGCCCGTGACAAAGCCACTATCGACCCGCACACCGGGGCCGCCCGGCTCGACGACCTTGAGCAGTGGCCCTGTGGACGGCAGGAAGCCGCTGGATGGGTCCTCGGCGTAGACGCGGCACTCGACGGCGTGGCCGCGCTGGCGCACGTCCGCCTGGCGGAAGGGCAGTGGCTGGCCGGCTGCGACGGCGATTTGCAGCTTCACCAGATCAAAGCCCACTACCAGCTCGGTGATGGGATGCTCGACCTGGAGGCGGGTGTTCATCTCCAGGAAATAGAAGTGACCGTCGGCGTCGAGGAGGAACTCGATGGTTCCCGCGTTGACGTAGCCCACGGCGTGGGCGGCAGCCACGGCGGCCTGGCCCATGCGCTGGCGGACGGTCTCGCTCAGGTGGGCAGCGGGCGTCTCTTCGATGATTTTCTGGTGGCGGCGTTGGACGGAGCAGTCGCGCTCGAAGAGGTGGGCCACGTTCCCGTGGCGGTCGGCCATGACCTGGACCTCGATGTGGCGGGGGTTGACCAGCAGCTTCTCCACGTACACGGACGTATCGCCGAAGGCCTTACCTGCTTCGCGGGCAGCTCCCTCGACAGCGGACACGAGGTCGTCGGCGTGGAGGACGGCGCGCATGCCCTTGCCGCCACCACCCCCGGCGGCCTTGACCAGTACCGGGTAGCCCAGGCCCTCGGCGGCCGCCGCGTAGTCATCGAGACTGCCGCCGCCCTGGTAGCCGGGCACGACGGGCACGCCCGCCTCCTGCATCAGCGCGCGTGCGGCCGTCTTTGACCCCATGGCCTCGATAGCCTCGGCGGGCGGGCCGATGAAGGTCAACCCGGCCTCGGTCACAGCGCGGGCGAAGGCGGCGCGCTCGGACAGGAAGCCGTAGCCGGGGTGGATGGCATCGCAGCCGGTGTCCAGGGCGGCCCGCACCACGCGGTCGATGCGCAGGTACGACTCGGCCGGCGACGGTGGGCCGAGCAGGATGGCCTGGTCGGCCAGGGCGACGTGGCGCGCGCCCGCGTCGGCCTCTGAATAGACGGCGACGGCCTCGATACCCAGGTCGCGGCAGGCGCGGATGACACGCACGGCGATCTCGCCGCGATTGGCGATAAGGATACGCTGGAACATGGCTGGTCTCTCAGGTTGTTGCGACTGACCGTCGCCTGGCTCCCATCGTAATCAAGCACGAAGGACGCGAAGGCACGAAGACGCGAAGCCCGCGTCCTATCCGTCTGCCTCCACCCGCAGCCCCTCGAAGTCGAAGTCGAACTCGAACACGGCCAGACCCTCCCCGGCTAGAATGGCGCGCAGGGCGTCGCTGCTGTTGGGCGCGTAGAATAGCACGCAGCCGCCGCCGCCCGCGCCGAGGGCCTTGCCGCCAGTCGCACCGTGCCGCCGGGCGAGGTCGAACAGCGCGCCGATCTGCGGTGTCGTAGTCGATGGGTCGAGGGCCGTCTGGCAGGCCCAGTTTTCCGACAGCAGCGCGCCGAAGGCCGACAGGTCGCCCGCGAGCAGGGCGTCGCGCATTTCGGCGGCAATGGCCTTGAGGCGGTGCAGGGCCTGGGTGGTGCGCGGCTCGCCGCGACGATACGCGCCCATGACCGTGGCGATGATGTTACCCGACACCCGCGAACGGCCGGTGTACACCAGGACCAGGTCGCGGCGGAGGGCGTCGAGGGCGGCGGACGGCATGGCAACGCGCGTAGCCGTGGCCGCCGGGTCGCGGAACTCAAGGAACTGGAAGCCGCCGTTGAGAGCCGCGTACTGGTCCTGCCGCCCGCCCGCCACGCCGATGTCAATCTCCAGGTGATGGGCGCGGTCGGCCAGCGTTTCGCGGGGCCACGGGGCACGCAGCCTGTTCAGCGCGCCGAGCAAGGCGACGCCTACCGACGCCGATGCGCCCAGGCCCGCGCCCGGCGGGGCGTCACTCGACGAGGCCAGGTCTACGGCGGGTGCGCCCGCCGCCTTGACGGCCGCCTTGAGCAGATCCAACTCGCCGTTGTAGGTGAGGGCATGGGTTGGGTGGCCCGCGACAATGGCGTGGTAGTCGCCGGAGGCGAGGCGGATGTGGCCGTCCTCGCGCGGCGACAGGCTGACGTGGGCGTAGCGCGCGATGGCGGTGTTGAGGACCGCGCCGCCTACCTCGGTCGAAAAGGGCGGTACGTCGGTCCAGCCACCGCCCAGGTCGAGACGCATGGGGGCGCGGGCATGAATGGTGGGCATGACGTGTCCCAGGCGCTACATCCGGAACACGCCGTACTGGGTTGACTCGCTGGGCGCGTTCAGGCAGGCGGACAAGGCGAGGGCCAGCACGTGGCGCGTCTCCGGCGGGTCGAGGATGCCGTCGTCCCACAGGCGAGCCGTGGAATAGTAGGGGCTACCCTCGTGCTCGTACTTTTCAAGGATTGGGGCCTTGAAGCGCTCCTGCTCCTCGCTCGACATAAGTGGGCCGCCGCTGCGAGCCAGCTGGTCCTGCTTGACGGTCAGCAGCACATTGGCGGCCTGCTCGCCACCCATGACGCTGATGCGGCTGTTGGGCCACATCCACAGGAAGCGCGGGCTGTAGGCGCGGCCGGCCATGCCGTAGTTACCCGCGCCGAAGGAGCCGCCGATGATGACAGTCAGCTTGGGCACGCGGGCATTGGCGACGGCGTGGACGAGCTTGGCGCCGTCACGGGCAATGCCGCCCGCCTCGTACTCGCGCCCGACCATGAAGCCGGTGATGTTCTGCAAGAAGAGGAGCGGGATATTGCGCGCCGTGCATAGCTCGATGAAGTGCGCGCCCTTGAGGGCCGACTCGCTGAACAGCACGCCGTTGTTGGCGAGGATGCCGACCGGGTAGCCGTGGATGCGGGCGAAGCCACACACCAGGGTGTCGCCGTAGAGGGCCTTGAACTCGCGCAGGCGGCTGCCATCGACAATGCGCGCGATGACCTCGCGCACGTCGTAGCCCTCGCGAAAGGTGCGCGGGATGACGCCGTACAGCTCGTCGGGGTCGTATAGGGGGTCTTCGGGCGGAGCGACGTCGAGGCTGATTCGCTTGCGGGTATTGAGGGTGGTGACGATCTCGCGGCACAGTTCGAGGGCGTGGTCGTCGTTGAGAGCCAGGTGGTCGGCGACGCCGGAACGGCGGGTGTGAACGTCCGCGCCACCCAGTTCCTCGGCGCTGACCTCCTCACCCGTGGCGGCCTTGACCAGGGGTGGCCCGCCCAGGAAGATGGTTCCCGTGCCGCGCACGATAACCGTCTCGTCGCTCATGGCCGGGACGTATGCGCCGCCCGCTGTGCAAGACCCCATAACCGCCGCGATCTGGGGGATGCCCTGCGCGCTCATGCGCGCCTGGTTGTAGAAGATGCGTCCGAAGTCGTCCTGGTCAGGGAAGACTTCGTCCTGCATGGGCAGGAACGCGCCGCCGGAGTCCACCAGGTACAGGCAGGGCAGATGGTTCTCCTCGGCGACGGCCTGGGCACGCAGATGCTTCTTGACGGTCATCGGGTAGTACGTGCCGCCCTTGACGGTGGCATCGTTGGCGACGATCAAGCACTCGCGGCCGGCGACCAGGCCGATGCCGGTGACGATGCCCGCCGATGGAGCCTCGTTGAAGTACATCTCCCAGGCGGCCAGGGGCGACAGCTCGAGGAAGGGTGTACCGGGGTCGAGCAGGCGGCGGATGCGCTCGCGGACGACGAGCTTGCCCTGCTCGGTGTGGCGTCGCTGGGCGCGCTCACCGCCGCCCCGCCGCACGCGGGTCAGACGGTCGCGCAGTTCCTGGGCCAGCGCGGCGTTGTGCTGTCGATTCGCTTGAAAGCGGTCGTCCTGTGGGTCAATCTGCGAGTCAATGACTTCCATAGTCACGCCCTCGACAGTCTGTCGTGGAGTAAGGTAGTCGAAGTGTAGCGGATTGTGACGCGCCGCGCAAGTCACGCTGATTCGATTTGCTGTTAGTAGGCAAGGGGCGTATCATGTCGCCATCGTGTAGGCGATGAGCCATGCTGCCGCCATCCTCACGTTCTCCCCTAACGGCCAATTCGCGCCACACAGCCTTGCCGTCCGTGAACGAAACATGAGCGATCTCGATGCCTTCGCCTGATCGCAGGGAGACAAACGATGCAGCAACGTGTCGTGATGGCGGTAGACGACGACCCTGCCGCGCTCCGCGTGGTGGAAGCAGAGCTTAAGAAGCGATACGCAGCCGACTACACTATCGAGTGCCTGAGTGAGCCACAACAGGCGCTGGCGCGTATCGCCGCCATACGCGCGGCGGGCGACGAAGTGGTCCTGGTCCTGGCCGACCAATGGATGCCGGACATGGACGGCATCGACTTCCTGGGCCAGGTTCATGCCGCCTGTCCCCAGGCGCGCCGCATTCTCCTGTTCGAATGGGATGATCTGACGATTGGCTCGCAGCTACCGCAGGCCATGAATCGCGGTGAGATCAATTACTTCGTCACCAGGCCGTGGGGTTCGCCCGACGAGGCATTTCATAAGGTCGTCACCGACTTCCTGGAGGAATGGACGCGGCTAGAGCGGTTGGGCGCGGCGACCGTGCGTGTTGTGGGGGAGCAGTGGGCGACACGCTCCCACGAGTTGCGCGAATTGCTCGACCGCTACGCCATCCGCTATAGCTTCCACGACGCGGAGGACGAGCAGGGGCGCAGGTTGCTGCGCAAGACGCACGCCGAAGCGGGGCCATTACCCGTGGTCGTCTTGTATGATGCGCTCGTGCTGCGCAACCCATCCGACTCGGAACTTGCCGATGCTTTCGGAGCGAGCGCAGCGACAGGAACCCAGGTGTACGACCTGGTTGTGGTTGGGGGTGGGCCGGCCGGCCTGTCGGCGGCGGTCTATGGCGCATCAGAGGGGCTGCGAACCCTGGTCATCGAGCGGAGTGCGATTGGTGGACAGGCCGGCGCCAGTTCACGAATTCGCAACTACCTGGGCTTCAGCCGAGGCATCAGCGGCGCGACCCTCACGGCGCGGGCCTACGAGCAGGCGTGGCTGTTTGGGGCCGAGTTCGCGCTCATGCGCACGGCCACGAGCCTGCGCGCCGAGGGACGCGAGCGCGTGCTGACGCTATCCGATGGGACTGAGGCCCGTGGTCGGACGGTTGTCCTGGCGATGGGGGTGGACTACCGGCGGCTGGGGATTCCGAGCCTGGAAGCGATGGTGGGCACGAGTGTGTTCTATGGCTCAGCATCTACGGAGGCGCGAGCCTTGCAGGGCCGACGGGTGGCCGTGGCCGGCGGCGGTAACTCGGCTGCCCAGGCGGCTCTGTTCCTCGCCGACTACGCGGAGCGCGTGTTACTCCTGGTGCGTGGGTCTGACCTGGCGCAGGGGATCTCGGACTATCTTATCACGGAGATTGACGAGCGTGAGAATATCGAGGTGCATCTCAACACCGAGATCATAGATGGTGATGGGGAGCATCGGCTGGCGGGGCTGACGGTACGCGAGGGGGTGTCCGGCGCTGTGACACGGATCCCCGTCGAGGCCCTGTTTGCGCTGATCGGCGCTGAACCACGTACAGAGTGGCTGGACGGCGCGATCGTGCGCGACAGGCGTGGCTTTATTCCAACGGGTCCAGACTTGCTGGTTGATGGACGGCCGCCGGACGGCTGGTCGCCAGGTCGGCCGCCCATGCTGTTGGAGACGAGCTTGCCAGGTGTGTTCGCCGTGGGTGATATTCGCTTGCGGTCAGTGAAGCGGGTGGCGTCGGCCGTGGGCGAAGGGGCCATGGCGGTTCAGATGATCCATGAGTACTTGCGCTAGGGTCGGTCATCGAGCCACGATTGGTCCGTCGACGGTCCGCTTGTCTCGGCCGGGTGTAAGAAGTCGCCAGGCAGGGCGTCCCAGTCAGCGTGAGGAGAGAGCGTGGGTACGAATTCGTTGTGCCCCGGACTTGACACCTCGCGAGAAGCGAGTATAATGACTCTCGCACCCGACATGAACAGTGGAGCCGCCTGTGGCAAATTGCCGGACGGTGTACAATTGAGATAGGCAGCGCGGCAAGCAGAGGGTTTTAGGGCCTGGCTTGTTGCCAGGCCTTTGTGTGTCGGATGACCTTAACAACTAAAGAGTGACAGGAAAGCAGCGAAGAGGAAGTCAGCCTAAGAGCGAGCGAAAACGCGCTGAGAAGGCGCGAGGATCGAGGGGTCCCGATGAGGGGCTCTATATGGAGAGTTTGATCCTGGCTCAGGATGAACGCTGGCGGCGTGCCTAACACATGCAAGTCGAACGGGCTACTTCGGTAGCCAGTGGCAAACGGGTGCGTAACACGTAGGTAATCTACCCAGGAGACGGGGACAACGGATGGAAACGTCCGCTAATACCCGATGACGTCGAGAGACGAAAGGCGCAAGCCACTACTGGAGGAGCCTGCGGCCTATCAGGTAGTTGGTGGGGTAAGAGCCTACCAAGCCGACGACGGGTAGGGGGTGTGAGAGCATGACCCCCCACACGGGGACTGAGACACGGCCCCGACTCCTACGGGAGGCAGCAGTGAGGGATATTGGGCAATGGGCGCAAGCCTGACCCAGCGACGCCGCGTGGAGGACGA
>DAOUDG010000066.1:0-2498 GCA_034431435.1 Anaerolineae bacterium | reverse complement strand
CGCGCCCGCCCAGCGCCTTTTCGAGCGCGTCCAGGTCGCGCGGCAGCCCGACATCCTGGCCCCGCGCTCGGTCCATGACTACACCATCCGCGTCAAGGACACGGACTTGCCGTCCGGCGTCACGTTGACCAGGCTGGGCGTGTAGTACGGCGGGAGGTCGCCATGTCGGACAACGAGCGGGTCGATGTGCTGCTCTCGGCGCTGGAGCATTACAGCTACTGTCCGCGCCAGTGCGCGCTGATTCACGTCGAGCAGGTCTACACCGAGAACGTCTACACCGTGCGCGGCCAGATCGCCCACCAGCGCGTCGACTCCGACGACCAGCGCGCCAATCGAGGGGTGCGCACGCTACGTGGCATCCCGCTCTGGTCCGATAGCTACGGGTTGACGGGGCGGGCCGACGTGGTCGAGATGCGCGCCGAGGGGCCGTATCCGGTCGAGTACAAGTCGGGGCGGCGACGCGGCGCTCATCCCGACCTCCAGCTGTGCGCCCAGGCCCTGTGCCTGGAGGAGATGCTTACCACGGCTGTCCCGCGCGGCGCCATCCACTACGTCGCCGCGCGGCGGCAGGTGGAAGTCGTCTTCGACGTGGCGTTGCGGGCGCGGACAGTCGAGATGATTGAGGCCGTCCGGTCCATGCTTACCGACTTCCACCTGCCGCCGGCCCCCGACGATGCGCGCTGTCGGAACTGCTCGCTGCGCGACGAGTGCCTGCCCGGCGTGGTGGCTCACCCGGAGCGGCTGCGAGGTCTGCAAGGTGCGCTGTTCACACCGTGGGCGGCCAGCGGGGAGGGATAGTCAGATGCAAGAGCTTCTCAACACCCTGTACGTCCAGACGCAAGGCACGGTCTTGCGTCTGGACCACGACGCGCTGCAAGTGCGGCAGGAGGGGGAGACGCGCCTGCGGATGCCCCTCCTGCGCCTCAACGGGATCGTGGTCTTCGGGCGCGTCACGGTCACGCCGCCCCTCATCCATCGCTGCGCCGACGACGGGCGGTCCATTGTGTGGCTGACACACGGCGGCCGCTTCAAGGCGCGCATGGAGGGGCCAACGCGGGGTAACGTCCTGCTGCGCCGCGCCCAGCACCTGGCCCTGTCGGACCCGGATCGACCGCGGCAGATTGCCCGTCAGATGGTGGCGGCTAAGATTCAGAACAGCCGTCAGGTGCTATTGCGGGCGGCCCGCGACGCCACCGACCCCGAGGCGGCGGCTGCGCTGGCGGCTGGAGCCGCGCGGCTGGCGGAAGGGTTGGGCCGACTGCGCGAGGCCGAGGACCTGGACACGGTGCGCGGGGCGGAGGGTGACGCGGCGCGTACCTACTTTGGCGTGCTAGGCTACGCCATTCGAGCCGAGGGCGATGCCTTCGTCCTCGATGGGCGCAACCGGCGACCACCCCGCGACCGCGCCAACTGCGTGCTGTCCTTCCTGTATGCCCTGGTGCGCAAAGAGTGTGTGGCGGCGCTGGAGGGAGTCGGCCTCGATCCCCAGGTGGGCTATCTCCACGCCCTGCGGCCCGGTCGCCCTGCCCTGGCCCTCGACCTGATGGAGGAGCTACGCGCGCCGCTGGCCGACCGCCTGGCCCTGGTACTGATCAACCGCCGCCAGTTGCGGCCCGATCATTTTGAGGAGCAGCCCGGCGGCGGCATCTACCTGAGCGACGAGGGGCGGCGCATCATTCTGGCCGCCTACCAGCGGCGCAAGGAGGAACAGGTCGAGCATCGGGTCTTGCAGCAGAAAGTGCCGTGGGGCCTGGCGCCCCACGTCCAGGCGCGGCTGCTGGCACGGCACCTACGGCGGGAGATGCGCGAGTATATGCCGTTCATGTATCGCTCGGGGTAAGGGGGAGACGTTGGAAATTCTGGTCGTCTACGATGTGTGCACCGAGACCGCAGCTGGTCAACGGCGGCTACGGAAGGTCGCCAAGGTGTGCGAGGGCTTCGGCCAGCGGGTCCAGAAGTCCGTCTTCGAGTGTGTCGTCAACCCGGCGCAGCTGGAGCAACTCAAGCACCGCCTGGCGAAGGAGATCAATGTCAAGGAGGACAGCCTGCGCATCTACCGTCTGCTGGAGCCGCGCGAGAAGTACGTCCAGTCGCTGGGCCAGAGCCTGAGCTTCGATCAGCGGGAGCCGCTGGTGGTCTAGCCGTGCGCGAACCTCAAGTGCTGCGCGTAGGGCCAGGGGTTCGCGGCGCCTTCTGAACATAAGAGTGGACATGTTGAGCCTATCAGGCGCAAAATGGGGTCGAAGGTGGCCCGATACCAGCGCCAGGAGGCTTGTGAAGCCCCGAATCCGTGTAGGAGGCCGTCATGGGGACGTAAAACGGGCGAAAATAGCCGTCGCACCCGGCCACCACGTCGGGTGAGGATTGAAACTTGCCCGCGACGGTCTGACAATGCGGGCAGAGGCAGGTCGCACCCGGCCACCACGCCGGGTGAGGATTGAAACCACAGTCGCCTCCGTGTAGTAGAGGGAGAACGGCGCGTCGCACCCGGCCACCAC
>DAOUDG010000065.1:0-83245 GCA_034431435.1 Anaerolineae bacterium | reverse complement strand
AGTGACCTGTTCTACGCCGGTGTTCGCCCCGCTGTGAACACGGGTCTGTCGGTGTCACGGGTGGGCGGCGACGCCCAGACGCGCGGCATGAAGCAGGCCGTGGGTCGCCTCAAGAGCGAGCTATCCCAGTTCCGCGAGCTGGCCGCCTTTGCCCAGTTCGGCTCCGACCTGGACGCCGTTACCAAGCGGCAGTTGGATCGCGGCGTGCGTATCCAGGAAGTCCTGAAGCAACCCCAGTACCAGCCGCTGTCCATGGCCCAGGAGGTGTGCATCCTGTATGCCGTCAACAACGGCTATCTGGACAAAGTAGCGGTGGGGCATGTGGGCGCCTGGGAGGCCGACTTCCATCGCTTCGTGGAGCGCAACTATGCGGGGGTGCTGTCGAGTATCGAGTCGGAGAAGCGCCTGTTCGACCCGAAGATTGGGGCCGACGCCTCCCCGACTGTGCAGCAGTTGCGCGCGGCGCTCGATCAATTCAATGCGTCCTGGACGCCGCCTGTGTAAGGCGTAGAGCGTGGGGCGGGAAGCGTCGAGCGAGGTAGAGACGCGCAGGCGTGTGTCTCGTCGCTCCACGCTTGACGCTCCCCGCTCTACGAGGAGATACCGTGGCTAGCGCGCGCGAGATTCGACGCCGCATCCGCAGCGTCAAGAACATCAAGCAGATTACCAAGGCCATGGAGACCGTTGCGGCCTCCAAGATGCGGCGCGCCCAACAGCAGACACTCGCCACCCGCCCCTACGCTGAGAAGGCGCGCGAGGTACTTGGCTCGATTGCACGGCAGACTGCGCGCGGCGCAGTCCCCCACCCCCTGCTGCAACAGCGCGACCAGCGCAACGTAGCCCTCATTCTCATCACGGCTGATCGTGGCCTGGCGGGCAGCTTCAACTCGAATATGATTCGCGAGGCGTTGCGCTGGATGCGCGAGCAGAAAAGCAACGTCAGCGTGGTCGCTGTGGGCCGCAAGGGCCGCGACTTCATGCTGCGGGTGGGCCGCCCTATCCGCGCCGAGTTTGTCCCCGTGCCCGACCCGCCCACGCTGACGGCGGCGCTGCCCATCGCCCGCATCGCGATGGAGGACTTTCTCAAGGGCGATCTGGATGCGGTCTACCTGGGCTACACGGATTTTCAATCTACGCTGCGCCAGGTGCCAGTGATCCAGCAGTTGTTGCCGGTCGAACCGGTGTGGCTGGCCGACGAGCGGCGCGGCATGGTGGACTACATCTACGAGCCGAGCGCGGAGGATGTGTTAGCCTCGGTGCTGCCGCGCTTTACGGAGATGCTCGTCTATCAGGCGCTGCTCGAATCGGCGGCGAGCTTCTTCAGTGCGCAGATGGTTGCCATGCGTAACGCCAACGACGCCGCCGGTGAGTTGATCGATGACTTGACACTGACCTATAACAAGGCGCGCCAGGAGAGTATCACCCGCGAATTGCTGGATATTGCGGGCGGCTCGGCGGCGCTGGAGCAGGGACGGGCGCGGTAGGTGGCGCGCGGCTTGAGTGGCGCACAACCCCAGGCGGAGTGGAGGTAATCTATGGCAGTCGCCGAACCCAAGACCCAGGATCAGGCTCGCGACGTGATGGGCAAGGTCGTGCAGATTATTGGTTCCGTGGTGGACGCTGAGTTCCCTGAAGACCAGTTGCCCGAAATTTACGACGCGATTGAGATTATCAGCGATGACGGCCGCCGCGTCACGTGCGAGGTGCAGACACACCTGGGCCACAATGCGGTGCGCGCCGTTTCTATGACCACGACCGACGGCCTGCGGCGTGGTATGGATGCCGTCGCCACCGGCGGCCCCATCACCGTGCCCGTCGGCCCCTCTACCCTCGGCCGCGTCTTCGACGTGTTGG
The DNA here is from genome assembly GCA_034431435.1 of Anaerolineae bacterium. GTDB lineage: Bacteria > Chloroflexota > Anaerolineae > Epilineales > JAHCIE01 > JAHCIE01. The sequence goes on along the minus strand of DAOUDG010000065.1, from coordinate 81,391 downwards.
GCGCACCTATCGATGAGAAGGGGCCGGTCGAGGCCGAGACCTTCTACCCCATCCATCGACCCTCTCCGCCCCTGGTTGATCAGGTTACCAAGACCAAGGTCTTCGAGACGGGTCTCAAGGTCATCGACCTCATCGCGCCCTTCACGAAGGGCGGTAAGACGGGCGTGTTCGGCGGTGCGGGCGTGGGCAAGACAGTGACCATCGCCGAACTTATCCGCAACATCGCCGCCGTCCACTCCGGCTATTCGGTGTTCACGGGGGTGGGCGAACGAACCCGCGAGGGAACCGCACTGTACGGCGAAATGCACGAGTACGGCGTCATCGGCTCGACGGTCATGGTCTTCGGCCAGATGAACGAGCCGCCCGGCGCGCGCCTGCGGGTGGGGCTGACGGGCGTGACGATGGCGGAGTACTTCCGCGATGAGGGCCGCGACGTGCTGCTCTTCATCGACAACATCTTCCGCTTCGTGCAGGCCGGCTCCGAAGTGTCCGCCTTGCTGGGTCGTATGCCGAGCGCGGTGGGCTACCAGCCGACGCTGGCAACGGAGATGGGCGCGCTTCAGGAGCGCATCACCTCGACCAAGCGCGGCTCCATCACCTCGATGCAGGCCGTGTACGTGCCTGCCGACGATTACACCGACCCGGCTCCGGCGACGACCTTCGCTCACCTGGATGCAACCATCGCCCTGGAGCGGTCCATCTTCGAGCAGGGCATCTTCCCCGCCGTCGATCCCCTCGGCTCGACCAGCCGTATCCTGGACCCGCGCATCGTGGGCGATCTACACTATCAGGTGGCGCGCGGCTGCCAGCGCGTCCTTCAGCGTTACAAGGACTTGCAGGATATCATCGCCATCCTGGGCGTCGAGGAGTTGAGTGAGGACGACAAGCTCACCGTGGCTCGCGCCCGCAAGATTCAGCGGTTCCTGAGCCAGCCGATGTATGTGGCCGAGCGTTTCACGAACAAGGAAGGCCGCTACGTCAAGATCGAGGACACGGTCAAGGGCTTCAAGATGATTCTCGACGGCGAGTTGGACGACATCCCCGAACAGGCCTTCTATATGCAGGGCGGTATCGAGGATGTACAGAAGACTGCCGAGGAGCTACGCCAGGGCCGCTAGGGGAGTAACGTATGCCGATTCACCTGGAAGTGGTGGCCCCTGACCGCATCCTGTACAAGGATGACGTGGACATGGTCATCGTGCCGGGCGCCGAGGGCGAGATGGGCATCCTGCCTCGCCACGCCGCTTTGATGTCGGGCCTCAACTTCGGCGCGCTGGTCATCAAGAAGGCCAATGAGCCAGACCGTCACATCGCCATCGGTGGCGGCTTTGTTGAGGTGCGGCCAGACCGAGTCACAGTGCTGGCTGACAGCGCCGACCGCGTGGAAGAGATCGACATTGCCCAGGCGGAGGAGGCCCGCCGCCGCGCCCAGGAGGCGCTGGCGCGTGGCCTGGAACCGGTGGACGAGGAGCGCGCCCTGGCCGCCCTCAAGCGCGCCAAGCTCCAGTTGAAGCTGGCCGAGCGGCGGGGCGGGAGTCGGCGGCCAGTGAGCCAGTAGCCGCTGCGCGGGGTAAGTGGACGCTGGGGCGGGTGGGGTGTGCGGAGTAGCATCGCAGACCCCACCCGCCCCAACCTGATTTACCGGAGGGGGCCGTCGCCTACTTTTGACGCGAGGAACAGGCCTGGCTATACTTGCTGACTTGCTGGGCGGGGGCGAGTCGCGTCTTCGGCGGCGGCCCACCCTGCCTGTTCGCTGTCCGGCACGCTTTCGCAAGGATTGACGCATGCTTACGCGCTACATTGGCATCGATCTCGGCACAGTCAACGTCCTCGTCCACGAGCGAGGGCGCGGCATCGTGCTGAAGGAGCCGTCCGTCGTCGCTATCTCAGTCAACGACAACCGCATCGTCGCCGTCGGTCAAGAGGCGCTCGAAATGTTGGGCCGCACCCCGGACACCATCGAAGTGGCTCGCCCGCTCAAAGACGGTGTTATCGCCGACTACGTGGTAACCGAGGCGATGCTGCGCTACTTCATCCAGAAAGTCTGCGGGCGCATGCGCATCCGCAAGCCCGAAGTCATGATCTCGGTGCCGGTCGGCGTCACGTCGGTGGAGAGCCGCGCCGTGCACGACGCCGCCATCCAGGCGGGCGCGGGCGAGGCGTTTCTCATCCCGGAGCCGCTGGCGGCCGCCATTGGCGCAGGGCTGCCCGTCGCTACTCCAACTGGCAACATGGTTATCAATCTGGGCGGCGGCACCACCGAGGCGGCTATTGTGTCGGTCAACGGTATCGTGCAGTGGTCGTCGGTGCGCGTCGGGGGCAACAAGGTCGATGAGGCCATCGCCTCCTACGTGCGCCGCAAGTACAACCTGCTGGTCGGCGAGCGCACCGCCGAAGAGATCAAGATGACCATCGGCAGCGCGGTTCCGTTGGAAGAGGAATTGATCATGGAGGTGCGCGGCCGCGACCAGGTGGCGGGCCTGCCTCGCACGGTCAAGCTGACCTCCACCGAGGTCACCGAGGCGATGGCCGAGCCGCTGGCGGCGATTGTTGGCGCGGCCAAGGAAGTGCTGGAAAAGACGCCGCCGGAGCTGGCTGCCGATGTCATCGACCGGGGCGCGGTGATGACGGGCGGCGGCGCGCTGTTGCGCAATCTCGACCGCCTGTTGACGGACGAGACGGGCATTGCCTTCTACCCGGCTGACGACCCCATCGGCTGCTGCGCGCGCGGCGCGGGCCGCGCCCTGGAGCACTACGACATCCTCAAGCGCACCATGCGGCCGGTGTATTGAGTGACGACCCCGGACGACCGACCGCCGACGACTGATCGGCGCGTGGTCGCTCGTCGGGGGTCGGTGGCCGCAGCGCCAGATTCGCCTTCCGGCGCGGGCCGTGCTATACTGTCGTGTCGAATTGAGCATTGATTTTTGCGAGGTGACATCCCATGCGTGTGGTCCTCATTCAGGAAGTCCCGAACCTGGGCAAGGTCGGCGACGTTAAAGACGTAGCAGACGGCTATGGCCGCAATTACCTGATTCCCAAGGGGCTGGCAATCCTGGCGACCTACGGCGCGGTCAAGAATGTCGAGGAGCTGCGCCGCGCCGAGGCCAAGAAGATGGCGCGCCGCGTGCAGGATGCCGAGTCCATCGCCGCTGAGTTGAACCAGTTGAACCTGCACTTCACGGCGCGGGCGGGCGAAGAGGGTCGCCTGTACGGCTCTATCACCAATGCCGATATCGCCGAGGCCATCAAGGCCCAGACGAAGCACGATATCGACCGCCGCCGCATCGAACTGGACGAGCCAATTCGCCACCTGGGCGAGCACACCGTCGAGGTGCGCCTGATCACCAACGTTTCGGCGCACGTGAAGGTGACTGTCGAGCCGGAAGGTGGCCCGGTGGCTGCCTCGGCCGAGGCGGCTGCACCGGTGGCCCCCGCGCTGCCCGAGTAGCGGGGCGCGGCGAGTCCGGTAGCGCGGGCGACACGCCCGCGCAAGAGGGATAGGGGCTGACCCAGGCCTGAAACCTGGGCCAGCCTTTTTTTGATTCCATGCGGAACTATACGGGCGTGAGCGCGTCTTGGTAGTTGACGATGCGATGGTAGCGGCAGGGTCTCCCTTGCCCTCGGCGGTGCGACAACGGGCCGATGCGCAGGGTCGCCCCTATTAGGAAGGAATCGTTGTGAGTCGTACGGTTCTCACTCGATGCATCATTGTGCTTGGCAGCCTTGCCGTGGCGTTCATCCTGCTGCGTGCGTCTAGCGCCGAGGGCGCGACTGCCTCCCCTCTTGAAGGTCCCAAGGCCCCCGCCCTGCCCCTCGCCCCGAGGGAGAAGGGACCAGGGGGCCTGTCCGGCCACGTAACGGACCTGCTGACAGGCGCGCCCGCCGCCGATGCCGTCGTGCGTGGGGATGGGGTCGAAGCGCGTGCGGCGACCGACGGGGCCTACAACCTGGCCCTGCCGCCCGGCCGCTACGACGTGCGCGTAGAAGCGCCGGGCTACGTGGGCATGACGCTGCCGGCCGAGACGGTCATCGACACCGGGCTGGCCCGCGACGTGGCGATGGTGCGCGTGGGACTGTCCTCTGCCGAGCAGGCCCAGGTCCGCGAGCGGCTGCGCGCCGAGGCCGGCGTGGACGATGCGACGGCCAAACGCGACGCCGTGGATGCGGCGGCCGTCGCCGACGTGACCACCGCGCCCGCCATTATCCGCGTCCTGATGCCCGACGGCAACATTGTGGCCCTGGCGACGGATGACTACCTCAAGGGCGTGGTGCCTTTCGAGATCGGGCCTGGCTCACCGGCCGAGGCGCAGAAGGCCCAGGCCGTCGCCGCCCGCACCTACGCGGCGACCCATTGCCTGCCCGCGTCGGCGGGCGACCCCGCTAGATGCGAGCCGGACATCGACGCCAACGTGGACACGACGACGCGCACCCAGGTATGGCGCGCCAGCCCCCGCTACGACTCATCCAACCAGGCCGTCGATGCCACGAGTAACGTCGTGCTGCGCCAGAGCGGCCGCCTGGCGACCGCGACGCTGTACTTCGCGCATACCACCCTCGCGACGCGCAACAATGAGGATGTCTTCAACAGTGTGCCTTATAGCTATCTGCGCTCGGTTGCCTCACCCGACCCTTTCGATCAGCGCTACGGCCACGGCGTGGGCATGAGCCAGGTGGGGGCGATGGTACTGGCGTCGTGGGGCGCGGGCTACGCTGACATCCTGCGCCACTACTACACTGGCCTCGCCGTGGAGGCGGCGCCGCCACTGGCGGCGCGACCTTCCACCGGCGCGGCCACTGCGACCGCAACCCCGGCGCCTACCATGCAGCGCAAAGACGTGACGATCGCGGGCGATGAGTGGGCGAAGGGCACGAGCAGCGGGCCGCCCCCGGCCGACAAGCTAGAAACGACCGCCAGTGTTCCTGTGACGTATACCAGCGCGCCGCTGGCGGCGGGGTTCGAGTTCAAGGCCCTGGCGGTGACCTGGGCGCCCGCGCTGCCCCAGGGCGCGACCATCGCCGTCCAGGTGCGAGTCAGCGACGACGGCGTGACGTGGCAGCCGTGGCGCGCGGCCCCCGCCGCCGACGCCGCACGGGACAGCGCGCCGCCGAGCGGCACGGACCTGATCCTGGAGCAGGGCCGCGTGGCCCAGGTGCGCGTAACCCTGGACCAGGGACTGGCGCGCACGCCGCCGAGCCTGACGGAGCTAACCGCCCACTTCCTGCGGCCCGAGAACCTGCCCACGCCGGCCGAGGCGCTCGCGGCGGCCAACGCAGCGAAGGCGGCGAGCGGCGACGCCCTCAAGCCCGCCATCGTGCCGCGCGCTGCTTATGGCGCGCCGGAGACCTATGTGGAGTGGGACGACTGCTCGCGCGCGGGGTCGAGTGACCGCCAGGGCTACATGAAGCCGCAAGCCTTCGCTGTCCACCATACCGCCGACAACAGCGTGAACCTGACCGGCCCTGAGTGGGCCTACACGGTGTGGTACTACCACACCTATACGAAGGGTTGGGGCGACACGGGCTACCACTACATGGTCGACCGCGACGGCATCATCTACCAGGGTCGCACGCCGGGCACGGCGACAGCGCCCTACCTGGTCGAGGGCGGGCATGTCTACGGCTACAACTGCTCCTCCGGCGGTGTGGTGGCCTTGGGGAACTATCAGCCGGGCATCGACGTACCCTTGACACCCCTCACCGACCAGACGCTTCAAGGGCTGAGCAAGGTTCTGGCCTGGCTCATGGACGGCTACGGCTGGCGGCCGTGGGACTCGCGCCAGGTCAAGGACATCACGGTGTACGGCCTGGCGGGCCACCGCGATTTCGGCGGGACCGTGTGTCCGGGCCAGGACCTGTACGACCGCCTGCCCGAATTGCGCGACCGCGTGGAGGCGCTGCTCGACAGCGAGCCATCGCCCACCGCCACGCCCACCGTGCCCGCGCCCGCCACAGCCACGCCGCGCCCTCGCGACCCGACGCCCGCGCCGCCGGGACCGACGCCGACCCTCGGCGCAGGCTGCCGCGACGTGATGCGCCAGGGCGACTTCAGCCTGTACGACCAATGGGAACTGGCGGGTAATGGAGCCGTTACCACTACATTCGACTACGTGAGTGGGCCGCGCAGCCTGTTCCTCGGCCGTACCCAGGCCCAGGCCGACAGCCCAGGCTGGGCGATGGCCGCCCAGCGCGGCATCAGCGTGCCGCGCCCCGTCGCGCGCGCGCGGCTGTCCTTCTGGTACGCCCCTTTCGCCGACGGGGCCGACGGCGACATCCACCGCGTCGAGTTGCAGGACGCGGCAGGCAACACGTTAGCGGGCGGGTGGCTCATGAACCAGCAGCCACCGCAGAATACGCGCGGCTGGACCCTGTTCCAGGCGGATGTGACGGACGCTCTGCGCACCGTCGATGGCAGCGTGAGCCTCGTCTTTAGCGTCTACAACGATGGCAACGGCCTCAAGACCTACCTGCGCGTCGACGATGTGGTCCTGGAGGTGTGCGGCGGCGCGACGCCTACGCCCAGCCGCACGCCCACCGCCACCCCGACCCGCACGCCGCGCCCGACGGCCACGCCGTTGCCCGTCGCCTGCACCGACTGGACGCGCAACGGCGGCTTCGAGGTGGGCGACCCGATTCCGTTGAGCTGGACGCTGCAGGACGGCGGCGTCGACGGCGGCGTGGCGGCCGAGAACAGTACGCCCGGCGGCGCGCGCTCGCTGCGCCTGGGGCGGACCGCGCCCGGCGCGAGCATGGGCTTCGCCGCCGCGTGGCAGGGCTTCACCTGGCCCAGCGGCGTGACGGCGGCGACGCTGCGCTTCGCCTATAAGGCGCAGGGTGGCGACAGTGGCGACCGCCGCGTGGTGGAGGTGCGCGACGTGACGACGGGCGAGCGGGCGACGCTGTGGACGCTGGACGGGGCGCAGGATACGGGCTGGCAGACGGCCGCGATTCCCGTGACCACCCGGCCGGTGGCTCACGCGGCGCAGGTCTACTTCGCTCTGCTGGACCAGGGTGGCGCGAACGCCGAGATTCTCATCGACGACGTATCGTTGGAGCTGTGCGGGCGCGGCCTCGGCGGCCCGTGGCGGATGTACTTACCGGGCATCTGGTCCGGTGGGGGGGAGTGATGCGCGCGGCGCACGCTGCCCTGGCGGTACTGCGGGCGCGGGATGGTCACATCCCGCGCTCCGCGTGGGGCGGCAGGGGTGTCACGAACCAGAGTCGCCGCCGTTGAGCGCCCTCAATTCCACTCGGCGTTTGAGCCGTTGCCGGGCGGCCCCGCCGCGTCGAAGCTATCGTCGGCCATTTCCAGGCCCGCCTGCCCTGCGCCCTCGGTGATGTCGCCGACGGCTTCGAGGGCCAGCGCCTCGCTGGCCTCGCTCAGCCCCTCGGCGGCGGCGATGGCGGCCAGCCCTTCGGCTAGCTGCTGCGCCCCCAGGTCGGCGGCCTCGAAGCTCGCCGAGCGCAGCGTCTCGGCCGTGTCCAGTTCCTCTGTGCCGTCGGTCAACTCGCCCAGGCCCAGGCCCGCGACCTGTTGGCCGGCCTGCGCCATGTCCAGCGCCAGGGCGTGGGTGTGACGCGAGCGCAGGATGTCCTCGATGGCGATGGCGCGCATGCGCTCGCTCATGTGGCTGAGGAAGGAGGCGACGGCGCGCTGTCCGCCCGCCAGCACGATGTCGGAGACGGCCGCCATCTGACCGGCCATGGCGGCCAGTTCCATGCCGCGCCCCAGGTCCTCGTCGCTGATGGCGCGCACGGCCTGGCTCAGGGCGGCAATGTCCTCGGCGGCGGCCAGCATATCGGTTCCCTGCGCCAAATCGCGCACGCCCTTCGCCTCGGCGATCTCGCTGAGGGCGGCCATGTCATCGGCCGTGTCGAGGGTACTGTAGCCCGACGCCATGCCAATCGCGCCCTCGATGGCGACATCGCGGCTCAAGCCGCTCAGTTCGCCTGACTCGGCCAGCTTGTCCGCCCCCGTATCGAGCAGGGCGTCACTGCGACTCACATCCGACTTCTTCCGGGCGTCAGTGGCCATGAGGGTATCCTTTCTCGCAGGACGAGCGAGGCGTGCACGACCCAATGACGGATATTCTACGAGACCGGCCATTCCTGCGCAAGCCGGGCGACCGCCGAATCGGGGCTGCGCCCCGGAAATTTGCGGCTCTCTGTCAGCCTGCATATACTTATCCTGTTTGGATGGTGAGTGTTCCCATCCACGACCTTTCTGTCCCGCCGCGAGCGGGGCATATCCCATAGGAAGGAGACCACCCCCGATGCGTGAATACGAGCTGACGGTGCTCGTCCAGCCTGGGCTGGACAACGATGGCATGAAGGCCGTCGCCGAGCAGGTCGGTGCGCTGCTCACGGGCGCGGGCGGTCAGGTAACGGAGATTGGGCAGTTGGCCGACAACACCGGTCAGATTGCGCCTGCCGAAACCTGGCGCCGCCGCCGCCTGGCGTACAGCATCAACCGCTACCGCGAAGGCTACTATGCCGTGTACCGTGTGCAGGCGCCCGCAACGATGCTGACCGAAGTCGAGCGCCAGTTGAAGCTGAATGAGAACGTGTTACGCTATTTGTTCATTCGCACCGACGAGTAAGCCCTGGTAAGTGCTAGAAGTGAGGATATGAGCGATGAGCCGTGGCCTGAACAAGGTGATGATTATCGGTAACCTGGGCCGTGATCCAGAGATGCGTTATACGCCGAGCGGTAAGCCTGTCACGTCCTTCAGTGTGGCGACCAGCCGCACCTGGACGACGACCGACGGCGACCGCCGCGAGGCGACCGAGTGGTTCAACGTGGTGGCCTGGCGCGACCTGGCCGAGATTTGTAACCAGTATCTCGCCAAGGGTTCCAAGGTCTATATCGAGGGGCGGCTTCAGACTCGGTCGTGGGAAGGCCCCGACGGCCAGAAGCACTACCGGACCGAGGTCGTCGCCGATGAAATGATTGTCCTCGACGGCCGTCGCGAAGCCTACTCCGAACAGCCCAGCCACGGCGAGGACGAAGAGAGCGACGAGTATCCCTTCTAGCCGTGACAGCGGACGGCGGAGCGTCGGCCCGCTGTGACCCCCGTAATCCCCTAATCCAACGGCGTTCCCGGCCGTGGAGGAGTCGTAACGATGGAGAATGAGACTGAAATGACGCCGGAGGTTGCCGAGGCTGAGGCGGCGCCGGCCCCCGTGGTGGAAGCGCCGGTCGTTGAGGCTGCCGAGGCCCCCGTGGCCGCTCCCGCCGCCGAGGCTGCCGAGGCTCCCGTGGCTGCCCCCCGCACCGAGAGCCAGGGCGGCTATCAGAGCGACCGCCGCCCCGGCGGCCAGAGCCGCGGTGGCTACGGCCGGCGGACCGGCGGGCCGGGTGGGCGCGGCCGTGGCCGCCGCCAACCACTGCCGAAGGACCTGTCCCTGGTCGACTTCAAGAATATCGACCTGTTGCAGCGGTTCTTGAACGAGTCGGCGCAGATCAAGCCCCGCCGTAAGACGGGCGCGTCGGCCAAGCAGCAGCGTACCCTTACCCGCGCCATCAAGCGCGCGCGCTATCTCGCGTTGCTGCCCTACACGGCGGCGCAGACGCGCTAGACAATCTGACAGATCGCTGATGGTCGATGGCTGGTAGTCGAAGGCCGAGGACGGGGACCGCCCCAGCAGGCGCCCGGCGGCCAGAGACCATCGGCCATCGGCCGTTTCAGCGCCAATCCTTCGTAAGCGGAGACGTCGTATGTCGAAGAAGAGTCGAAAAGAAGCTACCCAGGTGGCTGCGCCCAACCGCAAGCAGGAGCATCTGACACGTCGGGAACGGGAGCGCCAGCGCACCCTGTGGATCATCTTTGGCAGCATCCTGGGCGTGGTGGGCGCCGTCATCCTGATCGGCGTGATTCAGCAATACTGGCTCAAGCCGCGCGCCCCCATCGCCGTCGTCAACGGCGCGCCGATCACCACCAGCGCCTATCGCGACCGTGTCCTGTTCGAGAAGTTCCGCCTCGAGCAGCGTTTTGGCGCTCTGGCCGCGTCGGGCGCCCTGGCTGATCAGCTCCAACAATACCTGGCCAATCAATTGCCCAACACCGTCTTCGAGACGATGATTACCGACGAGATGCTGCGCCAGGAAGCCACACGCCTGGGCATCACCATTGGCGATGACGAGATTACGCGCACCGTGCAGGCAGATTACGGCTACTTCCCGAATGGCACGCCGACACCCACCGCCGGGCCGCCAACCTCGACGCCGGCTCCCACCGTGACGGTCGGGGCTGGCACGGCTGTCCCCACCGTTGGACCCACCGGCACAGCCGTGGTGATTACTGAGGCGCAATACAAGTCGCAGTATGACACGTTCCTCGCCGGGTTGAAGGCGGCCACCGGGCTGGGCGACAGCTTCGTCCGCGACAACAAGCGCGACCAGTTGCTCTACGAGCGATTCCGCGCCCTGGCTGTCGCCAATGCCAATATCCCGCCCACCAGCCTTCAGGTCCGGGCGAGCCAGATTCGGGTGGCTACCGAGGATGAGGCCAAGCAGATCGCGCAACGCCTCAAGGCGGGCGAAGACTTCGCTACGCTGGCGAAGGAACTGTCGAACGATACCGCGACGAAGGACCAGGGCGGCGACCTGGGCTGGTTCAGCCAGGGCGCTCAGGACCCGATCCTGGAGCGGGCCGCCTTTAGCTTGCAGCCCAACGCGGTGAGCGAGCCGCTCCAGATCGGCGGCCAGTGGGCTTTGGTGCAGGTGGTCGAGGCGGCCCAACTGCGGCCTATGACCGCCGAGGAGCGCACCCAGCGCGAGGAGGACGCCGTTGACCGTTACCTCAGCGACCTCCAGGCCAGGGCAACCATCGAGCGCGATTTCCGCGAGGAGGTCATTCCCGCTGAGCTGACCAATCTGGCCGCCGCAGCGCGGCGACTCGTGACCGCGACGCCCCTTCGCTAGCGTCGGCGTCGGTGTTACCTGACGAGCGCCGACGTCCGCCAGGGATTCGATAGCACGCGCCCCGTGGCCGCTCGACGGTCGGGGCGCGTGTCGCTATCGGGCGCGTCATGGTATAATGCTCATGCGCGGCTGGCCCTGGCCGACGCCAGGCCAGCCAAGCCCGATTTCCTGTCCGCGCGGTAGGAGATACCCTCATGCCCCGTCGAGGTCGGCCCGAATATGCGGTCATTGGGCTGGGCCGCTTTGGCTCCAGTATGGCCTTGACGCTGGCCCGCCGGGGCTACAGTGTGCTGGGCATCGATGAGAGCATGGACGTTGTCCAGCGTCTGTCGGAGGAGTTGGCGCATGTCGTCGCGCTGGATGCGACGAATGAGGATGCGCTGCGCGACGTCGATATCGGCTCGTTCGACACGGTCGTGGTGTCAATGGGTGAGCACTTTGAAGACGCCCTCCTCATCACAGCCTCTCTGAAGGAACTGGGGGTGGCAAACGTCATAGCCAAGGCGGTAACCGAGCGCCAGCGCCAGATACTGCTCAAGATTGGCGCGGATCGCGTGGTACTGCCTGAGATCGAAGCGGGGCAGCGCCTCGCTATCGAGCTGACGACTCCGGGATCGCTCGCCTCACTGGCCTTCGGCGCTAACCATACCGTCGTCGAGATAGAGGTCCCCGCCGCGATGGCCGGTCAGACTCTGCTCGAGGCGGACCTTCGCCGCCACTATGGCGTGATCGTGCTGGCCGTCGGCCACGGTGGTGACGCTGTCATCGCGCCGCCCGCCGATTACCACCTCGAGCCTGGCGACCGGCTGGTGGTTCTAGGCGAGAACGACGCCTTGAACCGTCTGGCCTCCGTCGAGTAATCCGGTCGCTTGCCGCGCCCCGAGCCGCCACCCAGCGCCCTGCCTGCCATGTCAGCCACCCGCCGTCTGCAACGCGCGCGTCGCCCTTTGCCTGCCGCTGTCCGCCTTGTCCTGGGACTGGCGGCCCTGGTCAGCGTCGGGACGCTGTTGCTGATGTTGCCAGGGGTTGGGCGCACGCGGCCGTTGACGCTGGCCGAGGCTATGTTCACCGCGACCTCGGCGCTGACGGTCACGGGCCTGGCGACCATCGCGCCTGCCACCGATCTCTCGCTGTTGGGTCAGGTTCTGCTCATGATTCAGGTCCAGGTGGGCGGCGTGGGTTTCATGGTCGTCGCCGTCATCGTCCTCGCGGCCCTGGGTCGCCGTGTTGAGTTCATTGACCGCCTGGCGCTGCGAGACTCCCTCGGCCTTCTGTCGCCGCGCGCCATCCTGAGTCTGACCCGCTGGGTAGTCGTGGGTGTGCTCGTCGTTGAGCTGGTAGGGGCCATGCTGCTGTGGCTCAACTGGCGGCGAACCATGCCCGACGGCACGGCCTTCATTGCCAGTCTTTTCCACTCCGTCACTGGCTTCTGCAACGCAGGCTTCGAACTGTTCAGTGGTCGCCCCGGCTACCCCGATGGCATGCCCAACGATGCGCTGACCACACTCACCATGTCGGCGCTGATCATCATCGGCGGGCTAGGCATCCCGGTGTGGGGCGAGCTGCTGGGCTGGCCACGCCGCCGCGCCGTGTCACTGCATACCCGCGTGACGTTGCTGTTGGTGGCTATTCTGCTATTGGCGGGGGCCGCACTATTCTGGGCGGTGGAGGGGTCGAGCGGTATTCTCAAGGCTGAGCCGTGGTGGCGTCAGGGGCTGCTCTCCTTCTACCAGTCAGCCTCGGCACGTACGGCCGGGTTCATGGCCGTCTCGACCTTCGCCGATTTGCGCCCCGCCAGCCAGATACTCATGATCGTCTTGATGTTCGTTGGCAGCGCGCCCGCCTCGATGGGCGGCGGCATCACCACGGGCACGTTGGCGGTTCTGGCCCTATCTGTCCTGGGCTACGCGCGCGGCCAGGTCACGCCGACCGTCTTCGGTCGCCGCCTCGCGGCGCGGAGTGTGCCGCGCGCCGCCGCCGTCGTGAGTATCTCGCTGGCCGTCGTCGCCACGGCCACGTGGTTGCTGCTGGTCGTGAGTCCCGCTGCCGTGCTGGAGGAGGCTCTGTTCGAGGTGGTATCAGCCTTTGCGACGACCGGTCTCAGTCTCAATTTTACGCCGCGCCTGAATTGGGCCGGGCAGCTGATCATCATGTTCGTCATGTTCTGGGGACGGCTGGGTGCGTTGACCATTGTCGTGGCGCTGACGCGCCAGCGGCCTACCCCCGCCGTGGCCTACCCCGAAGAGCCGATGCTCATCGGCTGAGGCCACGCCACAAAAGCGTGAACGTGGGCATTTGGGGCCGTTACCCCAAGTATCAGCCCTGTGATTGCACTACGCACCACAGGGCAATATCGACACAGCGAAGCCCCCTTCTGGTACCAGAAGGGGGCCTTGTTACGACGGGCGCAGCGCGACTGCTTAGCTGGCCTTGATATCGACGACCGCGCCCTGCTCGACGAGCTTGGCCTTGGCGGCTTCGGCCTCTTCCTTCGAGACCTTCTCCCGCAGCTTGCTCGGCGCGCCCTCGACGGCATCCTTGGACTCCTTGAGGCCCAGGCCGGTCAGCTCGCGCACGACCTTGATGACCTGGAGCTTCTGGGGGCCGATTTCCTTCAGGATAACGTCGAACTCGGTCGGCTCCTCAGCGGGGGCTGCGGCAGCGCCGTCGCCAGCGCCGGCTGCGGCCACGCCAGGCATCGCGACGGCCATCGGCGCGGCCGCCGAGACGCCCCACTCGTCCTGCAGGCGCTTGGACAGCTGCGAGGCCTCGAGCACGGTCAGGGTATTGAGCAACTCAACGATCTGGTCGATCTTCTCGGACATGCGATGTGACTCCTTTGGGGTGCGCCGCTCAGCTCAGCCTTCGGCGCGGTCAGTGTGTTGACAGGTTAGCTGGCGGACGCGCCCAACTGGTCGGCGCGCTGCTGGATGACGTAGGCGATCTCGCGGAGCGGGGCGTTGAGCACCGAGACGATGCCCGACAGCGGCCCGTTCACCAAACCCACCAATTGGGCGCGGCTCTGGTCACGGGTTGGCAGATTGGCCAGTTGCTTGACCTCGTCGCCCTTCAGCACGCTGTCGCCCAGGATAGCGCCCTTGACGGTGAGAATCCTGGTCTCGACGGCGAACTGGTTGAGCAGCTTGGCGCTGGTTGGGATATCGTCGCGCACGAAGGCGAAGGCGGTAGGGCCTGTCAGCAGGTCCTCAGGCACGACCTGGCCGTTCTCCTTGAGAGCGAGCGCCATCAGGGTGTTCTTGGCAACGCTGAACTTGGTGCCCTTGTCGCGGAGCTGGCCGCGGATGCGGGAGATGTCACTCACCGACAGGCCACGGTACTCGGTCAGGATGACCACCTGCGACTGGCGCAGGTCCTCGGACATCTCCCTCAGCTCAGCTTGCTTCTCTTTGCGTGTCTTTGGCAAGTGAACCTCCCGTAAGAAGATAAAAAACGGCCCGCATGCCAGAGACGACATGCAGGCCGGGAAGTCCATGCAACATGGAGCGCGTCTGCGGTCGTCGCCTCGGCAGGAGATTAAGCCCGTAGGGAGCGCCTGCTGTCTGCAGCGGAACCGAGGGAAACTATATCACAGATGGTCGTAGAAGGCAAGAATAGACTTACTTCTTGCCTTTGTCGTCGGTCCCCGCTTCATAGGTGATGATGATGGCGTTAGCGATGTCCTTCATGGGTCGCCGCGTGTCCATGCTCATCTTTTGGACCTTGCGGAAGGCTTCGGCCTCGCTCAACCCCTGACTGGTCATCAGAATGCCCTTGGCGCGGTCGACCAGCTTGCGCGTTTCCAGAGTCTCCTTGATGTCCTCGTTCTCGCGGCGCAACTCCTGGAACTCGCGGAAGCGGGCGATGCCGACCTCAATGGCCGGCGACAGGTCGGCGGGGCGGTAGGGCTTGGTGATGTAGGCCACCACGCCCGCCTCTTGCGCGCGCTGGATGAGGGACTTCTCGCTCAGGCCGCTCACCAGGATAACCGGCGCGACGTGTTCCTCGGTCAAAATGGAGGCCGCTTCGATGCCGTCCATGTCCGGCATGCGAATGTCCATGATGACGGCATCGGGCTGAAGCTGACGGGCCATGTTCACGCCGCTGCGTCCATCCCCCGCCGTCCCTGCCACCAGATAGCCGAGACCCTCAAGCGTCTCCTTCAGGTCTTGCAGTACCAGAACTTCGTCGTCCACGACGACGAGACGTGTGCGTTCCATGATGCCTCTTCTGATAAGTTCACATAGGGTGTCGGCGGCCAGGCTCGCCTAGACGCCGTTGCGGCGGGCGAACTGCGGCGAGAACTCGACGGTCGCGATGGCCCCGCCCTTGGGGTCGTTGACGATGGTGAAGTTGCCTTGTAACCCGTCGCGGGTGAGCGTGTTGACCAGCGCCAGGCCCATATCGGGCGCGAAGCCTTGCGGCGCACCCTGCCCGTCGTCCTGAATCTCGACCTTGACCCGGTTCCCTGCCTGAGCCAGGCGAATCCAGACGTTGCCCTTCTCCTGGCCGCCGAAGGCATGCTCGACGGCATTCAGAATCAGCTCCGAGATCACCAGGGCCGCTGGCGTAGCGCGCTGACCATCAATGAAGATATCGCCGCCTTCGACGTGGAACTGGATATCCAGGGGCGGCGGCACAAGAGGGCGCGACAGCTCGACCAGCCGCTCAGTCAGCGCGCGCAGATTCACCCGGCGCTCGTTCGGGTCAAACAGGAACTCGTGGACGGCGGCAACGTGCATGATGCGGTTGACCGCCTCTTCCAGTGCGGCGCGTGTCTCCGCGCTCTCGGCGCGGCGGGCCTGCATGCGCACCAGGGCCGTGATGGTTTGCAGGCTGTTGCGCACGCGATGCTGAAGCTCCAGCAGCATGTCGGTCTTGAGCTTTAGCTCGCGTGCCCGCCGTCGCTCCTCGGTCTCGTCGTGGATGGTGATGATGGCCCCCACGAGGACCGGCGAGGGCAGCGGCGCTTGCAGGAACCGCCGCCAGGTTCGGACTGGCTCGCGCGTGCCGTAGAGCGGGATGGCTTTCTTGACCCAATACTGGCCCTCGGCGCGCTCCTCGACCTCCTGGATACAAAAGCCCTGGGCCATGGCGCGTTGGGCGAGGTCGCTGTCCTTCGTGGGCAGCTGATCGAGGGGCAGGTCGGGCAAGGGATACATGAAGCCCGCTCGGTTGTACAGGCTGGTCGCCACACCGCTGACGTATTGCACGATCAGCCCCCGGTCCACGACCAGGAGGCCATCGTGCTCGCCAAAGGGCGTCAACCCTTGCGCGCCGAGGATCTGCCCCCGCGCCGCCATCTCTTGTAGCACGATGATCGTGTCACGAAAGGCGCGGGCGCGGTGGCGTTGGCGCTCCTCCTGGATCAGGGTGCGGTCGAAGGCCAGCAGCCCGGCCGGCTCGCCATCGGCCATCAGCACCGGGTAGATGATGCGCACCATGTTACCCTGGGCCAGGGAAGCCGCTGCCGTCGCGGGCAGCCGCCGCTGGAGAGCGCGAGCGCCGGGGCCACCCGGCTCCAGCGGTACGACACTCCCCACCACCTCGTCGCGCCACACGGGCGGCACGGAGTGGGGCCGGGCCTGGGCGATGATCCGCGCCCGCTCCCCCTCGAGCCGATACAGAATCGCGTCGGCGCGGCTCAGGTCAGCGGCAAGGCCCATACCCCCGGCCACCTGCGCCAGCAGCTCTTCGCTTGTTTCGACCGTCGGAGCCATCGTCGACATGCAGCCCACCCTCGCCGCCAGATGCCCACTGCCCATATTATAACACGCCACCCGCCAAAAACGGTCATGCGTCGAAGCCTTTCGTGCTGGGGAAGGACTGTGCTATAATACCCCCATTCACGTGTCCATCGAGGAGGATTGGATGAAGGAGTATCCCGTCGAGAGCATCCGTAACGTCGTCCTCCTGGGCCACAGCGGCTCGGGCAAGACGTCTCTGGCCGAAGCGATGCTCTTTGCGTCGGGCGCGACGACGCGCCTGGGAAAGGTTGAGGAAGGCACGACTATCTCCGACTTCGAGCCGGAGGAGCTTCGCCGTCACATTTCTGTCAGCGCAGCCGTTCTGCCGTTGGAGTGGAAAGGGCATAAGATCAATCTGATTGACGCGCCTGGCTACACAGATTTCGGTGGTGAAGCGAAAGGCGCGATTCGCGCCGCCGATGCAACCCTGCTGCTGGTGGATGCCTCGGCTGGCGTCGAGGTCGGTACGGAACTGGCGTGGAGCTACCTGGAAGAAGACAACCTTCCGCGTGCGATTGTCATCGCCAAGATGGACCGCGAGAATGCCCGCTTCGAGCAGGCCCTCGCCAGTGTCCGTGAGGCGTTCCACGGCAACTTCGTGACGCTGCACCTGCCGGTGGGCGCGCAGCATGACTTCAAGGGCGTGGTGGATCTCGTTCGCCACCAGGCCTACCTGGGCGACAAGGGGCAGGTGGGTGACATTCCGGCCGACTTGAAGGCCCAGGCCGAGCAGGCCTTCAGCGGCCTGGTCGAGGCCGCCGCCGAGGGCAATGACGACTTGCTGATGAAGTACCTCGACGGCGAAACGTTGACCGATGCCGAGGTCGATGCGGGCCTGCGCGAGGCCGCCAAGAGCGGCAAGGTCGTGCCCGTTTTCGCCGTGGCGGGTACGGCCCAAAAGGGCATCCAGTCTCTGCTGGACGCCATCATCACTTATCTGCCTTCGCCGAAGGACGTCACACCCCGTACCGCCGTCAACCCGGCCACTGGGGATACCGAGACGCTCAAGGCCGACCCGGCCGGCCCCCTGGCGGCCCAGGTCTTCAAGACCGTCGCCGACCCCTATGGCAAGCTGTCCTACTTCCGTGTCTTCTCGGGAACCATCCACTCCGACGCTCGCGTCTGGAATGCGCGGTCCAACGCCGAGGAGCGTCTTGGTCAGCTGCACATCCGGCGCGGCAAGGAGCAGATCACCGTCGACAAGCTCGTCGCGGGCGATATTGGCGTGGCCCTCAAGCTCGACAGCACGCAGACCGGCGATACCCTGGTCGACCGGGGCCATCTGCTTCAGGTCGGCCCGATCAACTACCCCAGCCCGCTATTCATGGCGTCGCTGGCTCCCAAGACGAAGACCGACCTGGATAAGATGGGCAGCGCGTTGCAGCGACTGCTCGAAGAAGACCCCACTCTCAAGGTGCGTCGCGACCCGGAGACGGGCGAGACCATCATCGAGGGCATGGGCGACTCGCATGTCGATGTTGCGGTGCGCAAGATGCAGCAGAAGTTCGGCGTCAATCTCGACGTGGGCGTGCCAAAGGTCCCCTATCGGGAGACCATCACCCGCAGCGTTCAGCAGCAGGGCCGTCATAAGAAGCAGACCGGCGGGCGCGGCCAGTTTGGCGATGTCTACATCCGCTTCGAGCCGCTGGAACGGGGGGCGGGCTTCGAGTTCGCCGACGAGGTGTTCGGCGGCTCGGTGCCGCGCCAGTATATCCCGGCCGTCGAGAAGGGCTTGCGCGAGGTTGTCGACAATGGCATCCTGGCTGGCTATCCGACGGTGGACTTCAAGGCTGCCCTGTACGACGGCTCGGCTCACCCGGTCGACTCGTCGGAGATGGCCTTCAAGCTGGCGGCGCACCTGGCCTTCAAGGAGGGGCTGCCAAAGGCGGGGCCGGTACTGCTGGAGCCGGTCATGCACGTCAACATCATTGTGCCGTCGCAGTACGCGGGCGACATCATGGGTGACATGAACCACCGCCGCGGCCGCGTGCTGGGCATCGACCAGCAAGGGACCAAGACGACCATCGAGGCCGAGGTGCCCCAGGCCGAGATGATGCGCTACGCTACCGACCTGCGCTCCATGACCCAGGGGCGCGGTATCTACAACATGGAGTTCGCGCGCTACGAAGAAGTGCCGCCGCACCAGACGCAGCAGATCATCGACACGCGCAAGAAGGAGCTCGCCGAAGAGCGAGCCTAGCTGTAACGTAGAGCGTGGAACGTGGAGCGTGGAGCGTGAACGAATCACCCACGTTTCACGTTTCACGTTTCGGGCCAGCCTGGACAACGTTTGTTGCGGACAGTATCGCTTTAGGGAGGATTGATGATCAACCCAGCCAATTACCCCGGGCGCGGCAAGGTCGCCATTCTGCGGACCCGGCCCGAGACTGTGCTCGACGATTACGAGCGCCTGATGCATCTGGCCGACTACCAGGCCGCCCTGCCAAAGGATAAGGATACCTTCCTCAAGATCAACATCTCCTGGCAGACGTGGTATCCGGCCTGCTCCAGCGCGCCCTGGCAAGTCGAGGGCGTCCTGCGCACCCTGCTGCGTGATGGCTATCCGGGTGACCGCATCATGGCCGCCCACAATCGCACCGTCGTCGTCGACGCCTATGTCGGCGAGCGCAACAACGGTCACAAGGTCGTCGTCGACAAGTACGGCATCCGCAACGTCCACCTGTACGAGCCGGATGTGGAGTGGGTGCGCTACGAGCCAAAGACACCGATGCTGGTGTTGGATGAGGTCTTCCCCGACGGCATTCTCCTGCCCAAGCCCTTCTTTGACACCAACATCATCCAGCTGCCGACGGTCAAGACCCACGTCTTCACCGTTATCACCGGCGCGATGAAGAACGCCTTCGGCGGCCTGCTCAACGAGAAGCGTCACTGGACCCATGCCGTCATCAACGAGACGGTGGTCGACCTGCTCGCTATCCAGCAGGAGATTCACAGTGGCCTGTTCGCCGTGATGGATGGCACGTTCGCCGGCGACGGCCCCGGCCCGCGCGCCATGCGCTGGCACGAGAAGGATGTCATCCTCGCCTCGGCCGACCAGGTCGCCCTGGACGCGATCTCGGCCAAGCTGCAAGGCTTCGATCCGCTATCGCTGCCCTTCATTCGCCTGGCCCACGAGCGCGGCCTGGGCGTGGGCGACCCGCGCGAGATTGAGATTGTCGGCGAGCCAGAGCTGGCTGAGGAGTCGTGGGGCTTCACCCAGGAGGACACCTTCGCCAGCAAGGGCCAGAAGATGATCTATCATGGCCCGCTCAAGCCGCTGGAGAAGCCGCTGCTGCAAAGCCCGGTCGTGCCGTGGTCCTTCGTCGCCTCGCGCGCCTACCACGATGCCTACTGGTATCCCAACGTGGGCCAGTACCGTGTCGAGGAGGCCCTCAAGACTAAGTGGGGCCGCCTGTTCAAGGCCTACGTTCCCACCGAGCCGGAGGATGATGGCTACTGGCGGCGCTTCGCCCTGCGCGCGGGCGCGGCCACGGCCGCCGTGGCCGCCGGTGCGTTGGTGGTGAATCGTCTGATGCGCCGCGAAGAT
Organism: Anaerolineae bacterium; assembly: GCA_034431435.1. Taxonomy (GTDB): domain Bacteria; phylum Chloroflexota; class Anaerolineae; order Epilineales; family JAHCIE01; genus JAHCIE01. Next base: position 61,176 of record DAOUDG010000065.1, on the reverse strand, counting down.
GAGCCGCTCAGCGGCGCTGAGCCTGCCCAGGGCAACGGCCACGCCACCGAGGCGGCTGAAGCGGTCGCCGTGGCCGTCGAAGCGCATCAGGAGTAGGGGCGTCGCGGACTGCTCGCGCTGGATGACCATATCCAGCGCGAGCGAATCAGAACAATTGTTTTGATTTCTGGCCGAAGAAATGGTATAATGAATCTGGCTGACCACTCAGGTGGTCATAACGGCCGTCGTTAGTCTTCGTTGTAGTTTGTGAGACGATGCACCAGGAAAGGGAGCAGCGCGTATGTCTCGCTCGCGTGTCGCCCTGCTGTTTGTCGCCGTCTTTCTGGCGACTGTCACGCTGCTGGCGATCGGCCGGCAGGCGGCCCTCGCCCTTGCGGCCGCCCTCGACTCGGTTCCCCGCTCACCCGTCGCCCTCGTTGACCGTATTGCTGCGCCTGCGTCGCCCGCCGGCCGCACGGGGCAGGCCCCCCCACGCCAGGAGTCGCCGCCAACCCCCGCGCCCGCCCCGTCGGCTCCCGGTGAAGGGTCGGTGACGGTCGCCGTGTCGGTGCTCAACGTGCGGGCCGGGCCGGGCCTGGAGAATGAGATCATTGATCAGGTGACAGAGGGCGAGCGGCTGGTCGTCCTCAGCTCGCAGCCGGGCTGGCTCGAGGTCAACACGCCGACTGGTAGCCACGGCTACGTGAGCCGCCTGTACGTGCTGGCCGACGGCGAGTCGCCTCGCGCGGAGGCTATCCCTGCGCCGAGTGGGCCTGCGCCGGGTAGGTCGCCGCGCAACAACCCCCGAGGTGGCTGGAGCCTGCCTGGCCCTGGCGGCGGCTTTGGCGCACCGCCCGGCATGTGGGGCGGGCCGGATAATGGCCCCGCCGCGCCGTCAGGAGGTGGCGCGCCGACCGAGCGCGCGACCGACGACGCGGGCAACAGCGTCCAGGTGTACGCCGAAACCGGTGACTACCGCTTCGACGCCGATGAGTTCCTGCGCCTGTTGCGCGACGAGGGACTCACGGGGCAGTCGGTAACCGTGACACTCCTCGACAGCCGTGGTGGGAATCGTAGCGGCACAACCTTCGGCAGTATGGTAATCGATTGTAACCCCATCAGCGTGCCGCCAGAGCCAGGGCGGCCATCCCCGCCAGGCAACGGTCGGACAGGCGCGGATTTCTGCAACGCCGTCGGCTTGCACGAAGTCTCCCACCTCGTGACCCTGGCCCGCGCGAGGCATGGCGGGACCGAAGGGGAAGCGGATCGTTTCGCCAGTAGCCGCCTCAATAGCTACGTCATCATCCAGGCACGCTAAAGCATGGGTGAGCCGGTTCGCGGGGCGCGCGTGGCCGCGCTCAACGCCTTCTGGCTGGCCCTCAACATCTCGAATAACGCCCTCGACCCGGTGGTACTGCCCATCCTGGTCGAGGGCGTTGTCGCGCCCGGCGTCAAGAACACCGCCCTCGCCGTGCTGGGGTCGGTCGGCCTGCTGGTCGCCGTCGTCTGGCAGCCCATTGTCGGGGCCGCCAGTGACCGCTCGCCGCGCGGCCGCCTGCCCTTCCTTCTTGTCGGGACGGCCGCCTTCGTCGCCTGCCTGCCACTGCTGGCCTTCGCCCCCTCCTTCGCCGGGCTGCTCGTCGTCACCATCGCCCTGCAGCTCGCCTCCAACACCATCCAGGGGCCGCTGCAAGCCCTGATTCCCGACTACCTGGCCCCTGCCGCCTACGGCGCGGCCTCCGGCGTCAAGACGGTCTTCGAGGTGGCGGGTACGGTCATTGGCGGCTTCGCGGGCGGGCAGCTCGTCTCGGCGGGGCGGTTGCCGCTGACCTTTGCCCTCGCCGGCGGCGCGCTGCTGGCTGCCGCCGCCGTCACCGCCGTCGCCATGCACGGGCGGCGGCCTCGCGCCCATCTGGCCGCCATCGACCCCGCCAGGCATGTCGCCTTGCTGCACTCCGTCCGGTCCCTGGCGACACCACCGCTGCGCCCCTACCTGTGGTGGCTGGTCAACCGCTACCTGGCTGCTATCGCCTTCACCTCTACTCGCGCCTTTGCCTTCTACTTTGTCCAGGATTACCTGGGCCTTCCCAACCCGGCCGCCGTGGTTGGCAATCTCATCGCCACCATCGGGCTGGTCGTGGGGCTGGCGGCGCTACCCCTGGGCGCGCTCGCCACGCGCGAGCGACGCCGGGGCGCGCTGATCGCCGCCATGCTACTGGGGGCGGTCGCGGCCCCGCTGCTGACCGTCGCTCGGTCCCCGCTGGCGCTGTGGGGAGTCGGCGCGCTCCTGGGCCTGTCCGTCGCCGCGTTCCAGGTGGTGGGCTGGGCGATGGCCATGGACCTGGCCCCCGCCGACCAGATGGGCCGCTACCTCGGCCTGTCCAACGTCGCCACGGCCGGTGGCTCCCTGACCGCGCGCCTGTCGGGCATTGTCATCGACGGCTTCAATCGCACCCAGGCGGGTCTGGGCTACATGGCCCTGTTTGGCCTGGATGCTGTGCTCTTCCTGCTGGCGGCGGTTGCCATCAGCCGCGTACCCACCGCCCTGGATCACGAGTAGCGCTGCCGTGGACCGCGCTGCGTTTGTTATGATGGGCCCCCTGTGCGTATAATATTCCACGCTTTGCAGCGGCTCATAGTCGCCGCGCGCCGCGCGAGTCGATACACGACGGAGAGATGCATGAGGCCCGGCCATCTGGCCTGTGTTCCGGCCCTGACCCTGGCGGTACTGCTGACGCTCGTTGGCGGCGGCATTGTCGCCGCCGATAGTGGCAAGGATAGCCGCCCGCCTGGGCAGGCCAACGGCGCTGATATGTCCGCCACCTTTGGGGCCTGGGAGCGCGTCGTGGCGCAGACCTGGACCTACGACGCGCCGGACGGCCGCCGCCAGCTCCGCCTGTCGGCCTGGAATACGTGGCTGTCCATCGTCGAGACGCGCCAGGTCGGTGAGACCATGTGGGCCAGAGTCGGCAGCGGCGAGTGGCTCGACTACGACTACCTGTCGGCCTTCCCCATTACGGCCCTGCGTGGCTACCATGCAGCGGGGAACCAGCAGGGCGGCATCGGCTTTATCATGGACCCGGATACGACAACCTACGACGCGCCCAACACCAACGGCGCGCTGGTAGCGACGCTGGACCGCTATACGCCGGTTGCGCTGCTGGGAGTCGACGGCGGTTGGTGGCGCATTGGCCCCGCCCAGTGGGTCAACTCGGCCCAGGTGCGCGAGGTGAAGCGGGTCGTGCGACCGGCTGACGTTGGCCCCAGCGACAAGTGGATCGATGTCAACCTGACGCAGCAGACCGTCGCGGCCTATGAGGGGGACCGTCTGGTGTTTGCTACGCTGATGTCCAGCGGCAAGGAACCGACGCCCACCAAGGAAGGCTTCTTCCACGTCTACGAGAAGAAGATCGGTGAGTTCATGGCCGGTGGCTGGAAGGACAACGATCCGTACTGGCTGGAGGAAGTTCCCTGGACCATGTATTTTACTGAGCGCTACGCGCTGCATGGCGCGTACTGGCACGATAAGTTCGGGGAAGTTCTCAGCCACGGCTGCGTGAATCTGTCGCCTGAGGACGCCAAGTTCCTGTTTACCTGGGCAGGCCCCGTCGTTCCGCCGGACAAGAACCGCGCGCTGGCCTCGCCGGATAACCTGGGAACGTGGGTGTACGTCCATCCATGAGCCGAGACCCACGAGGACCTCTCGCCATGAAGCGCCATCTGCCCTGGTCGCTCCTGATCGCTGCGCTGCTTGTCGTATGGGCGGCAACACCCGCCCACGCCGAGCCTAGCCCCGACGGCGAGCCGCTGGCGACGCTGCCGCCTCCCCGGGCGGGCTTTGAGCTGAAGTCCATCTTACCCAAAGTGTATCTGCCCAACCCCAAGCACCAGTACCAGGGCTTGAACAACTGTGGGCCGACGACAACCGCCATCGCTATCAGCAACTGGGGCGTGATGCGCACCCAGACCGAAGTGGTCAACGCCCTCAAGCCCAACCCCAAGGATGTCAACGTCAACCCCCACGAGATCGCACAGTACATCCGCGACCAGGGCCTCGGCGCGCAGGTGCGGGTCAACGGCAGCCGCGAGACGCTGCATCTGCTCATCAGCAACGACATCCCGGTCATTGTCGAGCAGTGGCTACTCGACGACGGGGGAATGGGCCACTATCGCCTGGTAACAGGCTACAATGCCGAACGCGACACCGTCACCTTCGACGACTCGCTTCTCGGCCCCGACCAGCGCTGGTCGTGGGATGAGTTCAACGCGCGCTGGGGTGAGTTCAACACCAACCGCATCTTCATTCCGGTGTATCGGGCGGAGCAAGAGCCGCTGGTGCGCGCCATTCTTGGCCCCGACGCCAGTGACAGCCAGATGTGGCAGCGCGCCGAGGCCAACGACCGCGCCGCCATCGAGGCCGAGCCGACCAACGGCCTGCACTGGTTCGCGCTGGGCGATGCTCTGCTGAACCAGGGCCGCCACGCCGAGGCCCTGGGGGCCTATGAGAAGGCCTATGGGCTAGGTCTCCCCTTCCGCTACTACTGGTACCAGTTCGGCCACTTCCAGGCGCTCGCGCAGGCGGGCCGCTGGCAGCGGCTAGCGCAGTTGACGCAGCCGGTTCTGGCGAAGGCCCCCGTCCACGAAGAGATGCTCTACTACCGAGGGGTGGCCCTGGAGAACATGGGCGATAAGGCGGGCGCGCGCGAGGCGTATGCGGCGTCCGTCGCCGCCAACCGCTTCTACACTCGCGCCCAGGAGACCTTGACCCACCTGGGCGGCTAGGGCGCTTGTGATTGATACTCGCGACTCCAGGCCCTAAAGGTCCGCCGGGCCTTTAGGGTTTGTGAATCAGTCGCGCCGGTGTCTTGACTAGCGTCCGGCCCACGGCTAACATTCCTGGTAACGCGCTGCGAGGGTCTGACCGGCCAGTTGGGGCCATGTCTGGCGTGGCGCAGGACATCGAAGGCTGCCATGACAGACGCGTTGCCCCTGGCCCAGGATACCCTGCCTCCCTCCGTGCGCCGCGTCGGCATTCTCCATCACCCCCGGATTCCCCAGACCCTCGGCCTCGAGGCGGAGCTGGCGGACCTGGTACAGGCCGAGGGCGGCACAGTTTGGACGGCCTCGGCGTGGGATCAGGGCGCCCTAGTGCGTCAAATGCATGACCTCGACCTGGTGGTCACCCTGGGCGGCGATGGGACGCTGTTGCGGGCGGCGCGCTCGGCCGCTCCCAGCGGCGTGGCCTTGCTCGGCGTCAACTTTGGTCGGCGCGGCTTCCTGACTGAGTTGCGACCCGACGACGCCGTGACGGGAATGCGGCGCATCCTGGAGGGTGAGGGCTGGCTCGACCGTCGCGCCATGCTGCGGGTCGAACTGTGGCGCGATGGGGCGCGCCTGCTTCAGACCGATGGCCTCAACGATTGTTTCGTGGGACGCGGCAGCGCGCCGCGTACTGTCCATCTGGACACGCGCATCGATGGGGCCGCGTTCAGCGCCATTGCCGGGGACGGCCTCATCGTGGCGACGTCGACCGGCTCCACCGCCTATGCTGTGGCGGCGGGTGGCCCCATCCTGGCCCCCGATACGCCGGCCCTGGTGCTGGCCCCGGTGGCGGCCCACGTTCTGGCCCTGCGGCCTCTCGTGGCGCCGCTGACCGCGCAGATTGAAATCGAGCCGAGGGCGGAGCCGCCCTCGGTGCTATCCGTCGATGGTCAGGTCAACCTGGACCTCGCGCCCGGCGATACCATCCGGGTGATGTGCAGTCCCCATCGGGCCGTATTCATTCGTTTGCGACCACTGACTTACTTTTTTGAGACGCTGCTGGAGAGGCTAAGATGAGTACAAGCGTTGGCAAGGATTCTCTGGAGCTTGACAGCCTGATTCGACAGGGCGAAGCCGCCGCCCGTGTCGGCGACCGCGCCGAGGCGGAGACTCTGCTGCGGCGCGCTGTCGACGACTACCCCTACAGTGAGGACGCCTGGCTGGCATTGGCGGGCGTCGTCGAGGACCTGCCCGAGAAGCGCCGCATCTTGCAGCGGGTCCAGCAGATGAACCCGGCCAGCGAGGAAGCCCGCCTGGGCCTGGCGCGCATCGCCGCCAAGCTCGGCCCCGCGCCGGAGGATGTTGCCGCCGAGGTGGACGCGGTCACGTGCGTGTGTGGCTCTGGCCGCCAGACGGTGCTGCGTTGTAGCAAGTGCGGCAAGCCGATCTGCCCTGAGTGCTCGGTGCGAACGCCGGTCGGGCTGCGCTGTAAGGAGTGCGCCGCCGTTCGCAAGAACCCCTTCTACAATCTGTCGGCGCTGGACTACCTGAAGGCCGGCTCGGTCGGATTGCTGCTGTCCATCGTGGGCGCGGCGGTCGGCTCGCTGGCGGGCGGCTTCTTCGGCTTCTTCACCATCATCATCGGCATGGCCGCCGGTGGCATCATCGCTGACCTGATGAGCCGCGTCATCCGCTACAAGCGGGGCCTGGGGATGCAAATCCTGGCCGGGGCATGCATCCTGCTCGGCGCGGGTCTTATGGTCGTCCTGGCAAGGCCCCTCGGCCTGCGAGTGGGCTTCAATCTGTTCTACGTCATCGCGGCGATTGTAGCTGCCGTCGCCCGCCTGCGCTAACCCCATCTGATGAAAATGTGACAAACAACGCTGTCGGGCGGTGCGCACCGCCCGACAGCGTATCTTTCGGCGCGCCGAGGCGTCGTGTTGAGTGCCATCGTGGACCACTGCCCCAACCCCCCGACCACGATGATGGATATAGCGCGAGGAGGCAATGTCTATGCGCATCCGGGTTTGGACATGGGCCGCGTTCCTGGCCGTTGTGGTCGCCCTAGCCCTGGGCGGCGTCGCGCTGGCCGACGATCGCGGCGAAATTGAGTTTACCGGTGTTGTCACCAAGTTGCCCGAGTCTGGGCTGGTTGGCGACTGGAAGGTGAACGACATCACGGTACACGTCACCGACGCCACCACCATTGACCAGAGTGATGGCGCCGTCGTCGTGGGCTCTCGCGTCGAGGTGGAAGGCGCACGCGCCGGTGAGAACGCGATCAACGCCAGCCGGATCGAGGTCGAGCGTCCCCCCACCGGCGGGGTCGAGTTGATGGGCTTCGTGCTCAAGCTGCCCGAGGGTGGGCTGGTAGGTGATTGGAAGGTGAATGACGTCACGGTACACGTGACCGCCGATACCGCCATTGACCAGACCAACGGCGCGGTAGCCGTGGGCGCATTGGTCAAGGTTCGCGGGACCCGCGCCGAGGACCGCTCGGTCAACGCGACGCGCATCGAGGTCGTGAAGCTGCCCGGCGGCGACCGCGGCGAGATGGTGGGCGTCGTGCGCGCCCTGCCGGAGCGGGGGCTGGTCGGCGACTGGATCGTCAACACGACCACCGTCCACGTCACGGAGCGGACCGAGATTGACCAGGAACGCGGCCGGGTGGTGGTCGGCGCCATCGTGCGTGTCAAGGGAGAGCGGCGGACCGATGGCTCCCTCGCCGCCACGGAAATCGAGGTCATCGTCTCGCCTGCCCGCGGCTCGCTGGTCAAGTTCTACGGCGTCGTGAAGGCGTTGCCCAGGGTAATGGTTAAGTCGGCTGTGAAGGCGACCCTCGCCGGCAGCCTCGTCGGTGATTGGCAGGTGGGCGATGTGGTCGTCCACGTCAGCGCGGACACCGAAATTGATGAGGAGCATGGCGCGGTGACCGTCGGCTCGCTGGTCGAGGTGACTGGCATGCGCCGCTCCGATGGGTCGGTGGACGCGCGGCGTATTGAGGTGAAGATGCCCCGGCCATCGACCGAGACGCCCGTCGCCTTCCCTGGCGTCATCGACCAGCTCCCTGAGAATGGTCTGATCGGCGAGTGGGTGGTGAGCGGCCGCAAGGTCCGGGTGACCGCTGATACCGAGATCGACCAGGAACACGGCGCGGCGGCCGTCGGCGCATACGTGCAGGTGAAGGGTATTCTCGGCACGGATGGCGTCGTCAAGGCGCGCGAGATCGAGGTCAAGGGCCGGCCTGAGGTGGGTACCGGCGTGTATGTCCGCTTCCGCGGCGTAGTCGACGCCGTGACCACGTCCCAGGACGACAAATACGATATCAGGGTCAGGGTGAGCGATACCGACTTCCGCGTGGTGCACATCGGCCCACGCACCCGCGTCGACACCGAGCATGGCGCGCTCGAAGTGGGCAAGGTTGTGGAGGTCAAGGGCGTCCGCCTGGCGGACGCCTCGGTAGACGCGCTCAGCATCGAAGTCAGCGAAGTGGACGCGACCCCGTAGGCCAGGTTGAACATCGGTGATGCCGCCGCCCGTGCCCCTGGTGTTCGCGCCGGGGACGCGGGCGGCGGCGCGCAGCACCCAGGAGCCAGCATGCATCAGCGACGTTTCGTGCCCCTCGTCCTTGCGGCCCTCGCCTTCGCGGCGCTCGTGGCGGCGGCAAGGACGGCGACGGTGGGGCAGGCGGCGCCGGCCGCCGATCAGACCATCTATCTCCCCCACATTAGCCAGGGCTGCGGACCCACGCAACTCGTGGCCGACGGCGGCTTCGAGGCCGGCCTGCCAACCACTGCCTGGCAGGCGCAGAGTAGCGTCGGCAGCATGATTATCGATGATACCGACCCACCCCCTGCCCACGGTGGGACGTGGAAGGCGTGGCTGGGCGGCGACAACAATATCGACGAGACGCTGTCTCAAACGTTGACTGTCCCCGACACCTCCGCCCGCCTGGTGGTGGGTTACTGGTGGCTGGTGTCCACTGAGGAACAGACCCATCCCTTTGACACGCTGAGGATTGAGATTCGCGACGCCAATAATCAGCCGCTTGAGACGCTACAAACTCTGACCGACGGTGACGCCCGGGCCAGCTACCAGGAAAGCGTCTTCACCCTGCCCAGCGCCTACGCGGGGCAGACCATCCGCCTCGCCTTCGTCGCCCACACCGACGAATCGAACACGACGAGCTTCTTCATCGATGATGTCAGCGTGATAAAGTATTGCACGGCCTTGCCCTAAGTCGAACACTTGTACTTGTCACGGTGCGACCTTTCGGATAAAATAGGGGCAAACTATCGCCGCCAGAGGCTGTCTTCCCGTGCGCCGCTGGCCTACCCCTTCGCGAGGGCGCTGTGCTGGTCGAGCTAAGCATCCAAGACTTTGCCATCATCGACCGTCTCCATCTTCGCCTGGCGCCCGGCTTCAATGTGTTGACTGGCGAGACAGGGGCCGGCAAGTCCATCATCGTCGACGCCCTCGGCGTCCTGCTGGGGGCGCGCGCCGACTCGGCCTGGGTGCGGGCGGGCGCTGACCGGGCGCGGCTTGAGGGCGTCTTTGCCCTGTCGGACGATCAGCGCGCCCTACTGCAGCCGGTTCTGGACGAGTATGGCCTGACCGAAGCCGCCGCAGAGAGCGACGATCTCATCCTCACCCGCGAGATTACCGCGGCCGGTCGCAGCACCGGCCGCGTCAACGGCCGGGCGGTGACGGCCGCCATTCTCGGCGCGGTCGGCGAGGCTCTTGTCGACATCCACGGCCAGAGCGAGCATCTGTCCCTCCTCCGCGTGCGCCAGCATATCGAGCTTCTCGACCGCTACGCGGGCCTGGGCGCGCCGCGCGCCGAACTGGCCGAGACGGTGCGCGCCGTGCGCGCCGTGCGCGGCGAACTGGTTGCCCTGCGCCGCGACGAGCGCGAGTTAGCCCGCCGCCAGGAGATGCTGCGTTTCCAGGTGGACGAAATCGAGGCCGCCGAGCTGAGCGCGGCTGAGGACCAGGACCTGCTTCAGGAGCGGGTACGGCTGGTCAACGCCCACAAGCTCATGGAGATGGCTGAGATGGTCTATGCCCTCCTCTACGAGCCGGGCGATGAGCAGCGCGGCGTGCTCGACCTGCTCGGCGACGCCGCCGACAACCTGGGCGGTCTGGCCCGCCTTGACCCTCGCCTGGCCGACCAGGACGCCGCATTCGTCGCGGCGATGGACAGCCTGGAAGATGTCGGACGCGCCATGCGTGACTACCGCGACGAGATCGAGGCTAACCCGGCGCGGCTACAAGAGGTGGAGGAGCGGCTGACCCTCATCCACAACTTGAAGCGCAAATACGGCGAGACGATCGACGATGTCCTCGCCTTCGCCGAACGCGCCTCGGTCGAGCTGGCCGGCATCGAGAATCGGGGCGAGCGCATGGAGCAACTGGCCGCCGAGGAGGAACGGCTGTTGGTGGTGCTGGGCGGGCAGGCCGAGGCGCTGTCCCAGGCTCGCCGCGCGGCGGGCGAGCGGATGGCCCGCGCGGTGGAAGTCGAACTGGCCGAGTTGCGCATGGAGCGCACCCAGTTCGCGGCTCACCTGGCGCGCGTCGAGGCGGACGATGGCTGCCCCATCGACGACCGCCGCTACGCCTTCGATGCCACGGGCGTCGATCACGTGGAGTTCCTCATCTCGCCCAACCCCGGCGAGCCGCTCAAGCCACTAGTCAAGATCGCCTCCGGCGGCGAGACGTCGCGCCTGATGCTGGCTCTCAAGACCGTCCTGGCAGCGGGGGATACCGTGCCGACGCTCATCTTCGACGAGATCGACCAGGGCATAGGCGGCCGCGTCGGCGAGATTGTCGGCCGCAAACTGTGGCGGCTGACGACCGCCAACGGTGTGCCCGCCCTCACTCATCAGGTCATCTGTATCACCCACCTGCCCCAGATTGCCTCGTATGGTGACAGCCACTTTAGCGTCGCCAAGCGCGTCGTCGGCGACCGTACCGCCACGGTCATCCGCGCCATCGACGGCGACGAGCGCGTCGACGAGATCGCTGTCATGCTCGGCGCGGATACTAGCCTGACGCGCCAGACGGCCCTGGAGATGCTGAGCAATACGGCCAGCCTCAAGACTGGCGAGCGCGCCGCCCACTAGGGAGCCTGGTCATCCTGGCCCGGAACTCACGGCTTGCGCGGGATGAGGCATCCCGCGCGCCGCTCGTGGGGTGGATGCCAGCGTCCACTGCGAACGCGTCTGTCGCCTGGAACATATGAAGGTACAACGACACCCATAGCACGCGCATAGCCAAAGGAGTCTCTGTGACGACAGCTGTATCTACCACCAGCGCCGCCGGTATCCGCTGGGATCTCAGCGACCTGTTTGCCGGGCCTGACGACCCGGCCCTGACCGCCGCCCTCGACAGGGTGGCGCGCGAGGCCGATGACTTCGCCGCTGCCTATCGCGGCACGATCAACGTCGCCGGTGGCCCCTCGGTCGAGCATCTCCTGGCCGCGCTGCGACATCTGGAACGAGTCTATGACGCCCAGGGCCGGCTCGGCTCATACGTCGGGCTGGCCTTCGCCGCCGATACCCAGCATCCGGCTATCCAGAACGCTCAGCAGCGCGTTCAGCAGCGCCTGACCGCCGTCAACAATGCCATCCTGTTCTTCGACCTGGAGTGGCAGGCCGTGGCGGAGGCGGACGCCACGCGGCTGATGGCCGACCCGCGCCTGGCGGACTACGCCCACAGCCTGCACGTCGAGCGCCTCTACACGCCTCACACCCTCAGCGAGCCGGAAGAGAAGATGGTGCGCGAGAAGGACCTGTCGGGCGTCACGGCCTGGAGTCGCCTGTTCACCGAGCAGACATCCGCGCTGCTCATCCCCGTGCCCCGCGATGGCAAGGTCGAGTCCATTCCCCTCGACGCCGCGCTCAATCTCATGCGCGACCCCGACCGCACGGTGCGCCGCGCCGCCCACGATGCTGTCTACGACACCCTCAAGCCCCAGGAGAGTCTGCGCGCCTTCATCTACGACACCATCGTCCAGGACCGCCTGACCATGGACCGCCTGCGCCACTATCCCGACCCGATGGCGGCGCAGCACCTGCGCAATGAGATCGACCCGGCCGCGGTCGAGACCATGATGGCCGTGGTCGAGGATAACTATCACCTGGCCCACGACTACTGGCGGCTCAAGGGCCGCCTGCTCGGCCTGGACAAGCCGACCATCTACGACCAGTACGCGCCCGTCGGCCAGACGGCACGCACCCTCAGCTACGGCGAGGCGCGTGACATCATCCTGGAGGCGTTGGGCGGCTTCAGCCCCGCCTTCGCCGACATAGCCCGCCAGTTCTACGATAAGAGTTGGATCGACGCCGAGGTACGGCCGGGCAAGAGTGGCGGCGCGTTCTGCGCCGGGGTAACGCCGTCGCTTCACCCCTACATCCTGTGCAACTACACCGACAGCCAGCGCGACGCCCTGACCGTCGCCCACGAGCTAGGCCACGGCATCCACGACTACCTGGCCGGGCGGGCGCAGAACATCTACAACTACCACCCCAGCCTGCCGGTGGCCGAGACGGCCTCGGTCTTCGCCGAGATCACCGTCTTCGACCATCTCGTCGCGCGGCAGGGCAGCAAGGCCGATCAGCTGGCGCTGCTGACGGGAACCATCGAGGACATGATGGCGACTGTCTTCCGCCAGAACGTGCTGACGCGCTACGAGCAGCAGGCCTACGCGGCCCGCGCCAGTCAGCGCCTGACGCCCGATCTACTCAAGGGGTTCTGGTGGGACGCCAACGCCCCCTACTACGGCGACGCCTTGCAGATGACGGACGGCTACCGCTGGGGTTGGTCATACATCCCCCACTTCATCGGCACGCGCTTCTATACGTATGCGTATGTCTTCGGGGAGTTGCTCGTGCTGGCTCTGTATCAAATGTACCGCGAGCAGGGCGCGGCGTTCGTGCCCGGCTACACGCGCCTGCTGGAGAGCGGCGGCAGCGCGGCCCCGCAGGACCTGCTGCGGCCGCTGGGTATCGACCTGACCGAGCGCGCCTTCTGGCAGAAGGGCTTCGACGAACTGGCGCGCCTCATCCGCCGGGCGCAGCAATTGGCCGACGAGGTGTAACCTAACATGTCCCGACGATTGAACATCACGCCGACTATCCACCCCACCGCCTTTGTCGCCGCCAATGCAACGATTCTCGGCGACGTCGTGCTGGCCGAGGACAGCAGCGTCTGGTTCGGCGCGGTGCTGCGCGGCGATAACGACGCTATCCGCATCGGCCCGCGCACCAACATCCAGGACCAGGCCATCGTCCACGTCGATCCCGACGAGCCGTGCCTCATCGGGGCGGATGTGACCGTCGGCCACCGCGCTATCATCCATGCGGCGACGGTCGAGGATGGCTGCCTCATCGGGATGGGCGCGATCATCCTCAACGGCGCGGTGATCGGCGCGGGGTCCATCGTCGGGGCGGGGGCCGTCGTCCGCGCGGGTGAGGTCATCCCGCCGCGCTCGCTGGTCGTCGGCCTGCCCGCCAGGGTCGTGCGCGCCCTGAGCGACGAGCAGGTGGCGGAGAACCTGGCGTCCGCGGCGCGGTATGTGGCAAATGGGCGCGCGTACCGGGAGCGTGGAGCGTGAAGCGTGGGGCGTGGGGCGTGGAGCGTGGAGCGTGGAGCGTGGGGCGTGGGGCGTGGAGCGTGGAGCGTGGGGCGCGCGGAAGCCGATGAGGTGGAGAATCAGCAAGATGGCTAAAGACTTTCGCGAGCTTCGGGTGTATCATCTCGCTTTCACATCCGCGCTTGCTGTCTACGAAGTAAGCAAGACGTTTCCGGCCGAAGAGCGCTATAGTATGACCGATCAGATACGTCACTCCTCGCGCTCCGTTTGCGCTAACATTGCTGAGGCATGGCGTAAGAGGCGATACGCCTCGCACTTTGTTAGCAAGCTGAGTGATGCCGACGCGGAAGCGGCTGAGACAATGGTCTGGCTCGACTTTGCGAAGGCATATCGATTCATCGACCCGCAACGGCACGCTGAGCTTACAGACCAGTATGATCACATCTGTAGTCAGCTATCGATCATGATGTCCGAACCGGCGAAGTGGAGCGCGCCGCGCTCTTGAGTCTCGCTCCACGCTCTACGCCCCACGCGGAGACAGACCATGCACACAGACCTGCTCATCACCCACGCCACACAACTCCTAACCCTGGACGGCGGCCTCGGCCTGGTCGCGGACGGGGCGGTCGCCTGCCGCGATGGGCGTATCGTCGCCGTCGGCCCGACGGCCGATGTGCTGGCCCAGGTGGATAGCGCGGCCGAGACCATCGACGCGCGGGGCCACGTCGCCATGCCCGGCTTCGTGGACGCCCACACCCACGTCGTCTACGCCGGCGACCGGGTCGCCGAGTTCGAGATGCGCCTGCGCGGCGCGACCTACCTGGACATCATGGCGGCGGGGGGCGGCATCATGTCCACCGTCCGCGCCACCCGCGCCGCCTCCGACGACGAGTTGCTGGCTGCCACGCGGGCGCGCCTCGACCGCATGCTCAGCCTGGGCACAACGACCGTCGAGGCCAAGACCGGCTATGGGCTGGACGCGGAGACCGAGCGGCGCATGTTGGGGGTCATCGCCGAGCTAGACCGGACGCACGCCGTCGATCTCGTGCCCACGTACCTGGGGGCGCACGCCGTGCCCGCCGAATACGCCGGGCGGGCCGATGAGTACACCGATTTCATTGTCGACGACCTGGGGAAGCTGGCCGCCGAGGGGCAGCCCATCACATTCGTGGACGTCTTCTGCGATGCGGGCGCGTTCACTGTCGAGCAGAGTGCGGCCATCCTGACGCGGGCGCGGGCGCTAGGCTACGGCATCAAGATTCACGCCGACGAATTTGCCCACCTGGGCGGCGCGGCCCTCGCCGCGCAACTGGGCGCGACATCCGCCGACCACCTCGCGGTCACGCCGGCCGAGGACCGGGCGGCGCTGGCCCAAGGCGGGGTGGTAGCCGTCGTGCTGCCGGGGACGAGCTTCGGCCTGGGCCATGCCCACTATGCCGACGCGCGCGCCCTCATCGACGCGGGCGCGTCGGTAGCCCTGGCGACGGACCTCAACCCCGGCACCTGCGTCTGCGAGTCTATGCCGTTCATGGTCGCCCTGGCCTGCCGCTATACGGGCATGACGCCCGACGAGGCCGTGATCGCGGCGACGCGGCACGCGGCGGCGGCCGTCGGGCGCGAACGCGAAAACGGCAGCCTGGCCGTTGGCAAGGCGGCGGATATGCTCCTCCTTGACGTGGCCGACTACCGCTGGCTGGCGTATGGCTTTGGCGACAACCCGGTGGCCCGAGTAATCAAGCGGGGAACCGTCGTGCGCTGAGCAGTGGCTAGCGCGTCAGGAGCAGGGGCAGCGCCATACTGAGAATCATGCTGATGATGACCAGGATGCCCACCACCCAAATGATGATCTCACTCGTCGATCGGCGTCGCTTCTTCTGAGTATCAGCCATCGTCTCCTCCCTTATTGAACGACATCAGGCTGAACGAATTATAGCACGGCTGCCGCAGGCCGCCAAAGTCACGCGCGAGCGGTGGCGGTGCGGCGGGGGCGTGGGATGGCTCGCGGTATCGCCCTTGACAAATCCCGGCGACTTGCATAGAATCGCCCCATTCTCACAGTACCCTGGCGGCCGGCCTACAGCGTCGTAGCGCTGCCTGCCTACCCAACCCAGTCTTGCTTGTGGAGGAGAAGACCCATGAAACGTATGCAGTGGCTCGTATTGGCGATGACGGCTATTGTCATGCTGGTCGTCGCGGCGTGCAGCCCGGCCCAGCAGGCGGCCGTCGAGAAGGCGGCGCCCACCGCCGCAGCGGCTGTCAAGGCAGTGGCGCCGACTGTCGTGGCCGAGGTGAAGGCGGCCGCGCCGACCGTGGCCGCGGCCGTTGCCGCTAAGGCGACGGATGCGCCGAAGGCTGCGTCTGGCAGCATCGCCCCGCAGACCATCAAGATCGTGTCGGCCCTGCCCATGACCGGCAGTTCGCTGACCCAGACCTCGACCGTCGTCAACTCTATCAAGATGGCTCTTGATGAGGTCAAGAGCAAGGCGTGCGGCGATGCCGTCACCATCCAGTTCGAGGCCCTGGACGACGCCACCGCCGCCGCTGGCAAGTGGACACCTGAGCAGGCGACCGCCATCGCCAACAAGGCCGCCGCCGACAAGAACATCCTCGGCTACATCGGCCACTTCAACTCGGGCGCGGCCAAGCTGGCTATTCCCATCCTGAACCAGGCAGGGCTGGTCATGATCTCCCCGGCCAACACCTACCCCGGCCTGACCAAGAACGTGGCGGGCGTGGAAGCGGGCGAGCCTGACAAGTACTACCCGGCCAAGACTCGCAACTACAGCCGCGTCGTCCCCGCCGACGACCTGCAAGGGCCGGTGGGTGCGCGCTGGGCGAAGGAACTGGGCGGCAAGAACGTCTACATCCTCGACGACCAGGAGACCTACGGCAAGGGCCTGGCCGACCTGTTCGAGGCCGAGGCCAAGAAGATCGGCCTGAACGTCGTCGGCCACGAGGGTTGGGATGGCAAGGCCACTGACTTCCGCGCGCTGGCCAACAAGATCAAGGGCGCCAACCCCGACACCATCTACCTGGGCGGTATCACCCAGAATCAGGGCGGCCAGTTGGTCAAGGACCTGCGCGGCGTGGGCATGACCGCCGACAAGGTCAAGATCATCGGCCCCGACGGTCTGTACGAGACCGAGCTGATCAACGCCGCCGGTAAGGAGGCGGCCGAGGGCTTCTACGTGACCTTCGGTGGCGTTCCGCCCAACAAGCTGGAAGGCGCGGGCGCCAAGTGGTACGCCGACTACAAGGCCAAGTACAACGCCGAGCCTGAGGCCTACGCCGCCTACGGCTACGAGTCGGCCAAGGTCCTCCTGGATGCCATCAACCGCGCCTGCGCGACGGGTACCCTGGATCGCAAGTCGGTGCGCGACGCCGTGTTTGCTACCAAGGACTTCAATGGCCTGTTGGGCAAGTTCAGTATCGACCCCAACGGCGATACGACGATGACCACCATGTCCGGCCAGCAGGTGAAGAACGGCAAGTTCGAGTTCGTAAGCACTCTCAAGTAACCGTCGGACCAGGATCGGCGGGCGTGGGGCTAGACCCCACGCCCGCCACTCATATCGAGTAGGAGCCTGCATGGCCTCGACATCTACTCCCGTTCGGACCGGTCCGAGGCTGTCCCGCCGCTGGCGGAACATCATCCTCGCCCTGATTTTCCTGTACCTCCTCCTTCTGCTTGGGCCGGTCGCGGGCTTCCAGCCCGAGCGCATCCTGCGTGAGATCGCTCAGAACCCTGCCCTACTCATCCAGCAAATCCTTGTTGGCCTGGCCAACGGTTCGATCATCGCCATCATCGCGCTAGGCTACACGATGGTGTATGGCATCATCGAATTGATCAACTTCGCCCATGCGGACGTGTTCATGCTTGGCACGTTCATGGGCCTGACCATTCTAGGCCTGATGGGCATTAGCGGGCAGTCGTCGCCGGGGGCGATTCTGCTCGGCATCCTGGTTGCCTTCTTCGCGACGATGCTGTTTACGGGTGGCCTCAACATGCTCATCGAACGCTTCGCCTATCGCCCGCTGCGCAACGCGCCCCGCCTGGCCCCCCTCATTTCGGCCATTGGCGTGTCGTTCATGCTCGTCAACATCGGCCTGTTCTGGGGCGGCCTGCGCTCCATCTTCCCCTTCATGGGCCAGAGCGCCGCCTCGCCCAAGAACTTTCCCGATCTGTTGCCTAAGGCCCCCATCCTGGAAGGGGCGATTATCTTCACCTGGAAGGACCTGCTGGTCATCGTCATCAGCCTGGCGCTGATGATTGCCTTGCGCCTGTTCGTCCAGTACACCAAGACCGGTAAGGCGATGCGCGCCGTCGCGCAGAATCGCTCCGCCGCCAAGATTGTCGGCATCCACGTCGATCGCATCATCGCGCTGACCTTCTTCATCGGCGGCGCGCTGGCCGGTGCGGGCGCTATCATCTTCGGCCTGTACAACAACACCACGGTCTTCACCGTTGGCTTCACCGTCGGCCTGCGGTCCTTCACGGCCGCTGTCTTCGGCGGCATCGGCAACATCACGGGCGCTATGCTCGGCGGGTTCCTGATTGGCCTGCTGGGCGCGCTCAGCGACCAGTACCTGTCCTCCCGCTGGACGAATGCCTGGGTCTTCGCGGTACTGGTTGCCATCCTCGTCTTCCGCCCCAACGGTCTCCTTGGCGAGTCGGTTGGTGAGAAAGCATGACGCGACGCATGGATCGTGACGCCGCGCCCGCTGGGGCGGCTGCGACCCGTCGCGTGGAGGCCGTATGACTCACCCAGTCAAAGTTGGTGTGGGTATTGGAATAGTAGCGGCTGTCGTCGTGCTGCTGTTCGGCGGCTGGTCGGCCATTCTGGCGGGCATTGTCGCGGGTGCGGCGGCAGCGTTGGTGACGGAAGGCCAGTCGATTCGGGACCGCAGCGCGACACTGCGCGACGGTGTCATCGCCGGCGGCATCACGGGCGTGTTCATCCTGATCGCCGAGATCATCAACGATACCCTCGTGCTGCCCCTGGCTGGCAAGGAAGCGGACTTTCCCCCCTTCGCCCTCGGACCTATCAGCATCGAGTACAATATGTTCGTGGCGGGCCTGGCGGGCCTCGTGCTCGCCCTGGCGACAGGCGCGCTGACGGGCTGGATCAATTCGCTGCCCGACAAAAATCGCCACCTGGGGCTGGCGATCCTGCTGCTGACCTTCCTGGCGTTCTATCCCGCGCTGGACAAGGCGGCCGGGCTGGGCTGGATCGAGCAGATGATCTCCATCATGATCTTCATCGTGCTCGCTCTTGGCCTCAACATTGTCGTTGGCTACGCGGGCCTGCTCGACCTGGGCTACGCCGCCTTCTTCGCCATTGGCGCGTACGCCACTGGCCTGCTGCTGTCGCCCCACCTGTGCAACCAGAGCGGCTTCAACTGCGAGTTCTACCAACAGGAGTGGAGCTTCTGGCTCGTCATCTGGATCGCCGCCGCCGTCGTGGCGTGCTTCGGCCTCCTCCTCGGCGCGCCAACGCTGCCCCTGACGGGTGACTACCTGGCGATCGTCACCCTGGGCTTCGGCGAGATCGTGCCTGTCGTCTTCCGCAACCTGACGACGGTGACGCTGACGCTGCCCTTCACGGGTATTTGCATCGCCGGCTGCGTCAAGCCGCTCAACGTGACGGCGGGTGAGCAGGGCATCAACCCCATCGCCCGGCCCTGGTTGCCGATCGTGGGCGCGTTTCAGACGGGCGAGTACATTCCCTGGTACGTGCTGATTCTGGCGATCATCGCCCTATCGATCTTCTTCATCAACCGCCTGCGCAACTCCCGGCTGGGGCGCGCCTGGTCGGCGATGCGCGAGGACGAGTTGGCGGCTTCCTCGATGGGCATCGATCTCGTCAACACCAAGCTGATGGCTTTCGCCATGGGTGCGACCATCGCGGGCCTGGCGGGTGTATTCTACGCCAGCTATATCACGGCCATTTTCCCCAGCGTGTTCGACTTCACCGTGTCGGTCATCATCCTGGCGATGGTCATCCTGGGCGGCGTGGGCAACATGACGGGCGTCATCGTGGGTGGCCTGATCATCCTGCTATCGGACCGCGTGCTGTTGCCGCAGCTCGCTACCCTCCTCAAGGATACCCTTACCACCACGGTGGTTCCCCACGTCGCAAGCCCGGCCGTCAAGGACTTCCTCACCGTGAGCGTGGACCCGACGCAATGGCGTATCTTTCTGTTCGGCTTGACCCTCGTGGTGGTGATGCTGGTGCGACCGCAAGGCCTTATCCCCAACACGCGGCGTGCGGCGGAGATACAGTCAGATGAGAGCACGTGGGACTTGCCGCTGTCCATCCAGCAGGCCGATGCCGCCACGCAGGTACGGTCCATCGACCACGAAACGACGATTGACTAGGGGGACACGACATGAGCGCAGCGACTGAAGGGTTGATTACCCAGAGCAGCGCGCCGGTAGGCTCGACTCTCCTGGAAACGCGGGGCGTCACCAAGCGCTTTGGTGGCCTCGTCGCCGTCAACTCCGTCGATTTCGTGATCCACAAGGGGATGATTGCCAGCGTCATCGGCCCCAACGGGGCGGGCAAGACGACCTTCTTCAACACGATTACTGGTATCTACTTGCCGACGGACGGTGACATCATCTTCGACAATGCCATTATCTCAGGGCTGAAGCCGCACCAGGTCTCGGCGCGCGGAATCGGGCGTACCTTCCAGAACATCCGCCTGTTCGCCGACATGACGGCGCTGGAGAATGTACTGGTCGGCATGCACACCCGGCTGCGGGGCGGGCTGGCGCGAACTCTGATTCGCCCGCCCTCGATTCTACGCGAAGAGGCGCAGGCCGCCGACAAGGCGATGCGGCTCATCGAATACGTTGGCCTGCCGCGCCGCCTGGCGCTAAACTCGGCGCGCAATCTCCCCTATGGCGACCAGCGTCGCCTGGAAGTGGCGCGCGCGCTGGCCTCCGACCCCAAGCTACTCCTCCTCGACGAGCCGACGGCGGGCATGAACCCCCAGGAGACGGCGGAGATGACCAAGTTCATCCGCCGCATTCGCGACGAATTGGGCCTGACCATCCTGCTTATCGAGCACGACATGCAGGTGGTGATGGGCATCTCCGACCGGGTGAGTGTCCTGGATCACGGCACGAAGATCGCCGACGGCACGCCATCGGAAGTGCAGCAAAACCCGCTCGTCGTCGAAGCCTATCTGGGCAAGGGCGGGGCGGAAGAGGAGCTGGCCCAGACGAAGCAGGAGATGAAGAGGTAACATGCCGCCGCTCCTCGAGCTTACCGACGTCAAGACGTACTATGGGAACATCCAGGCGTTGAAGGGCGTCTCGCTCTCGGTCGCCCCGGGCGAGGTCGTATGCCTGATCGGCTCCAACGGCGCGGGCAAGACGACGACCTTGCGCACCATCCAGGGCTTGATTCGCCCCCGCGAGGGGACGATGACATACGAGGGCAAGGACCTGGCAGCGATGGAGGCGGACGAGATCGTCAAGGCGGGCGTCTCCCAATCGCCGGAGGGTCGCCTGGTATTCCCGCGCATGAGCGTGCGCGAGAATCTGGAGATGGGCGCGTACTCGCGTACCGATAAAGCGGGTATTCAAGCGGACATGGAAAAGGTGCAGGACCTGTTCCCGCGCCTGCGTGAGCGCCTGACACAGAAGGCGGGCACCCTCAGCGGCGGCGAGCAGCAGATGCTGGCGATGGGCCGCGCGATGATGTCGCGCCCGCGCCTGCTCCTGCTGGACGAGCCAAGCATGGGGCTGGCCCCGATGCTGGTCGAGCAGATCTTCCGCACCATCCTCGACATCAACCAGCAGGGCACGACGGTCCTGCTGGTCGAGCAGAACGCGCGGATGGCCCTCGCGATCTCCGATCGCGGCTACGTCCTCCAGACCGGGCGCATCGTCCTGGAAGACACCGGTAGCAACCTGTTGAACAGTGAGCTGGTCCGCAAAGCCTACCTCGGCGAGCACTAACGGCCTGCTCCTGGTGGCCGCCGGGGCCGCGCTGTGGGGCACGCTGGGCATCTTCTTTACGGTCCTGCTTGGCTACGGCCTCGCCCCGCTCACGCTGGCTTTCCTGCGCGCGCTGCTGACGTTCCTGATTCTCCTCGGCGGGTTGGGTGCGCTGCGTCCGACCCGCCTGCGCTTGGCGCGGCGCGACATCCCCTATTTCCTCGCTTTTGGCGCCATCACCGTTGGCCTCTTCTACACCGTCTACATCCTGGCCGTTGACCTGACCAGTGTCGCGACGGCGGCGGTCCTGCTGTACACCGCGCCCGTGTGGGTGATGCTGCTGGCCTGGCGGCTGTATGGCGAGCCGCTGGGCGCGCGCCAACTTGCCGCGTTGGGGCTGGCCTTCGCCGGCTGCGCCCTGGTGGCGGGAGCGTACGACCCGGCGCTGCTGCGCGTCAACGCCGTCGGCCTTCTGGCGGGACTGACGGCGGGCCTCACGTATGCCCTGTACTCCATCTTTAGCGTCCCCGCCCTGCGGCGCTATTCGTCGTGGACGGTGGTGACATGGGCGGTGGGGTTCGGCGCGCTGACGCTGGCTCCCCTCGTCCTGGTCCAGGGCGCGGCGGCCTTTGCCCCCATCCTGACGCCGTCGGCGGCCTGGCTGTGGCTGCTCGGCCTCGCGTTGGGGCCGACCGTCGGCGCGCTGGCTCTGTACACGACGGGCCTCAAGCACGTGCCGGCCGGTGTCGCCAGTGTGACCGCGACGCTGGAGCCGGTCGTCGCGACGCTGCTGGCCGTCGTGGCGCTCGGCGAGCGTCTCGCCCCGCCGCAGATTTTTGGCGGGGCGCTGATTCTAGCGGCGGTGGCGCTGCTGGCGGGGCGGGGAATCACCAACAAGTAGGAACGGGAGAACAAACCGACCCCGGCCGTGCATCCGGGGCTGTGCGGGCTAATTGACACGCGCGGCCGCATCGCTATACTTTGGGATGACAACGGAGACCCCGTTGCCCTGGGGGAGTCTGGTCAAGCCAGGCTGAGAGGGGCGCCCGGCGACCAACGCCACAGCGCCCGACCCCACGAACCTGATCTGGATCATGCCAGCGCAGGGAAGGGCCAGCCACACGCGTTGCAGCCGTCGCCCTTTCCTGGGGCGACGGCTTTTGTGTGGGAGGCTCCATGATTGCGGAATCTGCACGCCCGATCGAGGCCGCGCCGCCACCGGCCGAGTGGGGCATCGACCCGGTGCCGCCCGCCGAGCGGCGGCTACGCCTGACCGACTTCGCGGTGTTGTGGGCCGATCTGGGCGTGGGGCTGCTGGTGTTGGTGGCCGGCAGCCTGCTCGTGCCGGGCCTCGGCCTGGCCCAGGCCCTCGTCGCCATCGTCGTCGGGACGCTCATCGGCAACCTGCTGCTGGGCATGGCCGGCATTGTCGGCAGTGACACCGGCGCGCCGACGATGGTGACGCTGCGCCCCGCGCTGGGGGTGCGCGGCTCGTGGCTACCGAGCGCGGCGAACGTGGTGCAGCTAATCGGCTGGGCCGCCTTCGAGGTGCTCATCATGGCCCAGGCCGCCAATGCCATCGTCCAGACTCTGTTTGGGTGGAGCAACTATCTGCTGTGGGTCGTGGTCTTCGCCGCCCTGGCGACCTGGATGGCCGTGGCCGGTCCCATCGCCGTGGTCAAGAAGTACCTTGCGCGCTTTGGGGTGTGGATTGTCCTGGCGACGACGGTGTGGCTCACCTGGTACGTATTCACGCGCTACGACGTGGGCGCGCTGTTTGCCATGCCGGGGACAGGGGAGCTGAGCTTCGGGGTGGGCGTGGATCTGGTTGTGGCGATGCCCGTCTCGTGGCTGCCGCTGGTCTCCGACTTCTCCCGCTTCGCGCGGCGGAGCGGCGACGCTTTCTGGGGGACGTACATCGGCTACTTCATCGCCAACACGTGGTTCTACGCCCTGGGCGCGATTCTGATGCTTGCCCTCAAGTTGAGCGACCCCTTCGATCTCATCCCGGCCATCGCGGCGCTTGGCGGCGGCTGGCTTGCCCTGGCCATCATCCTGGTGGACGAGACGGACAATGCCTTCGCCAACATCTACTCGACGACCGTGTCGGCCAAGACCATTGTCCCGCGCCTGCCCTTCCGCGCCACGGCTATCGCCATCGGCGGACTGGCGGCTATCCTCGCCGCTCTGTTGCCGCTGGCCGAGTACGAATGGTTCTTGCTGCTGATTGGCTCCATCTTCGTGCCGCTCTTCGGCGTGCTGGCCGCCGACTACTTCATCGTGCGCCGCCGCCGCTATGAGGTGGCGGAACTGTACCGCGAGCATGGCGCGTATTGGTACGCCGGCGGTATCAACTGGGCGGGTATCGCGGCTTGGGCGACGGGCGTAATCGTCTATCAGTGGATCACCCGCGCGTTGCCCAATCTGGGGGCGACCATCCCCGCCTTTCTTGTCGCCCTGGCGGCGTATCTGCTCCTGGCGCGCGTGCTGCGCGTCGGGCGTCGCCCCCAGGTACAGCCGTAGACGCGCTCGTGGCGCATGTCGGCGCGGGATGCGACCATCCGGCGCGAGCAGGAAATCAGGCTTGTGAGGAGGAAACATGTACGACCGAACGCTGGCCAACCAGGCTGCCGATCTGCTGGCTCGCCTGCGCGAGCGGCGGCCCCTTGTCCACCATATCACCAACAATGTGACGGTCAATGATGTGGCGAATGTGACGCTGCAACTGGGCGCGTTGCCCATCATGGCTCCGTCATCCCATGAGGCGGCCGACATGGTTGCCCACGCCAACGCGCTGGTGCTCAACATCGGCACGCCGGATCCCGACCAACTGGAGGCGATGGCGCAGGCGGGAGCGGTGGCGAATCGACTCGGCCTGCCTATCATCCTCGACCCGGTGGGGTTGGGCACTACCCCACTGCGGACCGAGGGCACACGCCGCTTAGTGAGCCGGCTGCGGCTGACGGTGGTACGCGGCAACGCCGGCGAGATTGGCCGCCTGGCCGGGCTGGGCGGCGAGGTGCGCGGCGTCGAGAGCGTCAGCGCGCCCGATGGGGCGACCGCTACGGCCCTGGTGGCAAGCGACCTCGGCCTCGTGGCGGCCGCCACAGGGGCGCGCGACTTCGTTGCCGGTCCGGGCGGCACCTTCTACATCGACAACGGCCACCCCATGCTGGCGACGGTAGTCGGGACCGGCTGCATGTCCACCGCCACCATTGGCTGCTTCGTCGCCGTCGCCGACGACCCGCTGATCGGGGCGATGGCCGGGCTGGCGTGCTTCGGCGTCGCCGGGGAGCTGGCCGCCGCTGCCAGCGACGCGCCGGGCAGCTTCAAGATGGCGCTGTTCGACCACCTGTACGGGTTGGAGCCTGAGATGGTGGCGGCGCGGGCGAAGATTGGTCATACCCAGGAGATCAACGATGGCGAAGCCGGTCGTTGATTGGGCCCTCACTGTCGTCACCGACGAGAGGCTGAGCCTGGGTCGGTCGCAGGTGGAGGTGGTGCGGGCGGCCATTGCGGGCGGCGCGACAGTCGTGCAACTGCGCCAGAAGGACGGCGCGACGCGGGCAATGGTGGAGTTGGGCCGCGCGCTGCGCGCCCTGACCCGCGAGATGGGCGTTGCCCTCCTCGTGAATGACCGCCTCGACGTGGCCCTGGCGGTGGACGCGGATGGCGTCCACGTGGGCCAGGAGGATATGCCCGCCGCTGTGGCGCGGCGGCTCATGGGCAGCGACCGCCTGTTGGGGGTGTCGGCGGCCACGCCGGAGGAGGCGCGGGCCGCCCAGGATGACGGCGCGGACTATGTGGGCGTCGGCTCGGTGTATGCGACCGGCAGCAAGAGCGACGCCGGCGCGCCCATCGGCCTGGCCGGGTTAGCCGCCGTGGCCGACGCGGTCCACGTCCCCGTCGTTGCCATTGGCGGTATCGGGCCGGGGCGGGCGGCCGACTGTATCCGGCACGGCGCCGACGGTGTGGCGGTTATCTCGGCCATCGTCTCGCAGCCGGAGCCGGAGGCGGCGGCGCGTGCGCTGCGTCGCGAGGTCGATGGCGTTCGGGGGCGGTAGCCTGCTCATTGGCGGCGCGCGGTTCGCTGTCGGAGACAGGGGGAGGTACGAATGAAACGGGTATTGACCATCGCTGGTTCGGATTCGGGCGGTGGGGCGGGCATCCAGGCCGACTTGAAGACCTTCGCGGCCCTCGGCGTCTTTGGCATGAGCGCGCTGACGGCCATCACGGCGCAGAACACGCTGGGGGTCCACGGCGTCGTCGAGCTGCCGCCTGAGTTCGTCGGCCAGCAGATCGACGCCGTGTTGGGCGATCTGGGCGCGGATGCCGTCAAGACGGGTATGCTGTCGAGCGCGCCCATTGTGGAAGTCGTCGCGGCGAAGGTTCGTCAGTATAATGTGGGCAAACTGGTCGTGGACCCGGTGATGATGGCGAAAGGCGGCGACGCGCTGTTGCGCGCCGACGCCCGCGACGCGCTGCTGCGCGAGATTGTGCCGCTGGCCTATGTCATCACGCCCAATCTACCGGAGGCGGAGACCCTGGTCGGCTTCCCCGTGCGCTCCCTGGGCGATATGGAGAAGTCGGCGCGCGCCATCCACGACCTGGGGGCGCGGCACGTCGTGGTCAAAGGCGGCCACCTCACGGCCTCGGACAGCGTCGACTTGCTGTTTGACGGCCGACAAGTGACGCTCTATCCGGCCGCGCGTATCGCGACGCGGAACGACCACGGCACCGGCTGCACCTTCGCGTCGGCCATCGCCGCCATGCTGGCCCGCGAGCTGGCGGTGGACGAAGCGGTGCGCGCCGCCAAGGAGTACCTCACGGCCGTTCTGGCGGCGTCGGCTGACTTGCGCCTGGGACGTGGGCCGCACGGGCCAATGGACCACCTGGCGCTGCTTCACTCGGAGGGATAGGACCCGCCGCGCGGCCGCAGCGGGTGAGGGATGAACTGCCATGCATTGCCTGATCCTGGCTAACGGCCCTGCGCCCGTCGTGGAGCAGATTCAGTATTACGCGAACCAGGCCGACCTGGTCATCGCCGCCGATGGCGGGGCCGCCCATGCGCTGGCGGCCGGCCTGTTCCCCGATGTGGTCGTCGGCGATCTGGACTCGCTGACGACCGAACTGCTGGCCGAGCTGCGCGCAGCCGAGGTGACGGTGCTGCGCTTTCCGACCCGCAAGAACGAAACGGATATGGAGTTGACCCTGGCGGAGGCTGTCCGGCGCGGCGCGGCGCGAATCACCATCCTGGCTGCGACGGGCGGCCGACTGGACCAGACCATCGGCAACATTCTGCTGCTGACGCTGCCCGCTTTCCAGGCTGTGCCGATGCGCCTGATCACCGATACCGAGGAGGCCTTCGTCACTCGCAGCTACGCGCATCTGGCGGGCGAGGCAGGCGATACGGTGTCTCTCATTCCCATCACACCGAAGGTCAGTGGCGTGACGACGCTGGGCCTTGAGTATCCCCTCGATCGCGCCGATCTCCAACTGGGGCCTAGCCTGGGCATCAGCAATGCCATGATGGGCGCCGACGCGGAGGTGAAGGTCCACGATGGGTTGCTGCTGGTGGTTCACGCCTGGCAGCACCCCCCCTACCGCGCTGTGTCCAGCGCCAACGGCGCGCACCCCATCCTGACGGAGCCGCCGGCTGACGAGACATGACGGGCGCGCCGCTTGCCCGTTCCCCTTGATTCGACTATCCTATGCCTCAGCCGGTCGCGGGAATCGCCGCCGCCGATTAGTTGACTCTACCCCGCAGGAGACAGTATGCCGACACCGGTAACGCTCATTCCCGGCGATGGAATCGGACCCGAGGTCACTCAGGCGGCGCGGCAAGTGATTGACGCCGCCGGGGCCGACATCGAATGGCATGTCCATGAGGCAGGCGGCGATGTGGTGGACCGCTACGGGGCGGTGCTGCCACCATCGACCATCTACTCGGTGGAACGCAATAAGCTGGCCCTCAAAGGCCCCATTGCCACGCCCATTGGTAAAGGCTTCCGCTCGGCCAACGTCCAGTTGCGCCAGGAGTTGGACCTATACGCCAACGTGCGCCCGGTGCACAGTATTCCTGGCGTGGTAAGCCGCTTCGATAATATCGACCTCATCGTGGTGCGCGAGAACACGGAGGGTCTGTATTCGGGCGTGGAGCACGTAGTCGTGCCCGGCGTGGTGGAGAGCCTCAAAATCATCACCGAGAAGGCCTCCAACCGCATCGCTCACTACGCCTTCGAACTGGCGCGGCGGGAGCATCGCCACCGCGTGACGTCCGTCCACAAGGCCAACATCATGAAGTTGAGTGATGGCCTGTTCCTGGAATGCGCCCGCAAGGTCGCCAAGGAGTACCCCGACATCGCCTATGACGAGGTCATCGTCGACGCCATGTCGATGCACCTTGTCATGCGGCCTGAAACCTTCGACGTGCTGGTGATGGAAAACCTGTACGGCGATATCATCTCTGACCTGGCATCGGGACTGGTCGGCGGCCTGGGCCTGACACCCAGCGGCAACATCGGCGAGAAGGCGGCCGTGTTCGAGGCTGTCCACGGCAGCGCGCCGGACATCGCGGGTAAGGGCATCGCCAATCCGACAGCGGTGATGCTGTCGGGTGTGATGATGCTGCGCCACCTGGGCAAGCTGGATGTTGCGGCCCGCCTGGAAAAGGCGATCTTCGACGTCATCGCCGAGCACCAGCACGTAACCCGCGACCTGGGTGGTACAGCGTCGATCGATGAGTATACCGACGCGGTGATCGCGAAGCTGGACGAGAGCGTCCCACCCCACGAGATTGTGCCCCCGCGACCGAAGGCCGCCGCCAGGCACAAGGCGTCGACGGCCGCCAGGTCGGAAGCGTAGCCAGCGAGGGGCGCATGGTTCGACTCGTCTTCACCGCCGATAACCACCTGAGTAAATACTACGCGCTGATGACGCCCGACCAGCTCATGCGTCGGCGGGAACGGTTGCGGCGCGCCTGGATCGAGACGGTCGAATTTGCTCTGAACAGCGGCGCAGACCTGTATCTGCACGGCGGCGACCTGTTCGACACGTACACCCCCCGCCCGGCGGACCTTATCGCCGTGGCGCGGCAACTGCGTCGGCTGAACGAGGCGGGCATCCCCATCCACCTGATTGGTGGCAACCACGACGTCCCCAAGTCGCGGGCTGACGGTTCGACGCCCCAGCGTCTGTACGCCGAGGCGGGTATGGCGCACATCTTCGACCGGGTGACGGCCGTTGAGTGGTATACCCACGACATCCGGGGAACCCGCGTCGCCATCGGCGGCCTGCCCTTCGACCCGCGCCTCGAGGTCGACGCCGACCCCCTGGATGGCGTCGACGACCTGGAGCCACCCGCCGACGCCGATTTCGCCGTGCTGATGCTGCACTACGCCGTGGAGGGGATGCTACCGGGCGACGTGGCGGAGCCGATTCTCAGCAAGGCCCGCATCGCCAGCCTGCGTGGCGTGGACTTGCTGCTCCTCGGCCACGTCCACGAGCGCAAGGTCATGGACATTGGCAACGTGAAGGTGGCGTACTCCGGGCCAACGGAGCGCATGAGCTTCGGCGAGCGAGCCGTGGCTGTCGGTTTCGTGGAGGTCAGCCTGGGACCGAAGGGCGTCACCGTGCGCCACCACGATACCCATCCCCAACCCATGCAGCGCGACGTGCTCAAGACGACCGACCAGCCGGCCGACGCGTCGGCCGCCTTGCGCGACCACATCAACGCCCGCTCCCACCCCGACCAGCTGTATCAGTTGCGCCTCGAAGGCCCACTGGACATGGATGGCTACCGGGCCATGCGCTGGGCCGAGTTGCGCGCGTTGGGCACGGAGAGCAACTTCTACTTCCATCTCGACACGCGCCTCGTCTATCTGACCCAGCGACGGCAAACGCCGGTTGGGGCGGGAGGCGAGCGTGTCAGCCCCCGCGAGGAGATCGAGGCCATCGCTGCGTCCCTGGCCCAGCAGGCGACCGACGACGAGGAGCGCGACCTGATCGAGGCCGCCCGCCGCCTTATCCTTCACAGCCTGTAGACGAGGAGACATCGTGCGCCTCTGGCCGTTTGCCCTGGAACGCTGGCAGTCGGTGTGGGAGAATCAGGTCGATCTCAACCTGAGCGAGAGCGGCGTCCATCCGTTGCGCCTGGATGAGGTTCTCGATGCGGCCGGCCTGTCCCATCTGGCCGCCGCCTCCCTCGGCTATCCCCAGACCAACGGCACGCCCGGCCTGCGCGCCGCTCTGGCCGCCCTGTATCCCGGCGCGACAGCCGCCAATATCCTGGTGACCAACGGCGGCTCGGAGGCCAACTTCGTCGCTACCTGGGCGCTCCTCTCGCCCGGCGACGAGGCCGTCGTCATGGCCCCCAACTACATGCAGCTTGACGGCCTGGTACGCACGCTGGGCGCGACGGTGCGGCCGTTGCCCTTAGTCGAGGAACGGGGCTGGGCGCTGGACCACGCGGCCCTCGACGAGTTGGTTGGGTCGCGCACGAAGCTTATCGCTGTGTGCAACCCGAACAACCCCACGGGTACGGTACTGAGCGACGACGACCGCGCCGCGCTGGTGGCCGCCGCCGACCGGGTGGGGGCGTGGCTGCTGGCCGACGAGATCTATCGCGGCGCGGAGCGCGACACCGAGACAGAGACGGCCACTTTCTGGGGTAGCTACGACCGCCTGCTGGTCACGGCGGGGCTGTCGAAGGCGTATGGCCTGCCGGGGCTGCGCATTGGCTGGGTCGTCGCACCCGCTGAGTGGGCCGACCGCCTGTGGGCTTATCACGACTATACCTCCATCGCTCCCAGCGCGCTCAGCGACTACATTGCCACTGTCGCCCTGGACCCCGCCCGGCGGCCGGGCATCCTCGCCCGCACGCGCGGCATTATCCGCGCCAACTATCCCATCGTGGCGCGCTGGGCGACCGAGGCCGGGCTGTTCACCTGGACGCCACCCGCCGCCGGAGCCATCGTCACGCTGCGCTACAGCGGCCCTGGCCTCGACGGACTGCCCTCCGAAACCCTCGCTGAGCGGCTACGCCGCGAGCAGAGCGTGCTGATCGTGCCCGGCGCCCACTTCGGCGTCGAAGGGACGATGCGCCTCGGCTTCGGCAGCGACCCCGGCTCCCTTCACGCGGGTCTTGACCGTATCAGCGCGACCCTGGCGCACCGGGAGCGCGCCTAGACTATGACTCGCTTCGCTGTGGCGCTCTTCCTGCTCCTGGCTCTTGGCGGCTGCCGCCAGAATCTGCCCACGCCGCCCGGCGCCGCCACGCCGGCCCAACCCGCCGCCCTGTCGGCGGGGGCGGCCACCCCTGCGCCATCGGCCGGCGGCGCGGTGACGCCCGCGCCGGTGGTGACGGCGCGCATCGGCCAGACCAGCCCGCGCCCTGACGCAGCGGGCGCCAGCCTCGAAAATGCGACGGTCACCCCCGACGCTCCCCGCGAGGCCTATACGACCTACACGGTCAAGCCCGGCGATACCCTCAGTGGCATCGCTGCCAGGGTTGGCATGTCGATGGCTGATCTGGTCAAGTACAATGGCATCACCGATCCCAATAAGCTGCGCATCGGCCAGGAGTTGCGGATTCCGGAGGCGGTCGAGGTCGTGGCGTCGGGCGAGAAGATTCTGCCGGACGGCGAGGTGGTCTATGGGCCGAGCGCCGCCGACTTTGACGTCGCGCGCTTCGCCGAGGCGCAGCCTGGCTACCTCAAGGCCTACAAGGAGACGGTGGACGGGCAGGAAATGACGGGACCAGAGATTGTGCAACTGGTCGCGACGAAGATGAGCGTCTCGCCCCGCATCCTGCTGGCTCTTATCGAGGTGGGCGGCAACTGGCTGAGCAACCCCTCGCCCGGCGAGCCGGACCGCACCTACCCGGCGGGTCGGGTGGACGCGGCGCGCCCGCGCCTGTACCGCCAGTTGAGCTGGGCGGCCAACCAGATCAACGAGGGCTACTACGGCTGGAAGGGGCGTCAGAAGGCCACGCTGCTCATGAAGGACGGTAGCAAGAGCCGCATCGGCAAGGGCCTGAACCCGGGTACCGTCGCGATTCAGAATGTCCTGGCGCAGATTACCCCGCCCGGCGAGTTCGCCTCGGCCATCGCCAGGGACGGCGACTTCATGCGCGTCTACACGCGCCTGTTTGGGGATCCGAACACGCGCAGCGTCGACCCCGTCGTGCCTCCCGACCTGAAGCAGCCGGAACTGAAGCTGCCCTGGTCGGCCGGCGACACGTGGTTCTTCACCGGCGGCCCCCACGGGGCGTGGGGCAGCGGCAGCGCGTGGGCGGCGCTGGACTTCATTCCCGGCAAGGCCAACATGGGTGGGTGTTGGGATGCCTCCGACTACTGGGTCACCGCCGCCGCGCCCGGTGTCGTCGTTCGTAGCGACGACGGCGAGGTGGTGGTCGACCTGGATGGCGACGGCAAGGAGACGACCGGCTGGAACATCCTGTACATGCACATAGCCAGTGAGGATCGCGTGGCGGTGGGGACGCAGCTCAAGGCGGGTGACCGCATCGGCCACCCCTCCTGCGAGGGCGGCTTTTCCACGGGAACCCACCTGCACATGGCGCGCAAGTACAACGGCGAGTGGGTGGCGGCCGACGGCCCGTTGCCCTTCACCCTGTCCGGCTGGGCTGCCAGGGGCGCGAGCCAGGAGTACGACGGCAGCCTGGTCAAGGGCAGCGACACTAAGGAGTCGTGCGAATGTCGCGACGAGAAAGAGAACGGCCTGGTTTCCGACAATCGCTGACCCCGCGTGGGTCACCGCTACACCCCGACCGGCCGACGCGGCCCCCGCGTCGGCCTCGCGTTGTGGGGGAGGGCGGCGATGGCTATGCTCGACCCGCCGCGCTGAACCTCGGCGCGGCGGGTTTATGGAGTCTCGCCCTGGTCGCCTGCGTGCTGCTCGTCGCGCTGGCCGGCGGCGATCCTCGCGCGGCCGCCGCCGCGCCGGCCGCGCCCCTCCCGACCCTTGCCCCCCTCGGCCAGGTCGGCGGCATGATGGCCGCCGTGGCGACGCTGCCCGGTCGGCTGCTGGCGGGGGAGGGTGCGGCGCTGGTCGTCTTCGACACGACCCACCTGCCCTTGACCCGCGGGGCGCGCGTTGAGCTGCCCACTGCCCCCCAGGATATCGCCGTGGACGGCGAGCGCGCCTATGTTGCGGCGGGGGCGGGCGGCCTTCAGGTGGTCGGCCTCGACGCGCCGGGGTTACGTCTTCTAGGCAGCGCCGTGACGACCGGCAAGGCGCGGGGCGTGGCCGCCAGTGGCGACAACGCCTACGTGGCCGCCGAACTGGCGGGGCTGCGGGTGTTCGACGTCGCTCAGCCAGAGCAGCCGGTCGAGGTGGGGCACGTGTCGGTAGGCGCGCGCGCCCTGGCTCTGGCGGTGCGCCCGCCCTACGTCTACGTAGCGGCGCAATACTTCGACCCGCAAACCGCCAGCAATACCTTCCTGGCCGTCATCGATGCCAGCCACCCCGATGCTCCGCAGCTTGTCACGCGCGTGCAAGGCGATGCCGTCGTCTCTGACCTGGCGGCCGAGGGCGACCGGCTGTACCTGGCGACGAATCGCGGCCTGCGCGTCATGTCGCTGGCCGACCCGGCCCTGCCGACCGAGGTGGGCCGCTACCCGGCGGCGGGCTACTATACTCTGTACTCGCTGGCTGTGCGGGGCGACGTGGTGACCGTCGGTCACTACCAATCGGGCGTCGAGGAGTTCCGCATTAATCCGCAGGGCCAACCCTCGCCGGTGTGCGCCGGTTGCCCCAGCCCCTACCCCGACCCCAGCCGCGCCAACGTCGTCAGCGTGGCCGTCGATGCCGCTCGTACCTATGTCGCCGACGGCGATGCCCTGCGTGTCCTGGCGGCGGCCGAGGGCAGTCTGCCGCCCCGGCTGCATACCGTCGAGACGCTACTCGGCTTCACCCTGGCCGATGATGTCGCCCTGGCTGACGGCTATGCCTATCTCGGCGTGTGGCCCACCGGTCTGGTCGTCGCCGACATGCAGGCGTCGCCCCGGCTCATCTACCATCACGACCTGGTGACGCCTGACACCTCTCCCGACATTCGCGGTGTCGCCACCACCGGCGGCGCGCTGTTCCTGGCGGGCGGCGAGGGGCTGGCCCGCTACGATCGGACGGACCCGGCGCGGCCGGTCTACCGCGACAGCCTGCGCCTGGGGGTGTTGACCAGTGTCGCGGCGGCGGGCGGACGGGCCTTTGCCAGCGATGGCACGCACCTGTTTGCCGCGACACTGACCGCCACGCCCCTGACCGCCACGATTCCCCTCACCTCGACGCTGGCGCTGGCAGCGAGCGGCGAGACGGTCTACGCCGCCGGGGAGGGTGGGCTGCGTGTGCTACGCTGGCCGCAGGGAGCGGGCGCGCCGACCCTGGTCGGGGGCTACGCTGCGCTTCGCTATTGCGCCGTGTCGGTGGTGGGTGACCTGGTGGCGGCGGCGGATAACGGGGGCGTGGACCTGCTGCGCGTCACGCCGCAGGGGACTGTGGCGCGCGCCGGGCGCTACGAGCCGGCCGCGCCCCCGGTGGACGTGGTGCTGGCGGGCGACAGCCTGTTTGTCCTGGATGCGACGGGGCGTGTGCTGTGGCTGGACGTGCGAGACGCGGGGAACCCGTCCCCGGTGGCCGAGGCCGTGGCCGGGGGCGGCGGACCGGCGGCGCTGGCGGCCGGCGGCGGGACGGTCGCCGCGCTGGACCTGACGGGCGGCCTGTTTGCCTGGCGCGCTGTGCGGGCGACGCTGTTCCTGCCGCTCGTGGCGCGGTGAGCCGGCTCTGCCTGGAGTGCGGCAGCTTGAGGGCTACGTAGACAAGGGCGCGCCATAACCCTCGCGCCCTGCCAGGGCGGCGACGGCGCGCAGCCAGGCATCGGCCTCCGCCCCGACAGGCTCACGCGCAAAGCGGTAGTCGAACTTGCGAATCAGCTCCGCCAGTTCACCGTCGAGTCGCCGCCAGACGTCCAGCTGCAACGCGACCAGCCGGGTGCGGGCGTCGGCGTTGGGCGTGCGCCCCAGAGCCAGCCGCAGGTGAGGTAGGCACAGGCCGTCGGAAGCGCGGTATGCATCGGCCAGGTCGGTGTTCGCCAGGTGGTCAAGGAGGACGCCGCCCATCATCGCCGCCCGCTCGTCGCGGGCGCGACAGGCCGGGCAGGTGCGGCTGGGACTTAGCTCGCGGGCCGAGATCGACGCAGCAGCCTGGGTAGTCAGGCCGCGCCAGAGCCAGCCCAGCCCCGACGTTTCGCCCCGCGCCGCCTCACCGGCTTCGAGGGCGCGCATGGCGTCATTGAGCAGGCTGCGGTACAGGATGGCGATGCTGCTCGCGCTGCCGCCGCCCACCAGCTGCCAGGCGTGGGGGTTGCACAGGCCGTGGGCGGCGGCAAAGTCGATGCGGGTATCGGGGTCGGTCACGCTGTCGGCTACCAGGCGTTCCAGGTAGCGGTCGGCGGCCGCGGCGGCCAGGCTGCACAGCGGGCAGCCGCCGCGCCCGAAGGCGTCGCGCACCTCGAAGTAGCTGGTATGCTGGCTAGGGGCGTCTGGCATGCGGGCCTCCTTCAGTGTACCATTATGGGCGGCCAACGTTGCGCGTCAAGCGGGTCCACGCGCATGTCAATACCTGGACGGGACACAGGCTATGCCCGAACTACCGGAAGTCGAAACCTATGCGCGCGGCTTGCGGCCACTGATTGGCCGCCGCTTCCTGGGCGCGCGGGCGCTGTGGCCGCGCAGCGTGCCGACCGGCCCCGACCTGTTGGGGCCGCGCATCGCGGGCCAGGTGGTGATGGACGTGGCGCGGCGTGGCAAGTACATCGTCCTCACCCTGTCCGACGACGTGCTGTTGGTCCATCTCAAGATGACCGGCGAGTTGGTGGTCGCGCCGGCCAGCGCGCCGCCCGACCCCCACGCCCGTGTCGTCTTCGACCTCGACGCGGGCGAGGAGTTGCGTTTCCACGACCCGCGCAAGTTTGGGCGGGTGTACCTGGTGGCGGATCCGGCCCAGGTGACAGGCGCGCTGGGGCCGGAGCCGCTGGGCGACGATTTCACGCCCCAGGCGTTCGCGGCGCGGCTGGCGGGGCGGCGCGGCCGGCTCAAATCCCTCCTGCTGGACCAGACCTTCGTGGCGGGTGTGGGCAATATCTACGCCGACGAGGCGCTGCACCGCGCCCGGCTGCATCCGCTACGCCTCGCCGACACCCTCACGCCTGACGAGCAGGTGCGCCTGTACGACGCCATCCGCGCCGTGCTGCGCCAGGGCATCGCCAATCGCGGCACCCAGCTCGATTGGGCCTACAGCCAGGGGACGAACCAGGACGCCCTGCGGGTGTTTCATCGCCACGGTCAGCCATGCCCCACGTGTGGCACGCCAGTCGAGCGCATCCTCGTCGGCCAGCGCGGGACTCACTTTTGCCCCCAGTGCCAGCCACCT
The DNA here is from genome assembly GCA_034431435.1 of Anaerolineae bacterium. Classification (GTDB taxonomy): domain Bacteria; phylum Chloroflexota; class Anaerolineae; order Epilineales; family JAHCIE01; genus JAHCIE01. Next base: position 25,450 of record DAOUDG010000065.1, on the reverse strand, counting down.
CCACCACGGGGAGGCGCGGGCTGACAGCAGCGTATTCTGTTAGCGCGCGTGGGCTTGCCTGTCAGGGCCAGCTATGCTATCCTCACGACATGCCTGCGCCTGGGATGCTGTGGGGATAGCGCGCCACGCCCACACCTTTGCTGCCCGTCCCCGACCCATGAGGAAACGCACAAGGAGGAGAGAGATGCGCAAGTGGACTCTGTGGGCCACATTACTCGTGGCCCTGGCGGTGGCGCTCAGCGCCTGTAGTGGGCAGGCTGCGCCCGCCGCGCAGAAGGCGGCCGAAGTCGCCCCGACCGTCGCCGCTGCGGTCAAGGCGGCCGCCCCGACGGTGGCGGCCGAGGTGAAGGCGGTCGCGCCCACCGTGGTCGCGGCCGTGCAGCAGGCGGCGCCGACCGTAGCCGCCGCCGCCGCCCCGAAGGCGACTGACGTGCCGAAGGCCGCCGTGTCGGGCGAGCCGGTCAAGATCGGCGTTGGTGTGGCTCAGACGAGCAATGTGGCTTTGTTCGGACAGGAGCAGGTGCTTGGCGCGCAGATCGCTGAGGCCTTTTTCAATGAACGCGGCGGCATCAACGGCCGTCCCGTCAAGATGGTGTTCCAGGATACCAGCGGCGACGAGGCGGGGGCCATCAACGCCTTCCAAAACCTGATGAACAACGACAAGGTCGTCGGTATCATCGGCCCGACCCTCTCGCAGCAAGCCTTCGCCGCCGACCCTATCGCCGATAAGGCGGGCGTGCCGGTCATGGCGCCCTCCAATACCGCGAAGGGTATCCCGGAGATTGGCGACTTTGTCGCTCGTGTGTCCGCGCCGGTCAACGCCGTCGCGCCCAACGCCATCAAGGCCGCCCTGGCCGCCAACCCCAACGCCAAGCGCGCCGCCGTCATCTTCGCCCAGAACGACGCTTTCAGTAAGTCGGAGACCGAGGTCTTCCAGCAGACCCTCAAGGACATGGGCCTGGAACTGGCGACGGTCCAGCAGCATCAGACTACTGACACCGACTTTACGACCCAGGTGACGAACCTGCTGGCCGCCAAGCCGGACATCATCGTGATCTCTGGCCTGGCCGCTGACGCGGGCAACCTGATCAAGCAGCTGCGCGAGCTGGGCTTCAAGGGCGCTATCGTCGGCGGCAATGGCCTGAATACGCCCAACCTGTTCCCGGTGTGCAAGGCCCAGTGTGATGGCGTGTTCGTCGCCCAGGCGTACAGCCCTGAGTACAGCAGCCCCATCAACGACGCCTTCCGCGCCGCCTACAAGGCCAAGCAGCAGAAGGACCCACCCCAGTTCAGCGCACAGGCCTTCACCGCCGCCCAGGTCTTCATCGAGGCGCTGCGCGAGGTGGACAAGAAGCAGAAGCTGGATGGGATGGACCTGGCTGCGCTGCGCAAGGCGCTGAACACCCAGGCGCTGGCGGGCCAGTATGACACACCCATCGGCAAGATTAGCTTCACGCCGAGCGGTGAAATCAATCAGCAGACGTTCTACACGGCCCAGATCAAGATGGACCCCGATGGCAACAGTGGCCGCTTCGTCTTCCTCAAGTAGCTGAACAGTGGGAGGTTGGCAGGTTGAAGGCTGCCAGCGGTGTAGCCTTCAACCTGGCTGGCTCTTGACCTCCAACCTTCAACCCTCATGACACCTACCCAGTTCGCCCAGCAAGTTCTCAACGGCCTGGCTATTGGCAGTGTCTACGCCCTGTTCGCCCTGGGCTATACCCTCGTCTTCTCCATCCTGCGCATCATCAACTTTGCCCACGCCGCCGTCTTCACCCTGGGCGCGTATTTCACCTATCTGCTGACCGGCTCGGCCATCAACCCCAATGGCCTGCTCAACCGCGTGTTTACATCCCTCTTCGGACAACCCGCCCTGCCGTTCAGCCTGCCCTTCGTCGTCGCCATGCTGGTCAGCGCGATTCTGGCCGGGCTGACCAGCGTGCTGATTGAGCGGCTGTTCTTCAAGCCGCTGCGCGACCGAGGGGCGGATCCGCTGCTGGCCCTGGTCTCCAGCCTCGGTGTGGCCGTCGTCATTGTCAACCTGGTCCAGTACTTCTTTGGCGCGGAGATTTACTCGTACCAGAATCCCCTCGGCGCGCTGCCCGCTGCCATCAACTTCGGCACGGCGGACACACCGATCCCGGTGCGGACCATCCAGATCATCATCTTCCTGGTCTCGATGCTGATGGTGGCCTTGCTGTGGGCGCTGATCAATCGCACCAGAGTGGGCAAGGCCCTGCAGGCCGTGGCGGAAGACCCGACGACGGCCAGCCTGCTGGGCATCAGCACCGACCGCCTCATCATGTTCACGTTCTTCGTGAGCGGCTTCCTGGCCGGGATCGCGGGCACGCTGGTTGGCCTCGGCTTCAGCATTACTGGCCCCTACTTTGGCATCTCCTTCGGCCTCAAGGGATTGGCGGTGATGGTGCTGGGTGGTCTGGGCAGCGTGCCCGGCGCCGTCGTCGGCGGCCTGATCCTCGGCCTCGCCGAGGCCTTCGTCCCGGCGCAGTATGTCGCCTATAAGGACGCCGTCGCCTTTGGCCTCCTGTTCATCACCCTGTTGCTGCGGCCGCAGGGGTTGCTCGGCCGCCCGGCTGTGGAGAAGGTCTAGGCGTTATGGACGGCTTCTTCGACACCTACGGCTTCCTGTTCGTCTCCATGCTGCTGGCCGCGACGCTGGCCCTGTCGCTGTATCTGCCCCTGCTGGCGGGTCAACTGTCCCTGGCCAGTCCCGCCTTCTACGCCGTTGGCGGCTACATTGCAGCCGTCATCTCGACGAAGGTCTTCCCGTCGGCGGATAGCAGCTATCCCCTACCCCTCGTCTTTCTGGAGATGGGGCTGGCGGTCGTCGTGACGGCGGTGTTAGCCCTGGTCGTGGGGATCCCGGCCTTGCGGCTGCGCGGCATCTATCTGGCCCTGGCGACTATCGCCTTCGTCGAGATTCTGCGGGTGGTTGCCCTCAATCTGGCGATTACGGGCGGCGCGGTGGGCATCTTTGGCATCCCGCAACCCTTCGCGACCCAGGGCGACTACGTGTGGCTGGCCCTGCCCTTGCTGCTGCTGGCGATGCTGTTCGTGTACCGCCTGGAACGGACGCGGGTGGGGCGCGCCATGATTGCCATCCGCGAGGACGAACTGGCCGCCGACGCGATGGGCGTCAACTCCACCTACGCCAAGGTGCTGGCTTTCACGTCGGGCGCGATTCTGGCGGGCCTGGTCGGCGTCATCAGCGCGCACTTCCTCAACACCTGGAATACCCGGCAGGGAACCTTCGATAGTAGCGTGAGCCTGCTGGCCTTCGTGCTCATTGGCGGCTCGCGTACCGTGCTTGGCCCCGTGGTTGGGGCCATGGTGTTGACCGCGCTGCCAGAGGCCTTGCGCGGCCTGGCCGCCATTCCCGTCTTGCCGACGTGGCTGGCGCAATTTCTACGCGAGGGGCGGCTCATCTTCTATGGCCTGCTCATCGCCCTGGGCGCGATCTTCTTCCCGCGCGGCCTTATCACGCCAGAGCTACTGGCGCGGCTCGGCTTCGGCGAGCGGCACGAGCCGACGCCCTCGAAGGAAAGCCCGGTATGAGCCACGCCGCGCCCCTGCCCGCGTCTGCGGCGGACACCGCTGCGCGCCCCATACTCCAGGCGCAGGCGATGACGCGCCGGTTTGGCGGCCTGCTGGCCGTCAACAATGTGTCCTTCGACGTCCAGCCCGGCGAGATCTTTGGTCTCATCGGCCCCAATGGAGCGGGCAAGACGACCCTGTTCAACCTGATGACGGGGCTGACGCCAACCACGAGCGGGCAGCTGGTGTATGACGGCGCGGATATCACCCATCTCAAGCCCTACCAGATCGCGCAGCGGGGCATCGGCCGCACTTTCCAGAACATTCGCCTGTTCGGCGACCTGTCGGCGCGCATGAACGTCATGATTCCCCAGTTCGCCCACACCCAGGCCGGGCTGCTGCAAGGTGTGTTCAACCTGCCGCCCGCGCCGCGCGAGGAGCGCGAGACCCGACAGCGGGCCATGGAGCTGCTCACTTTGGTAGGGCTGGCCGACCGCGCCGAGGTGAAGGCGCGCCATTTCCCCTACGGTGACCAGCGCCGCCTGGAGATTGCCCGCGCCCTGGCCCTCAAGCCCCGCGTCTTGCTGCTGGATGAGCCGGCAGCGGGCATGAACCCGTCAGAGAAGGCCGACCTGAGTGCGTTCATCCGCGACCTGCGCACCCGGTTCGGCCTGACTATCCTGCTCATCGAGCATTCGGTGCCCCTGGTGATGGGGCTGTGCGACCGGATCGCCGTGCTGCACTTCGGCCACCTCATTGCCCTGGGCGACCCGACGCAGGTCAAGAACGACGAGGCGGTTATCGAGGCCTACCTGGGAGAGCCGGAATGACCGCGCCCACGGCCGCCGCGCCCAACGTCCAGGCTCGTTCCCCTCTGCTATCCATCGAGCGGCTGTTCGTCAATTACGGCGGTATCCAGGCCCTCGCCGAGGTGAGTCTCCAGGTCTACGAGGGCGAGGTAGTGACGCTCATCGGCGCGAACGGGGCGGGCAAGAGCACCACCCTGCGCGCCATCTCACGCCTGCTGACGCCCCGCGCCGGGCGAATCACCTACGACGGCCGCGACCTGTTGCGCTGCCGCGCCGACGAGGTGGTGCGCCTGGGCATTGCCCACGCGCCGGAGGGTCGCCGCATGCTGGCCCGCCAGACGGTCATGGACAACCTGCTCCTCGGCGCGTACAGCCGCGCTGACCGCGCCGCGATTCGCGTCGACGTGGACCGCATGTTTCACCGCTTCCCGCGCCTGGGCGAGCGCCGCTACCAGCTGGCGGGGACGCTCAGCGGCGGCGAGCAGCAGATGCTCGCCATCGCCCGCGCCCTGATGAGCCGCCCGCGCCTGCTACTTCTCGACGAGCCGAGTCTGGGCCTGGCGCCGCTCATCGTGCGCGAGATTTTCGACATCATCCGCGAGCTGCACGACAACGGCGTGACGATTCTGTTGGTCGAGCAGAACGCCGCACTGGCGCTACGCAGCGCCGACCGTGGCTATGTGCTGGAGGCCGGCCGCGTTACGTTCTCCGGCGATGCGGCGGAGTTGGTTGCGGATGAGCGAGTGAAGAAGGCGTATCTGGGATAACGAAGCATGGACCTGACAGGTTGCTGAAAACCCGTCAGGTCCGCCGTGAGGCGTAATGTCCCCCGCCGACCGCTGGCGCGACCAGCTTATCCAGTGGACCGCGCCGCCGCCCGAACAGGCCCCCGATAGCCCGACCAGCGATGGCTGGCGCGCCCATGCCCACCGCTTCCGCGCCATCAACCGCGCCGTGCAAGGGCGCGAAGAACCCCTGGTCGTCTTCCTGAGTCGCTGGTGGGCGGACGGGGCGACGCTCCTCGATGTCGGCGCGGGGGGTGGGCGCTTCGCGCTGCCCCTGGCCGAGCGCAACTGGCGTGTGACGGCCGCCGAGCCGTCGGACGGGATGCGTGCTGTGCTGGCCGAGGCGGTGAGCGAGCGGAGCGTGACCCTGGACATCCTGTCGCTGCGCTGGCCGCCGCCGGGGGGCAACCTGCCTCGCGCCGACGTGGCGCTGTGCGCCAACGTGCTCTACGATGTGGCCGACCTGGCCCCCTTCGTGGCCGCGTTGGACCGCGCGGCGCGTCAGGCTGTGGTTGTCTATCTGCCCCTGACGCACCCGGTTGGGCATCTGGCTAACCTGTGGGAGGAATTTCGCGGCTGGCGCGTGCCCGATGGCCCGACCTACCTGGACGCCGCGGCTGTCATCTTCGAGCTTGGCATTCCCGTGAACGCGACGCTGCTACCCGTCACGCCGATGCTCGTCTTCGACGACCTGGATGCGGCCGTGGTTGCCTACCGCGAGCGGCTTGGGCTGCGGGCCGACCCCAGGCGCGACGCCGCGTTGCGGGCGGCCCTGGCGGATCGGCTCGTCGAGCAGGACGGGAGGCTCACGATGCCGCCCAGGGAGCGATTCGGGGCCGCGCTGTGGTGGGAGAAGGACCGGGGCTGATGCCCGGAAAATGATAGGGTTGGGAGCCTCAGCCAGACGTTGCATGGCTGCTGAGGCTCCCAACCTTTATGATTGTCTGAGGTTAGCGCGGCTCGGCTGGCGGGGCGAAATCTTCTTCGTCTGGCTCGGCCGGCGCGGTCAGCGCCTCGGTGATGCCGGGACCGTGTCGCTGCTGCTCGAAGCGCGTCTTACGCTTGCGAAGCTCGCGCTCCATCTCGTCGACCGCCACGCTGACTGCTTTCACTGCTGTATCGGCTTCCTCCTCCGTGACCAGCGTCGCGCCAGGGATGCCGACCGTCAGCAGGGCATGGACCCCGCCATTGCGCTGGCTCGGCTTGAGGGCGACACGAATCCACACCGTATCCTGGTCCCAACGGGTGAGGAGCTTGTCGAGCTTGGCGACTTTGGTCGCAATCTTGTGCTTGTCGCCTTCGCTGACCGTGACGTCGAGGGCAGTGAGCTGATCGATCATGATTCCACTCCTTGAAATGGTTTCAAGCCTCGTGTCTCATGTCGTGGCCAACCATCACCGGCAACATGAGACAAGAAGCCTGAAACGGCATTCGTCCGGCAAGGTGAGGAGGGAGGTCATGGCGGGGGTTGCTGCATGGGGGAGGGCTTGCTGCTGAGGCGGTACACGATGCGGCCCCGCGTGAGGTCGTAGGGTGTCAACTCAACGCGCACCCGGTCGCCCAACAGGACGCGGATGTTGTTCTTGCGCAGGCGGCCGGCCAGGTAGGCCAGGGTCTCCATGCCGCCATCGAGTTGTACGCGGAACGACGCATTGGGCAGCGCCTCGATCACCACACCTTCGGTCTCGAGCTTGTCCGACTGGGCTGGCTTTTTTGCCATGGAATCTCCTTTCGAGAGGGGGATGGACTATAATTGCCCCGGCCGACGGCGACCGAGACTATTATGACATCAGTGCCGACGATTGAGCAAATTGAATACGCTCTGACACTCGAGCGGCCTGGCCCCAGCGGCTGGCTCCGCATGATGCCACAGCCGCGGGTCGTGACGCCGCCACCCGGCCAGCGTCCGCGACAGGCCGGGGTGCTGCTGCTCCTGTACCCGTTGGATGGCCGTCTTCACCTCGTCCTTACGAAGCGTACCGACGACCTCACAACCCACAAGGGACAGGTCTCCCTGCCGGGCGGTGGTATCGAGGGGGAGGAGACGCCGGCGGCGGCCGCGCTCCGCGAGGCTCACGAAGAACTGGGGGTGGCCTCAGATAGCGTCAAGGTGCTGGGGAGACTGACGCCCCTGTATCTGCCGCCGAGCAACTATCTCGTCTACCCTGTCGTTGCTGCCGCCGCGACACGACCGACCTTCCACCCCGACCCCCGCGAGGTAGCCGAGGTGCTCGAGGTGGCGGTGGCTACGCTGCTCGACGCCAATAGCGTGGCGGAGGAGACCTGGGATCTGCGCGGCGTGGATACCCGGGTGCCCTACTACCGCGTTGGTCCCCACAAAGTGTGGGGTGCGACGGCGATGGTGCTGGCCGAGTTTGTCACGCTCCTCGAACAGGCCAGCGCGTCGGCGGCCTCCGCTCCCTGATCCCTGAGTGATTTCCCTTCCTTTTTGGCGTTGCTATTGTCACTCGAACAGTGTAGAATTGTAAGTGGACACCCAAAGGAGGGTTCCGCGAGGCGAAGCGCGCCGTGTCCCGCATGGCGCGAGCGTCTTGCCCACGCCCGTGATTAGGAGGACATGATGCCTACCCCCTATCGTCGGGCGCTTGTCGCCGGCCTTCTCGCCCTGCTCGTTGCTGTGCTAGGCGTGACCGCCGTAAGCGCCGATCCCCCCGACCCGAAGCAGCCGTTGCCCCCTATCCCCAATGCCCCCCTCGCCCCGCCGACGACGGAAAAGGTCATGGGGCCGAACGGACCCTACAACCACGCCGATTTGACCGCCCATGAAGATGCGTGGGTTGCGTCTGGTCCCGCCTACGCCAACCAGAATCGAGGTGGCGATCAGGTACTGTTCGTGGGCTGGGACGGTCGATCCGACGCCCAGGCCGAGCGGACGCTCCTGTATTGGAAGAGCGACGTGCCGGACGGCGCGATTGTCGACGCCTCCTTCATGAAGCTGACTCTGTATGCCACCCAGGGCGGCGGCTCGATGAACGTCGTCGTGCGTCGTATCACCGGGTCGTGGAATGAGCATTCCGTCACCTGGAATACGCTGCCCAGCTACGACAACTCGCACAATTGGGCCAGCACCTTCGTGGGGACAACCACCGGTTCTTACGAGTGGGACCTGACGAACCTGACCCGCCGTTGGGTCAACGGGGACTTCCACAATCAAGGCGTCATCCTCATCGGGGACGAGACGGTGCGTCCGGGGGTGGCTTTTGACCGCGCGTTCTGGTCGCGTGAGTCGCCCGACCACGGCCATCGCCCCAAGCTCCAGATCAACTATGGCATCGCCCGCGTCCTGAACCTGCCCGCCAACTCGGGCACGACCTTCACCGTGCACTGGGACTCGGGCGGGGCGGTCAGCGCGCGCAAGTGGGACGTGGAGTATCGGCGGCGCACGTTCAGCGGCGGCTTCGGCGGCTGGACGCGCTGGCTGAGCAACTACGACAGCACCTCGGCGACCTTCAACGCCGAGCAGGGCTACATCTATCAGTTCCGCGTGCGCGCCATTTACCCCGATGGGGTCAAGGCGACGTGGAGTCTGCCCGGTAACGAGACCGCCATCGACACGACCCCGCCGACCGTCCAGTGGACGCCGCCGCTGCCGGCCTTCTCGCAGCCATCGTTCACCGTAGCCTGGCTTGGCTCCGATAGCGGCTCCGGCATCCAGAACTACGACTTCGAGGCCTACGACAACGGCAACCCGGTGACCTATTTCACCACGACGGCGACGAGCCAGAACTTCAGCGGCGGCATCGACGGCCACACCTATACCTTCCGCATCCGCGCGCGCGACAATGCCGGCAACGTGAGTGACTGGATCAGCACCCAGACGGTGGTGCAGACCACGCCACCCACGGTGACCATCAATCCGCTGCCTGCGATCTCGCCGCCGACTTTCACCGTATCGTGGTCGGGTTTCGACAGCATCAGTGGCATCAAGGGCTATCAGTTGGAGATTTACCAGGATGGTGTGGGCCAGGGCGCCGTCCCAACGCCCAACACCAGCTATGTGCTCACCAACGGCCAGACCGGCAGCACGTATAGCTTCCGCGTACGCGCCCAGAACAACGCCGGCATCGTGTCCGACTGGTCGCCGTTTGTCGCGACGGTGGTGGACGGCACGCCACCCGTGCCCACGCTAAGCGTCGCCGCGCGCTATCAGGTCAGCACGAACATCGTCGTCACCTGGTCCGCAACCGACACTGTCAGCGGCGTCGCCAGTTACGACCTTCAGGCCAGTATCAACGGCGGCGGCTGGACAGACTGGCTCCACGCCGTGACCTTCACGAGTGGTACGTACTTTGGCGCGACGGGCAACACCTACGCCTTCCGTGTCCGCGCCCGCGACGGCGTTGGGAACGTGAGCGATTGGGTCACCGGCCAGAACAACCAGACGACCATTGCCGTTGTCCAAACCAGCGGCCGGGTGCTGGGTAACCTGGACCTGCCCATCGCGGGCGCGACCGTGGCCGGCACGCCGGGTGCGCTGAACAACAATACCGTGACCGGCGGCTTCGGCAACTACGATCTGTACTGGGATGCGGTCATCGCCCGCACCATCAACGCCTCGCATCCCAACTACCTGCCCTTCGCGGCGGTCAGCGTGCCAGCCGCGTCGGGGATGCAGCCCAACGTTGACATCTACCTCCGCCCTCAGAACGATACCGTCGCCAATGGCAACTTCCAGTCCGGCCTCACCGGCTGGACGACCAGCGGTAACGTGACGCTGGGCACGGGGCATTCCGGCCTCCAGAGCGCGGCGCTCGGCGCTGGTGGCAGCCTCAGCCAGCAGGTCACTGTGCCCGCCAGCCCGACAACCAGCGTGGTATCCTTCCTGTACATCGTCAGCGGCGCGACGACTGGCTCGATGCAGGTGACGTTTGGCAACTGGTCCAACGGCCAGGCGGCTGTCGTCAATACGGTTCCGCTATCAGGCGCGCCCGGCTGGCGGCACGCCTACTTCCAACTGGGGCCGCAGTACGCGGGCGCCCAGTTCGACCTGACGTTCAGCCTGAGCGCGAGCGCCACCGGGACCACCGTCGGCGTGGACGAGATCAGTGTGGGCGCGGCCCAGACGGTGCTGTACTATCAGTTCATGCCGATCATTGCCAAGAATGGGCAGTTGGGCGCGGCAATGACGTCCAAGCGTGACGACATCGAGATCGTCTTGATGCCGTCCGAGACCCCGGCCGACCAGCGACCGGCGGGGGACAGCGGCCCCGCCATCGACCTGAGCCAACCGGCTGACACGGCGACGCCGTAGCCGACGGGCATACAAAGGCGGGGGGTGCAGTCGATCCGCACCTCCCGCCTCGCTGGGTAGCGTCAGCTCACCAGGTAGTCGGCTCCAGGAACTCGGTGCGGTTGCCAAAGGGGTCGCGGGCGTAGAAGCGGCGATAGCCGGGCAGGAGGTTGTCATCCTCGGTGGCGACGCCGGCCGCCTGGATGCGAGCGCGGAGAGCGTCCAGCCCCTCGACGAGCAGCGCGATGTGCCGCCGCGCCGCCGCGTTGTCCTGGCCGTCCTGGATGCCGATGTGAAGCTGGCGATCACCAACGGTGAACCACACGCCCCCGCGACCCTTGAGCGTCGCGGGTTTCTCTAGCTCCGCCAGGCCCAGCACCTCGCCATAGAAGCGCCTGGCCTCATCCTCGCCGCCTGTGGGCGCTGTAATCAAGACGTGGTCGAGCTGGACGACGCGGGGCGATATAGGCAACGAGGACGCCGCGCCTCGGTTGGGCATGTCCGCCTCCTCTTGAATGAAGATTCGGGTGGCCGCGCCGAAGGGTACCACGTGATCGGCGGCGGCAATGCGAATGGTGACGTCGCCGCTGTCGGTTTCCAGGGCACGGACTTCAAGCTGGACCTGGGGGAAGAGGCCGATGGCGGCCAGGGCGCGCAGCAGGGCGGCGTCTTCGTCGATCACTTCGGCGACGACGCCCACGTCGCCGACGCCCATGTCCGATAGGCGGCGGCTGGCGACGGCGGCAATCGCGCCCTCCTTGCTGGGGATGGGTGCGCCATGGGGGTCGACGCGGGGATAGCCCAGTGCGGCCGCCATGCGGTCGGCCACCATGGGGCTGATGGCGTGCTCCAGGCGATGCGCCTCCGCGTGAACCGCGTCCCACGGCAGCCCCAGCGCCTCAGCCAGGTACAGCTCGATGAGACGATGGTGCCGAATGACTTCGAGGGCGATGCGCTCGCCGGCTGGCGTGAGGTCCACGCCCTGATATGGCTTGTGCTCGATGAGGCGCATCTCGGCGAGCTTCTTGGCCATGCCCGTGACGGATGCCGGCGCAACGCCCAGGCGGTCGGCGATGCTGGTCGTGGTGGCCTTGTTCGTCTCCCGTACAAGCTCGTAGATGACCTTGAGATAGTCTTCGACCGCCGGGGTCTGCATAGCCTCTCCAATGAATTAGGCTGACCTAAACGGGACCATTATAGCCCCACATAGCCCACAGGTCAAGGCGCGGCTGGTGGCGGCGGGCACGCCGGGCTTTGACGCGCCTGGGGCTGGGTGCTAGAATCGGTGGCACTCACTGGTCCAGGAGGGCGCGTGTCGGAACTGGAATCGCTGCGGCCTGACGTCTCAGCCTGGCTGCCCCAGCCTCATGGCCTGCTCATCGGCGGGGAATTCGTGCCCGCCGCCAGCGGCAAGACCTTCGCCACCATCGACCCTGCCACGGGCGAGACACTGGCTCTCGCGCCGGAGGGGAACGCCGAGGATATCGACCGCGCGGTGCGAGCCGCCCGCGCCGCCTTCGACGACGGCAGCCCGTGGCGCGCCATGACCCCGGCGCAGCGCGCCCGGCTGCTGTGGAAGCTGGCTGACGTACTCGACGCGCACCGCGAGGAGTTGGTGCAACTGGAAGTGCTGGACAATGGCCGCTCGCTGCGCGTGGCGCGGGCCGACGTGCCGTTTAGCATCGAGTTCTTCCGCTATTACGCCGGTTGGCCAACCAAGCTACACGGTGACACGCTGCCGGTGTCTATCCCGCATCGCCTGGCCTATACTTTGCTGGAGCCGGTCGGCGTGGTCGGGCAGATCATCCCGTGGAATCTGCCGTTCATGATGGCGGTGTGGAAACTGGCCCCCGCGCTGGCGGCCGGCTGCACCGTCGTCCTCAAGCCGGCCGAGCAAACGCCCTTGTCGGCGCTGCGCCTGGGCGAGCTAGTGATGGAGGCCGGTTTCCCACCGGGCGTGGTCAACATCGTCACCGGCTATGGCGAGACGGCGGGCGCGGCGCTGGCGGCCCACCCCGGCGTGGACAAGATCGCCTTTACCGGCTCGACCGAGGTCGGCCGCAAGATTGTCCAGGCGGCGGCGGGCAACCTGAAGAAGGTCTCGCTGGAATTGGGCGGCAAGTCGCCGGATATTGTGTTTGCCGACGCTGACCTGGACCAGGCAGCGCGCGGCGCGCTATTCGCCATCTTCTCCAACATGGGCCAGACGTGCATCGCCGGGTCGCGGCTGTTTGTGGAGGCGGCGGTCGCCGACGAGTTTACCGACCGACTGGCCGAGCGGGCGAGCGCGCTACGGCTGGGCCATGGCCTGCACCCCAAGACCCACCTCGGCCCCCTCATCTCTCAGGAGCAGCTCGACCGTGTGACGGGCTACATCGAGAGCGGCCAGCAGGAAGGCGCGACGCTGCGTCTGGGCGGGTCGCGCCCCGCTGAGGCCGGGGATGGCTACTTCTTGCAGCCGACCATCTTCACCGACGTGCGCGACGACATGCGCATCGTGCGGGAGGAGATTTTTGGCCCGGTCGTGGCTGTGACCCGCTTCGACGAGGCCAACGAAGTTGTGCGCCGCGCCAACGATACCCACTACGGGCTGGCGGCAGGCATCTGGACGCGCAACGTCGCCACGGCGCACCGCGTGGCGGCCGGGCTGAAGGCGGGGGTGGTGTGGGTCAACTGCTACGACCAGTTCGACCCGGCCGCCCCCTTCGGTGGCTACAAGCAGAGCGGTTGGGGCCGCGAGATGGGCCGTTCAGCCCTGGACCTGTACCTGGAGAGCAAGACGGTGTGGGTGGCGACCCACTAGGGAGACTGACATGATCGTGACAGACCTGGACAACCTGCCACGGCAGGTAGCCATGACCGACGGCATGGCGAAGGCCATCGCCTTTCTGCGCGCGGCGCAGGGCAGGACGCTGGACGATGGCCGCGTGGACCTGGACGGCGAGCGGGTCTTCGCCCTGATCCAGTCCTACGCGACGCTCGACCCGGCGCAGACGCCCGTCTTCGAGGCGCATCGTAAGTACCTGGATGTGCAGTACATCGCAGCCGGCGAGGAGGTCATTGGCTGGGCGCCCCTCGACCGCGTGTCGGTCACGCAACCCTACACCGAGGCGGGCGACGCGCTGCTGGGAACGGTGGCCGAGGCGGACCTGACCCGCGTCCTCGTCCCGGCCGGCTACCTGGCGGTGTTGTGGCCGCCGGACGCCCACGCGCCAAAGCTCAGCGCGGCCGCGCCGTCGGCGGTGAAGAAGATTGTCGTCAAGGTTGCCGTCGACGCCTGACATGTGGCGCGGGGTGCGGCTCAGCCTGTTGCTGGCCGTTGTGGTCGGGTTCGGCTTGCGAGTCTACACGTTGGACGGCCAGAGCCTGTGGGGCGACGAAGCCTTCACGACCTTCGTCATCGGCCAGCCCTGGCTGCGCGTCCTCGCGCCGGGCCTGGATACTCATCCCCCGTTCTACTACGCCTTACTGAAAGCATGGGCGATGCTTGTCGCGCCGCCGCTGGGCGAGATGCCCAGCGTGTTCGCCCTGCGCTTCCTGTCGGTCGCTGCCTCCCTGCCCATGATTCCCCTGGCCTATCTCGCGGCAACGTGGCTGTTCGGGCGCGGCGCGGGCACGCTTGCGGCGTGGCTGATGGCGACCGCGCCGGTCCAGGTCTACTATGCCCAGGAACTACGCATGTACGCCCTGGCGGCGATGCTGTCCCTGGCCTCGACGGTGCTGCTCATTGCCTTGCTCCAGGGGCGGGCCACATCGCGCTGGGTCGTCGGCTATGGGTTGGTGACGCTGGCCGGGCTGTATACCCACTACGGCGTGTTCTTCGTGCTGCCCGCCCAGTTCCTGGCTGCCCTGACTCTCGCGTTGGCGCGCCGTCGGCGGGGCGCGCCGGACTGGTCGCCGCTGACGCCCTGGCTGTGGACGATGGCCTGTGTGGGCCTGGCTTACGCGCCGTGGGTCATCGGGCAGGCCAGCAGCCTGGCGGGGCACGCCCGCGCGACGGATCGCGTCCTCGGCCTGGCAGCTCTCATCGACATCACCTGGCGCGGCCTGGTGTCGTACACGGCGGGCCTGACGCTGCCTGGCCTGGCGCCCCTGGCGGTGGTGGTCGGCGTGGCGCTGGCCGGGGTGGGGGTGGCGGTCCTGGCGCGGCAGCGGGCGGCGTGGGAGGCGGTCTTGCTGGGCGCGGCCATCATCTCACCGCTGCTGGTGGGCTGGCTCGCCAATACCCTCATGCCCTTCTTCCACGAGCGCTTCGTTTTGATGGGGGCAGCTCCCCTGGTCGTGGCGGCGGGCATCGGGGTGGCGGGGCTGGTACAGCGGCAGCGCACCCTGGCGGGGTTGGGCCTCGGCGCGCTGTTGGCGCTAAACGTCGTATCGCTACGGCACTGGTACAGCGACCCCCAGTTCGTCAAGAGCGACTACGGGCCGGTCATCCAGGGCCTGATGGGCCAGGTGGGGGCGCACGACGTGGTGCTGCTGAACAACAGCGAGCAGCAGGCCCTGTTTGACTTCTACGTTCCGCGTCACGCGCCCGGTTCCGTCGTCGCGCTGAGCAACGACGACGTGCTGACGGAGGCGACGACCGAGCGCGCCCTGGCGCAGGCTACCCTGGGCCGCGCCCGCGCCTGGCTGGTCAGCTTCGGCGACCCGGCCGTCTATGACCCAGAACGCGACGCCGAGGCGTGGCTGGCGGGCCACGGCTTCCGCTCCGCGTTCCAATCCCATCGCGGCTTCGAGATCGCCCGCTACGAGCTGACCGCCGCGCTGCCCACCGCGCCCAGCCAGCCAATCGGCGTGACCTTCGCCGACGGCGTGCGGTTGGGTGGCGTCGATGTGCGGCCCAACCCGGCCGAGCCGGGCGGCGCGCTCCTGGTCAGCCTGTTTTGGCAGCCGGAGACAACGCCTACGGCGCGCTACACTGTGTTCAGCCACCTCGTCGACGCGGATGGCAAGCTCGCCGCGCAGTTCGACGGCGAGCCGGCGGGGGGGACCGCGCCCACCACAAGCTGGCAGCCTGGCGCTACCATCATCGACCGCCGCGCCATCCCGTTGCCCGCCAACCTGCCGCCGGGCCGCTACACGTTGCGGGTGGGCATGTACAGCCAGCCGGACCTGCAACGCCTGGCGGTAGTCGCCGCCGATGGCCCCGTGATTGAAAACGCCGCCCAGGTGACGGAGGTGACAGTTTCCCCGTAGGGCCAGGGTTGCCCTGCCCCTACACCCTTGACGACCCCGGCCTGCACCTTCGGCTAGCCCCACGATTCGTCACACCTCGCATAACCTCCACGTACACGCCACACCAATGGCCGTGGCGCGGCGCGTCATGCCGGTGTATCATCAGCATGGTATTGAGTCAGCATCGGGGCAGGAGGCGAGCATGGTGCGACAGCGGCCCATCATCCTGGGCATCGTGGGCGACAGCGCGGCGGGGAAATCGACCCTCTCGACAGGCCTGGCGAAAATCCTGGGCGAGGACCGGGTGACGCGCATCTGCACCGACGACTACCACAAGTACGACCGGCGCGAGCGGGCCGAGTTGGGCGTCTCCGCCCTGCACCCTGACGGCAACTTCCTGGACATCATGGAGCTGCACCTGGAGCGCCTCCACTACGGCCAGCCGATTCTCAAGCCGGTGTACGACCATTCCAACGGGACGCTGGTGCGCCCCGACTATGTGCAGCCCAAAGAGTTCGTCATTGTCGACGGCCTGCTCAGCTTCTCGACCCCCACCCTACGCAACTTCTACGACGTGAAAGTCTTCCTCGCGCCGCCGGAGGAGCTGCGGCGCGTGTGGAAGATAAAGCGTGACACGACCAGGCGCGGCTACAATGTCGAGCAGGTGCTGGACGCGCTGCGTAAGCGCGAGCCAGACTCCGAGAAGTTCGTCCGCCCCCAGCGCCAGCACGCCGACGTGGTGGTGACCTTCCACCCGCCGCGCGGCGTGCAGCCTGCCGACGCCGGTCCCAACCTGAATGTACGGTTAGTGCTGCGACCCACCATCCCTCACCCCGACTTGAGCTACCTGCTCGATGAGGCGGCGCACCCTACCAGCGGCGTGCGGCTGGCGCTGGGTCGCGACGACGGTCGCCCCGTGGACTTCCTCGACATCGACGGCAACGTGACAGCGCGCCAGGCCGCTGACATGGAGGATGCCATCTGGCAGCATCTGCCCGGCTTCCGCTACCTGCACGGGGACGAGTTTGGCGACTACCAGGACCGCACCGAGGTGCGCCACAGCCACCCCCTCGCGCTGACGCAATTGCTGCTTGCCTATCATGTACTTCGGCAATACAATGACGGCATGACGCTCCCGTTTGCGCCCCCCGTTGCGGCCTTGAGTCGCCTGCGGGTCTCGCCGGTCGGTATTCCCGATCCCATTTAAATAGGAAACAGAGCCATGACGTCCGAAATCACCCCGTCCGTGGCAGCCGCTGTCCCGCCCCATGATTTGGTCGCGAACACGATTCGTACGCTGGCAATCGATGGCGTCCAGAAGGCCAACTCCGGTCACCCCGGCATGCCGATGGGTATGGCCGATGCCGCCGTGGTATTGTGGACGAAGTATCTCAAGTTCAACCCCGCTGACCCTGCCTGGCCCGACCGCGATCGTTTCGTCCTGTCGGCGGGCCACGGCAGCATGCTGCTGTACTCGCTGTTGTATCTTACCGGCTACGACCTGCCCCTGGAGCAGTTGAAGAGCTTCCGCCAGTGGGGGAGTCACACGCCGGGTCACCCGGAGCGCGGTGAGGCGCCGGGTGTCGAAACTACCACCGGCCCCCTGGGCCAGGGCATCAGCAACGCGGTGGGTATGGCCCTGGCTGAGCGCTGGCTGGCGGCGCACTTCAATCGCCCCGGCTTCGACGTCGTCGATCATTGGACGTATGTCATCGCCAGTGACGGCGACCTGATGGAGGGGGTATCCCACGAGACCTGCTCCCTGGCCGGCCACCTGGGCCTGGGCAAGCTGATTGTGCTGTATGATGACAACCACATCAGCATCGACGGCCCGACGACCCTATCCTTCGACGAGGACGTGCTGCTGCGCTTCGACGCCTATGGCTGGCACACCCAGCGCGTGGACGGCCACGATCCAGCCGCTGTCGAGGCGGCCATCCATGCCGCCCGCGCCGAGACCAGCCGACCCTCGATTGTCGCTTGCCGCACGACCATCGGCTTTGGCAGCCCGAACCGGGCCGGGACAGCCAAGGCCCACGGCGAGCCGCTGGGGGCGGACGAGGTGCGGCTGACGAAGGAGCGGCTCGGCTGGCCGCCGGACGCCCAGTTCTACGTCCCCGACGAGGTGTTGGCCTATATGCGGGCGACGGGCGCGCGCGGCGGCGAGGCCGAACGCGAATGGCGCGCGCTCATGGGGCGCTACGCAGCGGCGCATCCCGATCTGGCCGCCGAGTTCCAGCGCATCATGGCGAACGAGTTGCCCGATGGCTGGGACAAGGACCTGCCCACCTTCGGCACGGAGAAAGCTATCGCCACACGTCAGGCGTCGGGGACGGTTCTCAATGCCCTTTCGAAGCGTATTCCCAACCTCATCGGCGGCTCGGCCGACCTGACACCCTCCAACAACACGCTGCCGGAGGGTGAGAAGTCCGTCACCCGCGACGACTTCAGCGGCCGCTACATCCGCTTCGGCGTGCGCGAGCACGGCATGGGGTCGATTCTGAACGGGCTGGCGGCCCACGGTGGGGTGCGCCCCTATGGGGGCACGTTCCTCATCTTCTCTGACTACATGCGCCCGGTGTTTCGCCTGGCGTCGATGATGGGGCTGCCCGTGGTGTACGTGTTCACCCACGACAGTATCGGCCTGGGGGAGGATGGCCCCACCCACCAGCCCATCGAGCAACTGGCGTCACTGCGCGCCATCCCCGGTCTGGTGGTGTTCCGCCCCGCCGACGCCAACGAGACGCGCATTGGCTGGCAGGTGGCGCTCAAGCGGGCCAACCACCCCACCGCGCTCATTCTCACCCGGCAGGCGCTGCCCGTGCTGGACCGCGCGCAGGTCGCACCCGCCGAGAACGCCGAGCAGGGCGGCTACGTGCTGCTGGATGCCGAGAACCCCCAGGTGATTCTCATCGGCGCTGGCTCCGAGGTGGAGATTGCCCTGGGCGCGCACAAGCTACTGGCCGAGCAGGGGATTCGCGCCCGTGTCGTGTCTATGCCGTCGACCGAAGTGTTCGACATGCAGTCGCAGGCGTATCGCGACAGCGTGCTGCCGCCAACGGTGCGCGCGCGCGTCGCGGTCGAGGCGGCTGTGCCCATGAGTTGGTGGCAGTACGTAGGCCTGGACGGGGCGGTGGTGGGCCTGAACCACTTCGGCGCATCGGCCCCGTACAAGACCATCTACAAGGAGTTCGGCCTGACGCCGGAGAAGGTGGCCGAAGCGGCGCGGGGCGTCCTCAAGGGTTGAAGGGTGACCACTTGAAGGTCAAAGCCCTGATATTCGATGTGGATGGCACGCTGGCCGACACCGAGCGCGACGGCCACCTGCCCGCGTGCAACGCCGCTTTTGCGATCCTCGGCTATCCAGTGCGCTGGACGTGGGACGACTTCCGCGCCATGCTTCACATCCCTGGCAACGCCGAGCGGATGCGGCGCGCGCTGGCGGCCCTGGACCCGCCGCTGCCACCGGCCGAGATGGACGCCGCCGTCGCTGATCTGATAGCGCTCAAGAAGCGGCTGTACATTGAGGAGTACGCGCCGCGCCTGCCGCTGCGCGCAGGCGTGCGCGTGCTGGTCGAGGAGGCGGTGACGCGGGGTGTGCGGCTGGCGATTGTGACCACGTCCTACGAGGAGCAGGTGGTGGCGCTGCTCCGCCACCACCTGCTTGACGTGGCCGACCAGTTTCGCCCCTTGTTAGGGCGGGCAGCGGGTGTGAAGACCGCGCCCGACTCGCCCCTGTACCGTCGCGCCCTGGTCGAGCTAGGGATAGCCGCTCACGAGGCCATCGCCATCGAGGATTCGGATGTCGGGCTGCGCGCGGCGCAGGCGGCGGGTATTCCAACGGCCGTGTTCTACAATGACGCCACGTTCGGCCAGAGCTTTCGCGGCGCGGCCCTGGTGGCGCGCAGCCTGGCGTACTTCAGCCTGGACGCGCTTGCCGCGCTGTGTTGCGGCCATTTGCCCCAAATTGGGTCTTGACGCGGCGCGTAATCTGCCGTATAATGGGGTCGCGTTTGGTACTACCAGTACGACCAGATAGCCAGCGGCTGTGCGGCGTAGCACATCTGCATTGAGTTGAGGACTGACGCGAGCCTTACCCATCATGCTCGACCCTCGCGATCACGCCTTCCGCAAACGAATGCCTATCCTGTGGGTTGCCGCGCTCCTCTTCACGATGCGCGCGCCATGTGTAACCCACGCTGAATATAACATCGGCCATGAAGCACCATCGGCGCCGTGGGGCCTTCGCCCCCGCGCCGGTGTTTTTGTTATTGGCCCCGGGTAGGGAGGGAGACACCATGCCGGATGCGCAGACGTATACGCTGATCGTCAACGGCCAGACGCACCAGGTAGTCGCTGAGCCAAAGGCTTTCCTGATGGATGTCCTGCGCGATCAGTTGCACCTGACGGGGGTCAAGGACGGCTGCGCCACCGGCCACTGTGGCAGTTGCATGGTCATCCAGGATGGCGAGGCCGTCCGCTCGTGCCTGGTGCAGATGCGGCGGGCCGATGGCTCGCACATCACGACTATCGAGGGCGTGGCCGGTCCCAATGGCGGCCTCGACCCGGTGCAACAGGCTTACATCGACCAGGGCGCGACGCAGTGCGGCTTCTGTACCCCCGGTTTCATCATTTCCACCAAAGCCCTGCTGGACAAGAATCCCAACCCAAGCCTGCAAGACATCTACGACGGCCACCAGTGGAACATCTGCCGCTGCACCGGCCACAACGCCATCCTGCGCGCCATCCAGCAGGCCGCCGGGCAGCCCGTGCCGCCGACGCCCGCCGTGAAAGCGCCGCTGACGGCCATCAGCCGCCCGCTGCCCCGCCCCGATGCGGTAGACAAGGTTACGGGCAAGGGCATCTACGCCGACGATCTGTACGTCGAGGGGATGCTGCACGCGAAGGCGTTGCGCAGCAAGTACCCCCACGCGCGGCTACTGGGTGTCGATACCAGTCGCGCCCGCGCGCTGCCGGGTGTGGTGACCGTCCTGACCGCCGCTGACATCCCTGGTCGCAAGGACTGCGGCGTGCATGAGATCGATTGGCCGGTGCTGTGCTACGATAAGGTGCGCTACGTGGGCGACGCCGTGGCGCTGGTCGTCGCCGAAAGCGAGGCCGTCGTCGCCGCCGCCCTGAAGCTCATCGACGTCAGCTACGAGCCATTGCCAGCCGTGCCGGGGCCGAAAGAAGCCGCGCTGCCCGACGCGCCCCTCATCCACGAGGGCGGCGAGCATGCCGCGGCGGGCGGGGTGCGCAACTGCCTGGCCCACTTCCACCTGGACAGTGGCGACGTGGATGCTGCCTTCGCCGAGGCCGACGTCATCGTCGAGCGCGAGTATCGTACCCAGACGGTGGAGCACGCCTTCATCGAGCCGGAGGCGGGCCTGGCCGTGCCGGAGGCCAACGGGCGCATCACGGTCTACTGCGGCGGCCAGATTCCCTTCGGCGATCGGTCGCAGATCGCGGCCAGCCTCAACCTGCCGGAGGACCGGGTTCGCGTGGTCAACTGCCTGATCGGCGGCGGCTTCGGCGGCAAGGAAGACGTCTCGGTTCAGATTCTCGTCGCCCTGGCGGCATGGGTCACTCGACGGCCGGTGAAGATGGTCTTCAGCCGCAAGGAATCGCTGATGGTGCATCCCAAGCGCCACGCGACGATCATTCGCCTCAGGACGGGCGCGCGGCGCGACGGGTCGCTGGTCGCCCACGAGGCGGAGATCTGGGGTGACGGGGGCGCGTACGCCAGCCTGAGTAATCACGTGATGCTGCGGGCGACCACCCACGCCGCCGGGCCTTACGAGGTGAAGAACGCGCGGGTCAACACCTACGCCATGTATACCACCAATGTCCCGTCGGGGGCGTTCCGAGGCTTCGGCGTGACCCAGAGCGGCTTCGCCATGGAGTGCCAGATGGATGTGCTGGCCCAGGAACTGGGCCTGTCACCGCTGGAGATTCGGCGCAAGAACGTGCTGACCTACGGCAAGCAGACACTGGCGGGGCAGGTGATGACCGAGAGCTGCGGCCTCGTGGAGTGCCTGGAACTGGTGGCCGCCGAGATGGCGAAGGAGCCGGTCGTCGCTGTCGAGGGCGACAAGCGGCGCGCCTGGGGCCTGGCGTGCGCCTACAAGAACACCGGCTTCGGCAGCGGCGCATACGACGCGGCGGGGGCGGAGGTGGAGGTGTTCCCCAATGGGCGGGCCAGCGTGCGGGCCGGCGCCTCGGAGATCGGCCAGGGCCTGGTGGGCGTGCTGGCCCAGATCGTCACCGAGGAGTTGGGCGTGCCCTACGAGAAGGTGGATGTCCTGGTCGCCGACACCGACCTGACGCTGGATTGCGCGGCGACGACCGCCTCGCGCCAGACCTACGTGACCGGCAACGCGGCGCGCTACGCCAGCAAGGAGGTGCGCGCCCTGCTCAGCCAGACCGCGTCGGAGATGCTCGACGCCGCGCCGGACAGCCTCGTGTTCGCCGGTGGCTACGTCAGCAGCAACGGCCACCAGGTTCCACTGGCCGAGGTGGTCACCGAGGCGCGGCGCGAGGGGCGCGTGCCGAAGATCAGCTACCAATACGTCGCGCCCAACACCAAGCAATACCACCATTTCGCCTTCGGTTTCGGGGCGCAGGCCGTGCTGGTGGAGGCGGATGTGACGACCGGCGAGACGAAGGTGTTGAAGGTCGTCGCGGCCTGCGACGTGGGGCGCGTGATGAACCCGCTGGCGCTGCAAGGCCAGATCGAGGGCAGTATCTCGATGGGCCTAGGCATGGCGATTCAGGAGGACTTCGTCATGCGCGACAGCCAGCTGGTCACCGATACCCTGTTCAAGTACGATCTACCCAAGATCGACCAGACACCCGATATCGTGACCCTGTTCGTGGAGCATGAAACCCAGGATGGCCCCTACGGGGCGAAGGGGGTGGGCGAGTTGGCGTCCATTCCGACGACCCCCGCCATTATCAATGCCCTGACCACGGCGACCGGCGTGCGCTGCTACAGCCTGCCCGCCGACAAGAAGTGGCTCAAGGCAGCGCTGCAAGAGGCCCCATCGCCTCCCAAGCCCTAGACGCCATAAGGGATGTGGCTCACGTGCCCACCCCAAGCAAGCAGGTCCGGCATGAAAAACCTCTTACTGGGTCGTTACAACTACATCGTCGTTCCATTGCTCTCGGCGATCCTGGGCCTGGCGGTTGGCGCCGTGATCCTGCTGATGCTGGGGGCGAATCCCATCGAGGCCTACGCCGCCATGCTCCGGGGAGCGTGGGGTAGCCCCAATGCCATCGCCGACTCGCTGGTGAAGGCGACCCCGCTCCTATTCGTGGGTGCGGGTATCTGTATCGCCTATCGCGGTGGCATGATCAACATCGGCGGTGAGGGACAGTTCATCCTGGGGGCGCTGGCGGCCACGGCGGTGGCATTGGCCCTGCCGACCTGGCCCATCTGGCTGTTGCTCCCCACCGCGCTGTTCGGCGGTTTCATCCTGGGTGGCTTGTGGGGCGGCCTGGCGGGCGTGCTCAAGGCCCGCTTCAAGGTCAACGAGGTGCTGAGCACGGTGATGCTCAATGCCATCGCCGTACAGATCATGACCTATCTGCTGCACGGCGTCCTCATGGACCCCACCGAGCTGACCAACTTGATTCGCATTCCCCAGACACAGCGCCTGACCCTGGCCGCCGATCTACCGCGCCTGGTTCCGACGCGGCTGCATCTGGGCGTCGCTCTGGCCGTGGTGGCCGCCATCCTGGTCTACATTCTGTTGTGGCGGACGACGGTCGGCTACCGCATCCGGGCGGTGGGGTTCAACCCCTTCGCCGCGCGCTACGCCGGTATCAACGTCAACCGCTACCAGGTGTTGGCAATCACATTGAGCGGCGCGCTGGCGGGCCTGGGCGGTGCGGTCGAAATCCTGGGCGTCAACCATCGCCTGTTCACCGACGGCTCGGCGACCGGCTTCACCAGCAGCGCCGGCTTCAACGGTATCGTCGCTGCCTTATTCGGCAACCTGCATCCCCTGGGCGTCATCCCGTCCTCGTTCTTGCTAGGCTCGCTGCTGGTCGGCGGCAATAGCTTGCAACGTGCGGTCCAGGTCCCGTCAGCGTTCGTGGCAACCCTCAACGGGGTGATCGTCATCTTCGTTGTCGCGACCCAGGCGTGGAGTCGCCGCCAGGCGGCGCGCCGTATTGTTCCGTCGTCCACTGCCGAGGTTACTCCGCAGGTGGAGAAGTCCGCGGCGTCCTGACAGCGTTCGCTGTCCGACGCCCACTGGAAGGGCCAAGTGCTAACCGATCTGCTCGCGCCCCAAGTCATCATCGGCATCCTCGCGTCGGGCATCATGCTTGCCACGCCGTATCTCTACGCGGCCATCGGCGAGATGTTCGGCCAGCTGAGCGGTGTGCTGAACCTGGGCCTGGAAGGTATCCTGCTGGTCTCGGCCTTCGCGGCCTACTACGTGGTCGTTAGCGGCGGCGGCCTGGTCGTCGGCCTGGTCGTCGCCATGATCGTTGGGGCGCTGATGGGCCTGCTGACGGCCTTCATCAACGTGACGCTCAAGGCTGACCAGGGCATCAGCGGTATCGGCATCTACCTGTTTGGCCTGGGCCTGAGCGACCTGCTGTTCCGCGTGACCGTCGGCACACCGACGACGGTCACCGGCTTCCCCGCGCTCAATATCCCGGTCCTGAGCAGCCTGCCGGTCCTCGGCCCCATCTTTTTCAGCCAGAACGTACTGGTCTACGGCGCGTATGCTCTCGTTCCCATCTCCTGGTGGATTCTGAATCGCACTACGTTGGGGCTAAAGATTCGCGCTGTCGGCCAGACACCCGCCGCCGCCGATAGCCTGGGCATCAGCGTGGCGCGCACACGCTACCTCACCGAGATCGTCGGCGGCACGCTGGCGGGCGTGGCGGGCGCGGCGCTGTCGATCGCCCTCCTCAACGTCTTCCAGGCCAACCTGACCAGCGGCCTGGGCTTCATCGCCGTGGCCCTGGTGTACTTTGGGGCGTGGCAGCCGGTGCGCATCATGCTCGGCGCGCTGCTGTTCAGTATGGTGAACGCCCTTCAGTTGTGGATGCAGACCCTGGGCGTGGCGGTGTCGCCGGAACTGGCGGGCATGCTGCCCTACATCCTGACCATCGTCGCCCTGATCTTTGCCGCCCGCTCGCTCATCACGCAGCCGACGGCCCTGACCAAGCCGTTCGAGCGCGGCGAGTAGCAAGGAGAGCTTTGCATGAACGACACCGACCTGGCCCTGCTCCGCCGTGCGGTGGACATTGCCTATCGTTCCAGAAGCCGCGGCAACCACCCCTTCGGGGCGTTGCTGGCCGACCGCGATGGCAATGTCCTCCTGGAGGCGGAGAACACGGTCGTGACCGAGCACGATTGCACCGGCCACGCCGAGACAAACCTGATGCGGCTGGCGTCGCGGCGGTACGAGCCGGGGTTCCTGGCCGACTGCACGCTGTACACCAGCACCGAACCGTGCGCCATGTGCGCCGGGGCGATCTACTGGGGCAATGTCGGGCGGGTCGTCTTTGCCATGAGCGAGACGGATCTGCTGGCGTTGACCGGCGACAACCCTGAGAACCAGACCTTCACCCTGCCTTGCCGCGAGGTTTTCGCGCGCGGGCAGCGGAAGGTTACCGTGGAAGGCCCGGCCCTGGAGGACGAAGCCCGCCAGGCGCACGTGGGGTTCTGGTCATCGAATCCGGATTGAGACAACCTGCTTCACTATGACAAGGAGGAGAGAGATGAAGGTACGACATATCGTGATGGCGTTGGCGGTAGTAGCCCTGCTATCGCTGGCGGCCTGCTCGCAGGCAGCCGCGCCCGCCGCGCCGGCCGCCGCGCCGACAGCCGCCGCCAAGGCGGCCGCGCCCGCGCCGAC
>DAOUDG010000064.1:0-11292 GCA_034431435.1 Anaerolineae bacterium | reverse complement strand
CCGTCACGCCCGGCACGGCGACGGGGACCGGCGGCGCGCCCGGCGCCAGCAGCGGGCCGTCGGGGTCGGGCGGCGCGCCCCGGCTGACGGTCAGGGTGTCGTAGCCGCGCGCCACAATAACGCCGTCGGGCAGATGCGCCTGTTCGCCGGGCGCGCCCTCGGCGGCCAGCGCCACGGCGCGCTCGATGTGGACCGCGCCCACGTCGCGCCCGCTGCCCAGCCGCGCTATGGCCTCGCGCACCAGCCGCCGCCGCATGGCGACCGGCTGCGCGGCCAGGGCCACCAGGTCCAGCTCGACCGTGTCGGCCCTCGACCGCGCCACGTCGGACCAGACGGCCTCGGTCAGGGCGTGCAACACGTCGGCGTCGTCGGCCATGAGCGTCGCCGTGCGGGCCAGGGTCTCGACGATGGCCGGGTTGACGGTCGCCAGCAAGGGCAGAATCTCGTGGCGCAGATAGTTGCGCAGTAGCGTCGTGTCCTGGTTGGTGGGGTCATCGCGGAAGGCCAGGCCCCGCGCGGCGGCATACCCCCGTAGTTCGTGGCGGCGCAGCCCCAGCAAGGGGCGGATGACGCGCGCGTCGACGCTCAGGGGCGTGGCCTCGATGAGACGGTCCAGGTCAGTGTAGCGCACCGTGAAGGGCACGGCGGCCGTGGGTGGCAGCGCCGCCAGGGGCCGCATCCCGCCCAGGCCATCGACGCCTGCCCCGCGCAGCAGCCGCGCCAGGACCGTCTCGGCCTGGTCGTCGGCGTGGTGGGCGGTGGCGATGCGCCGCGCGCCGAGGGTGGCGGCCAGCGCGCCCAGGAAGGCGTAGCGCGCCGCGCGCCCCGCCTCCTCTAGCGACAGGCCGTGCTCGTCGGCGTAGCCTGCCACGTCGGCGACGGCGATCGTCACAGGCAGGCTGTGGCCCCGCGCGAGATCGGCCACGAAAGCCGCGTCGTCCGCGCTGTCGGGGCGCAGGCCGTGGTCCAGGTGGGCGACGTGCAGTGTCACGCCCAGGGGCGCGGCGAGCAGGGCCAGCGCGGCGAGCAGGGCGACCGAGTCGGCCCCGCCGGACACGGCCACCACCACGGTGTCGCCGGGGTCGAGCAGATGGCCAGTGGTGATGGCCCGCTGGGTGCGCTCAAGCAGCGTCTCGCCGCTCACAGTCCTCCCGCCAAAGAGAGCGGCCCGCCAGCCTTGCCGCCCTGGGCGGGCCGTGGAACTTGTCGCGCCTCGTCGCCTGTGGCACATTATACCCAAAGCGGCAGCGCGCGGCGAACGGGCGTCGTTATATGGAGCGCGGCAGCATGGCTCCCGCACTCCCGGACGAGATTGAGGGATGGATGTCCGAGCGAGAGTGGCCCATCATCGTGGTTGGCGGTGGGGCGGCGGGCCTCGTGGCCGCCATCTTCGCCGCCGAGGGCGGGCAGCGCGTCCTGCTCCTGGAGCGTACCGCCACCCTCGGCCAGAAGATTCTCATCGCCGGCGGGGGCCGCTGCAACGTCCTGCCCGCTGAGGCGCATACTGGCGTCTTCGCGACGGCCTCACCCCGCGCCCCCCTGGAAGCCATCCTTCAGGCGTGGCCGCTGGCCGAGCAAGTCCGCTTCTTCGAACGCACTCTCGGCGTGCGCCTCAAGCGTGAGGGCTTCGCCACCCGCGTCACGCCCCGCCACGCTGGTGTCGTCATGACCTCGCGCTTCGGCGCGTCGGGCAAGCTCTTCCCCATATCCGACCAGGCGCGGGAGGTCCGCGACGCCCTGGTCGCCGAGGCGCGGGGGCGGGGCGTTACCATTTGGACACAAGCCTCGCTGTCTGGCCTGGCGCGAGAGGGTGGCGATTGGAGATTAGAGATTGGAGACTGGAAGAGTCGCCCAAGTCGCTCCACTCGCCAATCCCCAATCTTCCCCCCTGCCGCTTCACGCTCCACGCTCCACGCTTCACGCCTCATCCTCGCCACCGGCGGCCTGTCCGTGCCCGCGACGGGCAGCGACGGCACGGGGTTGCGGCTGGCCGAGGCGCTGGGGCACGCCGTCACGCCCACCTACCCGGCCCTGACGCCCCTGCTTGGCGGCGGCGCGGCGCACCACGCTCTGGCGGGGGTGTCGCTACCCGTGGCGCTGGACGCGGGCGGCGGCGCGGCGGTCGCCGAAGGCGGCTTCCTGTTCACCCATCGCGGCTACAGCGGCCCCGCCGTGCTGGACGTGTCCCACGTCGTGGCGGGGCGGGGCGCGGGCGAGCGGCCGACCCTGTTGGCGCGCTGGGGCGAGACGACGGCCGATGAGTGGACGGCGGCGCTGGTCAACGCGCGGGGCGGCGTGCTGGCCGTACTGCGCGAGCGGCTACCAGAGCGGCTGGCGCGCCAACTGGTCGCCGAGGCGGGCCTGAGCGAGACGCAGCGCGCCGCCGAGCTGCCCCGCGCCGCGCGGCAGCGGCTGGTGGATACCCTGACCCGCTACCGGCTACCCTGGACCGGCGACGAGGGTTACCCGAAGGCCGAGGTCACGGGCGGCGGCGTGCGCCTGGACGAGGTGGACCCTGGCACGCTGGCAAGCCGCCACGCGCCGGGGCTGTACCTGTGCGGCGAGATGCTGGATGTGTTCGGCCCCATCGGCGGCTACAACTTTCTGTGGGCGTGGGCCTCTGGCCGCGCGGCGGGCCTGGGAGCGGCGGGGTGATGCCAACTCTCACTGCCAGCCGAGGCCACGTTGCCGACCATCAAAACGCCTATTGACAAACGGGACCGTATTTGATATGCTACCTCTCACATCGTAGTACCCTCCCTTCTCTGCCTTCACCCACCATCCACGACAATGTATCTGGGCCGCGCCTCGCCGTGGGGCCGCCCGCCTGAGTCGCCGCAGTTCCCGACCCGCGCGAGGAACGCATGCGCGACCCGCTTGGCCTCGTGAACCTGGCCCCGCTGATGGCTCGCACCGAGGGCGCGCCCGGTGTGTCCGTCGCCCTGGTCGACGGCCCTGTCGCCATCGACCACGCCGCCCTGTCCCACGAGCGCGTGCGCACCCTGGGCGACGTGAGCGGAACGTGCGCCGTCGCCAACAGCGCGGCCTGCCGCCATGGGACTCTGGTGGCCGGCGTCCTCGCGGCGCGGCGCGGGACGGGCGCGGCGGCCCTCTGCCCCGGCTGCACGCTACTGGTGCGGCCCATCTTCGCCGAGGCCCAGGCGGTGGCCGATGACCAACCCGCCGCGTCGCCTTCCGACCTGGCCGCCGCCCTGCGCGACTGCCTCGCCGCCGGCGCGTGGATTGTCAACCTCAGCGCGGCGCTGGTACAGCCGTCGCTGAACGGCGAGCGCGCCCTGCACGAGGCGCTGGACGCAGCGGCGCGACGCGGCACGCTCATCATCGCGGCGGCGGGTAATCAGGGCGCTGTCGGCGGCACAGCCATCACCCGTCACCCGTGGGTCCTCCCCGTCGCCGCCTGTGACGGGCAGGGGCGGCCGCTGGCCTATACCAACCTGAGCGCCTCCATCGGGCGGCGCGGGCTGCTGGCGCCGGGGCAGGGTGTAACCGGCCTGGACGCGGCGGGCGGTGTGGGTCACCTGCGCGGGACCAGCGCGGCTACTCCCCTGGTCACGGGCGCGGCGGCCCTCCTCTGGTCCCAGTTTCCCCGCGCCTCGGCGGCGCAGGTTCGCCTGGCGCTCACCCAATCCGCCGGGCCACGTCGGTCGGTCGTGCCGCCCCTTCTCGACGCGGGCGCGGCCTACCAGATGCTGGCAATGACCTACAAGGGGGTCGCATGAGCGCTGCCTCGACGGGCGCGCCGGATGAGCAACCCGCCGCCACCGCGCCGCCGGTAACGCATCACGTCCGCCTGCCGGGCTTCGTGGCCGACCACGACGTCGGCTTGGGCGATGTCATCAAGCGCGCCACGAGCGCCGTCGGCATTCAACCCTGCGGCGGCTGTGAGGAACGCGCGCGCCGCCTGAATCAGTGGCTGGTCTTTACCCCCAAACGACGAGGTTAGTCCCATGCCCCACACACCCCGCGCCCCCGGCTGGCGCGCTGTAGACGCCCTCGGCCCGGCCAGCCGACCCTACCCACCGAATGCAAGCCGCCGCCAGGCGAGAAGGAGGGGGACCTTGATGGAGCCTCAGGACGCGACCCAACCGACGAGCGACGCGCGGCCACCGGAGACGCTGCCCGTCGCGCCCCAGCAGTCCGCCGCCCCCTGCCCGACCTGCGGCGACGGCATGTCGGCCTCGGCCGACTACGCGCCCACCTTTGTCTACGCCCTCGGTCGCGTTGAGGCGCAGTTCCCGTCTCTGGGCGTCGAGAAGGAGTTCGCTCAGGCGGGGGCGCGCTCCGAAGCGGGCGGGACGGATGCGGCGGTGATGAAGAAGGCCTTGCAGGACAACCGCTACCTGACGCGCCAGATCTGCTGGGTATTTCGCATCTCCGGCCTGGAGACCTATCTCCTGCGCCCACGCGACCCGGCCGACCTCGCCCTGCTCGTAGACGCCGTGCGCGAGGACCCGGCGGCCACCGATATCGACCTGGTGATCGGCGTGCTGGACCCGCAGCCGATGACGTGCGGCGTCGTCACGCTGCCGGTCGTGACCTTCGATCAGCTGTATTCCTTCGACCGTGCCGCGCTACTCGCCGCGCTGCCGCGCCCCGAGGAAGACGCGGGAACCTTTGATCGCAGCGCCGGCTACGTCCTCGATACCATCGCGCTTATGACGGACAACGCGGGCGCGACCGACGAGCATCGCGCCCTCAACTACCTGGCGGTGCGTTACCCCGGCATCTACGAGGCCACCGCGCAGGCGCACGGGCGCAGCCAACGCCTGGCCGACATTCGGGTGGAGCCGGCGCCGGTGAGTACCACCCGCAAGCAACTCGACGTCGTCTGGACCTACGCCGACCGCGCCACCGACGTGCCCGACCGCTACTTCTGCCGCGTCGACGTGGAAGAGGAGTTCCCCTTCCTCGTCAGCCGCCTCGCGCCGTACTATCGACGTTAGCAAGGAGGCACACCCAATGAGCGCGCCTGGCTTCAGCGCCGAAGCGGCCCCCGCCCGGGCCGCTGGCCGCTACCCTACTCTGCGGCGAGCGGGCAAAGGTGGCGGGCAAGCGATCGTGCCCCAGAGTAGCCGCTGCGACCAGTACATGACGCAGGCGATGCACTATGCGGACCTTGCGATCCAGGCCATGGAGCATCATCACACAGCGGCCGCGTTGCGTTACCTGGACATGATGGAGACCTACGGAACCGCGTGGGAGGGCTGCGAGGCAGTACACGGTCCCAGCCTTTGAGCAACAGCCTGTGAAAGGAGCGACTCAATGAGCACACCCGGCTTTCGCGCCACTGCCGCCCTCGGCCAACCCACGCGACGTTATCGAGCGGTGACGGGGAGCGGTGGGGGGGCGACGGCTAGAGCCGCGCTTCGCCCGCAGCAGTTCGGCGACGAAGTGCTGTCCCCGTTCGAGGACCAGTCGACGTCCTACAGCTGCGAGTCAACAACCAACAAGTGCACCTGTAAGGGCGTCGCCGACTGCATGACCATGAAGGGCAGCGGCGACTGTCACGGTGCTCAGGTATATGACGACGTGGGCGGCTACTGCCGCTGGCATTGAGACTGTTGACCCCGGAGGTTCATGCGATGAGCACACCCGGCTTTTGCGCCACTGCCGCCCTCGGCCAACCCACGCGACGTTATCGAGCGGTGACAGGGAGCGGTGGGGGGGCGACGGCTAGAGCCGCGCTTCGCCCGCAGCAGTTCGGCGACGAAGTGCTGTCGCCGTTCGACAACCAGGAGTTATCCTACGCCTGTGACTCAGCGACGAACAAGTGCAAGTGCAAGGGCGTTCTCGACTGCGACAATATGCGCGGGTCGGGAGACTGTCAGGGCGGGGTAGAGGTATGCACCGCCTCAGGGTGCTGGTGTCAATGGCATTGACCCGGCGAAGGACTGTAACAGGAGGACTCAGGATGCGAACACCAGGCTTTACCGCGACAACTACCCTCGCTACCGGGGCGGGGCGCTATCGTGCAGCGGCGACGAGTGGCGGCGCGAGCGGCAATTTGCTGCGCCCCGCCGCCGCCATCTACATGGATGGCCGCTTCGTCTGCTATGGCGAGGTGACGCCCAACGGCTTCATCAACTGCTACCCCGGCGGCGGCGGTGGTGGGGGCGGCGGGGGCTGTCGCCCGGCGTGCGGCCGCTGTCAGGCCGACTCCGACTCGCCGACGGGGCGCTCGCGCTTCTGCATCCGCGCCAATTGCGACGACTACACGCGGCCGTGCTGAGTGAGGCGTGATGCGTGAACCACACCCTGAGTTCGCGCGCATCACGCTTCACGCACGACTTCCCCCATCACGAACTTCAAGTACCGCCCCTCCGGGAAGTGGGCCGGGACCGGGTGGTCCAGCGGCTGGCCCACCTCGTGGAGGATGAGCAGGCGGCGGTCGACGCTCGCCCCCGCCTGGGCCAGGGCGTCGCGGAAGGCATCGGGACTGACCTGCGACGTGCAGCTCGCCGTCGCCAGCAGGCCGCCGGGCCGCGTGACCTGCATGCCCAGCGCGTTGAGGCGGGCGTAGGCGCGCAGCGCGGCGTGCTGGCTGGACTTCGCGCGGGCAAAGGACGGTGGGTCGAGAATCACCACGTCGAAGGCGCGGCCGGCGTCCCGTGCCCGCGTCAGGTACTCGAACACGTCGGCCACCGCGAAGCTGTGGTCGCGCGGGTCGAGGCCGTTGCGCTCGAAGTTCAGCTGGGCGTCGCCGATGGCATCGGCGGCGATGTCGACGCTGGTGACGTGAACCGCGCCCCCCCGCGCCGCGTACACCGAGAAGCCCCCCGTGTAGGCAAAACAGTTCAACACCGTCCTGCCCGCGCACCAGCCTTCCAGAGTGCGACGGTTGTCGCGCTGGTCGAGAAAGAGGCCCGTCTTCTGGCCGTGGCTCAGGTTGGCGAGGAAGGTCAGGCCATTCTCCCGGATAGTCAGGTCGCGGGGCGGCGGCGCGCCCCACAGCCGCTGCACGCCGCCCCGCGCCGCCGCGTCGTGGTCGCCGCCGTCGGCCGGGCCGAAGTCGCCGCGCCGCTGGCGCAGCAGGATGCCCTTGAGAGGCGCGATCTCGCGCAGGGCGTCGACGACCCACGGCACGAGAACCTGCACGGCGTCGGCGTAGGTGGCGACGACGGCGAAGTCGCCGTACAGGTCCACCGTCACGCCCGGCACGCCGTCGCCCTCGCCGAAGAGCCAGCGGTAGGCGGTGGTGTCAGTGTCGCGGAGCGGGGCGCGCCGCTGCCACGCCGCCTGCACCCGCGCTGCCAGCCACGCCCTGTTGGGCGCTCGGTCGCGGGCGAAGAGGCGCACGGCGATGGGCGAGCGAGCATCCCACAGGCCGTAGGCGCTGAAGCCACCGCTACGCACCCGCACCCACGTTCCCGATGCCAGGGACGGCGCGTCCGGCAGGTGAGAGCGATAGACCCAGGGGTGGCCCTGGGTCAGCTTGATCTTGAGGTGAGTGGGAACGACGAGCTCGGGAACCTTGCTCATGGTCGCACGCCCAGCGCCTCGCCCAACTCGCGCAGGAACAGCTCGGCGTCGGTGACGAGGCCCACCGCCTGGAACGTGCCCCGGTCGGCGAGCTTGACGACGACGCTGGGGTTGATGTCCACCGCCACGACCCGTACCGTGGCGGGCAGCAGGTTGCCGACGGCGATGGAGTGCAACATGCTGCAAATCATCAGCACCATGTCTACCCCACGCAGGGCGGCGCGCATCTGGCGCTGGGCCTCGATGACGTCGGTGATGACGTCCGGCATGGGACCGTCGTCGCGAATCGACCCCGCCAGAACCAGCGTGATGCCCGCCCGAATCGCCTCGACCATGATACCCTGGGTGAGGATGCCCTGCTCGACGGCGGCGCGCAGGCTGCCCACGCGGCGGATGGTGTTGAGGGCGCGCATGTGGTGATTGTGGCCGCCCTCGACGCTCGACCCCTTGGCGATGTCCACGCCCAGGGACGTGCCATACAGGGCGTGCTCCACGTCGTGGGTTGCGATAGCGTTGCCACCCAGCAGCGCCTGGACGTAGCCCTCGCGGATGAGAGCCGCCAGCCAGGGCGACGCGCCACTGTGGACAATAGCCGGCCCGGCGACGACGCACACGCGGCCGCCCCGCTCGCGAAGCTCGCGCATCTCCTGGGCAATGCCCTGAATGACCTGCGCCTTGGGCTTCTCCGACGACACGTCGCTGTTCATGAAGCTGAACACGTCGCGGCTACTCAGACGGGCCAGGGGCGCGACGCGGATACCGCTGTGGCCGACGGCCACCGCCTCGCCTGCCTTCACTTCCGCCATAGGCTTCATGGCCGCCGCGCCAGTGTCCCAGTCCACGATGATCGCCAGGTCCATCTCGGTGTTGGCGACAGGAACCCACTGGCCTCGGATGCGCACCTGGGTTTCCAGGTTGGTGGTGGAGTAGAAGTCGTCGGGCAGCGCACCGTCGCGGGGGGCGGGCGCGGTACGGATGTCCTGGTTGTCGAGGACACGCGCGCCCAGTGGCCCGACCAGTTCCAGGATGGCATCCAGCGTGGCGGCATCGGGGGCGGTAACCTTGAGGCGGGCGTAGCTCTCCGCGTCACGGGTGCGACCGACGCGAATCTCGACCACCTCGAAGTCGCCATTCTGGTAGATGATGGCGTCCATGACTCTGGGCAGGGTCAGGGAATCGATGATGTGACCTTCGAGGACGATTTCTTCGCTTGCCATGCCACTCTCGCGGGCTTAGCGCAGGATGAGGCGCAGGTCCGAGACATCACTGTCGAAGTCCCAACCCGACGCCTCGGCCTCGACGCGCACGATCTGGAAGGGGGGCAGAGGGCCGTCGCGCAACTCGAACTCCACCGGTGTCCACACGCCCTTACGCAGTGGCTCGCCGTGAGTCGTGGGGTTGCCCGCCGCGTTCTGGATGTAGAAGCCGCGCCACCATTCATGCTCGGAGCCGTAGGCGTCCTTATACACGACGCGCAGCATCAACGGGTATTCGGTATCCAGGTAACCGCCGCCGCTGAGACTCTGCTCGTTCACGCGCACCTCGGCGCGCAGCTTGAGGGACGTGTAGGGGTCGGGCAGGTTGCGGTTGAGGGTCTGGCTGGCCTTGATGCTGGCGTGGTTGCCGCGACCGGGCGCGAACTCCGAGCCTGCGCGGAAGAAGCGCAGCGCGTCGCGGTCACCGGTGTTGCTGACATCCCATGCGGGGTCGATAGAAGGGCCGTCGCCGCCCTGGTCGAGGCTCACTTTCCAGCTTCCCTCGGTCGCGGCGCTAAAGTCACCGTTGCTGACGAGGTTGACCTCGGCCGCCTGGGGCGCTTGCGGCGGCTGGCCCACCAGAACCTGGGTCCGCTGGCCGCGATGCAGCGTCACCGGTGCGCCGCCCCACTCGCTGGTAACCGTCGCGTCCTGGTTGTAAGCGGTGATGTCTGTGCCTGCCTGGGTCGTGTCCAGGAAGTAGCCACCCTCGACCAGCTTCGCTTCCAGATGGGGCGAGGTGACGGTGAAATTCGGGCGCGGGCGGCCGGCCGGCGGCAGAGCCACGCCGACACGAATCGTGCCGTTCAGTAGCTCGATGCCGAGGTCGTTGGCCTGATGGCTCAGGCCGTACCGGGCAAAGCGCGGCTCGCGGAGCGAGGTGATGCGCAGGGAAGTGCCGGGGTAGACCTGGACGGTGCTACCGTCGAAGAGGGTGACCAGGGCGCGCGACTCACTGTCGGTGACGATGGTCTGCCCCTCGCTGACGGGGGCCATATCGGTAACGCCGGTCTTGGCCCCTTGCTGATTTAGCACCAGGACGATCGGGCGGATGACTTCCATCTCCCCATCACGGACGGCCTGCGCCGTGCGGACGTAGCGCAGAGTAAGGAAGGGCACGCCGAGGCCCAGGACAAGGAAGGTGAGGAAGGAGCCGACCAGGACAAGCCAGGCCAGGCGCTCGCGGCGCACCCTGGCCTTGCCGTTAGCAGCAGTGGCGATCGGGGTATCGGTGGGGGGCGGCAGTACGGCGGCCACGCCATCGACGAGAGGTGGGCGCGGCGGCGGGCTGACCGACCGATGGGAACTAGCCATATTAGAACCGCACACTAAACTGGCTGAGCGCGCCCTCGTAGTCGCGCCACGTGAAACGCACGTCGCGCACGCGAGAGGCGGGGGGGCCGCTGTGCAGCCAGTTGAGAAGCTGTTGCAACGAGGAGCGCTGGCCCTCGGCCAGAACTTCGACCGAGCCGTCGGGCAGGTTGCGCACCCACCCGCTCACGCCGAGCGCCTGGGCCTGACGGCGGGTCGCCGTGCGGAAGTTGACGCCCTGGACGTGACCGTAAACGACAGCGTGCAACCGTGCCAGCTCGGTCATGGCGCGCACTCCTCAGTGCGGCATAGTATAGCACAGGCGGCGCGGAAAGGGGAAACGGCATTCATTCCCGCCGCAACTACGACTGCCCAGACGACGACGCAGCCTGTGGTGCGGACGTGGGTCTCGCGCTGATTCGCTGTCTCTCCTACCCCTCCCCCTCCTCCTGGTTGGGCGGGATGCGCGCCGCCCACACGCTGTTGGGGTACCGGTCGCGCAGGCGGTTCCAGGCCTCCATCATTGGCCCGCGCCGTCGCTCCTTGAGATGTCAGACACAATACGCCAAACCGCATCTTGCGAAAGAATGCTTGTGAGCTTGAGGGAAACCTCCTCGCCACTGTCCATCACAACAACCTGAACATCTAGCCCGTCAATGACGGCGCGCTTGGCCGCAAAGCTTTTGTCAACCTCCTCAAGACGAAGCGCAAAGTCTTCAGAGAAGGCGGTGAGGCTTGATATGAACTCATCGGTCAGGGGTTCAACAACCGCGCCCTTTGCCTTCTCGATCTCAGCCTCCGTCAACGTCAACCGCTGCTTCTGCTCGACAAGCAGGTTGTCAAGAAGGGTGGTGGGGATCTGGTCCCTTGTATAGAGGATAGCCAGGCGCTTCATCTCCTCAAGAATCGTATCTCTGTGCGCCTCAAGCGCCACAAGTCGTTCCTTCTGGGGAGCTAGCCCCAAGCGCTGCTCTTCCTGGATCTCTTGAAGTCTTCGCCGCAAGAGTTCTGGGTTTGCGATCTCCTCCTTCACCCACTCCCAAACCCCCTCATCGATAAGATCAGCCGATGCATACTTCATCTCTATCCTTGCAGATTTAACAATTGAGGGCGACCGAGTTGCGACATAGCGCACCTTGGGGTAAAAGCAGAGGTGGTGAACTCACTTCTGCCCCAGGAGGTGCGCTATGCCGATGCCGATTGTATGCCTGGATGAGCGTCTGCG
>DAOUDG010000063.1:0-9087 GCA_034431435.1 Anaerolineae bacterium | reverse complement strand
CGCAGACGCTCATCCAGGCATACAATCGGCATCGGCATAGCGCACCTCCTGGGGCAGAAGTGAGTTCACCACCTCTGCTTTTACCCCAAGGTGCGCTATGTCGCAACTCGGTCGCCCTCAATTGTTAAATCTGCAAGGATAGAGTCACACATATTAGCCTACGCCTTCAAGTAACGCTATACTGACCACAACCTCTCATCCCCTCTAGCGAGTGAGCCATGCAAGCGGTTGTTCTCAACGGAACCCTGTCCCTGCACGATGTGCCCATGCCAACTCCACCGCCGGGGGAGGCGTTGATTCGGGTAACGCGGGCGGGCATCTGTAACACGGACATCGAGCTGGCGCGCGGCTACATGGCCTTCCAGGGCATCCCCGGCCACGAGTTCGTCGGCGTCGTCGAGCAGTCGCCAGACCCAGCGTGGATTGGGCGGCGGGTGGTCGGCGAGATCAACGCCAACTGCGGGACGTGCGAGACATGCCGGGCGGGACGGCCGACCCACTGCCCCCACCGCACAACCCTGGGCATCGTCAACCGCGATGGCGCGTTCGCCGAGTATGTGTCGCTGCCCGTCCACCTGCTGCACGCGGTTCCCGACAGGGTGTCGGACGACGAGGCGGTGTTCACCGAACCGCTGGCCGCTGCGCTCGAAGCGCTGCAACAGGTTCAGGTCAGGCCGACGGACCGGGTAGTGGTGCTGGGCGACGGCAAGCTGGGCTTGCTCATCGCCCAGGTGATGGGTATGACGGGCGCGGAAGTGACGGCTATCGGGCGCCACCCGGAGAAGCTCGCCATCCTTGCCCGGCGCGGTATCCGCACCAGCGTCGGCGGGGCGGGCGTCGCGCCAGGCGCGGACATCGTGGTCGAGGCCACCGGCAGCCTGGGCGGGTTCCAGCAGGGCCGCGCCCTGGTGCGGCCGCGGGGCACGCTCATCCTCAAGAGCACCTTCGCGGGCGACCTCGCCCCGCTCCTGACGGGCGACAGCGGGCTGAACTTCCTCAGCGCGCTGGTCGTGGACGAGATTACCCTGGTTGGCTCGCGCTGCGGTCCCTTCGCGCCGGCCCTGCGGCTGTTGGCCGAGGGCCGCATCGATGTGCAATCCCTGATTCACGCTCGCTACCCCCTGACCGAGGCTCTGGCGGCCTTCGATCACGCCCAGCGGCCAGGGGTGCTCAAAGTCCTGCTGGATATGTGACAAAGGAGTCTTATGTCGCCCCATTCCCTGATCGAGTGCGTTCCCAATTTTAGCGAGGGTCGTCGCCCAGAGATCATCGAGCAGATCGTCGCCGTGGCAAAGGCCGTGCCGGGCGTCCGCGTCCTGGATACGGAGAGCGACGCCGATCACAATCGCTCGGTGGTGACACTGGTCGGGCCGCCCCACGCCGTCACGGAGGCCGCCTGCCAGATGGCGGCGGCGGCAGCGCGGCTTATCAACCTGGACGAGCATCACGGCCAGCACCCCCGCATGGGAGCGACGGACGTCATACCCTTCATCCCGCTGCGCGACGCGACGCTGGCTGACTGCGTGGCGCTAGCGCGACAGGTGGGCCAGCGGCTCGGTGACGAGCTGGGCATCCCGGTCTACCTGTACGAGGCGGCCGCCACGCGACCGGAGCGGGTGAACCTGGCCGACGTGCGCCGCGGCGAGTACGAGGGCATCCGCGCCGAGATTGACACGCCCGCGCGCGCGCCGGACTTCGGGCCGCGCCGCGTCGGCACGGCGGGAGCGACAGCGGTCGGCGCGCGCGCGCCGCTGGTGGCCTACAACATCTATCTAGGGACAGCGGACGTGTCCATCGCGAAGCGCATCGCCAGGGTCGTGCGGCACTCCGGTGGCGGGCTACGTTACGTCAAGGCGCTGGGCCTGGACGTGGGCGGGCGCGCGCAGGTATCGATGAACATGACCGACTACAGCCAGACCGCGCTACACCGCGCCTTTGAGATGGTACAATCAGAGGCCGAGCGGTACGGGGTGGCGGTGGTCGAGTCGGAGGTGGTGGGTCTGGTCCCCCAGGACGCGCTGCTGGACGCCGCCGAGCACTATCTACGCCTCAACCACTTCAAGCGCGAGCAGATTCTGGAGCGGCGATTGGGCGAGGTTCCTGAAGTATCCCCGGCCGCGTTCGTGGGCGAGGTCGCGGCGGCGACGCCCGCGCCCGGTGGCGGTAGCGTGGCGGCGCTGGCCGGGTCACTGGCGGCGGCCCTGGCCCAGATGGCGGCGGGGCTGACCGTCGGACGCAAGAAGTATGCAGCGGTGGAGGAGCCGATGCAGGCGGCGTTGGCGGAGGCCAGCACGCTGCGAGCAGACCTGCTGCGACTGGTGGATGAGGACGCGCTGGCCTTCCAGCGAGTGATGGCGGCCTACCGCCTGCCGAAGGCCACGGAGTCGGAGCAGGCCGCGCGACAAGCGGCCGTGCAGGCGGCGCTGGTGGGAGCGGCGCAGACGCCTCTGGCAACAGCCGAGAAGGCGGTGCGCGCGCTGCGGCTGCTGTTGCAGGTGGCCCGCGACGGCAATCCCAATGCACGGACAGACGCGGCGGTGGGTGCGCTGATGGCGGAAGCCGCCACACGCGGGGCCGCCCTCAACGTGCGCGCCAACGTGCGGGACATCGAGGACGGCCAGGTGGCGGCGCGGCTGGAGACGGCGATCGCCGCGCTGGAAGCCGATGCGGCGGCGCTGGCAGCGGAGGTGGTCGGTCTCGCACGGTAGGGTGACCCCACAGGCCGACGGGTATGGTGGTGGTCGGTGATTGGTGGTCGATGGTCAGCCGTCAATCGTCGTCGGTCGGGAGAGGGGCGAACAGGTCGACCTTACTGCCGTCGGGATCGACAACAACGGCGTAGCGTTGGCCCCAGAAGGCGTCCCACGGAGCCTTGTGGCTCTGGTAGCCGGCCGCGACGACGCGCTCGTGGAGGGCATCGACCTCGGCGGGGCTGCCACACTTGAAGGCGAGGCCGATGCGCTGGCCGACGGGTTCCTCCCAGTCGGGATCGAAGCCCTTGACCATTTCGACGGTGTTCCACGAGATGCGATAGCCGTTGGGGGTGATGACCTCGACATAGGCCTCGTCCTCTTTGCCCTCGGCGATGTTCAAGCCGAGCAGGCGGTAGAAGCGTAGCGAGGCGGCCATATCGCGGACGGTCAGGCCAATCATATCCGGGAGAACGAGCATCAGGGGGTCTCCTTCGTAGGCAGCGCGGCAGCACGGCTGCCGTACTCCAGGGTAGGAGCGACGCGGCAGCATGGCTGCCGCACTCCAGGAAGCGGGTGGGGGCGGCCTGTCGGCCGCCCCCACGATTGTACACCTCTCCCAATGCTGGAGCCAGCGACTCCGTCACGGTCAAGGCGGGTTGGGCAGAACGTTGCAGATAGCGCCCGTCATGTCACTCAGGGTGTAGAGCTGCGGTGAGTTCACGCTACCGCCAGCCTGGATGTTCGGCGCGCCGGCCAGAACGCCCGACACCGTCACGTAGTTGGCGCCGTTGACCAGGCGCAACTCATACGGCTCGCACGGGCCCAGGTTGGTGAACTGGAAGTAGCCATCGGCATTGGTGGTGCGCTCCGCCAGAAGCGTCGCGCTCCCGCCGCTAGGCGCGGGCGCCCACAACTGGACCTTCCGGCCCTGGACGGTGCTGTTCACCGCCGTGCAGGAGGCGGCCACGTAGCCCTGGACAACCCCAGTTGGCCCATTCAGGTCAACGACAGGGACGCTGTCATCACGCTGACACGGGACCAGGACAGCGTTGGCGAAGCCCGCCATCTGCACCTTGTCCACGTTGCCGTTGGGGAAGGGTACCGGGCGGTTGACCGGATTCACTTCCACGGTATAGCTGCGGCCGGTTTGCAGATTGGGCACGACGATCTGGCCGTTGGCGTCAACACCGCCGATGTAGACCGGCTCGCCACGCGCGTCGCGGATGGTCACTTGCGCGCCACTGTAGACCGACACGCCGCCCGCCTCCGCGCCACACAGGTCGAAGATGACCTGCGTCGCGGGGCAGCTCGTCTGCTGGCAACCAGGGCAGGCGTCCGGCGCCAGGGGCGGGTTATACCACGCCTGGTGGATGGGCGCAGCCTCGTAGGCCTTCAACAGGTCCTGCGGGATGTTGGGGCTACCCTCGAGGCGCCCGCGCTCCAGGACCGTCGCCGCCAGCATCGGCCCGCCCTCCTGATCGGAGCAGGTCGTGGTGATGACCGCCGAGCCGTTGAAGCCGTTGGGCAAGATACCCATGTCCACCAGACGGATGTAGTCGACGAACTTCTCGTTCAGAGTCTGGCACACCGAGGTGATGTAGCCATTCTGGTCGTAGAAGTCGATGCGGACAGTGGTATTGCCTGGGTTCGCGTTGAGGTTCTTCAGCGCGATCTCGGCGTTCCAGGTGATGGTCTTGTCGCCCGTCGTAATCTTCTTCTCCTTGACCGCGAGCGGGATGGTCAAGGCCGCCGCGCCGCCGGTCGCCGCATTGTAGGCCACCGCCTGCCCGTTCGAATCGTTGGACAGTTGGATGACCGACATGATGTACGGCGGTTGGACAGGCTCCTCGCCCGGCGTCCACCACTGCTGCGACTGAACCTCGACCGCGCCCACGTACTGGCCCGGCAGGTTGTTGATCGCCGACAGCTTGAAGTCCTGGGAGCCGCGCGGGCAAATCCAGTCGACGGCGGTGGCGATGATGCCGCCGGTGTGGTCGTAGAAGTAGACCTTCACCTTGGCGTTGGTCGTGCCGCTGAGGTTCTGGACCGTGACCGTCGTATCCCAGCCGTACTCCTCGCGGTACATGAGCGTCGCGTAGTTGATGAAGGAGCCGGGGCTGTACGTAGAGTTAAGGGTGTCGAAGGTCTGGGCCGGCAC
Source organism: Anaerolineae bacterium (assembly GCA_034431435.1). Taxonomy (GTDB): domain Bacteria; phylum Chloroflexota; class Anaerolineae; order Epilineales; family JAHCIE01; genus JAHCIE01. The sequence goes on along the minus strand of DAOUDG010000063.1, from coordinate 4,236 downwards.
GCCGGTGTAGGTCGCCAGGCTCTTCACGCCACCCGTCTGGCACTCGATATCCACCACGATACCCAGCGGCTGGGTGGATCGAATCCAGGCCGAGCCAGCCCAGTTGGGGCCGAGGAAGGCAGGCGGTCTCACGACCACCGACTCGCCCGGCGCCAGGTAGGGCACATCATCGATGTAGGCGCGCAGGCAGTCGTCCTGCTCCTTGTACCAGATTTCGATGGAGGTACACTCGTCGCCGGAGTTCTGGATGGTGATGACGGTATTACAGCCATCGTAGTTGACGTAGTTGACGGGCGCATAGGCCATGAAGCCGCCGTAGCGCGCGTCGTACACGCCCTCCATGTACTCCGAAATGCCGGTGTAGGCCGAGGCGCGAGACTGGCCAGTCACAGGGTTGTAGAAGCGGCGATTGACCGAGACGGCCAGCGGCTCGCCCTCACCCCACTTATGATCCCACCAATCCTTCTCCCAATGGTACCAGCCGCCTGGTATGCCAAGAACTGCGCTGGCGGCCAGGCAGGCCGCGTCGGCTTGCTCGGCGGGCACCGAGTAGACGATGCCACCAACCGCTGCGCTGGGTAGATTGGGCGCGCGGAAGTTCCAGGACGAGCCGGGGGCCAGCAGGCCCGTGCACTCGACCTTGAAGGGGCCAGGGGACTGTGGCTCGCAGTAGCCGGAGTGCTCGCCCCACAGGAACAGAATCGCCTTGGTGAAGTCGCTACCGACGTTCTGGATAGAGATCCACGGCTCGACCTGCTCGCCCGTCCCGGGTGGCGGAGCAAAGATGGCAGGCAACTGCACGCGGCCACCTGGCTTGTTGAAAGGCAGGGTGGGCGTGACCGTCGGCGTCGGCGTCTTGGTTGGCGTGGGCGACGGCCCCGGCGTCCGTGTCTTGGTCGGTGTCTTGGTCGGCGTCGGGGTGGAACCGGTAACCGTCGCCTCGGGTGTCGCGGTCGGCGTCGTCACCGTCGGACGGAAGGGGAACTGCAAGACCACGGTGCAACAGAAGGCGAAGCTACTGGCCTCGACAATGTACTCGTTGGTCACCGCCGGCGCGTAGCCCGGCGGGGGCGTCACGCGCACCCGATACGAGCGCCCGGAGTCCAGGCCGAAGAACTGCGCCGAGGCGAGGCCGTCCGGCCCTAGCGCGCTCTGCTGAGGTGGGACACCGGGGATGGGGTTACCGTTGATATCCAGCACCTGGACAGTGACGCCGGGCAACGGAATATCGTTCGGGTTCATGAACCCGTTGTTGTTGACGTCGAAGAAGGTGTAGACCACCAGGCGGCCGTTGTTCCCGATACAGCCCTGAATCTTCTCGCCCTTGTTATCCACGCAGGCGGAGGTGGGCAGCGGGGCAGGCTCACTCGGCAGGCTCGCCGTTGGGGTTGCCGTGGGCGGCGGGGGTGGCGGCGGGGTGCTGGGATCACCCGACAGGGCCGCGGCGGCGTTCACCTTGCCGTAGCCGAAGTCAGCATCCCAGCCCGTCGCGCCCAAATCGGTCGCGCTATTGACCAGCGCGCCCTCGACCTGGGCAGCGGTCCAATCAGGATGTGCGCTAAAGACCAGCGCCGCTGCGCCCGCCACGTGGGACGAGGCGAACGCGACTTGCCCGTCGCCGTAGTAGGGGCAGGTGGCAATGGGACAGCTGCCGGGCGAGGGCCAGGTGCTGATCATGCCGGAGCCACCCGGCGCGCTCAGCTTGACCTGCGAGCCGCTGCCACCCCAGTCGGGATGGCTATCGTCGTCGTCGAGTGCGCTCACGCCGATGACACCCGCGTAGGCGGCGGGATAGGGGCGATGAGCCGGCGCAACGACGACCGCGCCCCGGCTACGCGCCAGCGCCACGGCGTCGGCAACCGACTGGGACGGAGCATCCCACGCGATCTCAATATGAATGACCTTCGCGCCGTGGTCCAGGGCGTAGTTGATGGCAGCCACCACGGTCGAATGGCTCACCTCTAGCACGTCCCCGCTGCGGCGTAGCGCCTTTAGAGGCATCAGGCTCACTTCGGGGGCCACACCGACAACGCCGACGCCATTGTTGGCCGTGGCGGCGATGAGGCCGGCGTCGAAGGTGCCGAAGCCGTGATCATCAGCGGGGGTGGAGGTGTTGTCGACGAAGTTGTAACCGGCCACGAGGCGTGGGCTTAGTTCCGCGTTGTCGGGGGCAACGCCGGAGCCAATCGCAGCCACGGTGACGCCCGAACCGCGGGCGGAGCCGAGCGCGGCCAGGCCATTGATGCCGCGCAAGTTCCACTGATAGCCCAGATACGGATCATTGAAACTAGGCTCGCTCGTCGCGCCCGACAGGCTGTCGGGGCGACCAGCGCGCGGCGCGCGGGCGACCTCGCTGGCGACGGCGTTAAGCTCGGCGTACACCACGTCGGGGTTGGATCGCAACGCCGCGAGGGCTTGTGCCTCGCCGCCGGTCGGAACCTGAAGGGTGTACAGACTCAGGGCATCGACCTTGTCGAGGACTTTGAGACCGCTCTTCGCGGCCAGATCGGCGATCTTGTCGCCAGACTTGGGCTGGGTCCTGACCAGGACCTGGCCCGCCACGTAGGTGGTGGCAGGCTTGGCGTCGAGGGCAGCCGGTCCCGTCAGGGATCGAGCCCCCGGTGTGTCGGCGCCCAGGGCTGGCCCGGCGAAGGCCAGGACCAGGGACATGGCGACTATGAGGGCCAGGCCTATCGAGGCGATAAGCCAGCCCTTCGAGTCGCTGCGAATCCGTCGCATACGGCACTCCTTTCCTTACGTACGGAAGCGGCGGCCAGAGTGGCTGTTCTGGATGCTTCTCTCCTGCTGATAGCAAACCGCGAGGGTACAACCCCGAACTGCAACAGTAACCCTAACAATAATGACGGAAAAGGCTGCGTCCCGGTCACGGGCGCAGCCGCCAATTTGGTGATTGGATGAAAATTGGATGCAGGCCGACCGCTGCGGCTGCCGATCCGCTCGGTCCGGCCCCCCTTTCCGGGCCGAGCGGATGCAGGAGAGCGCGCATGCGGTGACGCAGGAGGGCAATGGCGCGCTCAAATCACCAATCCTAACGCGATTCCCACCAGAAAGTTACGGGGTCGCGTCGTTATCTGACGAAACTCATTCCGGCCGATGACGACAATTTAACCATCAGGCCGCGGCCTCGACCGTTGCCCGACGCTGGCTGAGCGTCTCGATACGATCCAGGCGTACTGCCACGCCGATGCCGGGGCCAGTGGGGACCGACAGGGTGCTATCGGGGTTGAGCACGAACTCTGGCTCGACGATGTCCTCGGCGTAATAACGGCGCGAGGCGGAGATATCGCCAGGCAGCTTGAAGTTGGGCAGGCTGGCGAGCGCGACGTTGCCCGCGCGGCCAATGCCCGTTTCCAACATGCCGCCACACCAGACCGGCACGTTGCGTTCGGCGCACACATTGTGGACAGCGATGGACTCCATGAAGCCGCCCAGGCGGCCGGGCTTGATGTTGATGACGCGCGCGCTGTCCATGTCCAAAGCCCAGCGAGCATTGGCCGCGCTGTGGATGCTCTCGTCGAGGCAGATGGGCGTCTTGAGTTGCGCCTGAAGCCTGGCATGGTCGGGTATGTCGTCGTAGCTGAGGGGTTGCTCGATGAGCAGCAGGCCCAGGCCGTCCATGGCCTTGAAGATGTCGGCGTCTTCCAGGTGATAGGCCGAGTTGGCATCGACCTGGAGTTGGACCTTCGGGTAGGCAATGCGCAAGGCTTGCGCAGCCTCGACATCGTAGCCGGGCTTGATCTTGATCTTGATGCGGTTGTAGCCATCCCGAATGTAGCCGCCCACGCGATCGACCAGCGCCGCGATGGACGGCTGGATGCCGACGCTGACACCCACCGCCACCCGGTCGCGCGTTCCGCCCAACGCCTGGGCGAGACTGATGCCCTGCTGTTTGGCCCACAGGTCCCAGACGGCCGCCTCGACCGCGTGCTTGGCGAAGGGATAGCCGCGCACTGGCTCGAAGCGATCGCGTACCTGGCGGGGTTCATCGAGGGCCGCGTAGCGCATGGTCGTATGGGCCACGGGCTGGGCCAGAAGCATCGGGACGAGGTAGTCGTGGATCATCATCCAGGCGACCTCGGTGGTCTCGTAGGAGTACCAGGGACCATCGCCCGCCCACTCGCCCCAGCCGACCACGCCGTCGGCGTGCAGTGCGACGAGAATGCGCTCCTCGTGGGTCTTGACCCAACCGCTGGTCTCGAAGGGGGCGACGAGGGG
>DAOUDG010000062.1:0-6289 GCA_034431435.1 Anaerolineae bacterium | reverse complement strand
GGATGCTCGTGCAGTACGACGGACAGCGCGGCGACCGACCACACCCGCCACGTCATGCCACCGCCTCAGCGGGGCCTCGCCCATCTCGCCCACGGCGTCGACACCCAGCCCATCACCATGGGCACCCGTCACGACCGCATGCAGTACGAGATGCCCGCCACGGCTGCCGGCCACCATGCCCACGCCAGCCATGCCCCCATGCCCGCGTCGCCTACCGAGCACGCAGGCCACGACATGGCGGCCCACGGCCACGTGGGCCACGACATGTCCGACCCTGGCATGGCGGCGGCGATGGAACGCGACATGCGGGCCAAGTTCTTCCTCGCGCTGCTGCTGACCATCCCCATCGTCCTCTACTCCCCCCTGGGCATGAACCTCCTCGGCGTGAGCCTGCCGACCTTCGGCCTCAGTCACAACGTCATCATGCTCATCCTGGCGACGCCCGTGGTCTTCTACTGCGGCTGGCTGTTCATCGCCGGCGCCTACCACTCCCTGCGCCGCCGTGCCCTCAACATGAGCGTCCTCATCGCCACCGGCGTCCTGGCCGCCTACCTGTTCAGCGTCCTCATCACCGTCATCGGCGGTGAGACCTTCTTCGAGGCGGCGGCCATGCTGGTTACCTTCGTCCTGTTCGGCCACTGGATGGAGATGCGCTCGCGCCGCGGCACCAATGACGCCCTGCGCGCCCTGTTTGATCTCGTCCCGCCCCAGGCCACCGTTCTACGCGATGGACAGGAGGTGACCATCCCCAGCAGCGAGGTGCAGTTGGGCGACATCGTGGTCCTCAAGCCCGGCGACAAGGTTCCCGTCGACGGCGAAGTGACCGACGGCGAGACCAGCATCGACGAGGCGCTCGTGACCGGCGAAAGCCTGCCGGTGACCAAGCGGCCCGGCGACAAGGTGGTGGCGGGTTCCATCAACCGCAGCGGCAGCGTGCGCTTCCGCGCGACGGCGGTTGGCGCCGAGACGACCCTGGCCCAGATCGTGGACCTGGTACAGCGGGCGCAGAACTCCAAGGCGCCGGGTCAGCGGCTCGCCGACCAGGCGGCCCAGTACCTGGTCATCCTGGCGGTCGGAGCGGGCATCGTGACCTTCATCGCCTGGTACGTCTTCGGCGGGGCGGCGCTCATTACGGCGTTGACCTTCGCCATCTCGGCGGTCGTCATCGCCTGCCCCGACGCGCTGGGGCTGGCGACGCCGACGGCGGTGGCCGTGGGAACGGGCATCGGGGCGCGCCACAACATCCTCATCAAGGACGCCGCGACGTTGGAAGGCGTGTCGCGCACCCAGGCCGTCGTCCTGGACAAGACCGGCACCCTGACCGAGGGCAAGCCGTCGCTGACGGACGTCGTGGCCGTGGGCAGCGGGGTGGAAGGTTCAAGGTTGACGGTTGAAGGGTCGGGCGACCACTCTGCCGACCTTCAACTTGCTAACCTGCCACCTTCAACCCTCCTTCGGCTGGTGGCGTCGGCCGAGCGCGGCTCGGAGCATCCTCTGGCCGAGGCCATCGTGGCGGGGGCGCGGGAGCAGGGGCTGGCACTGTCGGACGCCAGCCAGTTCGAGGCCCTGACCGGGCGAGGCATTCGCGCCGTGGTCGACGGTCGGACGTTGTTGGTGGGCAACGCGCGGCTGATGGCGGAGACCGGCGTCGACGTGACGCGGCTGGACGCCCAGATGGTGGCCCTGGCCGAGGCGGGCAAGACGCCCATGCTGGTGGCGGTGGACGGCCAGGCAGCGGGCATCGTGGCCGTGGCGGACACGGTCAAGCCCAGCGCGCGCCAGGCGGTGGCCGCGCTCAAGGACCTGGGCATCGAGGTGGTGATGATGACGGGCGACAACCAGCGGACGGCCGAAGCGGTGGCGCGGGAGCTGGGCATCGAGCGCGTCTTCGCCGAGGTGCTGCCCGCCGACAAGGCGCGCTACGTCCAGCAGCTCCAGGCCGAGGGCAAGCGCGTAGCGATGGTCGGCGACGGCGTGAACGACGCCCCGGCCCTGGCCCAGGCCGACACCGGCATCGCCATCGGGGCGGGGACGGATGTGGCCATCGAGACGGCCAAGGTGGTGCTCATGAAGAGCGACCCCCTGGCCGTGACGCGGGCGATTCGTCTGTCGCAGGCGACGGTGTCGAAGATGAAGCAGAACCTGGTGTGGGCGTCGGTGTACAACGTGCTGGCCATCCCCATCGCGGCGGGCGTGCTGTACCCGAGCTACGGCATCATGCTGCGGCCGGAGTGGTCGGCGCTGCTGATGTCCCTGTCGTCCATCATCGTGGCGGTCAACGCCGTTCTGCTCAAGCGTGTCGAGGGCGACCTGGCGCCCGCGCCTGCCGCCGCCTCCCCCTCCCCCTTGCAGGCGGAGCCCATCGGGTAGAACCAGGCGGGCGTGATTTGGCATGGGTGAGCTCTATGCGTAGACTTTGCGCCAGGTGTTTTACCGCAGATAAAACAGAGGAAGGTCCCCTACGATGTCGATACGCCTCTCTACTATCACCGTCTTGGTGGTCATCGTGCTAAGCCTGGCGCTGAGTGGCTGTAGCCAACCCACCCAGAGCAGCACCGGCATGGGCAACATGGGCATGGACCACGCGGCGGCCGGCCACGGGGTCACGGATGCCAAGGCGCCCTTCGAGCAGCAGTTCATTGACATGATGGTGCCTCACCACGAGGGCGCCGTCGCGATGGCGAAGGTGGCCCAGAGTCGGGCCGAGCGCCCGGAGCTTCGTCAGATGGCGGATGCCATCATCAGCGCGCAAGATCGGGAGATCCAGCAGATGAAGGGCTGGCGCAAGGCCTGGTATGGCTCCGACCAGACGCCCGCCATGGCGAATATGCCCATGCTGCCTGAGATGCGCACCAACATGGGGAATATGGCCGAGGACGTCACGAAGCTCCAGACGGCCTCGCCGTTCGACAAAGCCTTCATCGATGCCATGATTCCCCACCATGAGGCCGCGATCGAGGCGGCTAAGATCGCCCAACAACGCGCGACCAAGTCGGAAATCAAGCAACTGGCCGGGGATATCATCGCTGCCCAAGAGCGGGAGATCGCCCAGATGCAGAACTGGCGCAAGGCCTGGTTCGGCAGCTGAGCACGCCCCCAGGTTGAGTACAACAAGAAGCTGCGGCGTGGCAAGTCCTCGCCGCAGCTTCTTGTCTGGGTGATGTCGCCCAGCCCGGTATCCAACGTAGCAAGCCGAGGCGGCCGTCAACACAGGTAATTGCTCCGATTGTTTAGGAATCCCTAAAATTCTTCTTGACATTCTTCCCTACCTGGTCTATAATGGACACACGTTTAGGCACGGCTAACTTCCGCCAGTCGTACAGAAGGAAGGCAGGAGACACGCGACGCTCGTGTGACCTCCTTTGACTCCGAGTACGTCGTCAAATGCTCGGTTGCGGACATCACTCAACGCCACCTCAACGCTGGGAGCGCTGATGCCTCCGAAGGAGTGAGATGACTAGCTTCAACGATACAGATACTGACGCGCCCGCGAGTATGGCGCGCACCCAGCCTCGGAATTTTGACATCGACGCGGCACCAGCCGAGTCACCCAGTGTCGTCTCCCGTCGGCACTTTGTTCTCGCGGCACTCGGCACCGTCGGCACAGCCGCCCTTGCTGCCGGCTCTGCCCGCATCGCCGCAGCCCAAGGCCCGCACCCCACACCAACGCACGGGGCACCTCCCATCTCTTCGTCCGTCAGCCACATGGGAAGCATGGGACCAACGGTTATTTTGCCAGGCTCCAAGTCAGGGTATGTTCCGATGAACGTCGATGATCTGCCAGCGGAGATCGCCCAGCGTCTACGTGGGCCCGCCGGGTTCAACCCCAACCCGATGGATTTCCTTACTCGCTTCGACTATGGGATAGCCCGTCAATTGCCCGACGGGCGTACGCTGCGCGAGTACACGCTGGTCGCTGTCAATGTCCAGCTCGAGGTCGCGCCTGGCGTGATGTTCGCCGCCTGGACATACAACGGCAGCATTCCGGGTCCTACTCTCCGTGCGACGGAGGGGGATCTGATGCGCGTCCATTTCTCCAATGCCGGAACTCATCCCCACACCATCCACTTCCACGGCATCCACCCTGCGAATATGGATGGCGTATTCGAGCAAGTCATGCCCGGCGAGAGCTTCACCTACGAGTTTGATGCGGAACCGTTTGGGATGCATCAGTATCACTGCCACACGATGCCTCTCGCTAAGCACATCGCCAAGGGTCTCTACGGCGCCTTCATCGTCGACCCGAAAGGAGGGCGGCCGCCTGTAGACCGCGAGATGGTCATGGTGCTCCACGGCTTCGATGTCGATTTCGACGACGCAAACGACTTCTACTCTGTGAACGGTCCGGCCTTCTATTACCAGAACAACCCTATCAAGATCAAGGTCGGTGAGAAGATTCGCATCTACGTGACCAACATGCTTGAGTTCGACCAGATCAACTCATTCCACCTACACGCTAACTTCTTCAACTATTATCCCACCGGGACGAGCCTGACGCCGAGCGAGCTTACCGACACAGTCGCCATGATGCAGGCGCAACGTGGCATCATGGAGTTCAGCTACAAGTACCCCGGTCGCTACCTATTCCATGCTCACAAGACAGAGTTCGCTGAGCTAGGCTGGACCGGCGTGTTCGACGTCGCTCCGTAAGGAGGAATCATGGCCGGTACATCTGAGCCGCGCCTAGACCCCGAAACCCCATCGCCCCGCGTCCAAGGAGACGGCGCCTCCACTTTGAGCATCGTCGTCATGTCGGTGCTCCCCCTAGTTTTGCTCGGTCTGGTCATTGCCCTCTTCGCCACGACCGGCGCCGGCCTGAACATGAAGGCGCCCGTACCCATCGAGAGCTTGACCATCGAGCGTGTCGTCCTGGCGCCGGGCATGATCACCGCTCACGTTCGCAACAGTGGGCCTGAAGAGCTGACAATAGCGCAAGTCAGCGTGAACGATTCAATCTGGCCCGCCACCGCTTCACCAAGCAGTTTTATCCCTCGCCTTGGCACGGCCACCGTTACTCTCCAGTATCCTTGGGTTGAGGGCGAAGCCTATAGGGTTCTCGTCCTCACCTCGAATGCCATCGCCTTTGAGCGCGAGATTCCTATCGCCTTTACCACCCCCGAACCGACAGTCGGGATGCTACTCAGTTTCACCCTCATCGGTCTGTATGTCGGCATGATACCCGTTGCTCTTGGCCTGTTGTGGTACCCGGCCCTCCGCCGCCTCGGTCGCCGCGCCCTGATCTTCCTCCTCGCCGTAACCGCGGGTCTACTCACCTATCTGGGTATCGATAGTCTCGCAGAAGCGTTGGACCAGTCGACACGCGTTGCCGCTCCCCTACAAGGCCTCGGTCTTGTTGGTCTTGGTGTCATTGCAACCTTCCTACTCCTGACGGCCATCACCGCGCGGCAGGGTGCCATTCAGCGCAACGATGCGGCGCGCCGCCTCTCCTTGGCCTACATGATCGCGCTTGGCATTGGGTTGCACAACCTTGGTGAAGGCTTGGCGATTGGCGCGGCCTACGCAGTAGGCGAGATTGCACTGGGTGCTTTTCTCGTTATTGGCTTCATCATCCAGAACATCACTGAAGGATTGGGTATCATCGCCCCCATTCTTCGCGATCGTCCTCGTCTCTACCATTTGGTTCTGATGGGCTTGCTGGCTGGCGTGCCAACAGTCGTTGGCGCCTGGGCGGGCGGCTTCATCTACTCGGCTGTCGCCGCGACCCTCTTCCTCGCCATCGGTGCTGGTGCGGTCTTTCAGGTGGTCTACGAGATTGCCAAGCTCCTGATTGCGGACAACACAAAGACTCCAGCGCCCATGCTGACCTTCGCAGGTGTTACTGCTGGCATGCTACTACTGTATGTCACTGGTGTCCTGGTGAAGTAACGGCGGCTGTTATGATGTTGTTCTCCGTGGTATGGGTATCGGGTGGCCGTAATGGCAGATGCCGAACGGCGATTCTCACCTCACTAATAGGCTTTGTTCTCTTCCTACCGGCGATTGCTCTTGCCGGGTGCGGCGCAACGGGTTCGGCCGTCGCAGGGGATAACTTAGTGGGCCAGGGCAAGGCCCTCTTTACCGAATTCGGCTGTGCCGCCTGCCACGCCACGAGTGGCATTGGGACTGAGAAAAAGGTCGGCCCACCGCTCGGGGGGGTCTATGGGCAGCTCGTGCGCCTGACCGATGACCGTGCGGTCGTTGCGAACGAGGCTTACCTCCAGGAGGCGATCCGCGACCCGGATGCCTCGACGGTCGCGGGATTTCCGCCAGGAGTTATGGCCGCTAGCAC
>DAOUDG010000061.1:0-20143 GCA_034431435.1 Anaerolineae bacterium | reverse complement strand
CGCCGTCGTGGGCGCCGCGGGCGCCTGGGCGGCCGGCGCCTGGGCGCACGCGCCCAGGACGAGCAGCAGCGCCAGGGCAGCCATCAGTACCCCGAGACTGGAGACACGGACCTGTTTCATCTGGGTTCTCCTCCTGAAAAGATAGAGCGGTGGTATCTGGCTGGGGTTTGTCGGCAAGGTGCGCCAGGCCCCGGCTGTAGGCAGCCATTGTACTGAGAAGGCTCCTGGGTGTCAAAGGCCCCAGGCTAAGGTGTGTCAACGGTCCAACGTGGGGTGGGGTCGGCTCAACCAGCTATCCGATGCGCCCTCCTTTCGCTGCGCCGTCGAAAAAGTAGGGCGATTCTAGTGTAGAACGCGGGAACTGTCAAAGGCGTACCCTGAGCGCCGGGCGGGTAATGTACAAGGAGTATGCGCGAGTGCGCGAGTTGGTTGTAATGCGCCGGTTTCGCCGCCGACATTCGACGGTCACCCCGGGGCACGGGGGGCCTCTGCGGCCGCAAGCGCGGCGATGCTTCGTCGAGTCCTGGCGCGACCGTCGGGCGCCACGAGCCTGCTCCCTGCCTCTTGACAGGTGGCTACAAACCCCCTATAATATCTCCGAACGGATGTTCTCTATCGAGAACGCCGCTTCCTTCTTCCCTCTACTTTGACGAGCCGCTCCGACCCGTTGCGAAGGAAGTGAACCATGCCTAAGGAAAAGACTCTCATCCCCAACCGCCAGATCGAGTTGATGTTCTTCCGCATCGCCAGCGACGCCGAGGTCAGCCGGTACATCGAGCTGGCCGAGCAAGGCCTGCGCCACACGGCGACGGCCTACGCTTCGAACAAGGTCTACCGCCTGTTCATGGAACTGGTGGACCTGGCCGAGGCCATCGGCGCGCTGCCCACCGAGGCGGACGAGCCACTGCCCGCGCCCATCATCATCGGCGGCGGTCGCGACGACAGCCCGCGCCAGGGGCGACCCACGCTGCGGGTGCTGCCCGGCGGGAGCCAGCGGCAGCGAGCGTGAGCTGTGAGGCGTGAGGCGTGAGGCGTGAGGCGTGAGAAGGTTTTCACGTTTCACGCCTCACGCTTTATTTTTGGTCGTTGCCAATCATCCATCTGGTGGATACGCATATCCACCAAAAGACCATTGACAAGAGACGCGATATGACGTATAATTAACGGCAGACGACCAATAGGAGATGCGCGTGGACCGACCACTGCTCGACGATACCGACCGCCAGATCATCGCGCTGCTGCAGAGCAACGCCCGCATCAGCAACGCGGAGATTGGTCGTAGCGTCGGCCTCACCGCCTCCTCAGTCTACGAGCGCGTGCGCAAGCTGGAAGAGCGCGGGGTCATCCAGGGCTACACGACCATCGTCGATCCGACCGCCCTGGGCAAGCCCATTCTGGCCTTCGTTCGCGTCCAGAGCGTGCCTAACGTGCAGTCCTTCGAGCAGGTGGTACGTGACCGGCCTGAGATTCTGGAATGCCACGAATTGGCAGGCGAGGACTGGTACATCGTCAAGGTGCGGGTGAGAGACACAGCGGAGCTACGCCGTACGTTGGTCGACCTGCGCCTGGCAGCCGGTAGCACGGCGACCGTGACGATGATCGTCTTACAGACCGTGAAAGAGAACCAACCGGTCCCGAGCGGCGCTACCGTTCTAGCGCCCGCGACCGACATCTAAATTCTCAAGAGAATGGAAAGGATTTGGTGTCATGGACATGCCTAGCAATCGCTTGAACCCAACTGAGAAGCACTATCCCAAGTTCTACGACCGGCCCCACGACCGGGCTATCCTGAGCTACGCCGGTGAGGGTCGCGCCGCGATGATCTTCATCACCGTGATCGGGGTCATGCTTGCGCTTGCCGGCCTGCTGACTATCCTGCCGCAGTAATCGAGGCGGTTGTCACCCCGCGCTCAGCTGGCGCGGGCCTACCTGAACACGGCAGAGCGAAGTCGCTTGCCATACTCCGTTATGGCTGGTGATTCGCTCTGCCGTTTGCTATTTCCTGCCCACTCCAGGAGAGACGTATGCCCGAGCGCGCGCCCGCCAGCCTGTCCTACCGCGCCACCTTCCTCCTCGCCTTCGCGGCCATCTATCTCATCTGGGGATCGACATTCCTGGGCATCCACTACGCCATCCAGACGATACCGCCGTTCCTCATGGCGGCGCTGCGGTTCCTGAGTGCGGGACTGATCCTGTTCATCCTGGCCCGCGCCGCCGGGGCGCGCCTGCCGAGGCGCAGCTACTGGCTGGCCGCCGCCGTCGCGGGCGTGGCGATGCTGGTGGGCGGCAACGGCGCGGTCACCTGGGCGCAGCAGCGCGTGCCCTCCGGCGTCGCCGCCCTGCTGGTGGCCGTCGTGCCGCTGTGGATGGTGCTGCTGGACTGGTTGTGGCGGGGGAATGGCCGGCCGCGCCGCGAGGTGTTCGTCGGGCTGGCCTTCGGGCTGGCGGGCATCGGCCTGCTGGTGGGGCCGGGCAGCCTGGCCGGGGAGGGTGTCGACCCTGTCGGGGCGGCGGCCCTCATCGGCGGCTCCCTGGCCTGGGCGTTCGGCTCGCTGTACGCGCAGAAGTCGCAGCTACCCATCTCGCCGATGATGACGACGGCGATGCAGATGCTGGCGGGCGGCCTGGGGCTGGCGCTGCTCAGCGGGGTGTCTGGCGAGTGGGTAGGCTTCCAGGTCTCCCAGGTGTCGACGACTTCGGTGGTTGCCCTGACCTACCTGTCGCTGTTGGGCGGTGTGGTAGCTTTTACCGCCTACACCTGGCTACTGCATCATACTACGTCGGCGCGGGTCGCCACCTACGCCTACGTCAACCCGGTTGTCGCCGTGCTGCTGGGCTGGACGCTGGCGGGCGAGGCGCTGACGCCGCGTGTCCTGGCCGCGGCCGGGGTCATTATTGCGGCGGTCGTTCTCATCACTCTGTATGGCGCCAGCGCGCCGTCGCGCGCCCGCATCGAGATCGGCGCGGCGGCCAGCGTGGCGCGGGCCGGCGGCGACTGACGCCGCCTCAGGCCATGTGGCGTACCTGGGGGCGCACGAGGTCAACCGCCGCCGCCGACAGGAACAGCGCGAGCGCGCCCACCTGGAGCGCGGTGGGCGCGCCGAAGCGTTGCGCCAGCCAGCCGCTGAGCAGCGCGCCAAAGGGCGTCATCCCGATGAACATGAGCATGTAGACCGAGATGACCCGGCCGCGCAGGTGGTCGGGCACGGCGGTTTGTAGCAGGGTGTTGGTGGTCGCGTTGCGGATGATGAGGAACAGGCCGAGGCCCGCCAGCACCGCCACCGACACCCACAGCGAGCGTGAGACGCTAAACAGCAGCAACGTTAGAGGAAAGGCCCAGTCGCCGAGGGTCACCAGCCAGCCCTTGTGCTGGAAGTCGCCCAGGGAGGCGAGCGTCAGCGCCCCCGCCAGCGCCCCTACCCCCGTCGCGCTCAACAGCAGGCCGTAGCCGCCCGCCCCCAGCGCTAGCACGTCGGCAGCCATTACTGGCATCAGTGTCGCGTAGGGCATGCCAAAGATGCCCACCATCATCGCCATCAGCAGCAGCGTCAAGACGTCCCGATCGTCGCGAATGTAGCCGACGCCCTCGCGCAGGCTGGTCCACATCGAGTCGCGGTGGGTGCGCGGCGGGCGGGGCGTGACGCGCATCATCAGCAGCCCGATGAGCACGCCCAGGAACGATAGGGCGTTGATGAAGAACGCGCCACCCGCCCCGATGGCTGCCACAATCGCGCCGCCGAGGGCCGGGCCGACGATGCGCGCGCCGTTGAACGCCGACGCCCCCAGGGCGATGGCGTTCATCAGGTCGGTCTTGGGGACCAGCTCGGGGATGAAGGACTGGCGGATGGGGTTGTCGAAGGCATTGATGATGCCCAGGACAAGGGCGAGGACAATGACCTGCCAGGCCTGGATGCGCCCGCTCAGGACCAGGGCGGCCAGGACGAAGGCCTGAATCATCGCCAGGCTCTGGGTGAGGATGAGGGCGCTGCGCTTGTTGACGCGGTCGGCGAGGACACCGGCGAACAGGGAGAAGATCAGGGTGGGCAACTGGCTCGCGAAGTTGAGGACACCCAGCGTCAGCGGCGACAGGGTCAGTTCATAGATCAGCCAGTTCTGCGCCGTGCTCTGCATCCACGTTCCGCTGAGGGAGACGATCTGCCCAACCCAGTACAAGCGGAAGTTGCGATGGCGCAGGGCGGAGAAGGTGCGCGGCAGGGCGAGGGGATAGGCGCGGCGGGGGCGACTGACCAGCGGTGGGTCAGACGCCAGGCTATCGTGAGGGGGCGGGGCCGCCGATCCCGCCACGGACGCGCGAGAGTCATCGGCCGAGCGACTGGCATCTGTCACGGGGGCATTCCCCTTTGGGCGTTCGTGGGCCGTGGACAGCGGCCCCTGGCGGGCAGTCAGGTCTAGCCGCTTCAGGTGGCTTGTCGCCGCCTGGAAGACACGCGGAGGTCAGGGGTCGGCGCGCAGATGAGCGTCGAAGAAGGCGATGCTGCGCGCCATGAGAGCGTTGTAGGCCGCGCTGCCGGTCCAGAAGCTGTGCCCCGCGCCGCGATAGGAGTACAGCTCGGCGGGCTTGCCCGCGTCGAGCAGGCGCTGGTGGAGGTCGGTCGCCCACTCGTAGGGGGCTGTGTCGTCGGCCGTGCCGTGGTGAATCTGGATGGGGGCCGCCACATCAGCCAGGAAGGCGCTGGGCGACGCCAGGCGGAACGCCGCGCGGTCGCGCCACGGGCTGAAGGGGCCGTCGAACAGGAACCAGCCGCCCGCCCATTTGGTGTTGATGAGGTTCCAGTTCTGCCAGGTGTCCGCGCTCATCGAGCCGTAGAGCACGGCGGCGCGGATATCGGATGTTGTTACCAGGGCGCGCAGCGCCACCTCGCCACCCATACTGTGGCCGAAGACGCCGATGCCGTCGGGCCGCACGTCGCCCTCGGCCTTCAGTATCGCCACCAGGTTGAGCACGTCGATGGTATAGCCGGAGCGCATCGGGTTTGGCCCGCGCCCCGACCCGCCATGATTGCGGTAGTTGGGGTGGACGACCAGGTAGCCCGCGCGGGCCAGAGCGTCGGCGTAGGGGGTCGAGTAGGGCAGCAGGGGATAGGCGTCGGGGTTGACGAAGCCGTGGGCAACGATGACGGCCGCGTAGGGCGGCTCGGCGCGCTTGGGCACGTTCATGAAGCCCTGGATGGTCAGGTCGTCGCTGGGGTAGGTGATGGCGTAGCGGGTGAAATCGTCGTTGTCTTCGATGACGCGGCCCCGCTCGATTGCGCCGCCGCCGTAGCTCCGGGCGCGCAGGCTTTCGATGAAGGCGATGCCGGTCGGGTCGGTGAGGAGCTGGCCCGCCGCTGGCGGGGCGACGGCGTGGGCGACGGTCACGGGGTCGGTGGTGGGGTCGGTCTCGGCGGGCGAGTCCGCCGGTCCCTGCGCCAGGGCGGTGGGGGCGAGCATGAGGGCGAGGATGAGGGCCAGGGCGAGGGCCGTGCGACGTGGGGACATCAGTGGCTCCTGTGGGGGCGTCACGCAGCCCCCACAGTATAGCCGCCTGGCGGCGCGGGGGCAAACCCCGGCCGACGACTCTCTCTCGCTCACCGTTGCGCGAATCAAGCCATGGACAAGGTATCGGCAAGCGATTTCCCGGCGCCCTGGCCGATCTTGACGCTTGTTGCGCGATGTATCCGATGGCAGGAGCGGCTCCCGTAGCCATTCGCGTCCTTGGCGGTGAGGGCAGGCCCGGCGCTACGCGGCCTGAGATGCCGACGCCGGGTAGTGAACGACTGACACCTCGGTGTTGACGGTGTGCAACTGTGCCAGCAACGTCGTGATTGTGTCCGTCACGCGGCCGGCGGTGAACGGCTCGTGGCAATTGCCGCAGATCTCGGCGGGCACGCCCTTGACGACGATCACCGTCTCGCCCAGGACGAAGGGGATCGTAGCGAGGCCGGGCCTGAGCCGCCCTCCACACAACGGGCAGAGGCTACCACCTTCTGGTTCGCCAGTCACTTTCCCACTCCTCTCTGGACGGCGCGTAGACCGTCACCATCAGCAGCCGATCTTGTCGCTCGTCCAGCGCGGCCACCGCGTGGAAAGGTTGCTCCATGTCTATCCAACCGAGTACCAGGCAGTCTGGCAGCGCGCGACGGGTAGTCGGTTAATCCTCAATCACCTCGCCCTTTTCCAGGCCGACCTCCACAATAGACCGGTTCCAGCCCTCGTTCGCCAACTCGGCGATCGCGTGGCGTGACCACAAGATCCGTCTGCCTTCAGCGTCGTGCCGGTTCTCACGCGCAATGCGCTGGATGAAGGCCTGCTTGGCCTGTTGGTTCACAGCTAACTCGCTTCGGGACCGGGTGATAGACCTGTCGACAGCGTGAATTATACGGCGGACACATGTGCGACGCAACGACGCGGCGGCGGCGACCCCCACCCCCGCCGACCGCGATGTGGGGCCGCGGACGAGCGCGGACGAACGCGGATGAAAGAGGTGGAACGCAGAGCCGCAAAGGGAGAAGGTAGGGGCGGCCACGATGGCCCCGTCGCCGCGTTCGGGACGTGTCGTTGATTGTTGGCGCGGGCAGGCACGGGGGAGGGCCGAAGAGGGCAGGCACGGGGGCCTGCCCCTACGGGCATGGCGGCTCGGGGGGGTGTCAACAAGGCGACCGGCCTGGCGATCGCGAACCGGCCGGGGGAGGTTCGCCCGCCCGCGCCGACCCGGTTATAATTTCATGTGACACGAGGGACCGCCGCCGAGGTGACCTATGCAGCTATTCACGCGTATTCGACTCGTTCTTGCCGAGCCGACCGCCACGCGCCTGCCGGGCGTGCGAGTCTCGCTCTATGATTACGACTCCGACGGCCACGACGACCCTTTGGGCGATGGCGTGACCGACGCCCAGGGCGAGGTGGCCATCGGCTACACAACCGACCAGTACGTCGACAGCGAAGATGGCCCCGACTGGAGCATCAAGTCTTTTCCCGACCTGTACGTCGTGGTCTACGACGCGGCGGGACAGGTGGCGCTCAATACCCGCGACCGGGTACGCCCCGACGAGATGCCGCGCGTCCTCATCGTGGAAGTGCCGCGCGCCGTCGCCGAGCAGCACGGCCTGCTGTCCACAAGCGCCCACCCGTAGGGGGCAGCCCCCCGCGCCTGCCCTCTCCCTGGCAGCCATGCTGCCGCGATGGCCCCAAGCGATGAGGGCGCGGACGAGCGCGGCTGATAGGAGAGAACCGCCGGTCATCCACCCAGCGGATGGGCGCATCGGTCGAATGAGAGTTGACACGCGGCGCGGCTTCGGGTATACTGGCGGCACAATCGACAACAGCGACGATCAGGAAGAGTAACCCTCGAAACGACGCTTCAGCGAGCCGGCGGATGGTGCGAGGCCGGCGCGAACGCCAGGGGTGAATGGGCCTGGGAGCTGCCGACCGAACGCGGGGCGCGTCCCCGTCCAGTAGGCTCGGCCGGAAGGCGACCGTTACCAGCGCACAGGGCGTGTCAGCGCCCGCAAGAGAGGGAGGCGGCAGCCTCCAAATCGGGTGGTATCGCGTGGGTTCATCCCCTCGTCCCGCACTGGGCGAGGGGCTTTTTGTTGGTCAGCGACCGACCACCGGCTTATCCCGTGGTCGGTGGTTAGTGAACAAGAGAGCGTCGTATCAAGGAGTGACCATCATGTCCGCCAAGCCGACGGTCTTCAGCGGCATCCAGCCCAGCGGCAATCTGCATATCGGCAATTACCTGGGCGCGATCAAGAACTTCGCCGCTAACCAGGCCCAGTACCACAACTACTTCTGCGTCGT
Organism: Anaerolineae bacterium; assembly: GCA_034431435.1. GTDB lineage: Bacteria > Chloroflexota > Anaerolineae > Epilineales > JAHCIE01 > JAHCIE01. The sequence continues at coordinate 12,343 of DAOUDG010000061.1, read as the reverse complement.
CGACCACCACGCCATCACCCTGCCCCAGGAGCCGGCCGCGCTGCGCCAGCAGACCCTGGAACTGGCGAACGCCTACCTGGCAGCGGGCCTCGACCCCAAGCAGGTGACGCTCTTCGTCCAGTCCCACGTCTCCGAGCATACCGAGATGGGTTGGATGCTGAACACCTTCGTCTACTTCGGCGAGCTGAAGCGCATGACCCAGTTCAAAGAGAAGGCGGGCAAACGCCAGGAAGAGGTCAACGTCGGCATCTTCGACTACCCGGTGCTCATGGCCGCCGATATCGTCCTCTACGACGCCGACTTCGTGCCGGTCGGCGAGGACCAGCGCCAGCACGTTGAGTTGACGCGGGACATCGCCAACCGCGTCAACTACCGCCTGGGCGAGGGGACGCTGGTGGTGCCGGAGGCGCTCATCAAGAAGGAGGGTGCACGCATCATGGGGCTGGACGACCCAACCAAGAAGATGAGCAAGAGTGCGACAACGCCGCGCAACTACATCGCCCTGCTCGACGACGCGGATACGATTCGCCAGAAGCTGCGCGCCGCCGTGACCGACTCCGGCGCCGACATTCGCGCCGGGGAGGACAAGCCCGCCGTCACCAATCTGCTCACCATCTACTCCCTGTTCGCCGACGTGCCCGTGCCCGTCCTCGAAGAGCGCTACGCGGGCAAGGGCTATGCCGACTTCAAGCGCGACCTGACCGATGTCGTCATCGACAGCCTGGCCCCGTTCCAGGCGCGGCTGCGCGAGTTGGACGCCAACCCCGACTACACCGCCGCCGTGCTCAAGGAGGGCGCCGAACGCGCCCGCGCCAAGGCTTCGACCGTTCTGACCCGCGTCAAGGGGCGCATGGGCTACGTGCTGCCTTTTAGTTGACACACCCGTCACCCGTCACCCTTCAACCCTGCGGAGGCTTCCATGAGTCACGAAAGCAAGTATCTCCTGACCGAGGCCGACCTGCCGCGCCAGTGGTACAACGTGCTGGCCGACCTGCCCTTCCCGCTGGACCCGCCGCTGCACCCAGGGACAATGCAGCCCCTGGGGCCGGCCGACCTGGCCCCGCTGTTTCCGATGGACCTGATCCTCCAGGAGGTGAGCCAGGAGCGGCACATCGACATCCCGGAGGCGGTGCGCGATATTTACCGCCTATGGCGGCCGACGCCCCTGTACCGCGCCCGCCGCTGGGAGAAGGCCCTCGACACGCCCGCCAAAATCTACTACAAGTATGAGGGCGTCAGCCCATCGGGCAGCCACAAACCTAACACCGCCGTCCCCCAGGCCTACTACAACAAGCTGGCGGGGATAACACGCCTGGCGACGGAGACGGGGGCCGGGCAGTGGGGTAGCTCGCTGGCCTTCGCCTGCCAGGTGTTTGGCCTGGAGTGCAAGGTCTACATGGTCAAGGTCAGCTACGAGGGCAAACCCTACCGCCGCATCATGATGGAGACCTACGGCGCGTCGGTCGTGCCCAGCCCCAGCCCCGACACGGCGGCTGGCCGCGCGGCGCTGGCTGAGACGCCCGACAGTCCCGGCAGCCTGGGCCTGGCCATTAGCGAGGCGGTCGAGGATGCCGTGATGCGCGACGATACCCACTACTCGCTAGGCAGCGTGCTCAACCACGTCCTGCTGCACCAGACGGTTATCGGCCAGGAGGTCATCAAGCAGTTGGACATGGCCGACGCCGACCCTGATATCCTCGTTGGCTGCGTGGGTGGCGGCAGCAACTTCGGCGGCTTCGCCCTGCCTTTCATCCCCGACCAGTTGAAAGGCCGCAAGCGGCAGATCATCGCCGTCGAGCCGGCCGCCGCGCCGAGCATGACCCAGGGCAAGTATGCCTACGACTACGGCGACACGGCCCGGATGGCCCCCATCGTCAAGATGCATACCCTGGGCCACGACTTCATGCCCGCCCCGATCCACGCCGGCGGCCTGCGCTACCACGGCATGGCCCCCATCATCTCGGCGCTGTACGAGCACGGCCTCATCGAGGCGCGCGCCGTCGCCCAGCGGGCCATCTTCGAGGCGGCCATCAGCTTCGCCCGCAGTGAGGGCATCATCCCCGCGCCGGAGGCCGCCCACGCCATCAGCGTGGTGCTAGATGAGGCGGCCCGCTGCAAGGAAGCGGGCGAGACCAAGACCATCGTCTTCAACCTGTCGGGCCACGGCCACTTCGACCTGGTGTCCTACGACCGCTACCTCAGCGGGCAGATGCGCGACTTCGCGTACCCGACCGAGTCCATCGAGGCCTCGCTGGCCCGCCTGCCCCAGGTGTAGAGGCGTCGTGAATCGCCGCGCCGGGGGAACAGCGGCGGCTGTCACCCCGGCGCGGCGATTGAATCGTCCGGTTCTGGCTTGGCTCACACGCGGGGTACGACCAGCGATTGCGCCAGTCGCCTCTCCCTAGCTATTCCGCCTTCCCACCCCGCTCCAGCTCCTCGCGAATCAGGCGGCGGATGGCGTCCTCGTCCAGCGCGCCGCTCGGCCTGTCCAGGAAGACCCGCAGCGCCTGCTCGGCCAGCGCCTCGATCGTCAGCCCACTGGCGGCGGCTCGCGTGCGTAGCGCGTCGGCCAGCCCCTCATCCAGTGACAGGGTGAGGGGCGTCTTCCCCCCCATGGCGGACGTCGTAGCAATGGCGGGGGCAGCCGGCGCGGGCGTGGGGGCTACCGCCCCCTCAGGGGCGCGCTCAGCCTTCTGGCCGTCGACGTACAACTCGACATCGCGCCGCAGCAGGCCATGCTGCTCGACGCGGGCCTCGATGGTCACGCCGCGCCAGGGGAAAGCGCCTAGACTGCCGCTATAGTACCAGAACTCGGCTTCACCCACATCCTGGCCGTCGATGATGAGGGTCATCAGGTTGGGCGAGCCGCGCCCCTGGACGAAGGTGATCTCCGCCAGGTGACGTTCGCCCGTCACCACCACCCACCAACGTTCGCGTTTCTTGGTCGATGCCATGCTATCCCCTTAGCAGATCTGTCGCTGTATTCGCCTCGTCGTCGCCGTCCTCATCGGCCGCGGCCTCGGGCGCGACCGGCTTGCCGAAGGGCGCGGGGCGGAAGGCCATCTGCCGCTCCTGCAACTCGCGCCACTCGTCGGCCGTCACCTCGTAGTTCTCGTCGGCGTCTTCGTTGTAGAGCACCATGAGGTCCTTCATCACGTCGATGCGAACCACGCGCGCCTGCCCTGTCGCCCACTGCATGCGGGTTCCGACCTTGGGGAACTGGCCCTTGGCGGCCACGTACTGATCCTGCTCGAAGGTGAGGCAGCACAGCAGGCGACCGCACACGCCGGAAATCTCCGGCGGGTTGAGGGGCAAGTCCTGAGTTTTGGCGGTCTTGATGGAAACGCGCGGGAAGTCGGTCATCCACGTTGAGCAGCACAGTTCGAGGCCGCACTTGTCGATACCGCCGAGCAGCTTTGCCTCGTCGCGGACGCCCACCTGGCGCAACTCGATGCGCGTGCGCAGAATGCGCGCCAGATCGCGCACCAGGTCGCGAAAGTCGACGCGCTTCTCGGCCGAAAAGTAGATCGTCAGGCGCGCACCGTCGAAGCTGTACTCGGCGCGCACCATCTTCATCGGCAGGTTGTGCTCGCGCACCTTCTGCTTGGCGGCGGCCAGCGCCTCGGCCTCGCGCAGGCGGAAGCTCTCCATCGCTGTCAGGTCGCGCCAGTCGGCGCGGCGCTCGACCGGCTTGAGGGGCTGAACCACCTCGGTGTCGGGAACCTCGGTGGGCGGAATGACGACCCTGCCCACTTCCTCGCCACGGCTCGTCTGGACGACAACGTGATCGCCAATGCCTAGCTGGGGCGCGGGCTGCGGGTCGAAGTAGTAGACCTTGCCGGCTCGCTTGAAGCGTACACCTACCACTACCATAGCGTTATCCTATCTCCTGGCCCGCCTGGGGCCAGCTGAGCAACAGTACCTCGAGCGACAGGCGCGGATTCGCGTTGCGCTCCAACTCATCAGATGTCTGGCGCGTGGCGCGTAACGCGGCGGCCAGGTCGGCCAGGGTGTGACGGGAAGCAGCCCGGCGCAGCGCAGCCGACTGATCGACACCCATCACCCAGGCATCACAGCCTGCCTGGGTCAGCAGGGCATCGCGCCACCAGCCCTGCCACTGGGCAAGCAGATCGGGCAGAGCATCGGGCCGTTTCGCCAACTCCTCGGCGATCGTCAGCCGTTCGGCGCGGGAGGCGGCCAGGGCGCGCGGCACATGGTCGAGAGCCGCTGCCCGCCGCTGGAGGATGGACGGGTCGCGGGCGGCGGTAATGGCCCAGCCGATACGCCCGCCGCTCAGCCGCGCCAGCCGTTGCGCCTCCGAGGGCTCGACGCCGCGCTCGATGAGAGTGTCGGCGACCAGCGGGGCGGGTACTAACCCCAGCTGTACCTGCTGGCAGCGGGAAACGGTCGTGGGCAGCAGGTGCTCGGTATCCTCGGCGGTCAGGATGAGCAGGGCGTAGGGCGGCGGCTCCTCGAGGGTCTTGAGCAGGGCATTCTCGGCCGCCTCGTTCATCGCGTCGGCCTGGGTCATGACGACGACGCGCCGCGCCGCCTGATAGGGCCGCAACGCCAGGTCGCGCTGAAGCTCGCGCACCGTCTCGATCTTCACCTGCGCGCGGCTGGCGGCCTTGCGCTTGCCGCCGCTCTTGGGCGCGGCAGATGGGGCATCGCCTTCGACGGTGGCCGGCTCATCGTCGGTCGCCCCGTCCGGCTCGATGACGCGCAGGTCGGGGTGGCTACGGTCGCGGGCTTTGCGGCAGCCCGCGCACACGCCGCACGCCCGGCCTTCGGCGCGCGCCGTCTCGTCCTCACACAGGAGCGCCTGGGCGAAGGCCAGGGCCAGCGTGGTCTTGCCGATATTGGGCGGGCCTAGCAGCAGGTAGGCGTGGGCCAGGTGGCCGCCGGTCAGGCCATGCTGCACCAGCCGCACCGCCGCCGCGTGCCCCACCACCGGCCAGCCCCGCGCCGCCTCGAAAGTCGTCATAGTGGGCTATTCTAGCACAGCCCGGCCAACAAGCTGAAACGTGATGCGTGAAACGCGAACGACTTCCATCGCTGTCACGGTCCACGCATCACGCCGCCGAAAGCGGCGCTGGTCGCAGCGGGGACCGTTCTTCTTGACACCCTGCCCCATTGGGGCTATCTTCACTGCGCCCGGCGACAGCGTGAGGCTCGCCAGGGGATGTTTGACGCCAGGGGACAGACTCTCCCCTTCCAGAGGCCGCCATGATTCGCACCGTGGTCAACGTCGGCGACAAGTTCCAGATCGTCGACGATCCCAGCCAGATCAGCGAGTGGGTCGCCAACCCCGACGCCACGGTCTGGGTAGACATCCTGGACCCCGACCGGGAGGCCATCCATCTGCTGCAAGATGAGTTTCACTTTCACCCCCTGTCGCTGGAAGATGTGGTGCGCGCCCACCAGCGGCCCAAGATCGACATCTACGCCAGCTATTACTTTCTCGTCTTCTACACCATCGACTATCCGGTGCAGGGTGAGGGGCTGAAGGTGGCTGAGCTGGACATGTTCCTGGGGCCGAACTATCTCGTCACTGCCCACGCGGAATCGATGCGCATCCTTGATGAAGTCTGGGCGCGCTGGCAGCGGCGCGTCGAGGTGGTTGGCCTGGACGTAGGCGCGCTACTCTATGAGATTCTCGACCACAGCGTCGACGACTACTTCCCGGTCATCGATGCGCTGGCCGAGGAGGTCGAGGATGTCGAGGCCCGCATCTTTGAGAACTTCGACAAGAACGCGCTGGAGGACATTTTCAACCTCAAGAAGGAGTTCCTGACGCTACGGCGTCTCGTAGCGCCGGAGCGGGACGTGATCAATGTATTGCTGCGTCGCGACCCGCCTATCCTGCCCGCCGGGTCCATCGTCTTCTTCCAGGACGTGTATGACCACCTGATTCGCGTCCTCGACAGCACTGACACGTACCGCGATCTGTTGTCCAGCGCGCTGGATGCGTACCTGTCGGTGCAGTCCAACAACCTCAACGAGATCATGCGGCGGCTGACCGTCATCTCGACCATCTTCCTGCCGCTGACCTTCATCACGGGCTTCTTCGGCATGAACTTCGAGAGCCTGCCCTTTGCCAACGCGCCGCTCATGTGGTTGGTGTTGGCATCGACGTTTCTCGTGCCGTTAGCAATGCTGCTCTATTTTCGCTGGCAGGGCTGGGACTGAAATGGGAATTGCGCGGAAATGTTCCCGCCCGGCGTAATAATGCCGCCGCTCGCGCGTCTACCTCTATGTTGGTGATATAAGCGGCGGGGGTACACCCGGTCCCATCTCGAACCCGGCCGTTAAGCCCGCCAGCCCTGATGATACTGCACGGGTAACTGTGTGGGAAAGTAAGGCATCGCCAACACCCTTATCTCCGTAGCTCAGCGGAAGAGCGTCAGGTTGCGGACCTGAAGGCCGCAGGTTCAAGTCCTGCCGGGGATGCCAGGCGCGGGGTTGCCCGCGCATTTTTCTGCCCTGGTGGTGTAGCCTGGCCTAACACACCACACTGTCAATGTGGAGACCGCGGGTTCGAATCCCGTCCAGGGCGCCACATGGGTTGAATCTTTATTCTTGATGTGACCGCCCCACCTGCTCGGTGGGGCGGTTGTCTTTTGTCTTCGCTACGATGCCGTCGGCGCGGCCAGTTCTTTTGCCGCCGCCTTGATGGCCCTGGCCTGCTCGGCGCTGATCTCCATCACGGGCAGACCGCTCTCCGGGTCGTCACCGCTGAAGATGGCGCGCAGCTTGTCGGCCGAGAGCCTGGCGACCTGGCCGTAGGTGGTGATGCCCCTGGCGTGCAACAGCCGCTCGTAGACAGGGCCGACGTCGGGAAGCCGCTGGAGGTCATCCGGCGGCGCGGCTTTCTTGCGGGTCGAGGCAGGCTTGGCGGCGACCGGCGCGGGGGTCTCGGCCGGCGGAGCCGCCGCCTCGTCCACGATGGCGGCCTCGCCAGTCACGGGGATCGTGGCCGTGGCGGCCTTGACGGTCTTCTTGATTTCCTCGGCCGGCGGAGCATCCTCGCCCTTGCCGGTCAGCTTCCTGGCCTGGCTCTTCGCCAGTGCCGTCATGTCCTTGGCCGCCCCTGCCGGATCGGTGATCGCGCCCTTGGCGACGCCGGTGGCGACCGTGGCGATGCCCTTGGCCGTATCGACAGCATTTTCCACATCAACGGTCTTGGTCACCTTCTTGGCCGCGCCGGTCGCTGCCCCGGTTGCGCTCTTGGCCGCGCCGGTCGCCGCCCCGGTTGCGCTCTTGGCCGCGCCGGTTGCTGCCTCTGTCGCGCTCTTGGCCGCGCCGGTCGCTACCGCCGTCGCACCCTTCGCGGTATCGACCAGACCACTCGCGTCGACCACCTTGACCTTCTTGGCCGCGCCGGTCGCCGCGCCGGTTGCTGCCCCGGTCGCGCTCTTGGCCGCGCCGGTCGCTACCGCCGTCGCACCCTTCGCGGTATCGACCAGGCCGCTCGCGTCGACCACCTTGACCTTCTTGGCCGCGCCCTTCGCCATCCCCGTCGCGCCGGCGACGACGGCGGCGAGGCCACTGGCCGACTCGGCCGTCTTGCCAGCCAGTGTTGCCTCGCTCAGGCGGTCGACCGTGTCCTTCGACAGGGCCTTGTGGATGAGCTTGCCGCCATGCTCGACGAGGGAGCGGCTGACGATGCCCTTCTCTTCGTCGTCGTCGACCAGGGTAATCACGACCGCGACGCCTTCCGCCAGGCCCGCGCCTATCTCCGCCAGAGCGTCATCGGGGAAGCCGCTGTCCTTGAGCCGGGCGGCCAGGGCTGCCGTGTCCTCGGCCCACCGGTCGGGCAGCAACGTTGCGCCCTTGTCGAGGGCCGAGCCAACGACGAAGGCGGCGTTATGGGCGAGGGACCACGCGCCGCCCTTCTTCTTGTCCGCTTCCGAGAAGGTCAGCTTGCCGTCCTTGCCTTTCTCGATGATGGCGATACGGTTGAGTTGGACAACCTGCATGTCGCGATCGGCTCGTTCGAGGGCCGCGCGCGCTTTGACGGCCGCGCTCTTGCTGTCGAAGACAGCGGCGACCAGTTCGGTGTTCTGCGTCTCGGGCATCGGGTACTTCTCCTTCAAGATGGGGTAGCCCGGCTGGCGGTGGAGGTGGCCCTCCCGCGCGAGCCGGGAGGACCGAATCAACGTGACAAGGTTCATCGGGCTAGAAGCGCAGCATCGCCCACGCGAGAGCCAGCCCGGCCAGCAGGAGCAGCGCGAGGCCGGCGCGCGCCTGCCACTCGGCCAGGGACGCCCGCCGGCCGTGGCGGGCGTGGGCCTCGATGCCCGCCGTCAGGCGCGTCGGGTCAGGCGCGACGCCCTGGACCGACTGGAGCCACCAGGCGCGGGCGCAATAGGCATAGCGGCCCACCTCCGAGGCGCGCAGGAGGCGTGGGCCGCGCGGATCGTCAGTCGGCATGCGGCGTCGCACTCACACCGATGCGGGCCTCGAAGTCGCGCAGGGCCGCTTGCAGCTTCTCCTGCCGCGCCGCCGTGGTCAGGTCGCCCCGTGTCCGCTCGGTGACGCCACGCACCATGTCGGTGGTGCGGCGCAGGCCGTTGGTCACGGCGTCGGGATAGTCGACGGTGGTCAGGAAAGCGTAGACTTCGTCCATCGCCTCGACGACGCGCTCGGCGCGGGCGATCTCGCCGCGCCGAATCAGGTCCAGGCCGTGGCGACGCATCTCGCCGATGGCCTCGCCCAGACCATTCAGGTAGGCCGCATACTCGACTCCCAGGGCGTCAGGGTCGGGCAGATCCTCCTCGCGGGACAGGGCGCGGGTGATATGCGCCTCGGCGTACTCCTTGAGGGCGTCCTGCGCGTAGCCCGCCGAGTACAGCTCCGGCTGGGCGCGGGTGGCCGCCTTGAGATTGGCGGCGATGGTCTCCGCGTCGGCCAGAATAGCGGCTGCCTCGTCCCACTCCTCGCGATGCACGGCGCGGATGGTGCGCGAGGCGTGCTGCACCAACTGGCGCGACAGGCGCAGCGCCTCCTCGCGGGCAGCGTTCTTCGCCTCCAATCCCGTCAGGAGCTTGTCGGCCAGGGTATCCAGGTTATTCACGCGCGGCCTCCTAGAGCTTGCCTCGGATCATGCCGCCATCGACCTGCAAGGCGACACCGGTGATATACCCCGCCGCCGGTGAGGCGACGAAGACGACAGCGTTGGCGAGTTCCTCCGCGCGACCCAGGCGACCCAGCGGGATGTCGCGGGTGATGTTGGCCTCGACCTCGGCCTCGGGCAGGCTGCTGTTCGCGGCGCGGAAGGCCAGGATTTCATCGACGCGCTCGGTGCGCGTCCAGCCGGGCAGCACGGAGTTGACGCGGATGCCGTCGGCGGCCAGTTCCTGGGACAGAGTCTTGACCAGGCCGTGAACGGCGTCGCGGATGGTGTTGGAAAGAGTCAGGCCGGAAATTGGCTGCTTCACCGTCATGGAGTTGATGCTGACGATGGAGCCGCTCTGCTGGGCCTGCATGGTAGGCACGACAGCCTGGATGAGGCGCACCGCGCTCAGCAGCGTCAACTGGCAGGCGGCCTCCCACTGCTCGATATCGAGCGCCGTGAACAGGCCGGCCGGCGGGCCGCCCGCGTTGGTCACCAGCACGTCGATGCGGCCGAAGCGGTCGAGAGTCTGCGCCACGATGCGCTCCACATCCTCCTGGCGCGTCACGTCGCCCGCCACGGCGAGGGCCGGCTTGCCGCTGAGGGTCTCGCACTCGGCGGCCGCGGCGGCCAGCCGCTCGGCGTCGCGCGCGTTGACGACCACATAGGCCCCCTCACGTGCGAACTGGAGGGCGGCCGCCTTGCCCAGGCCACGACTGGCGGCGGTGACGATGACGACTTTGTCGCTCAAGCCGAGATTCATGCGCTCTCCTGGAGAACCACAGGCGAAGGGCCAGGGGCTGGCGCGCCCACAACCGCTCATCCCCGGCCGCGGGTGTTTTGCCTATAATAGCGATGGCATCCCACCAATTCTAGTCGCAACACAGACTACAAGCGAGTCGCTCTATGACCAATGGGCCATTCGAGGTCGTCGTGGTGGGCAACGTGGGCATCGATACCAACGTATACCTGCCGGGCCGCGACGTTGACTGGACGGTCGAGGCTAATTTTACTCAGAACCTGGATTATGTGGGGCAGGCGGGCGGCTACACCAGCCGTGGCTTCGCCCGGCTAGGGCGGCGGACGGCCTTTGTCGGCGCGGTCGGTGACGACTGGGGCGGGCAGCTCATCCGCGAGACGCTGGGCGGCGACGGCATAGACCTGTCGGCGCTATTCCTCGACCCGGCGGGAACGAGCCGCAGCGTCAACATCATGGCCGCCGACGGGAGCCGCAGGAACTTCTACGACGGCAAGAGCCACATGACGCTCGCGCCCGACCTGGCCCCCCTGCGCCGTGTCCTGGCGGGGGCGCGGCTGGCCCATCTGCATCTGCCCAACTGGGCGCGGCGCGTGCTGCCCATCGCCCGCGACCTGGGCGTGACCATCGCCTGCGACTTGCAGGACGTGGTCGACCCCAACGACCCGTACCGCCAGGACTTCATTGCCGCCGCCGACATCCTGTTCTTCTCGGCAGCCAATCACGCCGACCCCGCGCCCCTCATGGCAGCCTTCCTGGCCCGTAACCCGCGGCTGGTGATAGTGGCGGGGATGGGAGCGCGCGGCGCGGCGCTGGGTAGCCGGGCTGGGATGGAGGTCTTTCCGCCGCCTTCCCTCGACCTGCCTGTCGTCGACACCAACGGCGCGGGCGACGCGCTGGCCGTCGGCTTTCTCACGGGCTACGTCCTGGAGGGGCGCGACGCCCCGTCGGCGTTGCGGCGGGGGCAGATCGCGGCGCGCTGGACGTGCGCGCACAAGGCGTCATCGACGGGGCTGATCACCCGCGAGCGCCTGGACGCCTACGACGCCGGATAACGGGTCGGCCTCGCGTTCGGCGCGACGCCGGGCAACGGATGGTCACATCCGCTACCCGGCGTCGCTGTGCTTGGGGATGACGGTCGAAGCCGCTACTGCTTCAGGACATCGTTGACGGCCTTGACGGTCGCGTCGATGGACTGCTCCGGCGTGGCCTTATTGGTGATCACCGCGATCAGGCCGTTGGCGATGGCGTCGCGCGCGCCCTGCCAGCCCATCACGTTCGGCTCCGACTTGTTGTTCTTGAGCAACTCGAAGCCCTTGGCGAAGGTTGGGTTCTTCTCCAGGTACGCCTTGACAGCGGGCGACTGGTTGGCGTTCTGGTTGATGGGGTAGTAGTTCGCCACAGTTGCCCACGTACCCGCCTGCTCGTCGCCCAGCCAGTGCTTGAGGAACAGCCACGACGCCAGTGACCGCTCGGGCGTGGTCGCCAGCACGGCAACGCTGGGGCCAAACAGGTTGACCAGGGCCGGGTCACCGGCCTTAGCGCGCGGGTAGGCGGCGATGGACCAGTTGAAGCGCTCCTTGTTCGTCGCCGGGTCGGTTGCGGCAGCCTTGTAGAAGGGGATGCCCGTCGAGGAGCCGAAGGTGAACAGGGTCTTGCCCAGGCCGAAGTCGGTCTGGTCGCCGAAGGCCACCGCTGGCTGGTAGGCGTAGCCCTTGTCCAGCATCTCCTTGTACCACTGCATCGCCTTCAGGCCCGCATCCTTGAACGCTGCCTGCTTGAAGTCGGGCGTCAGCAGCTCGCCGCCGAAGTTCCACACCAGTTCGGCAAAGCCGGAGGCATCGGTGCGGAAGGCGGTGCACCACTTATCGGGCGTGGTGGCCTTGACCTTGGCGCAGATCTCCATGAACTGCGCGATGGTCTCGGGCGGCTTGTCGTAGCCGAGCTGCTTGAGCCAGTCCGCGTTGTAGTACATGACCTCCTGGCTGACGGCGGGCGGCAGGCTCAGGGTCTGGTTATCAAAGGTTGGATACTTGTAGCTGGCGAGAATCTTGGCGTCCAGCGCCTTCCCCAGGTCGCCCAGGCCAACCTTGCTGCTGTCCATGAACGGGTCCAGCGGCTGAACCACGTCTTCGTTGGCGTACTCGCTGACGGCGTTGGGGAAGCTCCACACCATGTCGGGTACGGCGTTGGCGGCAATGGCGGTCAGGGTTGCCTTGCGCGTCGGGTCATAGCTGCCCTTGTAGACCGGGGTGATCTTGATGTTGGGGTTCTTCTGCTCAAAGCTGGCGATGATGTCCTAGAGCGCCTTCTCCTGGTTGCCGCTGAAGACGTGCCAGAAGGTGACGTTGACGTTCTTGCCCGTCAGGTCGATCTTGTCCACGTCGGCAGACGACGGCACGGGCTTGCCGATCTTGACGCCAGTCGGACCTTCCTCGGGGGCGCGCGTGGGGACGGGCGTAGGGGCGGGG
>DAOUDG010000060.1:0-59841 GCA_034431435.1 Anaerolineae bacterium | reverse complement strand
GGCGCGGCGGCCTTGGGGGCCTCGGTCGCCTTCGCAGCCGCGGCGGGCGCGGTCGTCGGCGCGGCAGCCGGCGCAGCAGCGCCGCTACACGCCGCCAGCAGCATGCCGACGATGGCGAGCATCATCAGGGCCAGATATGTGGTTGTTCGTTTCATAGGGTTCCTCCTCCAGAACCAGGCGAAAGGGTACGCCCGCTAGATGCGCTCATCATCCTGGAGCGTCCATCTCAATGTTGCGGCGTCCCGCACTGGCATGTCGAGACTGGGGATGATGGTCAGGGGTTGCCAGGGTCGTCACAGACCCTGCGCGCCCAATGGGCTGAGCGGGCAACTCACATTACAAGCGGGCGACTCACATTATAAAAGGAACAGATCAATTGTCAAGGAATGGCTACGAGTTTACAAGTTCGCCGCCACGAGCCGTCATTGAACTTGCCCGACACCGCCAGAATGCTTACCATAGGGGCGTGCGCGTCGCGACGAGGGTTAGCGGCGGCTCGCGTCGCCCTGGCCTCCATCTCAGTCGTTCTTTCAGGGAGAACCCATGAATAAAGGCTTTCTCGTACTGGTGGCGTTCCTGGTGGCGCTGCTGGCTGTGTTGGCCGCCCCGGCCGGCCCGGTCGCCGCCCAGGAGACACCCCAAACGACCGCCGCCGTCGGCCCCACCTTCCCCTACGTGGTCCAGCCGGGCGATACCCTGTACAGCATCGCCGCCCGCTTCGGGACGTCGGTTCAGGTCATCATGAACATCAACAGCCTGACCTCGACCGTTATCTACCCCGGCCAGGTCCTGCTCATTCCCGGCAACCCACCGCCCCCACCGAGCAGCGAGGTCATCGTCGACGACCTGGACCCCGGCTTCCAACGCGGCGGCGACCCCAACGGTTGGAACCAGACCGCCGTCGGCTATCGCGGCCATATGTACTGGACGTTCAACAACCAGACCCCGCAGCCCAATTTCAACTGGGGACGCTGGTACGCCCGCCTCAGCCCTGGCTATTACGAGGTGTACGCCTACATCCCGCCCCTCAATGCCTTTGGCATCGCCCAGTACGAGATCTACCATGCCGACGGCTATACCATCGTTCCCCTGGACCAGACACCCTACTCCGACCAGTGGGTGTCGCTGGGTACGTACCGCTGGCGGGGCGACGGGACCGACAGTGTCGGCCTCAGCGACATTACCGGGCAACCCTTCCTCAGCGTGCGCATTGGCTTCGACGCCATGCGCTGGACGCCACGCTAGCGCCACCGCCCTGGCGCCGGCGTATCGACCTCAAGGGGCACGGCAGGCGTCGTGCCCCTTGCTGACTGTGACGGACCTATGAACGCTACCCCCCTCGCCCAAGTCATCGCTGCCGAGCTGGACCTCCAGGCCGACCAGGTGGCGCGCGCCATCGCTCTGCTGGACGACGACAACACCGTACCCTTCATCGCCCGCTATCGCAAGGAAGTCACCGGCGGTCTGGATGAGGAGCAGTTGCGCAGCATCGAGAAGCGCCGCCTGTACCTGCGCCAGCTGGCCGAGCGCAAGGCGACCGTCCTGGCCTCCATCGAGGAGCAGGGCAAGCTCACCGACGACCTGCGCGCGGCCATCGAGGCGGCGACAACGCTCCAGGTGGTCGAAGACCTGTACCTGCCCTACAAGCCCAAGCGCCGCACGCGCGCCATGATTGCCCGCGAGAAGGGCCTGCAACCCCTGGCCGACCGCCTGCGCGCCCTGGATGCGGGCGCGCCGGTCGAGGCGCTGGCCGCCGCCTACCTGGGCGACAGCGTGGCGAGCGTCGAGGAGGCGCTGCAAGGCGCGCGCGACATCATCGCCGAGGAGGTCGCCGAGGACGCCGCCGCCCGCGCCGACGTGCGCGAGTTGACGGGCCGGGGCGGCCGGCTCCGCGTCAGCCTGGTCGACGCGAAGCTCGATCCCGGCAAGAAGTACGATCTGTACTACGACTATAGCGAGGCTATCACCGCTGTCCCACCCCACCGCTGGCTGGCCATCAATCGCGGCGAGCGTGAGGGCGCGCTACGGGTGACCGTAGACGCGCCCACCGAGCGCATCCTGCCCGCCCTCGAAGCCCGCGCCGGGTTGCGGGCTGACCTGCCGCCCACGGCGCAACCCGCCGCCGCCCAGGTGCGCGAGGCCGTTCACGACGGCTACAAGCGGCTGCTGGCCCCGTCCATCGAGCGCGAGGTACGCGGCGAGCGCACCGAGACCGCCGACGGCCACGCCGTGCAGATTTTCGCCGCCAACCTGCGCGCCCTGCTGCTTCAGCCGCCGCTGCCGCGCCGGGCCATCCTGGGCATCGACCCCGGCATCCGCACCGGCTGCAAGGTGGCCGTGGTCGACGCGACGGGCAAGGTGCTGGCGACAACCACCGTCTACCCCTTCGAGCCGCGCAACGACCGCGCGGGCGCGCTGGACACCCTGGGCAAACTCGTGGACAGGCTCGGCGTGTCCATCATCGCCATTGGCAATGGCACGGCCTCCCGCGAGAGCGAGGCGCTGGTAGCGGAGCTGATCGCGCGGCGTGGCGGCGGCGTCATGTACGCCATCGTCAACGAGGCGGGCGCGTCGGTGTACTCGGCGTCGCCGCTGGCCCGCCAGGAGATGCCCGACCTGGACGTGTCGATGCGCGGCGCGGTGTCCATCGCCCGCCGCCTGCAAGACCCGCTGGCGGAACTGGTCAAGATCGACCCCAAGAGCATCGGCGTCGGCCTCTACCAGCACGATGTGGACCAGCGCGAGCTGGCGGCGACGCTGGACGCGGTGGTGGAGTCGTGCGTCAACCGCGTCGGCGTCGATCTCAATACCGCCTCGCCCGCGCTGCTCAAGTACGTGTCGGGTCTCACCAGCCGCCAGGCGGAGGCCATCGTCGCCCACCGCAACGAGCAGGGCGCGTTCAAGACCCGCGCCGCGCTGCTCAAGGTGAAGGGCATCGGCCCCAAGGCGTATCAGCAGGCGGCGGGTTTCCTCAAGCTGCCCGACGGCGCGAACCCGCTGGAGAACACGCCCATCCACCCCGAATCGTACCCGGTGGTGGAGCGGCTGTTCGACCTCATGGGCGTCACCGGCCGCGAGCGGGACCTGCCGCAGCGGGTGCGCGCCTTCCGCGACCGGACGGCCGGCGAGCGCGGCGGACTGGCCGCCCTGGCGGACCTGGTGGACGTGGGCGAGCCGACGCTGCTGGACATCCTCGACAGCCTGGAGCGGCCGGGCCGCGACCCGCGCGAGGACGCGCCGCCGGTCGTGCTGCGCCAGGATGTGCTGTCGCTGGACGATCTCAAGGAGGGGATGGTCTTGCAGGGGACGGTGCGCAACGTGGTGGACTTCGGCGCGTTCGTAGACATCGGGCTGAAGAACGACGGCCTGGTGCACATCTCGGAGCTGGCCGATCGCTTCGTGCGCAACCCGCTGGCGGTGGTGCAGGTGGGCGACATCGTGCAGGTGCGCGTCATCAAGATCGACCGCGAGCGTGGCCGCGTCGGCCTCAGCATGAAGGGCGCGCGACACACGTAGCGGCGGCCACGGGGGGGGCCGCCCGCGCCAATGCTGTCCATCCATGTTTACTGCCCCGCCGCCCCCCATACCCGCGCCAGCGCCGCCGCAATCTTGCCCTCGAAACGCTGAATCAGCTCGCGGTTGGCGTTGACCAGCGCCTGCTCCGCCTCGATCTCCGCGACGATGGCCTGCTGCGTGGCGAGGGGCGGGAGGGGAAATCTCAGAGCGGCAAGGATACCCTGATTCAAGTTTTTCAGCGTGACGCCAACGGCTTGATCTTCGAGATAAGCCTTTACTTGTGGAGACGATATTTGAAGATAAGCGAAACGCGCATCACAATCTGGCTTGAGCCGAATGACGAAACTACCCGTGCCACAGAGCCAGCCATCCATAGCGGCAGGAACAACCGCGCACCGTCCCATTTCACCGCGCCTAGCGATCACAATGTCGTTTTCGCGAACGGTGAATTCCTTTAGGCGGCATCTTGTTTCGAGCGACACCGATTTTGCGTTGTCTTTGACAATTACTCCATCAACGATGTTTTGCGGATTAATTACCGGTATTCCATTCGTCACATAGTCGCTCTGGTGCAGAGAACTTCCAAAGGGACCAGTTAGGATGGCATCGCAGATGGCCCCCAACGCCACCATCGGCCAGGCCGGGTCAATCGCGATGTGGGGGCGGTACGCCGCCACCACCGCCCGCGCGCCGTCGATGACTTTCTGGTAGCCCTCGACCTCCGCCACGATCTCTCTCTGCACGTCCAGCGGCGGGAGGGGGATTTGAACGTCAAGGAAGCGTTCGGGGCGGATGCGATTCATTCCACTCGTGCCGCTCGACAAATCGTCGCATATCGCCCAGAACTGTTTGCATTTCGTGAGCCAGTGAAAATACCTCGGCAATAGCCTATCACGGTTTGCCTCGAACATCGGGAACTCACCCGAGCCCACGCAACCAGACAGCGATCCCTGAACGACGGCCACACTTCCGTTGCGCGCCCAAATCTTATTGACGACAATGTCGTCTTCTTCCGCACGAAAAAGCGTCTGGTACTTTGTGTCGCCACCATCTATAGGCTCACGCTCGTACGCTCCCTCGCCCCAAAGTTTTACTCCAATTTGCCGGAGCATGACGCCCGCTGTTGGAGTCACAGCGCGCTCGGTGCGCTTGACTACCTCACGAAGAGGCACCATCTCCGTGACACCAACCTTTGCCTTCGGCCTGTAGCGCCCACCAGAGAGGTTATAGTCATTGGCGAGGATCGCAGTTCGTGGGGCAAGCCAGGACTGCCGCGACAGTTCGCCGCCCCTGTAGTACGCTCGGAAGTCGCGAAGCACATCCGGCAGATCGTTGTGTTCCGTTGGGGTACGCTTCACGCCCAGACTGAAGCCGATCTGACGAACATCGGAGAAGATGATGTTTGGATTACGTCGCGCCTCCCCACGATCGAGGATCAGAATTGACGTCTTGACCCCCGTGTAGGGCATGAAAACGCCGGAGGGCAACGAGATAACGCCGATAAGGAAGTCCTTGACGAGCATCTCACGTAACTTCTTGTACGCGGTCTGGCTCTGGAAGATGACCCCCTCCGGCACGATGATGCCCGCGCGGCCGCTGGGGGTCAGGTGCTCGGCCATGTAGTCCACGAACAGCACCTCGCTGCGCTTGCTCTGCACCGAGAAGCGGTTGTGCGGCTTGATGCCCCCCTTGGGCGACATGAAGGGCGGGTTGGCCAGAATCACATCGGCGCGCTCGTTCCAGCGCTCCTGGCTGGTCAGCGTATCGTATTCGTAGATGTGCGGGTCGTTGAAGCCGTGCAGATACAGGTTCACCAGCGACAGGCGCACCATGTCCGGCGAGATGTCGTAGCCCCTGAAGTTCTGCGCCAATCGCCCACGCTCGTCGGGCGTGAGCGCGCTGTTGCCGTCTTTGTCGGTGTTGGCCCGCAGGATGTGCTTGTAGGACGAGATCAGGAAGCCCGCCGTGCCGCAGGCCGGGTCGAGCATCGTCTCATCCTTCTTGGGGTCCACGACCTCGACGATGAAGTCAATGATGTGGCGCGGGGTGCGGAACTGGCCCGCGTCGCCCTGGCTGCCAAGCACCGAAAGCAGGTACTCGAAGGCGTCGCCCAGCCGCTCGGAGTGGTCGTACTCGAACTCGTCGATCACCTTGAGGAAGGCGCGCAGCGTCTCCGGGTCGCGGTAGGGCAGGTAGGCGTTCTTGAAGATATCGCGAAACAGCAGCGGGATACCGGGGTTCTCCGGCATCCTGGCGATGGCCTCGGCGTACAGGTTCAGCGTCTCGTGGCCGCCCAGCCCCGACCGCATCAGCTTCGCCCAGCCATAGCGGGCGTAGTCGCCGGCGAAAAACGTGCGCCGGCCGCCCAACTCCTCGGCCTCGGCGTCCATGTCGTCCATGAACTTGTAGATGAGCGCAATCGTGATCTGCTCGACCTGCGACCTCGGGTCGGGAACCTTACCCACCAGGATGTCGCGGGCCGTGTCGATGCGCCGCCGGGTATCCGCGTCAAGCATAAGCGAACCCTTCCTAAAGCTGCCAAGCGGGAACCACGAAATACACAAAATACACGGAACTGGACGATCATCTATTCCGTGTGTTCTGTGTATTCCGTGGTTTGCTTCTGCCTCATAAGACGAGGCGCTCGATTTCGACTCGCGGGTAATGGCCGAAGTTCACCAGCAACCCCAATTCGAGGCCAGTCGCTTTCAGATAGTTCAACACCTGAGCGCGATGCTCGTTCGCCAGTTCCTTGACCGCTTTGATCTCGACAATGACGGACTCAAAGCATACGAAATCAGGCCGATACGTTTGCGTCAGCGGCTCGCCCTTGTAATGGAGCAGTAGCTCCCGCTGGGCAACGCACGGAATACCTTGCCTCTCAAACTCCCGGTGCAGGCACTCCTGATACACCGCCTCCAGGAAACCGCAGCCCATCTCGCGGTAGACCTCAAACACCGCCCCCCGGATTCGGTAACTCTCATGCTGGAACTTCAGCCCCGTCATCGTCCTGCCCCCTGTCCCCATGTCGCTACTGGCCCCTCACGATGATGGAAGATGAGCCACGGAATACACAGAAGACACGGAACCCAGAGACCTCAGCCACTCATCTCTTCCGTGTGTTCTGTGTGTTCCGTGATCTCCTCTTGGTCTTGCTCCCCTACGGTTGTTCCCTCTCAGGCGGTGAACTGGTTCAAGGGGACGTAGTCCTTGATGTACTCCGGGATGAGCTTGTGGTACTTCTTCGGCACCGCCCTAAAGTCCCGCATCGAGAACGCCGCGTAGGTATTCAGGTTCGCAATATCTCCGTTATCGATGATGAGCCGCAACTGCTCACTGCTGGCGTAGGCCTTGAAATACTGCTTGAGGGCGGGAATCGCGCTCGCCTCGTCCGGCTTCACGTCGACCACGAACTTGGCGAACTCCTCCTCCAGCAGCTCGTCCTTCGACTTGAAGCGCGGAATCAGGCCGAAGGTCTTCTCCAGCACCTCGCGCAGGCTCAGCCGCCGGTCCACCGCCGCCGCCTTGCGCAGCTTCTCCAGAGTGTAATACTCTTCGGGCCGATTCAGCACCTCGCGCTGCATCGTATCGATGGCCCGCTCCCACTGCCCCGCCCGGACCGCCGCCGCCACGCCGTCGTGCCGCCGCACCGTCTCCTCGAACGTCTCGAAAAACATGCGGTCGACTCTCATCCCGCGCGCCCCGACCGTCTCCTCCCTGATCGACGCCAGAATGTCCCCACCCAGATACTGGAAGTCGGCGACCGTGGCGACGCCGTTGCCGCCAGGCCCCTCCGCGCCGGTGGAGAGTCTCGGCAGGGGAATCACCTCGTCGTAATTGTAGTCCTCCTCGAAATACTGACAGTTGGCGAAGAAGTCGAACAGCTTGAAGGCCGTCTTGTGGGGCTGCGCGATGCCGTCCCGCCGGGCGTCGTCGAAAAGCTGCTCGCGGAAGTCGTGCCGGCGCGTCCCGCGCCCCTTGATCTGGATGAAGTCGGTGGGCGAGAAGATCGGGCGGAACAGGCCCAGATTGAGGATGTCAGGGCAGTCGTAGCCCGTCGTCATCATGCCCACCGTCACGCACACGCGGGCCTTGCTCGTCCGGTACGTGTCGATGAAGTTGGCCGAGCCGAGCAGGTTGTTGTTGGTGAAGTTGATGGTAAACTGCTGGGCGTCGGCAATCTGTGACGTGACCTGCACCGCGAAATCCGACTGATACTTGCCGGGGAACATGCGGTCAGCCATCTCGTTGAGAACCTGCGCCAGCCGGGCCGCGTGGTTCTGGCTAACAGCGAAGACGATGGACTTGCCGATCTCGCCGCTGATGGGGTCGCGTAGCGCGTTCTCCAGGAACGTCTTGCAGAAAAGCTGGTTGGTCGCCTCCGAGAAGAAGCGTCGCTCGAACTCATTCTGCTTGAACGTCTCCTGCTGGTCCTCGCCCTGCTCGTCGGTGAACGCCACGACGAAACCCTCCTCAGACAACAGTTCCGCCGTGACCTCGGTTCGCGCGTCCACCACCGTTGGATTGATGAGATAGCCGTCCCTCACACCGTCGACGAGCGAGTAACGGAAGGTGGGCTGACTGTTCTCGCAGCCAAACGTGCGATACGTGTCCAGCAGCAGGCGGCGCTCCAACTCGCGCGGGTCCCGCGACGCCGCGCTGGCCTCCTTGACATGCTTCAGGTAGTCGCGGGGCGTCGCCGTCAGCCCCAACTTATAGCCGACGAAGTAGTCGAACACGGCGCGGGCGTTGCCGCCAATGGAGCGGTGCGCCTCATCCGAGATGACGAGGTCGAAGTCGGTCGGCGAAAACAGGTGCTGATATTTGTTGTTGAACAGGAAGGATTGGACCGTGCTGACCACAATCTCCGCGCGCCGCCAGTCGTCGCGATTCTCCTTGAAGATCACCGTCTGGTAGTCGTGGGCGAGGAGGGCCGTGAAGGCCTTCTTGGCCTGGTCCTCCAACTCCAGGCGGTCGACGAGGAACAGCGCCCGCCGCGCGTTACCCGTGCGCAAAAAGAGCTTGATGACCGCCGCCGCCGTCAGCGTCTTGCCCGTGCCCGTCGCCATCTCGAACAGGAAGCGGTCCTTGCCGTCCTTCACCGCCTCCTGCAGGGCATGAATGGCCCTGAGCTGGTAGGGGCGTAGAAAGCGCAGCTTGTTGGCCTGAATGTAGCCGGGGCGCTCCGCCGCGTTCTTCCAGCCAGCCTCCACCTGGTAGGTGGGCCGCTGGGTGAGCACGATGTAGTCGTCCCCAACCGCCTCGGCGACGAGGCGCTGCGGGTCGGGCTTGGTCTTATGGTAGCCGATTACCGAATCGGGCCGGGGAAATGCGGTGATGATGTAAGGGTTGCCGCGCTCCAGGTCCCAGAAGTAGTGCAGGTTGCCATTCGACAGCATCACAAACCGACAGTTTTGCGATCGCGCATACTTGCGCGCCTGCTCCTTGCCGACCAGTGGACTCTTGTCCTCGGCCTTAGCCTCCAGCACGACGAGGGGAAACCCCTTCTGGTCCAGCAGCAGGAAGTCGATGAACCCGCGCGTCGTCTGCTCGAAATCCTTGCCCAGCGCATCGAGGTCGGCGGACTTGATGGCAACACCCCGTTCCAGTTGGATGTTGGCTGGCTGGTTGCCGTCCGGGAGGAACCGCCAGCCGGCCGCCTCCAGCAGCTTATTGATCTTGATGCGGGCAGCGGCTTCATTGGCAGCCATGCGTGTTCCTGTTCGAGCCGTTGGCTCGCAATCGCCGGCGAGCAGGTGGATCGTGCTTCAGAATTGGGATTCATGTCCCTTCATGAATATTACAACGCCTGCCCGGCGACCAGGTTACGCAGCGCGAGAAAGGAGGCAGGTCGGTTGCCTGCCTCCGCGTTCGTCCGCGTCTGGGTCGCTTGGGCGGCCCCCGTGGCCGCCGCTACGGGGGGGTGGGGGTGGGGCTGGTGACGGCCATGACCTCCATCTCGCGGCCGTAGGCGCGCTGGAACAGGTCGGTGTTGCGGTTCGCCTCCCAGATCTCCACGCCCGCGTCGCCGCGCGTGGCGGCCTCCACCTGTACCCAGCCGGGGCCGACGTGGACGTTGACGCCGGTGACGACGCCGGTCTTGCCGCGCTCCAGGTACTCGGCCAGGCGTAGCAGCGCCGACAGCTTTTCGACGCGCTCGGCGTCGCCGCCTTCCAGCGCGCCGCTCAGCCCGCCCAGGCTGATGCTGCCCTTGCGGTGGTTGCGGGCCAGCAGGGCGATGAGGGCCAGCTCGCGGTGGGACCAGCCCGGCAGCGGCGCGTTGAGGATGATGTACGCCGAGTGCCGATGATGCTCCCAGTAATCGACCACCACCCCGACGTCGTGCAGCCAGGCGGCGGCGCTCAGCACGTCGCGCTCGAACTCGCCATAGCCGTGGAGGGGCGTCAGCTGGTCGAACAGGGACAGGGCGAGATCGCGGACGCGCCCGAAGTGATCGATGTTGCCGCCGTAGAGCTGCACCAGGTTATGCACGCCGAACGCGCGGATGTCGTCGAGGAGGGGCGGATTGTCGGGCGTGGTTGGCGGGCCGCCACCCGTCAGGAACCGCTCGTAGAACAGCCCCTCACGAATGCCCTGATTGGACACGGTGCACGCGCTGAAGCCGCCCAGGTCCATGACGGTCTGGAGAACCACTGCACCGCCCAGGATGACGTCGGCGCGGTCGCTACTGAGGCCGGGCAGACTGGAGCGGCGAGCCACCGGCAGATCGCGAAGCTGGTCGATGATGCGGTCGATGCTGGCCCTGGGCAAGACGTAGCCATGCAGGTCGTCGATGGGCGAGGGGTTCAGGGCGCGATCCATCTTCGCCAGGGCGCGCACCGTGCCGCCCATGCCCACCATCGCCCCACCACCCGACACGTGCCTCACCTGCTTGAGGGCGTCGCGAGCCTCGCGTAGCAGGGTGTTCAGCTCGCCCTTCTTGACGGGATCGGTGTGCAGGTAACGTTCCGTCACGCGCACCGCCCCGAAGGGCAGACTGCTGGCCTGCTCCATACGACGCCCGGCGACGCGCGCCACCTCGACACTACCGCCGCCAATATCGACGACCAGCCCGTCGCTGAAGGGAAGGCTATTGACCGCGGCGACGTAGCCGTAATAGGCTTCCTCCTCGCCGCTCAGGATGCGGGGATTGAGGCCAGTCTCGGCGCGTAGCCGGGCCAGGAAGTCCTCGCCGTTGACGGCATCGCGCGTAGCGGCGGTGGCAACGAAGATGATCTCCGTGAGATTGTAGGCGTCGGCGTGCTGCCTGAACAGGCGCAAAGCGTCGATGGCGCGCTGGATGGGGCGGGCGCGCAGAACGCCGGTATCCCCCATGCCCTCGCTGAGGCGCACCGGAGCACGGATGGCGTCCTCGATGCGGAAGGCGCGACCCGGCACATAGCCGTAGATGACGAGGCGGGTCGTGTTGGAGCCGAGGTCGATGACGCCCAGGTGACGCATGCCGGGCGGCTCGTAGGGCCACAGGGAAACAAGGTTCGTGTCGGTCATGGGAGTCCCTCGCGCGGGCCGGTCATTCTGGAATTGTAGCACCCTCTAGCGAAACCGCAATTCGCGCGCCGCTTGACAGGCGCGGCAACCACTCCTACACTGGCTAGCCAGGCCGATACGCCCCAGGAGGTCACATATGCAACTCCTCTTCCTGCGCCACGGCATCGCCGTCGACCACGGCGCGCCGGGCTACGAAACCAACGACGATGCCCGCCCGCTGACCGACAAAGGCATCAAGGTCGTCAAGCGCGTCGCCCGCGCCCTCGACGGCCGCGTCCAGCCGGATGTGATTCTCACCAGCCCGCTGCCCCGCGCGCGGCAGACGGCGGATCTGGTCGCCGCGCAGCTGGGCGCGCCAGTGATCGAGACGCCCTTGCTGGGGTTGGGCTTCAGCGCGGGCGCGCTGGCCGAGGCGCTACGCCTGGCCGCCGACCGGCTGGGCGGCGACAGCCTGCGCCGCGTGATGCTGGTCGGCCACGAGCCGAGCATGAGCCATACCATCGGCGTGCTCATCAGTGGCTCGCCGATTGGGCTGGACCTGCCCAAGACTGGCCTGGCGCGGGTGGATGTCGCCAACGAGACCCTGCAAGGGGCAAACCTCGTCTGGCTGATACCGGCGGGCGTCTGGCGCGGTGGCAAGAAGAAGAAACAGGCCAGGCAGGCGCGCCCATGAGCGCCGGGGCGAACCTCCCACGCGACGAAATCATCGGCCTGTTGCAGACGCTGGTGCGCACGCCATCGGTCAACGGCGTCGACGCCGAGCGCAGTGTCGTCGAGGTGGTGGCGGCCTTCGCTCGCGCCCACGGTCTGGCAGTCGAGACGACGGCCCTCGACCCGGCCCGCCCCAACGTGCTGGTGCGACTGGGACCGCCGGGGCCGCCGGGTCTGCTGCTGGTGGCGCACACCGATACCGTGGCCGCCGGCGACGAGACGGCCTGGACGCACCCACCCTTCGCCGCCGATATCGCTGACGGTCGTCTGTACGGGCGCGGCGCGGTGGACAACAAGGGCGGACTGGCGGCGGCGATGGCCGCGCTGCTGCTGCTCAGGGACGGCCCGCCTCTGACGCGGTCGGTCGTCCTGGCGGGCGTGCCCGACGAGGAAGCCGGCGCGACGGGCGTCCTGGGCGTCAAGCACCTGCACGCCATCGGCAAGCTGGCGGGGCGGGGGGCCATCTACACCTACCCCGGCACGCAGGAGATCATCCTGGGCCATCGCGGCCTGTATCGGCTGGCCCTGACAGCCCACGGCCAGGCCGTGCATTCCGGCTCGCTGGAATGGCAGGCAGGCGAGGGAGTCAACGCGGCCACCGGTATGGCCGAGATAGCCCTGGAACTGGAACAGCTACGCTTCGACACGCCCTCGGCGGGGCTGTTCGCCCCCTTCCGCACCGTGGTAACACCCACCATCCTGCGCGGCGGCGTCGGGCCGAGCATGGTCCCCGACCGCTGCGACGCCTACGTCGACATCCGGCTGGTGCCCGACGTGTCGGCGGAGACCGTGGACGCGGCGGTCCGCGCGGTCATCGACGCCGTGATGGCGCGACGGCCGGGGCTGCGCGTCGAGTATCGGGTGGACGTGTCCGCGCCGCCGACCATCATCCCCACCGACGCGCCGGTTGTGGTTGCGCTGCGGGAGGCCGCGACACAGATTCTGGGTCGCGCGCCGACGCTTACCGTGTCTGGCCCCGCCAACGAATCGTACCTGCTCAACGGCTACGGCATTCCGACGTGTGTCTTCGGGCCGGAGGGCGGCGGGGCACATGCCGCCGACGAGTATGTCGATGTCGATTCTATCTTCGCCGTGGCCGAGGTGTACGCTACTACCGCTCGCACACTGGCCCAGGAGGGCGCGGACGCGGTATAATCTAGGGCATCGATGGCAAGGAATCCACGACGATGAAGAGCCTGATGAGTCTGTACCGCGAGCGAGAAGCCGCGCTCCAGAAGCAGTTGGCGGCGGCGGGGACGGTAGACGCGGCGGTGGCGATTCTGGTGAAAGAGCTGGCCTGGCTGGAAGGCATGGTCAGCGGCGACCTGACCGTGCCCCAGCAGCGCGCCTTCCAGGCCATGCTGGAGGTGGTGCGGGCTTCGCTACGCGGTCTCAAGGACGGCGTGCGCCTGGAGCGGTTCCCGCAACGCCAGGGCGCGCTGGGTCAGATCTGGGCTATCCTGCGGCGGCTGTTCGGGGCTGGGCCGCGCGCGACCGCTCAGGTGGCCGAGGGCGGCGGCGACTGGTATCGAGTGCGGCTGGACGCGGCGGCGTTCCTCGCCCACTTCGCAACCCAGCTGAGCGTCATCGACCGCTGGCTGGCCGAGCAGCCCGCCCCGACGACCGGCGACGACCCGCGTGAGATGGTGGAGTTCATGCAGCGGCTGACGGCCGACGCCCGCGCCCACGACACGGAACTGCTCTACGAGCGGCTGGAACAACTGCCCCAGGTGTTGGAGCAGTACGGGATGCGGCTGGTGGACTACGACCCGCGTCAGTCGGCGCGCTCAGCCGAGGTGCGGCGGCTGTTCCGCTTCGAGGCCAGTCTCGACCCGCGCCAGACCGCGCCTCAGACCCTGGCGC
The DNA here is from genome assembly GCA_034431435.1 of Anaerolineae bacterium. Classification (GTDB taxonomy): domain Bacteria; phylum Chloroflexota; class Anaerolineae; order Epilineales; family JAHCIE01; genus JAHCIE01. The sequence goes on along the minus strand of DAOUDG010000060.1, from coordinate 46,242 downwards.
CGGCGGTGGTCAAGGGGGATACAGTGATCTTGCGCGGCCTGGTGGTCCAGCCGGCGGGCGTGGCGCAGGCGGAGTAGGAGACAACGGGGATGGGCCTGAAAGAACAAGCATGGCAGGTTGTCGGCCAGATCGCCCTGGAACGGCCGGGCAAGGGCAAGAGCTACGAGGAATGGGCCGAGGCGCTCCAGGTGGGCGGGCAGAAGATCCAGAGCAAGCTGGCGATGATGCCGCCCAGCTACGAGAACCGGCGAGTAGTGCGGCACATGATTGGCATCGAGCGCTGGGGGCAGTCGCGCCTGCGCGTGCTGCTGGGTCACCCGCTGGTCATCGACCAGTACGATGGCTACCGGCCCCCGCGCGCCACACCGTGGGACACGCTGCGCGATGAGTTCGCGGCCACTCGCGGCGAGACGGTCGATCTGGCGCGGCGGCTGGCCTGGTCGCCGGTGACCTTCGATACCGTGCCTCACAACGATGTCGGCCCGCTCACGGCGCGAGGCTGGCTGGCCTACCTCGACGGCCACGCCAGGCGGGAGAGTCGGAAGCTGAAGTAGCCGCGCCATGACCAACCGCCGCCCCTGGCTGTGGGGCCTGCTGCTCGTCGCGCTGCTGGCCGCGCTGTATACCTTCACCGTGCAGCGCGACATCAACGGCAGCAATGCCGAGTACGTCAACGACAGCGGCGAGTTCCAGGTCGTCCTGACCACGTGGGGCACGGCCCACCCGACCGGCTACCCGTTGTATTCCCTGGCAGGCGCGGCCTTTACCCACGCCCTGGGCCTGGTCGGCGTCCCACCTGCGCTGGCGGCATCCCTCTTCTCGGCCGGGCTGACCCTGGCCGCCCTGGTCGGTGTCTACGGGCTGCTGCTGTGGCTGGGTGTCGCGCCGCCCGTGGCCCTGCTGGCCGCCCTGCTACTGGGCGTGGTCGAGCCGGTGTGGGCCTACGGCTCCGTCGCCGAGGTCTACGCCCTGCTGCTGGCCCTGCTCGTGCTGGCCTTCGTCATCGGCGCGCGCTGGTGGACGAGCCGCGACCCGCGCTGGCTGGTCGCCCTGGCCGCCGCGCTGGGCTTCGCCGTCGGCCACCACCGTCTGGCCGTGTTGGGCGTCGGCGCGCTGGTCATCTTCGTCTGGCCCCTGGCCCTGGCCGCCCTCCGCGAGCGGCCCGCCCGTCTCTTCCTCGCCCTGGCCGCCTTCCTCCTGCCGCTGCTGGTCTACCTCTATCTGCCGCTGCGCGCCGTCATGCACGCGCCGTGGGTCTACGGCCAGCCCGACACCTGGGACGGCTTCTGGGCCATCGTGCGCGCTCAGGAGTACGCCTATCTGCTCAAGCCCGCCGCCTCCCCGGTCGGCCTGGTCGAGGGCCTGACGCGCGCCCTGGCTGGCCTTGCCCGCGACCTGCCCTGGCCGCTGGCCGTGGCCGGGCTGCTCGGCCTGGTCGGCGGCGTCATCTGGCCGCGCCGCGCCGCCACGGCCCCGCCGCCCGCCCTGCGCGACGACGGCCGCCGCTGGCTGGCCCTGGCCCTGCTGGCCCTGGTTGGCGCGGACGTCCTGTTCGCCGCCCTGTTCAGCCACGCCGTCTTCCTACCCGCCGCCCTGCTGCCGGCCCTGCTCGCGCTGACCATCGGCGCAGGGCTGCTGGCGCAATGGCTGGCCGAGCGGGGGCGCGTCCTGGGCGGGCTGGCCGCCGTGGGACTGGCGGCGGGCGTCGTGGTCCTGGTCATGCGCAACGGCGCGGCCATCCGCGCCGTCACTGCCGACCCGGCCGGCCGCCAGTTGATTGAGCGCGTCGCCGCCACCGGCCTGACCCCGCCCGCCCCGCTGCTGATGACGACGTGGGGCAACGACTTCTTCGTCCTCAACTACGGCAAGGCCACGGGCGCGCTGCCGCCCTTGCAGATGGTCGACCACCGCGCCGACCTGCGCGGGCTGGTCGAGGCCGGGCGTCCCGTATACGCCCTGGCGTCGACCTTCTACACCCTGCCCCTCGCGTGGTGGGACGACCGCCTGGGCCGCGCCCACCTGAGCGCGGCCCCCGGCGACCTGGTGCGGGTAGCCAACGCGCCCATCCTCAGTGCGACCGACCTGCCGCCGACGGGCGCGCCGGTCGCAATGGGACCCATCACTCTGCGCGCCTGGCAGGCCGAGCCGCTGGACGGCGGGCAGAGGTGGCGGTTGAGCCTGTACTGGCAGGCGACAGAGCCGCCGCGCCAGGACTACAGCGTCTTCGTCCACGTCTCGGACAAGGACGCCATCACCGGCCCCGACGACCTCATCGCCCAGGCCGATCGCGCCGCGCCCGTCTACGGCTGGTATCCCACCTCGCGCTGGACGCCGGGCGAGATCGTGCGCGACGAGTACATCATCGACGTGCCCGACGGTAAGGACGCGCGCCACATCGCCGTGGGCCTGTACACCCAGGACGCGGGCGGCGCATTTCGAAACCTCGGCCGCGCCGAGATTCCCCTGCGGTGATGGGTGACTGTTTCGCCGGTAGAGTCAGCGCCAGGGCGCGAAGACAAGCAGGGGGGACGAGGAGCCTTTCGACTCCCATCAACTGGCAAGGAGAGAGATCGTGAATTTCCTGCTCACTTCCGCGGGCATCAAGAACACGAGCATCCACAACGCGCTGGTCGACCTCCTGGGCAAACCGATTGCCGAGTCCAACGCCCTCTGCATTCCCACCGCGGTGTATGCCTTACCCGGCGGCGCTGGTCACGCATGGCGGTTCTTCAGCGGACAAGCCACTACACCGATGTGCGAGCTGGGTTGGAAGTCCTTGGGGGTGCTGGAACTTACCGCGCTGCCCAGCATCGATGAAGAGCTATGGGTCCCCATGGTCCAGGCGACTGACGCTCTGCTGGTGAATGGCGGCGACCCCTTGTATCTGTGCTACTGGATGCGGCAGTCCGGACTGGCGGACCTCCTGCCGTCGCTGCGCGCGGTCTACGTGGGATTGAGCGCGGGCAGCATGGTGATGGCCCCCAACATCGGGGCGGACTTCGTCCGCTGGACTCCGCCCACCGGTGGCGATGAAACGTTGGGCATGGTTGATTTTTCGATTTTTCCGCACCTGGATCACGAGATGCTACCGGACAACTCCATGGCCGACGCAGAACGATGGGCCGCCGGCCTCGCGGCGCCGGCATACGCGATTGACGATCAGACCGCCCTCAAAGTGATCGACGGCGCAGTCGAAGTTGTCTCCGAAGGCCATTGGAAACGGTTTACGCCCTAGTGGGGAGTGGGAACGAGCCTCTTCTTGCGCGCCATACGAGCGCGGAGCAACCAGGTCATCGGTACTGAGTAGGCAAGGCACGCAGGGGAAGCCAATTCCTCCCCTTTGTGCCTTTGTGTCCTTCGCGCTAGGGCCGAGGAGGAACGCCCTCGACCGTCGCGGGGGATGAGCCGCCGACGCCAAAGTGGCGTCGGATGGGGGGTAGCAGGAAGATGAGGGCGAGAGCGCCGGCAATAGCGACGACCGTCAGGAAGGGCTGGCTGGTAAAGGGCAGGCCAAGCGGGCGCGACAGCACGGCGAACAGGATGACCCACAGCGCCAGGGCCACGTACTCCACGTAGTACGACCAGGGCTTGCCGAAGAACAGGAGCGGCCCTGCTACGGCTAGCGGAATCATCGACATGAACACCGGGGTGAAGATGGGCGACATGGTGCTGTTCGCGCGGCTGAGGATGAAGGAGCCGATGGACAGCCCCGATAGGCCGAGCATGAACTCGGCGACGGCAATCGCGTAGACGACGATGCGGGTCATGGCGTCAAGGCCTCTCTGGCTCCCGAGCCAGGTGGCTGGGGAAGTTGTTCACGGGCGTACAGGAACAGGGGGAAGGCGAAGGGCGGACCGACCAGCATGCTACGCATGGCGAGTCCCTCCGCAGATGTGGCCCGTCGCATACCATTGTAGACCCGCCGCGCGGATGGACCAAAATTGGACCGGGATGACCACCGACCACCGACCGCCGAAAAGGTCTTCGGTGGTCGGTGGTCGGTCGTCAGTTGTCAGTTGTCGGTCTAGACGCCGCTCAGCAGCGCGTGCTCGACGGAGTCGATGTCGCCCTCGTAGCGTAGGGCATCGCCGTCGTACTCGCCGGTGCGGATGCGAATCACCTGATCCACCGGGTAGACGAAGATGATGCCGTCGCCGACGGAGCCAGAGCGGGCCGCCTCGCAGATGGCCTGGATGGTCGGCTCGACGTTGCGATCACTGAGGACGATGTTGATCTGCATGCGCGGCAGCAGGTCGACGTGGTACGTGCCCGACCGCCCCACCAGCTCGATGCCACCCTGCCGCCCGTGGCCGCGCACCTCACTGACGTTCATGCCGACGATGCCGATCTTGCGCAACGCTTCTTTGACGTCGTTGAGCTTCTCCTCGCGGATGATGGCTTCAATTTTCTTGGTCATGGGATATCTCCTCTAGATTCAGGCGTAGGCTTGCTCGCCGTGCTCGCTGATGTCCAGGCCGACCTCTTCCTCGTTGGCTGTGACGCGCAGGCCCATCACCGCGTTCAGCGCCTTCGCCAGCACGAAGCTCACCACGAAGGCGACGGCGGCAGCGGCAATGACGGCGATGGCCTGGATGACGAGCTGGCTGGGATTCCCGTAGAACAGGCCATCAGCGCCGGCGGGGTTCACCATCTTGGTAGCGAACAGCCCTGTCGCCAGCGCGCCCCACAGCCCGCCCATGCCGTGGCAGGCGAACACGTCCAGGGACTCGTCCAGCCCCCGGCGGGTGCGCAGGCGCATGGTGTACAGGCTGATCGGTGCGGCAATCAGGCCGATCAGGATAGCCGCCATCGGCGTGACGAAACCCGCCGCCGGAGTGATGGCGACCAGGCCCACCACCGCGCCAGTCACGAAGCCTAGCACGCTCGGCTTACCCTCGGCCCAGGTGAGAAGCATCCACATCAGGCCGGCCGCGGCGGCGGCGGTGTTGGTATTGACGATGGCGGTCACGGCCAGGCCGTTCGCGGCTAGCGCGCTCCCGCCATTGAAGCCGAACCAGCCTACCCACAACAGCCCCGCGCCCAACATGGTGAAGGGGATGTTGTGGGGTTCCATCGGCGCGCGGCCGAACCACCGGCGCGGCCCGATGGCGAGCGCCAGGGCCAGGGCGGTGAAACCCGCCGTGACATGGACGACCGTGCCGCCCGCGAAGTCCAGCGCGCCCAGCGTGCGCAGGATGCCGTTGAGGCCCCATACCCAGTGGGCCACCGGCGAATAGACGAGCAGCGACCACAGCACCGCGAAGACCAGGAAGGTGCGGAAGCGGATGCGCTCGACAAACGCCCCCGTAAAGAGGGCCGGAGTGATGATGGCAAACATCATCTGGTAGGCAGCGAAGGCCAGGAAGGGGATGCCGGGGGCATAGTCGGGGTTGGGAGCGTCGCCGACACCGCTCAGGCCCAGGTAGTTGAGGCCGCCGATGAAGCCGCCCATGCTCGTGCCAAAGGCGAGGGTGAAGCCGATGATGATCCACAGCAGGCTGATCACGCCCATCATCACGAAACTCAGGTTCAGGGTCGATAGGGCATTCTTCTTGCGCACCATGCCGCCGTAGAAGAAGCCGAGGGCCGGCGTCATCATCAGCACCAGCGCCGTCGCCATCATCATCCACGCGGTATCGCCCGAGTTGACTGCGTCCATGCGAGTGTTCCTCCTCAAGTGTGGCATCGCGGTCACGAAGATCGGTGCACCTGGCCGGAGGACGGTGCGGTCTACCTCGGCGACGAGGAGCCGGTGCGGGGTGGTGCGGCAGGCCATGCTGGACAAATAAAAAGACCCTCGGCGAGTCGAGTGCATCGACCGATACCGAGGGCTCTTCGTGGGCCCATTCTGGGGTCTGCGTGACCACCTGACTATGGAGGACGAGGCGGTAGCAACCGCCGCATCGTTGGAACAGCATTATACAGGCAGGCGCGGCGCTTGTCAAGTGCGCGCGAGCGTTCGGCGTTCCTACCCTCGGCGCTGAACGAGCGACGCTCCAGGAGCTACCCCCCCTGGCCCGTGGGGCCTGGCGCAGCTGGCGCGACGGCTCTAGCCCCGCGCGTCGTCGCTGGCCCGCACCAGCAGCAGGGGGCGTGTGGCCCGGCTCGCCACCTGGGATGTCACGCTCTTCGCCAGCAGCGCCTCCAGCCCGGCCCGCCCGTGGCTCGCCATCACCACCAGGTCGATGCCGCGCTGCTCGATCAGCGCCACCACGGCCGGCGCCGGATCACCGCGCACAATCTCGGCGTGGACGGTGACGCCGCGCTCCTCACAGGGCGTATTGAAGCGCCGCAGGTACTCGGAGGCTTGTTGTTGGCTGAGGTCCAGGATGGCGCGCATGGTCGTGGGCAGCAGCATGCCGCTCACCGCCCGCGCCCCCGACAACGCGCCCACCGTGGGCACGACCAGCGCCAGGTGCAGGGCCGCGCCAAACGCGCACGCCAGACTGACCGCCATCGGTACGGCCGTCTCGTGATCGGGGTCGCCGTCCAGGGGGACGAGGATGCGACGGGGATTGAAGGGCGGCGCGCTGCCATCGGGCAACGGCGCGACGAGGAGCACCGGGCGATCGCCCTGTTGGAGCGTCTGCTGGGCGATACGCCCGAACAGCAGTCCGCGCAGGCCGCCCCGCCCGTGGGTAGATAGGGCGATCAGATCGGCGCCGACCTCGACGGCGTGTTGGGCAATGCTGCGGGCCACATCGCCTTCGGGGGCGCGGTGCACGTGGGTCTCGACGGTCACGCCCTGCCCCGCCAGGCGCGCTGCCACACTGCTCAGGTACTCCTCGCCTTCGACCACGTCCGTCAGATGTCGCTCGCCGTGGACCGTGGCGGGGGGACTCTTTTCCAGCACGTGCAGCAGGGTGATGCGACTGTCGTAGCGTCGGGCCAGGGCGACAGCGGCGGGCAGGATGGCCTCGGACAGGCGCGAACCGTCCAGGGCGACCAGGATGCAGCGCAGGGCGGGGGCAGGCAGGTCGCTCATCGGCTTCATCCTCCAGCGAAGGTCTGGTAGAGAAGGAACACGTTCAAGGCGATAATCAGCCCGGCTACCAGGGTGGCAGTGACCGTCGTGAGACGCTTGTTGACCAGGACGCCCATCAGGTCAGCGCGGCGGGTGAACATGATCAGCGGAACCAGGGCGAAAGGAATACCGAAGCTCAGCAGCACCTGGCTGAGCACGAGGACGAGGGTGGGATCCCAACCCAGGTAGATCACGATCAGCGAGGGCAACATGGTGATGCCGCGCCGCAGCCAGCCGGGAATCTGGCGGTGGATGAAACCCTGCATTACCACCTGCCCCGACATGGTCCCGACCGTCGCCGACGACAACCCTGACGCCAGGAGCGAGATGGCGAAGACGACGCTGGCGGCGTTGCCCAGCAGCGGCTCCAGGGTCAGGTAGGCGTCTTCGATGGTCGCAATGTGGGTCATGCCGGCGGCGTAGAAGGTCGAGGCGGCCATGATGAGCATGGCGGCGTTGATGCAGCCCGCCAACCCCATCGCGACCATGACGTCGATGACCTCGAAGCGGAACAGGCGGCGCAGTTGCACCGGATCGCGGGTGACGACCCGCCCCTGCGTCAGGGCCGAGTGGAGGAAGATGACGTGGGGCATCACCGTCGCGCCGAGGATACCCGCCGCCAGTAGGACGCTCTCCGTCCCGCTGAACTGGGGCACGACGGCGTGGTAGGCGATCTGGCTCCAGTCCGGGCGGTCGAGGATGGTCTCGATAATATAGCACACGGCGATGATTCCCACCAGGGCAGTGATGACGGCCTCTAGCGGGCGGAAGCCGTAGCGCTCCAGGCCCAGGATGAGGAAGGTGGCGAGGGCGGTCAGGATGCCGCCCCACATCAGGGGAATGTTGAACAGGAGTTGGAAGCCCACCGCCGCGCCAAGGAACTCGGCCAGGTCGGTCGCCATGGCGACGACCTCGGCCACGGCCCACATGAGCACGACGGCGGGGCGCGGGAATTGCTGTCGGCACATTTCGGCCAGGTTCAGCCCGGTGGCGATACCCAGCTTGGCCGACAGGGACTGGATGAGCATCGCCATCAGGTTGGCGGCGACGACGACCCACAGCAGCATGTAGCCATACGCCGCGCCGGCGGCAATGTTGGTGGCGAAGTTGCCAGGGTCCATATAAGCGACACTGGCGACGAAGGCGGGGCCGAGGAAGGGGAGGATACGGCGCAAGAAGCCCTTGCTACTACCGCCCGCCAGGACTTCGTGGGCGTCGGCGACAGTGGCGGCGTCACCAACGCGGGGAACGGACACGGGGGCATCAGAGTCGGTTTGCATGGTACGCAGTCCCAGATAATTTAGTCTCACCTAAACATCTATATTGTATCACGCTGCGCGACCGGAGTCAATAGGCAATGAGACCTTCTGCCTGGAGTGTGGCAGTCGTGCCGCCGCCCGCGGCCCCTTCTCTTGGCGCGCGGCCACAGAGGGCCGCCCTCACCTGACCCTTGCCGCCGGACTTGACACGCCGCACCGTGTCTGGTACAATAGCACGAACTTGATATACAGGCGCCCATCCTGGCGCGCCAAGAAGGTCTTGAAGCCTTTGGTTCCCGTCTGCGAATGCAGGCGGCCAAAGGCTTTTTTGTTTGTCTGGAGGTTGTGTGTCGCTGGCCACCCTCATCGCTGGCATCCTGCTCGGTATCAGCTTCTGCGCGCCCGTCGGCCCCGTCACCATCGAGACGCTGCGGCGCGGCATGCACGGCGGCTTCCGCCCTGCCCTCGGCCTCCAGCTCGGCTCCATTATCGGCGATACGACCTTCTGCGTGCTGGCCTTCCTGGGCCTCGCCCCGCTGGTCACCCACAACCTGGTCCGCATCCCGCTGTGGGTGGCTGGCGCGCTGGTGCTGGCCTACCTGGGCGTCGGCGCCGTGCGCGACTCCCTGGGTCAGATGAAGCTCGAAACGGCCGCCGCGGATGGCGTGCGCCTGGACATGAATCGTTCCTTCCGCACCGGCGCGGTCATGTCACTGACCAACCCAATGGCGATCCTGTGGTGGGTGTCCATCGGCGGCGCGATGCTGGCGTCGGGCATCACCGATCTCAGCCCGACGGGCACGGCGGCGTTCATTGCCAGTTTCATCGTGGGCTGCTTCCTGTACGCCATCTTCATGGCGAGCCTGGTCGGCTTCGGGCGGCAATTTATCCGCCCCACCTTCTTCCGTGTGGCAACGGCCATCTCCGGACTGGCCCTGTTGTTCTTCGGTGGTCAAATCGGCTGGCAGGCCGCGACGACCATCGCCGGTTTCATCCGTTAACCCTTGGCGGCGAGCCACACGGCGCGACCCCCAACCGTAGGAGGCTAGAATGGCTGCAGCGACCTCAAAGACTATGACCAGCCCAAAGGATGTGCTGGCGCTCGCCAAAGCGGCGGGTGTGAAGATGGTGGACGTGAAATTCATTGACATGCCGGGGACCTGGCAGCACTTTACGATGCCCATTACCGAGCTAGACGAGGACTCCTTCGCCGAGGGCCTCGGCTTCGACGGGTCCAGCGTGCGCGGCTTCCAGGCCATCAATGAGTCGGACATGATTCTGCTGCCAGACCCGACGACGGCCGTGGTCGACCCCGTCCTGAGTGTACCCACGCTGAGCCTGATCTGCGATGTGTACGACCCGCTCACCCGCGAGGCGTACAGCCGCGACCCGCGCTACATCGCCCGCAAGGCGGAAGCGTACCTCAAGACGACCGGCATCGCCGACGTAAGCTACTGGGGGCCGGAAGCCGAGTTCTTCGTCTTCGACTCGGTGCGCTACGACAGTACCACCAATGGCACCTTCTACGAGGTGGACGGCGACGAGGGCATCTGGAACAGTGGCCGCAACGGCAGCCCGAACCTGGGCCACCGCCCGCGCTACAAGGAAGGCTACTTCCCCGTCGCGCCCGTGGACACGCTGACCGACCTGCGCTCCGAGATGGTGCTGACGATGATCGAGGCCGGCATCCCGGTCGAGGTCCATCACCACGAGGTCGCCACGGCCGGCCAGTGCGAGATCGACATGCGCTTCTCGCCCCTGGTGAGCATGGCCGACCACCTGATGACCTACAAGTACATCATCAAGAACGTGGCCCGCAAGCACGGCAAGACCGTCACCTTCATGCCCAAGCCCCTCTTCGGCGACAACGGCTCTGGCATGCACGTCCATCAGTCGCTGTGGAAGAACGGCAAGCCGCTGTTCTTCGACGAGGACGGCTACGCGGGCCTGTCGCAGATGGCGCTGTACTACATCGGCGGCCTGCTCAAGCACGGCCGCGCCCTGACGGCCCTCATCGCTCCGACGACCAACTCCTACCGACGGCTGGTGCCCGGCTTCGAGGCCCCCGTCAACCTGGTCTACTCGCGCCGCAACCGCAGCGCCGCCGTCCGCATCCCGATGTACAGCAACTCGCCGAAGGCCAAGCGCATCGAGTTCCGCGTGCCCGACCCGACCACCAACCCGTATCTGGCCTTCCCGGCCATGCTGCTGGCCGGTCTCGACGGCATCAAGAACTGTATCGACCCGGGCGACCCGGCCGACTTCGACCTGTACGAGTTGGACGGCCACGACCTGGCGAAGATCAAGACCGTGCCCGGCTCGCTCGACGAGGCCCTCAAGGCGCTCGAGGCTGACCACGAGTTCCTGCTGCAAGGCGACGTGTTCACCCCCGACCTGCTGGAGACGTGGATCGAGTACAAGCGCACGCGCGAAGTCGACCCCGTGCGCCTGCGCCCGCACCCCTACGAGTTCCACCTGTACTACGACGTGTAGGCCGGTTTACCGCGACAAACCAGACGGGCGGGGGAATATCCCCGCCCGCCTGCTGTTTCCCCGCCCCCTATGTGGAGAGCGGCAGGCATGCCGCCGCGCCAACCAGAGGCTGGCCGCGCCTGGCCGCGTCCGCTTCTCTTGGGACCATATCCGGCAGGGGGTCTGCCCCGGCCGGCGCTATGCCATCGGCTCCACCTCGTCGAGGTCAACGGTGTGCGACTGGCCGTCATCGGTCACAACGACCACCAATCGCTGACCCGTGAGTTCCTTGACGACGCCCTGGGCCTGGCCGAACCTGACGCGCTGACCGACCTCGGTGATCTGCCCGCGCGAGGTGGGGGACGCCACAAACACCACGTCGCCGTCGTGCCACGTGAAGCGGTCGCGGCGGTCCTGCTCGTCGGGGATGGTGTTGTTCATGATACCCTCGCTTTGAGCCTCGTGGGCGAGGGATAGGCCAGAAACGAGTCTCATTCGCCGACCTCGCGCAAGAGATCCTCTGGATTCCAAATGCGTTCGGCGATCTGGCAGTATAGTTGACCGCGCTCGTCGAGATCAGCCTTGGTGAAATGTTCGTAGGGGCGAAAGGGCAAGCCGGTGCGGGCCACAAACTTCTTGAACCCCGGATGATTCTCGTAGCAGTTCTGGTTGAGCGACCAGGCCAGGATGTTGTGGCGTGCGTACTTCTCTACCTTCTTCTCGAAGGGATACGCGCCGTAGCTAGCATTGAAGCTCTTGGGTAAGAGGAGCAGACCGCCGATGCGGTTGCGATGGTCGCTAAAATCACTGCGATGGGAGAACTCGTCTGTATGCTCCTCGAACTTGTTGGCCCAGATATGCTCGACTTCGAAGCGGTCCTTGACCACCTCACTAACGTACTTTACGTAACTCGACTCTTCGCCTGACTCTGTCCCCACATAGTCAGCAATTCGCGCCAGGATGCGATGCAAATACCGCCGATTCTTCTGATGCATGGAGAGGCGCTCGTTGGTAACGAATCTCTCTTGCTCCTTATTGAGCAGATCTCTCAGTTGATATGCCAGTGCCTGAGGTGGAAGGCCTCGAATGTCGCGCATGACCAGGAACATAGCGTATTGCATCGTGTTATAAGCTATGGAATGGTAGTTCCACAAGCGCCAGGTCAGACGGATATCGACGAAATGGGCAACGAGGCGGAGCTTCCTGGTAATGTCGTCCGCACTGTCGTCAGGGCGGAGAGGTGCGAGAAGCAGCATATTCTGCAGAGTGAAGCCGTGACCGGCATTGTACAGAATGCGCTCTAAGCCTGGAACAAGCTTGCGGGACGCATCCACTATACGTAGGTATTGCCGACTGTAGAAGTCGAAGTCGCGCTCGATGAAGCGGGCGAAATCGTGTCCCGCAACCAATCCAAGACCCCTGCTACTGTCACGCAGCCAGCGATGAAACTCGGTGCCGATACGATCGAAATCCTCAGCCTTGGCGCCCTTCCTACGCTCACGAATGTCCTGAGCATACTGACTGCGGAGCCAGTTCTTGAAGAAGTCAGGCTCCACTTCACGACCTGCCTCGTTGAGTCGGAGGAGACAATCACGCCAGATACCATGAGCATCTGTCCGCTGCTTCGAATCTTCGATATTTGCCAGGAGGTATCCCTTGAGCATTTCCGTGGGAGTGAGTGACAGGCCTCGGTCGTTCATCGTCTCGAAGATAGCGTAGGCATCTTCGTCCGAATAGGCTGTGATTTCGACGAGATAGACCCGTTCCAAGAGCCAGTCGATGAAGTAGGGTAGCGCGAAGGCGTTTATCTCGTCAGGGATCGCCTCTGATATGTCCCCGTAGCGGTCTACGATGTTGCGAACTGACTCCGAATGGCCGTTAGGGTCGAACGGCTGGCACTTGAAGAGCGCCTCCATGCCTTTGGCACGCTCATCGACATCCAAGTTGAACGACATCTCGCCGAATTGCTCGGAGTAGATTAGTTCATCTACGCTGACCGGTTTCACGACATTTAGCTCGCCCTGGATGTTGCGCAAGTAGATGAGCAAAAGCGTTAGGCTTGTGAGGCGTTGCTGGCCGTCCACGATGTACTTGGCGCCGTCCCGGTCGCTGATGATTATGGAACCCAGGAAGTATGGTGCGTAATTGGCGACCTGCTTACGAGCGTGCATAGGATTGAACTCGCCAACGAACTTGGCGGTCAGGTCCTCAACCAGTTCGAGCATCTGCTTACTCTGCCACCGATACTCTCGTTGGTAGTAGTCGATGGTATACTTCACCCCCTTGAGGAGCTGGCGAATGGTTCGGGGGTTGGCGTCAATATTGCCCATCACTCATCTCCCGTGAGAATCTCCTTCCGAACGCGCCGGCCCAAGTGTCAAGGCAACGGCCGACGGCGGGCAGGCGGCGGATACGTCTACCACGGGCGTGGGGGGATAGCAGGATTTTACCAGGCGTGGCAAGGTTGTCAAGTCAGAAATAACCGGCCTCTCCACCTCGCGCCTTCGTGCCTTTGTGTCCTTCGTGTTCGTTCGGGACGGTGTACGGCGCTGGTCATGTTGGGCTATAATTGCCCCTCTATCCTGCCTCCACGGACGGCCCCACCATGCCGCAGCGCACGTATCGCTACCTGGACTTCATCACCGCCGCGTTCGTGGCGGTGCTTCTCATCTCGAACGTGGCGTCGACCAAGATCGTGTCCCTGGGGCCGTTGAGCTTCGACGGCGGGACCCTCCTGTTCCCCCTGGCCTACATCTTTGGCGACATCCTGACCGAGGTCTACGGCTACGCCCGCTCCCGCCGCGTCATCTGGACCGGCTTCTTCTGGCTGGTGGCGGCGGCGGTCGTCTTCGCCGTCGTCGATTGGCTGCCGCCCGCTGCCGACTGGCCCAACCAGGACGCCTTCACCGCCATCCTCGGTCAGACGCCGCGCATCGTCGCCGCCAGTCTGCTGGCCTACTTCGCGGGCGAGTTCGCCAACAGCTTCGTGCTAGCCAAGATGAAGGTCGCCACCGAGGGCCGCTGGCTGTGGACGCGCACCATCGGCTCGACGCTGGTAGGGGAGGGCATCGACACCGTGGTGTTCGTGACGGTGGCGTTCTACGGTGTGCTGCCCAACGAGCTATTGTGGGCGGTGCTGGTGAGCAACTACGTGTTCAAGGTGGGGGTAGAGGCGCTGTTCACGCCGGTGACGTATCGGGTGGTGGCCTTCCTCAAGCGCGCCGAGCAGGAGGACTACTACGACGTGGACACCGACTTCAACCCCTTTGCCGTGGGACGCGGGTCGTAGGTCTTGAGCGCGACGCATTCGCCGGTGGTAAGAGGCGCGCCGAGCTTCCACTAGACGCTTCGGGCAAGGCTGAGTAAGATTGCGCGTTGGGGAGCGTGGGGCCATCCCCTACGGCACATCATTGGTAACCTCTAGATGGGAGAGCAAGCGTGACAACCCAGACACCGCCCGCCGTCAGCCCGGCGGTGCGCGCCTCGGCTCCGCCCCGCTTTCACCTGCTGGTCAAGCCGAGCGGCTCGACGTGCAACCTGGACTGCACGTACTGCTTCTTCCTGTCCAAAGAGGCCCTGTACCCCAATTCCAAGAGCCGCATGGCCGAGGCCACGCTGGAGGCCTACATCCGCCAGCTCCTGGAGTCGCACCGGACGCCGACGGTGACGGTGGCCTGGCAGGGCGGCGAGCCGACCTTGATGGGGGTGGACTTCTTCAAGAAGTCGGTCGAGTTCGTCAATCAATACCGGCGGCCTGGTCAGGAGATCGAGTACACCTTCCAGACCAACGGCGTCCTCCTGGACGACGACTGGTGCGCCTTCCTCAAGCAGCACAACTTCCTGGTCGGCCTGAGCGTCGACGGCCCGCAGCCGATGCACGACACCTATCGCCTCAACAAGGGCGGCCAGGGCACGTTCAAGCAGGTGATGCGCGGCTGGGAGTTCCTGCGCCAGCATGGCGTGGACGTCAACATCCTGTGCACGGTCAACGCCGCCAACCAGCACCACGGCCGCCAGGTGTACCGCTTCTTCCGCGACGAGCTAGGCGCGGAGTGGATGCAGTTCATCCCCATCGTCGAGCGCGCCACGGCCGAGACGCTGCCCATCGCCAACCTGGGCTGGAGCGAGCGACCCGGCGGCCACCGTCTGCTGTACACCCAGGAAGGCTCGCTGGTGACGGAGCGCTCGGTGGGCGGTGAGCAGTACGGCCGCTTCCTGGTGGACATCTACGAGGAGTGGATTCGCCGCGACGTAGGCAAGGTCTACGTGCAGATCTTCGACGTGACGCTGCATGCCTACTTCGGCGAGCACCTGCTGTGCATCCACGCCCCGACATGCGGCTATGGTCCCGCCCTGGAGCACAACGGCGACCTGTACACCTGCGACCACTTTGTGGAGCCGAGGTTCAAGCTGGGCAACATCCACGACACGCACATGATCGAGCTGGTGGCCTCGCCCCCGATGCGCCGCTTCGGCGACAACAAGCGCGACCTGCTGACGCAGCAATGCCGCGACTGCGACGTGCGGCAGCTATGCCACGGCGGCTGCCCCAAGGACCGCTTCATCCTGTCGCGGGACGGCGAGCCGGGTCACAACTACCTGTGCGACGGGTTGTACCTGTTCTTCAACCACGTGCGCCCGACGATGAACATCATGGCCCACCTGGTGCGCCGAAACGAGGCGGCGGCGCGGGTGATGGAGTGGGTGAAGGCCGAGGACGCCAAACGCGGCCGCAATGACCCGTGCCCGTGCGGCAGCGGGCGCAAGTTCAAGAGCTGCCACGGCCGCCCGGCCTCCGACTGACCCCGTAGGCCCATGGACGCTACGCCTCCCTCGACGCCTCCCCTCTCGCTGCCGGCCCTGGTGGAGAGTCTGCTGTTCGTCGCCCCTGGCCCGGCGACACTCGACCAGCTGGCCCAGGCGGCGGAGACGACGCCCGACGCCATCGGGGCCGCTCTGGATGAGTTGGCGGTCACGCTGGTGGGGCGCGGCCTGCGGGTGCAACGCCTCGGCGGGCGGGTGCGCCTGACCACCGCGCCCGATGCGGCGGCGGCGGTGCAGCGCTTCCTCGGTCTGGGGCAGGACCCGCCGCTATCGCCGGCCGTCCTGGAAACGATGGCGATCATCGCCTACCGTCAGCCGATTACCAGGCCAGAGATCGAGGCGGTGCGCGGCGTCAGCGCCGACCACGCCGTGCGCACGCTGCTGGCGCGCGGCCTCATCGAGGAGGTGGGCCGCGCCGAGAGCGTCGGCCGCCCCTTCCTGTACGCGCCCACGGCCCGCTTCCTGGAGCACTTCGGGCTGCCCGACCTGGACAGCCTGCCGCCGCTGGAAGAGACGACGGGCCAGGCGTGATGGCTGCACAGGTACTCGCCTTTCGCCCTGGGCCACCTGGCCGCGTATAATTAGGGGCGGCGCGAACGTTGGCGCCGGGAGGTCACTGATGGCGCTGGAACGATTGCAGAAGGTGATGGCCGAGGCGGGGGTCGCGTCGCGCCGCCATGCGGAGGAGATGATCGCCGCCGGGCAGGTGATGGTCAACGGCGAGGTCGTGACCGAGATGGGCGTCAAGGTGGACCCGGAGCGTGACCGCATCGAGGTCGATGGGAAGCCCCTCACGCCGGAGGCGAAGGTCTACCTGGCCCTCAACAAGCCGGCGGGCGTGGTCACGACGGCCGAGGATACCCACGACCGGCCGACCGTCCTCAGCCTGATCCCCGAGGCTGTGGGGCGCGTGTACCCTGTCGGTCGCCTGGACATGGACAGCCAGGGCTTGCTGCTGTTGACCAACGACGGCGACCTGGCGTACCGACTGACCCACCCCGGCTTCGAGCACGAGAAAGAGTACAAGATTCGTGTCGCCGGCCATCCGAGCGAGAAGCTGCTGGCGCAGCTGGCGCGCGGCATCGCCCTGGAGGATGGCCCTACCCTGCCCGCCCAAATCTCGATGGTGCAGAAGAAGCGCGACTCGACCTGGTTGCGGGTGGTGCTGCGCGAGGGGCGCAAGCGGCAGTTGCGCCGCATGTTCGAAGCCATCGACCACCCGGTGCGAGACTTGATTCGGATGCGCGTCGGCCCCATCCAGTTGGGCGATCTGCCCCCCGGCGAGTGGCGGCGGCTATCGGCCAGGGAGGTCCAGGCGCTGCGACGCCTGGCTGCTGGCGAGAACGTGGATGTGGTCCGCGCGCCGTCGTCGAGCGGTCGGGGTGCGGCGCGGGCGGTGGGTATCGCCACGGCGGGCGCGGCGGCAGCGGCCGCGCGCACAACCGGACAGCCCCATCGTCCCGACGACAGGTCCGTACCCGGTGGCCGCGGCCGCCGGATCAACGACGCGCCGCCACGACACGGCGACAGGCCGGGTGGCGGCGGGCCGAGGCGCGGCCGCGACGAGGAGTCGCCGCGCCCACCACGCCCCAACGCTGAGCGCCGCCCGCGTCCTGATGACGATGATGACTGGTGGATGCGCGACGAGGACACGCCGCGCCGCGCCTCTGGTGGGACGCGCCCCGCTGCGCGAGGGGGCAGTGGTCGCCCCGCGTCCGGCGGTGGTCGCCCCTCACCCGGTGGCGGCGGTCGTCCCGCGTCCGGCGGTGGTCGCCCCTCACTCGGTGGTGGCGGTCGTCCCACATCCGGCAGTGGCCGCTCTGCCTCCGGCGGTGGTCGCCCGCCAGGCGGTAGCCAGTCGTCCGGCGGTGGTGGCGGTCGTCCCGCGTCCGGCAGTGGTCGTCCCGCGTCCGGCGGTGGTCGCCCCACATCCGGTGGCGGCGGCCGCTCTGCGTCCGGCGGTGGTCGCCCGCCAGGCGGTAGCCAGTCGTCCGGCGGTGGTGGCGGTCGTCCCACATCCGGCGGGAGCCGACCGCCGTCGAGCAGCGGACGATCCGCATCTGGCGGTAGCCGGTCGTCCGGCGGTGGCGGCAGCCGTCCCACATCTAGCGGTAGCCGCCCACCCACGAGTCGCCCGCCCCATAAGGGTGGCTCCAAACGCGGTGGGCCGAAGCGATAGCCCCTGCCTGCGCCTGCGGCGGATGGTCACATCTGCCGCAGGAACCGCGCGGGATGCGGCGTCGTGCGCACGTACCACCTGACACCCTCACCCTGGAATACACCATGCCCTCCCACCCCATCGCTACCTCGCCTGCCCCTGCCCCTGCGCCTGTGATCGCCATCGATGGGCCGGCCGCGTCCGGCAAGAGTACCATCGGCCATGCCGTCGCCGCCCGTCTCGGCTACCTGTACTACGATTCAGGTCTGCTGTATCGCGCCCTGACCTGGCTCGCCTTGCGCCAGGGCGTCGACCTGGACGACGGCGACGCCCTGGCGGCCCTGGCTGCGCGCTCGCCCATCTCGGTGCGCCCGCCCACCCACGCCGACGGCCGTCACTCCACCGTCGAGGTCGACGGCGAAGACATCACGTGGGACGTGCGCCGCCCCGAGGTGGATGCCAACGTCTCCAATGTTGCCCGCCACCCAGCGGTACGGGCGGCCCTCATCGACCAGCAGCGGCGTGGCGCGGCAGACGGGCGCGTGGTGATGGTGGGCCGCGACATCGGAACCGTCGTCCTGCCCGATGCCCCGCTGAAAGTCTTCCTGGTGGCCTCGCTGGAAGTGCGCGCCCGCCGCCGCTACGACGAGATGATCGCCCGCGGCCAGCCCGCCGACTACACGGGTATCCTGGCCGACATGCGTCGCCGCGACGAAATCGACAGCCTGCGCACGGTGGCCCCGCTCAAGGCGGCCGACGACGCCGTGACGGTAGATACGACGGGCATGAGCATCGACGAGGTCATCGATCATATCGTGGCGCTGGCGATGGGAGCCGCCACCGAGCCGCGCCCCCGGCCGGGCGAGGTGCGGGCGGAATGACCACGGCAGACTCCCCACCGCTGGCCCCTATTCCTCCGGCGACCCGTGCGCCACTCGTGGCCGTGGCTCGGGCAATCTTTCCGGCCCTGATTCACCTCGAGGTGAAGGGGCTGGAGAATGTACCGCCGACTGGCCCGCTCATCGTGGCCTTCAATCACCTCAGCCACCTGGACCCGCCGCTGGTCGTCGTCACCACACCTCGCGAGCTAGAGTGCATAGCCCTGGCCGACCTGGCCGATGTCCCCGTCACCGGGCGGCTGCTCAAGTCCTACGGCGTCATCTGGGTGCGCCGTAACGAGCTGGACCGCAACGTCCTGGCGGAGAGCCTGGCCGTGCTGGGGGCCGGCCGCGCCCTGGCCCTGGCCCCAGAGGCCCGGATCAGCGCGACGGGCGCGTTGATGGCCGGCCACGGCGGCGTGGCCTGGCTGGCCGCTCGCAGCGGCGCGCCGGTCGTGCCCGCTGCCATGACGGGGACCGAGGTCGGCATTGAGGCATGGCGTCGCCTGCGCCGCCCGCGCTTGAGCATTACCTACGGCGCGCCGCTGTGCCTGCCCCTCCCGATCGGGCTGCCACCGGCCGAGCGCCGCGCATGCCTGGCGGCGAATACCGAGACACTGATGCGCGCCATTGCGGCGCTGCTGCCTTCCCAGTACCGAGGGGTGTACGAATGAACGAGACGTGGTTGCGCCGACTGGGGCATGCCCTGTGGCCCTATGCATGGGGCGGTTTCCTGCATGTGGACGTGAGCGGCCAGGAGCACATCCCGCCCGCCGGACCTCTCATCGTTAGCTGCAACCACGTCAATGCCATGGACCCCTTCGTCGTTGACCAATACGTGGGGCGGCCGATGGTCTTCTTCGCCAAGATCGAGCTGTACGAGAACAAGTTGATCGGCCCACTGGCGCGGCAGTATATGATGATCCCCGTGCGGCGCGGCGAAGCCGACGCCACGGCCATCAAGAATGCACTGCGCGTCCTGCACCAGGGCTACGCCCTCTATCTGGCCCCGGAGGGTACGCGCAGTGGCGACGGCATTCTTCTTGAAGGCAAGGTCGGTGGCGTGGTGCTGGCGTTGCGAGTCGGCTGCCCTGTGGTGCCCGTCGCCATGTGGGGCCATGCGAGCCTGTTCGACAATGTGAAGCAACTGCGGCCGCGGACCCACATGACGCTGCGTTTCGGCGAGCCTTACGGCTTCGTTGGTCCCAAGAAGCCCACGCGCGAGGAGATGGACGCCATGACGGCAGAAATGATGTACCGCATTGCGGTCATGCTGCCGCCAGAGTTTCGCGGCCCCTACGGTGGCAACCCGCCGCCCTGGCAGTACACCCAAACCCTATCGGCAACGGCCGACCAGGCCGCGTCTGGCGCGCCGGCGACGGCCGAATCCGCGTTGTGACCCCTTGACACCAGCGCGCGGGTGTGATATGATGGCGGCACAATAAACGCTTGGGAAGCGTAGCGCCAGGACTGGCCCATGCGCCAGTTGACGAGGAGGAGGTTCCTCACCGCGAGGTGAGGCCAACCCGCCCCCTGTTCCCTACATGCGGGGAGTCAGAAGCAGGGCGGGGAAAATCGAGTAGATCGGCGGATGCCTCCAGGGCGCGCCACAGCCCTTCGTCTTCCCCTCCAAAGCTGACCGTGTCGAAAGCCGCCGGGTGACCGGCGACCACAACCGACTCGCGTCGTGGCCCCGTGACGACGACCTCGCCGACGCACCGCGCGTCGGGCGGGACGACGTCGATTCCACCTGGAGGGAGTCCCATGTGCGGTATCGTTGCCTATAGCGGCCACCGCGCCGCCGCCCCCATCCTGCTGGAGGGCCTCAAGCGCCTGGAGTATCGGGGCTACGACTCGGCGGGCATCGCCGTCGTCGAGCCTGACCACCGCATCGCCATCGTCAAGTCCGAGGGCAAGCTGAGCCGGCTCATCGAGACCCTGAACGGCTCCACCCCCAGGGGCGTGCTGGGCGTCGGCCACACCCGTTGGGCCACCCACGGCGCGCCCACCACCGCCAACGCCCACCCCCACACCGACCCATCCGGCGACATCGTCGTCGTCCATAACGGCATCATCGAGAACTACGCGGCCCTGCGCGCCGAACTGGCCGCCCAGGGCCATCACTTCGCCTCCGAGACCGACACCGAGGTCCTGGCCCACCTCATCGCCCAGGAGTGGAACCGCCAGCGCGGCGACTACCCGGCTGCCGTGCGCCGCGCCCTGCGCCGCGTCGAGGGCGCGTATGCCATCGCCACCTTCAGCCGCTCCGCCCCCGATGTCCTGGTTGGCGCGCGCCACTTCTCGCCCCTGGTCGTCGGCGTGGGCGACGGCGAGGGCTTCATTGCCTCCGACATTCCCGCCCTGTTGCCCTACACTCGCCGCGCCCTGCTCCTGGAGGACGGCGAGGTCGTCACCCTGCGTGGCGGCCAACCGACCATCACGACACTCAAGGGGCAGCCCGTCGAGCGCGCGCCCTTCGCGGTGACGTGGGACGTGGCCGCCGCCGAGAAGGGCGGCTACCCCCACTTCTTCGTCAAGGAGGTTTACGAGCAACCCGACCGCCTGCGCGACTGCCTGCGCGGCCGTCTCACGGCTGGGCGGGTGACGCTGCCAGAGCTGGACAGCCTGGACCTGGGCCGCATCGACAAGGTGCGCCTGGTGGCCTGCGGCACGGCCTACCACGCGGGCCTGCTGGGCCGCGCGCTCATGGAGAGTTGGGCCAGACTGCCCGCCGAGGCTGCCATCGGCTCCGAGTTCCGCTACGCCAACCCGCTCCTTGACGACCGGACCCTGGTCGTCGTCGTCAGCCAGTCGGGGGAGACGGCCGATACCCTGGCCTCGCTGTATCTGGCCCGCGACACGGGGGCGCAGACCCTGGCCGTCACCAACGTCGTCGGCAGCACCATTACGCGCTACGCCAACGCGAGCCTCTACCTGCGCGTCGGCCCCGAAATTAGCGTCGCCGCCAGTAAGTCGTATCTCGGCCAGCAGACGGCCCTCGCCCTGCTCGCCCTGTACCTGGGCCAGGCGCGGGACGTCTTGCCCACCGAGCAGGTCGCCGCCCTGGCCGACGCCCTGGCCTGCCTGCCGCAACAGGTGGCAGCCGCCCTCCAGGGGGACGAGGCGGTGGAGAGCGTCGCCGCCCGCTTCGCCCAGGCGCGGAGCTTCTTCTACATGGGACGCGGCCCCAACGTCCCGACGGCCCTGGAAGGCGCATTGAAGCTCAAGGAGCTAAGCTACATCCACGCTGAGGGCTACCCGGCCGGCGAGCTCAAGCACGGCCCCATCGCCATGCTGGATACGAGCCTGCCCTGCCTGGTCGTCGCCACCCAGGGCGCGACCTACGTCAAGACGATGAGCAACATCCAGGAGGTGCGGGCGCGGGGCGCGCAGGTCATCGCCCTCGCGACGGCGGGCGACGCCGAAGCGCCCTGCTACGCAGACCATGTGCTGACGGCCCCGCCGACAGTTGAGGCCCTGTCGCCCATTGTCAACTGTGTGCCGTTGCAGTTGTTCGCCTACCACGTTGCCGTGGCTCGCGGCTGCGACGTTGACCAGCCGCGCAACCTGGCGAAGAGTGTGACGGTCGAATGAACCGTGAGGCGTGAGACGTGCACCCGTTGAGCGTTCCCACGTTTCACGCCGCGCGAACTTGCTTTTCCCCCCGCCCTCGGCTACAACTGCGGGTGGAGACTGCATGCCTGGCCCCGCCTTAGCCTCACTGCGCGTCGTCATGGTTGGTCCCTTTGGGTTGCGGCCCAAGGGGACCATGTCGGCGCGCGCCCTGCCCCTGGCCCGTGCCCTGGTCGATGGCGGTCACAGCGTGTCCCTGGTTCTCCCACCGTGGAGCAATCCTGAAGACTCGGGCCGCTGCGAGGATGTGGCAGGCGTCCGCATCCTCAACGCCGTGCTACCCACTGCCCCCGCGCCCGTCTTCCACGCCCAGTTGACGCAACGCCTGGTCGAGGCAGTCCAGGCCGAGCGCCCCGACGTCGTGCATTGCTTCAAGCCGAAGGCGTACAGTGGGCTGGTGCAGGCGGCGCTGTGGAGCCTGCGCAAGGCGGGGCGCTGGCGCGGGCGGCTCGTGCTGGATACGGACGACTGGGAGGGTGCGGGGGGGTGGAACGACCTCGAAGGCTATCCCTGGCCGCTGCGACAGACCTTCGCCCGCCAGGAGAATTGGGGCCTGCGCCACGCCGATACGCTGACCGTCGCCAGCCGCGCCCTGGAAACCATCGCCTGGAGCCTGGGCGTGCCGCGCGAGCGCGTCGTGTACCTGCCCAACGGCGCGCCCCCCACTCCGGCTACGGGCGACGGCGCGGCGGCCCGCGCTCGGTGGGGGCTGGGCAACGCGCCGGTCGTGCTGCTCTATACGCGCTTCTTCGAGTTTGGGATGGGCCGCCTGCTGGACACCTGGCAGGCCGTGGCGGCGGCCGTGCCGGAGGCGCGGCTGCTGGTGGTAGGCGAAGGGCTGTTCGGCGAGGAGCGCGAGCTATTGGTGGAGGTGGCGCGGCGCAGCCTGGGCGCATCGATCGTCTACGCCGGCTGGCCCGGCGACGCCGCGCTGCCGGGCGTCTTCGCCGCCGCCGACATCGCCCTCTATCCCCTGGACGACACGCTCGTCAACCGCACCAAGTCTCCGGCCAAGCTGCTGCAATTGCTGGGCGCGGGTGTGCCTGTCGTCGCCGACAGGGTGGGGCAGGCAACGGTCTACGTCCCCCACGGGCGCGGCGGCCTGCTCGTCGCGCCGGGCGACACCGACGCGATGGCCGCCGCCGCCGTCAGCCTGCTGCGCAACCACACGCGCCGCGCCGACCTGGTCGCGGGGGCGCGCGCCTGGGTCGACGCCTACTACCGCTGGCCCGCCCTCGCCGCGCGCCTGGCGGCGGCGTATCGGGGCGAGCCGTCAGCAGGAAGATTGCCGTGACGGGTTTGGCCTGGACGCGGGACTAATCTAGAATCCAGCCACGTGCCGTTGCTTCCGACCCCCTGGTCGACGACTTCTCGAAGAAGACCTCCCACCTCTGGACAGAATAGACAGCCAGCCGCCAGCCATTACGGCCCCTTCGTCGGGGTGATCGCGTTGGTGGTGGGCGACGCGGTCGGCGCTGTCGATGCGGGTGGGATGACGATCCACATGATCAGGTAGGGCAGCAGGCCGGGGATGCCGCCCGGCATCAGGGCGATCAGGAAGGCGATGCGGAAGATCCACGGGTTCAGCCCGAAGAACTCGCCCAACCCGCCACAGACGCCGGCGATGATACGGTCATCCCGCGAGCGGCGCAGTTTCTTGTCCATTGTTCAGTCTCCTCTCACCACTAACATCGCATGGCTATGTTGACAGCCCCTATCCATCTCACCATACTGTACGCGAATCCCCGCGCCGGGTTGCAGACCCGCGTCGCATCACGAAAGAGGCCCTCATGCCCACGCCGCGCTTCGCCCGCATCCTGTCCGTCCTGTGCTACGCCGTCCGCGACGGCCACGTTCTGATGATGCACCGCCGCAAGGAGCCTAACCTCGGCCTGTGGACGGCGCCCGGCGGTAAGCTGGAGTGGGACGAGGCCCCCCACGAGACAGTGGTGCGCGAGATGCGCGAGGAGACGGGCCTGACGGTGGTGGACCCTGCCCTGCGCGCCGTCATCACCGAGGTCTCGCCCAGCGAGGACTACCAGTGGATGATGTTCGTCTACGTCGCCCGCGACTTCGTCGGCGAGGTGGGCGAGACCCACGAGGGCGACCTGGCCTGGATACCCATCGCCGACCTGCCCGATCTGCCCACGCCCGAGGCCGACCGTATCTTCGGCCCGTTGGTCCTGGCCGACGACAACCACGTCCACGAGCTGAAGTTCAGCTACGACGAGCAGCTTCGCCTCACGCGCTGGGAAGAGGCAGGCACAGCATCGCAGCCCAATGGCTGACCCTGGATGACGACGTGGATAGGCGACTCTACCATCGAGGAGGGTGCAATGCTTCGACGACGCATGATTGTCTGGGCCGTGGCGCTGGGACTCGTGGTGACTCTGCTGGGCGCGGTGGTGTGGGGTGGGGCGGCCGCCGCGACGCAGGGCGGGCCAGGCTATGCCAGCGTGCCCGGCCCCGCCTTCCAACCCCAATTCACTTCCACTAACTTCCGCTATTTCCACATGCAGGTGCGTAGCGAGAGCGACACGGGCTACTTTGTCGCGCCCGTCTATTTGCCCCAGGGCGCGCGCCTCAACGAGTTGACGGTACTGGGCTACGATGACGACCCCAGCAACGTCCTCAGGGCGACCTTCTACCGAGCGTACGGCGGGCGTGGCTTCATCGAGCAGATCGCCGAGCTTGACAGCAGCGGGGCCAGCGGCGACTTCGAGCGGTCGACCGACACTGACGTAGCGCGCTCGGTGGTAGACAATGAGCGCTATGGCTACTTCGTGGAACTGACGCTTCCCGCGCCCTCGGCAAGCAATCGCGGCCTGGTGCTATCGCGCGTGCGCGTGGGCTACGCCTATGCGTCGGCGCTGCCGCTGCTTCAGCGCAGCGCTCCCTGACCCAGGCGCGCCAGTGACATCGGCGGGCCGGGGCGCTAGCCGCTGGCGCGGCTCGCGGCGACGCCGTGGCGCGGGACATAGAAGTAGTGGGAGCGGCGGCCGGTATCGAGAAGCTCGTAGCCGTCGAGGATAGCGCGCAAGGTATTGTCCGTCCAGCGCTCGGCGGCGGTGGTCTGCGGAGGCCCGCCGCTGGAGGGAGCGGCGGCCAGGGCGCGTAGCCGCCGCTGAAGGTCGGCGTTGAGCACGATGACCTTGAAGTCCTGATGGCGGATGGGGTCCAGGAGAGCCGCCTCCGGCAGGCGGCCAGCCAGCATGAGTTGGGTGGCGAGGAATGGGTCGACCAGGAAATCCTTGCCCGCGTCGTAGCCGAGCAGCAAGTCTTCGTACAGGGCGGGGCCGTCCAGGCTGCGCAGCAAGGCCACGTCCTGGCGGTACGCCTCGCCGCCGCTACGCAAGGCAGCGTAGTCAAGGACATCCCCTCCATCGTACCAGGTGTTGTAGGCAAAGGGCAGCAGGATGAGGACGGCGCTGGCGTAGGCCAGCCAACGCCGCGCGCCCGTCAGGCTCCGTAGCGAGCCGAGGAGTAGCCCGAAGACGATGGATGCAGCGATGAAGAGGTCGAACCAGCCGTTACGGCTGACGCCCGTCCCCTGCGACCAGTAGACGCCCAGGCCGAGGGAGATAACGAGGTAGAGCAGCGCCCAGGACCAGTGCGTCGCTCGCCACGGCACGCTGAGCGCGGGCAGCAGGATGGGCCATAGCATGTCACGCCGAAACAGGTTGTCCACCTCGCGACCGGCGCGGGCGAACGAACCCTGGCGATCGAAGTCGATCACGTTGGACACGAACACACCGGCGGTCCAGGCCCACCATGCGGCGAGGAAGGCCGCGCTGGCGGCGATGCCCGTGGCCGCGAAGGCCCCGAAGGCGCGGCGATTGGTGAACAGCAGCATGAGGGCGAGAGTCAGCGGGACGGGCAGCAAGATGTGCTTCACCGTCAAGCCGAGGACGCACAGCAGGGCGAGCATGACGGCGCGCCAGGGTGTGACGGTCGGCCGCCAGCACACGTAGAGGTAGAGAGCCAACACCGAGAGGACGTGCCCCAGCAACTGCGGCTCGTGACTGGCCGCCCACTCGTTCGCCATGTGCGCCAGCAGCGCGACCCACAACAGGGCCGCCCCCAGCGCCGCCAGCCACTGGCGAGTCTCGCGGTGGACGATGGCGACGAGAAGCGCGCCGATGGTGAGCCAGGCCGCCAGGGAGATGACGCGCCCCGCCAGCAGGATGGAGCCGAAGGCGGGCGCAAGCGCGGCGGTGACAAAGAACGAGGTCGGGGGGTAGTTGACCGGGATGATGGGCAGCATCGGTCGCACCGGCGTATACAGTGGCTCTCCGGCCAGCAGGCGCGCCGTGTGGTAGGTGTTCCAGCCTTCGTTGTACTCGATGCTGGCGGGTGATGCCATCCGCGCGATGGCGTAGATCGCAAAGGGCAGCGTCAGGGCCAGCAGCGCGGCCAGCAGCGCCACCTGAACTACCAGCGGACCACGGCCGGGGGGCGCGGCCGAGCCGTCGTCGAGGCGCGCGGTGGGCGGCGATTCGCGTCGGGGCGTCGGGGCGTTGGCGCGGTGGGCCAGGCCGTCAGCGTCCAACGACTCGATAGACCCAGTAGCCCGAGGTATGCACGGGGGCGATTGGCTCCCCCACGTCGACAGGCTCCAGCTGTAGGATCGACGCGAGCAAGTCGCGCCGCTCGTCGGTGAGCACGAGGTATGATCCCACGGCGGAGTCGGGGAGTCGCTCGACGCGCCGCTTTTCCAGGGGAATCTGTTCGAGGTCGCTCAGGGTGTCGAAGACACGGTCGATGTTCATGCCGGTCAGCGTGCGAACATCTTTCAGGCCGCGGTCGGTGATGACCTCCGCCCCCTCGGCATGGGCCTGATGCCCCACCGCGATGATCTGCCACAAGCGAACATTGCTGCGCCCGCTCGCGTACTGGTAGTCGTAATACTGCTGGAGTCGCCACAGGGGGTAAACGAGGCCGAGGACGATCAGGCCGACGGCTGTCAATCCTACGGCCAGCCGAACGCCCCGCCTCGTCAGACCAACGGCGGCTGAGTCGGGCTGGGCGACCAGCCCCCACACCGACACAGGGCGGTCGCCCACGGCGTCCGCGCGCGGTACGGCGGCCAGCAACGCCGCTGCCAGGAGCGCGCCCACAGCCGCATAGGTGGCGGGCAGCAACGGCGCGAGGTAGCGCGCCTCGATGTAGGCGTTATAGCGTCGGTTGAGGTAGGGGATGATCAGGCATGCCACCAGCCAGCAGGCCAGCGGTAGCCCGGCGCGGCGAGCCGTGTACGCCAGCGCCACGCCGGTCACGCCGCCCAGCAGGATGACCGGCGGTGAGAGGAGTAGCCCCTCGCGCACCTCCGGCGGTAGGGCGGAGCGGAAGCTGGACGCCACCATCTCATAGCCGGTGAGCAGAAATCCCTGGACGTTGACCAGGTAGTCGGACAGACTGGCCCCGCCCGTCCAGGCATAGGAGCGCGACGCGGCCTGGTCGATGTTCGCGCCGCCACTGGTGAGGGTGAACAGGACGATATTGCTCACGAACAGCAGGACCATGAGCGCGCCCAGCCAGGCCCAGCCGGAACGCAGCCACGCCGGGCGCATGACGGCCACCCAAAGCCCCGCCCCCAGCACGATGACGACGATGGACGGGTGGGTCTGCCAGGCCAGGCCGCCGAGGATGCCGGCCGGTACGAGCCACCGCACCCGATCGCGACGCACAGTCTCGCTGATCGCCAGCAAGAACAGCGCGACCCAGAAGGGTGACGTCGAGTTGGACCAGATGAGATGGCTGTTGACGACGATGGGGGTGAAGGATACGGCCATGAACGCGGCGGCCAGCAGGCCCGCCAGACGCTGGAAGGCGGGGGCGTCGGGGCGTTGATGAGCGGCCAGGCTGCGGCCCAGGAAGTAGCTCAGGCCGACGGTCAGGCTGCCGATGATGAGGACCAGGAAGCGCGGCCACAGCGCGCCGCCGCCGAGACGCATGCCCAGCGCGAGCAGGTAGTACAGGCCCGGCCCGTTGTACATGTCGTAGGAGACGATGGGCCAGTAGCCACCCTGGGCGATACGCTGGGCGAACTCCATGTCGTGGATTTCGTCGGTGAACACGGGGATCGTTTGCAGCGCGGGCAGTCGGATGGCCGCCGCCACGAGGGTGGCCGCGCCGGCGATGGCAAAGTCGAGCGCCGTTAGTTGAGGCTTATTGAGCCGCGAGAGTATCAACTATCCCCCACTGGCAACCCATGCGGGTGGTCGACTCCTTCATCCTATTCATGAACTGCTCAGGCGTCAATTCGGGCGAGTGATGTCCCGGCGACCGAGGTCACCGGGCGCCGGCCTGTTCCAGAATGGCGATAATGTCGGTGAAACCGCGCTGGCGGGCGTGGGCGAGCGGCGTGACGCCATTGCGATCGGCCAGGTTGACGTTAGCCCCCGCCCCCACCAGCAGACGCACGACCTCGGTATGGCGCGGGCCGCCATTGCCGAGGATGATGGCTTCGAGCAGCGCAGTCCAGCCCAGACGGTTGACGTGATCGATGGGGATGTCGGTCTTGAGAAGCTCGCGGATGATGTCGACGTGGCCCCGGTCGGCGGCGCGAATCAGCCCCGTGCCGTTGTAGCTATCCAGGCTGCGCACGTTGGCGCCGTTCTGGAGGGTCAGCCGCAGCATGTCGAGGCCGCCGTCGGCGGTGGGAATCAGATACGCGCTCTGGCGGGTGTTGTCCTGGGTGTTGACGTCGGCGCCGGCTTGAATGAGAGCGCGGGCCACCTCGACATGATTGCCATAGGCGGCGGCAATGAGGGCCGTCTGCCCTGTCTCGTCGGTGGTCGTGACGCTCGCGCCCTCGGCCAGCAGGCGCTGGACGGCGGGCAGATCGCCGCGTCGCGCCGCCGCAATGAGTTGCATGTCTCGCTCCTGGGAGGCGGCGCGGGTCGCTGTCGGGGCGACCACGACGGTGAGTGGCGGGGCGGTGGGCGCGGCAGGCTGACTGGCGGGCTGAGGGGCGCAAGCCACCGCGACGAGCAGCATGATGCAGGGAATGACGCGGGTCAGAGGGAAGCGTTGAGGCACGCCAGGCATTCCCGTCGGCCAATATTACGAGCCGGGCTGCGCGCGGCTCGCGGGTCGCTGCTCCAGGAGCGGCGTGGCGTCGCTCGGCTCGATCAGGCGCGCCCCCCACCGGTTCAAGGCACAGTCGGCGACACTGCCCAGGCCGTGATTGACGCCCCGAATCGAGCCGTACACGCCGTCGGTGATCGTCTGCTGAATCGCCGCGATGCCCTGCGCGGGCAGCCCAATGACGGGGACGCGGGTCAGGATCGCGTAGACGCGATGGGCCAGCTCGCGCTGAATGTCCGCGACGGCGACGGCCCCGGCGTCGACGCCCTCCTGGATGAGGTCCTTCGCGCCGCGTAGTTGGGCCAGGGTCTCCGAATCCATCAGGCGTCCCCTCCTTCGGGCATACCCGCGCACGCCGCGCGGATGTGCTCGTAGACGGCCGGGTCATTGACCAGGCGCAGATGGCCCCGGCCAGGCAGGTGGCGGGTGTGAATGTGCGCGATGTATTCGGTGTCGCCCTGAATATGACTGGCGGCGTGGGCGGCGGGCAGGCTTACCAGCCCGTCACCGATAAGGGCCGCCAGGGAGCCATCGGCGTCGCTGGCGAGGGTGGCGGCCACGAGATGGTGCTCCGCGTCGCTGTGCCAGGGCAGTGGCTGCCCCGCCGCTGCCGCACCGCGCGCCAGGTCCTTGATGCCCTGGCTGCTCAGGTCCAGGACATCCCCCACCATGCGCGTCACCGGATCGGGAATGGCGTGGAGGGTGGTTACCGTGTAGCCGCCGAGCCGGGCGAGAAGCGCGCCGTCGTGGGGTGTGCCGAGGTAGATGACGTGGCGCAGGGCGGGCAGCCAGGGCGCAGCCTGCTCGGCGGCGAGATGGCAGGCGACCCGCAGCGTCAGGCCGCCCATACTGTGACCGACGAGAACGATGTCCTCGATGGGCGCCGGGTAGGCGACCCATAGCGCGCCCAGCAGGGTCGCCAGCCGCGCGCCGTTGTCGGCGATAGCCAGCCCGGTGTTGTAGCGGAGGTAGAAGGGGGTATAGCCGAGGTCGCGTTGCAACTGCTGGCCGTAGCTGGTAGGAACGCCGGGCGCATCGGGGTCGGCGTACAGCCACGTCCCCTCATTGCAGCCCAGGCCGTGGACGAAGACGGCTACCCGCGACGTGGCGTCGGGGTGAGCGGCGCGCAGGGCGTCGCTCGTCAGGGTCAGGCGGCGTCCCTGGTGATAGAAGGCCATGTCGATGGCGAGGCCATTGCCGCGCCGGTACAGGTGGTCGCCCAGCACGCCATTGATGGCGCTGATGCCCCAGTCGGCCCAGCCACGCAGTCGGCGCGGCCTGTGATCGTTCATGGGGTCAGTATAGGCGCGCGCGCCGCAAACGGCAAGCCCCCGCTTGCCGGGGTCGGCCCGGCCTGCTACAATCGGAGTCATGCCCCATCCAGGTGTCCTGCGCGTCGGCGTCATCTCCGATACCCACGGCCTGCTGCGGCCGGAGGCTATCGCCGCGCTGCGCGGCTCAAACCTCATCCTCCACGCGGGCGACGTGGGCCGCCCCGACATCCTCGATAGCCTGCGCGCCATCGCACCCGTGCATGCAGTGCGCGGCAACACGGATGGCGGCGCGTGGGCGCAGGCGCTGCCCCTGACGGCGACGGTCGAGGTGGGCGGCGTGCTGCTTCACGTCCTGCACGACCTTCACGACCTGGACCTGACGCCCCACGCGGCCGGCATCGCCGCCGTCATCAGCGGCCACACCCACCGCCCCCAGATTGAAGAGCGCGGCGGCATCCTCTACCTCAATCCCGGCGCCGCCGGGCCGCGCCGCTTCGATCTACCGGCCTCTGTCGCCCACCTGACGGTCAGCGAGGGCAGGGTCCAGGCGCGCCTCGTCACCCTGCTCAGTTAGCCCTGGGACAGGCGCAGGATGTGGTCCCGGCACCAGGCGAGGGCCTCGGCGTCGGGCGCGGGCAGGTCGGCGAAGCGGGCCACGACCGGGGCCAGCAGTGTCTGGGCGGCCGGGGGCTGCGCGGCCAGCCACGCGGCGCGACTCTCCGGCGGTACGCTCAACAGGGCGGCGCACGCCTGCTCGTACAGTCCCACTATCCAGCGATAGCCCCACAACAGCAGCCGCCCGTCGGGGGTGACGTGGTCGAGGGCCAGGTCGCGCAGGCGATTGACCATAGGCAGATGGGCCGCGTCCAGCGTCTCCCAGGTGTCGAGGAAGACTGTGTCGTACTGGGCCAGGCGCGGGCGGGCCAGGAACTCGGCCACGTCGGCGTGGACGACGCGCCAGGGAACGGGGCGGCGCAGGCGGGCCAGGGCGCGCGCCAGGGTCGGGGTCACGATGTCGATCACGGCCTGGCTGGCCTCGACGATGGTGAACTCGGTGGCGGCATGGGCGGCGTACTGGGGGTAGAGGGCGAGGCCCAGCCCACCGACGAGGATACGGCCCCGCGATACCTGCCCGTTGTGGAACATCATCATGCGTTCCTGGGGCACGTCCGACATCCACAGCCGACCGTCGGGATCGTAGAGGAGGCGCACGTCCAGGGGCGTGGGCAGCGTCAGCGGGTAGCCAAAGACGTCCACCTGGCGCGTAAACTGGCGACGCACAACGTAGCCGCCGGGATAGCCACCCGGCGGAACCTGCTCGAGGCTGGTCAACGCCCAGCGGGGGGCGGGGCGGGCATCGTCGAAGTCAGGATCAAAGGGGCGCATCACGTTTCGCGTTTCACGCCTCGCGCGCTATACTACGCCCATTATACTCGACATAGTATGTCGGCACAACAGGAGGCCGAATGCTGACGTCCGACATTCTCGCCACGCTGGAACGCCTCAGCAGCCAGGTTCTGGCGGAGTTGGAGGCCGTTCCCGCCGCCGCCCTCAACTGGCAGCCGCCGCTGCACGGCGCCAACAGCCTGTACGTGATCGCCCAGCATACCGTCGCGGCCGGCGAGTGGCTGACGCTGCATCTGGCGTGCGGTCAGCCCTACACGCGCGACCGCGACGCCGAGTTTCGCGGTCAGGGCGACCTTGCCGCGCTCCGAACGCGCTACGAGGCGTGGCTGGCGGCCGCCCGCCCGGCGGTCAGTGGCCTGACTGAGGCGGACCTGGCCGAGGTGCGTCGCTACCAGACGACGGCCGGCCCCGTCGAGCGCAGCATCGGCGGCATCCTCGTCCATGCTGTGTCCCACACCGCCAACCACCTGGGCCACATCGAGCTGACGCGCCAGCTGTGGGAAGCCCAGGCCGCCTCGGGAGGGTGAGGCCATGTCGAGACGCGCCGCGCGTAGAGGCAGATTCCCGTACCGGATAGGAGAGGGATGCATCGCATCCGCGCTCGCCCGTGTTCGTCCGCGCCTTCTATTCTGGGTGGCGTTGCTGGTCGCGGCGCTCCTTACCACCCTCGTCGTTGCCACCGCCGCCGCGCAGGGTCCATCGACCGCCGCCCAACGCGGCAGCGTCAGCGGGCGGGCGCGGCTCGAGGGCCGCAGCCGCCACAACGGCGTCTACGTCTCGCTGGACGGCGGTGAGGGGGGCCAGGTCGAAACGACAGCCGACGGCGTGTTTGCCATCAACAACATTCCTCTGGGCTGGCACATCCTGCGCGCCGATATGCCCAGGTATCTGGCCGTGGAGGGGCGCTTCCTCGCGTCCGCGCCCAATACGGTGCTGGGCGACCTGATCATGACCGGCGGTGATGCCTACGGTGACAACATCATCGATATCCTCGACCTGGCGCTGGTGGCCCGCAACTACGACACCGCGCCGCCCGCCGATCCCCGCGCCGACATCAACGACAACGGCATGGTCGACATCTACGACCTGACCATCGTCTCCAAGAACTACGACAAGCGCGGGCCTACCGCCGGCCAGAATGCAGCGGTCACGGTTCTGCCGCCAACCCTTAGCTCGGTGCTGCGCGAGCGGCCGGTGACGACGATGAAAGCGCCCTCTCCCAACGATCCCACGCTGACGTGGACCTTCTCGCCGGCCAAGCCTGTCTACGCGCCCGGCGACGTGGTGACGGCGACGCTGCGCGTCGACAAGGGCAACCCGGTCTACGGTGTAGACATCACGCAGCCGTACAACACCACGCAGTTGACGCCGCGCGACGCCGACCCGGTTGCGCCAGAGACCAACGGCAGAGTGGGCGACTTCTTCATCCCGCCGCGCTTCGCGCCGGTCAACCGCGTCGCGGGCGGCGAGTTCCGCCTGGGCGTCGCCAGCATGGCGGCTACGCCCCCGCCCAGCGCGGGCACGCTGGCCGAGGTCATCTTCGAGGTAGCGAGCTGCGGGGAGACGAGCTTCAACCCGGCGCGGGGCGTGCGGCTGAGCAATGAGAAGGGCGTCGCGCTGTCCTTCAATGCCGCGCCACCGGCCGTCTTGAAGTCGTGCCCATAGACGGCGCGCCGGGCAGACTGCTCCTGGGCATGGCCCTGAGCACGGCGATTGGACTATTCGCCTATCGTCGGGGGTCGCTATCGCGGAGTGGGGTCGGCGGCGCTATCCTGACCGGCGCCCTCATCTTCGGCCTCGGTGGCTTCGCCTGGGCCGTGCTCGTGGTGCTGTTCTTCGCCTCGTCGAGCGCCCTGTCGCACTGGCAGGCGGCGCGCAAAGCGTCGGTCGCCGAGAAGTTCGCCAAGGGCAGCCGCCGCGACCTGGCACAGACCCTCGCCAACGGCGGCGTGGGGGCGTTGCTGGCGGTGGGCAACGCCCTGTCCCCTGACCCCGCCTGGCTGGCCGCCTTCGTCGGCGCGATGGCCGCCGTGACCGCCGATACCTGGGCGACGGAGATCGGCGTGCTGAGCGCGTCGCCGCCCCGCCTCATCACCACGCTGCGCCCCGTGGCCGCCGGGACGTCGGGGGGTATCACACCCTTGGGGACGCTGGCGGCGCTGGCGGGGGGTGTCTTCATCGGCGCGAGCGCGTGGCTATTGGCGACCCTGGGCGGCCAGCCGGGCGGCGCGTTATTCCTGGCGGTGGGGAGCGTGGCGGGCGTGGTGAGCGCGCTGTTCGATAGCCTGCTGGGGGCGACGGTGCAGCGCGTCTACGAGTGCGGAGTATGCGGGCAGGCGACCGAGCGGCGGCTTCACCACGGCCAGCCGACGCGGCCGCTGCGCGGCTGGCCGTGGCTCGACAACGATGGCGTCAACTTCCTGGCCTCGCTGGTCGGCGCGTTGCTCGGTGGGTGGTGGGGTGGGGGTCGATGGTAACACAGGCGACCGGTCGGGGGCTTTCCGTCCCCGGCCGGTCGCTTCGATGGCAGCCGATGTTAGCTGGCCTGGGCAGGCGGCTCGGCGGGCGGCGGCAGCTTGGCGGCCGCGTCCTCCTTCTCCAGCGCCTGGCGCATGTCCCCCAGGGCGCGCGCCGCCGCGTCGCGGCCACCGAGGCCGAAGGCCAGGGCAGCGGCCAGGGCGATCGCGCCCAGAACGAGGCCAAAAGCCAGCACGACAATCTGCTGGCCGAGGCCCATCTGGGTCAGGCCCATGGCGGCGAAGAGCAGGAAGATGCCCACCTGCCCCAGGATGGCCAGCAGGGTGGCCTGCGGCCAGCCGCTACTCCGAACGAAGCGGGCCACCAGATTGCCCAGCCACAGGCCAGCGGCAATGATGATCAGGCCCATGATGACCTGGAACGCGATGACGAGGAAGCCAGACAGCATCTGCCCCACCGCTTCCCAGTTCAAGACGAAGGCAGCCTGCATGATAGCCGTGTAGACGATGAACGCCCACACCAGCGTGCCGACGACCCTGGAGGGGCTGCGCTCGCCCTCGGTGGCCGTGCGCTGGAGGCCCAGCCCGCGAAGGATGTTGTTGAAGCCCAGGCCAGTCAACAGGGTAGTGACCAGATCGCCAACCACCCGCCCGATGTAGTAGGCCAGGCCGATGATCACGGCGGCGGCGATGAGATTGGGCACGGCGGCAAGCATCTCGGCCAGCATGGCCGTCAGCGGGGCCGTGATGGCCGTGAACTGCAAGGCCTGCAAGGCGACGATCAGGGTCGGCAGCAGGATAAGGATGTAGACGATAGTGCCGATGAAGGCCGACAGTTGAGGGAAGCCGAAGCGCGCGCCGAGGCGATCCGCGCCGAACCCCTGTAGCACGCCGACGGTCAGTCGGCGCACGATCCGGGCGATGAATACACCAATC
Source organism: Anaerolineae bacterium (assembly GCA_034431435.1). GTDB lineage: Bacteria > Chloroflexota > Anaerolineae > Epilineales > JAHCIE01 > JAHCIE01. The sequence goes on along the minus strand of DAOUDG010000060.1, from coordinate 10,811 downwards.
ACCAGGATCACGATGGCCGCGATGATCATCGGAATCCAGGACAGGATGCTGTTGACCATCGACGTAAGGGGATCCAGGAGGGCTTGCAGGCCGAGCGCGCCGAGGATGGCGGGCAGGAAGACCAGGAAGGTCAGCCAGTAGACGGCCTGGGCGACGCCATTGCTCGCCCCATCGCTGTGGAGACGCTGGTCAACGTGAAACGCATTCAGCAGCTTGCGAATCAGCCAGCGCAGGATGCTGGCGACGATCCAGGCAACGAGCAGGACGAGCAGGGCGGCGACAACGCGGCCCAGCACGTCACCGAACCAGCCCGTCAGGGTGTTGGTTACGGCATCCGGATTCATAGAAGACTCCTTCCGCGGTCAGATTGATGGATGGAATGGCTAGAGGCCAGGCATGCGACCCGGCGGTTGCTGAGCATCTGGGTGACGGCTCGGCCGGGCAGTACCGCCTTATTATAGGACAGAGCGGCAGGGAGTCAATGCCACAGGTTACGGCCAGGTGGTAGGGGCGGTCCCCCGTGGCCGCCTGGCCGGCGTCATTGTAGCCGCCAAGGAGAACACCAAGGCGCGAAGCTGCCAAGGCACGAAGGGGAGGGCTACTCTTCTCTTGTCCGCGCTCGTCCGCGTCCTATCGCCTTGAGGGCGGCCAGGGACAACGTCGGCGCCAGGCGCGAGGGCGGCCACGGGGGGGCCGCCCCCACCGTAGTCGGTGGTTGGCCGGCTGGCTAGGCCTCGTAGGGCTTGCCGTCAGCGGCGGGCGGCGTGGCGCGGCCCACCAGCCCGGCCAGCACGACGATGGTCAGCAGGTAGGGAATCATGGCGAAGAACTGATAGGGAACCTGAGGGGCCTGGGTTTGCAGGATGGGCTGAATGGCCTCGGCGAAGGCGAACAGCAGCGCGGCCAGGAAGGCCCCAATCGGGTTCCACTTGCCAAAGATCATGGCCGCCAGGCCAATGAAGCCGCGGCCGGCGGTCATGTTGGGCGTGAACACGCCCACCTGCTCCAGCGTGTACCACGCGCCCGCCAGCCCCGCAATCGCGCCGCCGATGAGGACATCGGCGTAGCGCATGCGGAAGACGTTGATGCCCAGGGTATCGGCGGCGCGCGGGTTCTCGCCCACGGACCGCGTGCGCAGGCCCCAGGGCGTGTAGAACAGGATGTAGTGGGTCAGCGCAACGAGAATCAGCATCGAGAGAGCAATCGGCTGGAGGGTGAAGATGAGCGGGCCGATGATGGGGATGTTGGATAACGCGCTGAAGATGGGGCCGATGAGAGGCCAGTCGGTGATGGGCGACAGGACGCCGGGCGCGACGGGAGCGTCGGTAGCGAGGTAGCGGCGATAGATGTAGCCGGTCGTGCCGACGGCCAGGATGTTGATCACCGTACCCGCGATAATCTGGTCGGTCTTGAAGCGAATGGCCAGCACACCCAACAGCAGGGCCAGCAGCAGGCCAGTGGCGAGGGCCGCCACGAGACCGGCGAACAGCGAGGCGCTCTTGGAGCCGAGAGCCTGGTTAGCGTAGATAGTACCCAGAAACCCCGTGCAGGCCGCCGAGAGCATGATGCCCTCGATGCCGATGTTGACCACGCCCGAGCGTTCCGACCAGATGCCGCACAGGGCGGCCAGGGTGATGGGGGTCGCCAGGCGCATTGTCGCCTGGAGGGTGGCGATGGACAGGGCGGCGGTGATGATGCTGAGGATGACGTCAGATGACATGGGCGCTCCAGGAGTGGGCGGTGACTCAACCCCAGCCTTGCGTCAGCGGCGTCTCTTCGATCGCCGTCTCCGGTTTGCGAATACGGTACAACGCGCGGATGATCTCCGGCGCCGCGACGAACAACAGGATGAGGGCCTGAATGATGGAGATGATCTGCTTCGAGACGCCAGAGCGCAGCTCCATCAAGTCCGCGCCGTTACGGAGCGCGCCAAACAGGAAGGCCGACGGGATGACGCCGATGGGGTCGGAGCGGGCCAGCAGGGCGACGGCGATACTGTCGAAGCCGTAGCCCGCCGAGAAGAAGGCGGGCAGGTTGTGCTGCAAGCCCAGGACCTCGACCGCGCCCGATATGCCTGCCAGGCCGCCCGCGATGGCCATCGTCAGCACGAAGATGCGCGCCACGCTGATACCCGCGTACTGCGCCGCGAAGCGGTTCGCGCCCACCGTCCGGATCTCGAAGCCGAGGGTTGTCTTGTTCAGCACCCACCAGATGAAGATGGCGGTGAGGACCGCGAGGACGAAGCCCAGGTGGAGGCGGTCGGGGGCAGCGAAGAAGGTGGGGAGTCGCGCCGACTCCAGCACGTCGGGGGTCTTCGGGGCCGTGCCGGTCTTCGAGCGTAACGGGCCGGTGACCAGCCAGTCGACGAGCAGGAAGGCGGTGTAGTTGAGCATGATGGTGGTAATGACTTCATGCGCCCCCGTGCGCGCCTTGAGGAAGCCGGGGATCGCGCCCCACATGGCCCCGCCGAGGAAGCCCATGCCCAGGGAGAAGATGAGGTGGATGACGGGCGGCATGCCAACGGCGAAGCCGATCCAGGCCGCCGAGATCGCGCCCAGGAAGAACTGCCCTTCCGCGCCGATGTTGAACAGGCCGCCCTTGAAGGCGAAGGCGACGGCCAGGCCGCTGAAGATGTAGGGGGTGGTGGCGACCAGGGTCTCGGAGAAGCCGCGCTCCTTGAGGAACGCGCCCTCAATAAGGCCCTGATAGGCCAGGAAGACCGTCTGGAGCGCCTCACGGGGATTAGCCAGGCCCCCACTGGTGAAGAAGATGATGACCGCGCCCACGGCCAGCGCGGTAATGACGGCCAGAACCGGTACCACCATGCTGTTCAGGACACGGCGTATCGTGTCGGGCCAGCCGGGCTTCTGAGCCTGGGCCTGCACCGTCGGCGCGGTGGTCGCCATAGGGCTTCTCCTCACGCGGGCGTCACTGCCCCCCCTCGAACCGTCAGCCGGGTGGCCCTGGCCTGGAGGTCGGGGCTGAAATCGGACCAGTCGGTGGCCGTCGCCAGGGTCTGGTCGTGGCGAAGCATGCGCTCGGCGACGTAGGCCCGCCGCAGCGCGTCCAACTCAGACATGACATCATCGAGCAAGAGCAGCGGCGCCTCGCCCGTCGTCGCCTGCATGCCCTCCGCCTCGGCGAGCTTGAGGGCCAGGGCCGCTGTGCGCTTCTGCCCGCGCGAGCCGTAGATGTGCAGGTCTACGCCGTGGCTCAACAGCAGGAAGTCATCGCGATGCGGCCCGACCAGCGTCGCGCCCGCCCGAACCTCGGCCGCTGCTCGCCCCGCCAAACGCGCCCGGAAGGCTACCCGCACCGTGTCCAGGGGTAGCTCGTCCCGACTTAGCACGGCCTGCGCAGCCTCGGCCGCACCCGGCGTGCGCAGTGGCTCACTCTGGCTAAAGAGCGCGCTCGGTCGATAGTTTATGTGGATCGGGTCGCGCCCGCCTGTCAGGTCGCGGTGGATCGGGTCGCCACGCTCCGCAAGCAGCCGCAGCCAGGCGTGCCGCCGCGCCGTCAGCAGCGCGCCGTGCTCGATGAGCAACTCATCCCAGACGCCTATCTCGTCGCGCCGGGCGAGACCGTCTTGAATGCGCCTCAGCAGGCTGTTGCGCTGGGTGACGACTTTCCGATACTGGCCCAGGGCATAACAGTAGCGCGCGTCCAGCTGGCACAGGGCAGCGTCCAGGTAGCGGCGGCGCACGCCCGGCCCCTCCTCCAGGAGGGCGATGTCCTCAGGCGCGAAGAGGACCACATTCACCTGGCCGAGCAGGTCCAGGGCGCGGCGGGTTACGCCGTCGATCTTGACGCGCTTCTCGAGTCGCCCCATCGGCTCACCGGGCGGCCGGACGGTGACAATCTCTAGCCGCACGCTGCCGTCGGCGCGCAAGACTTCACCCGTGACGCGGCTGAAGGGCAGCGGCTCGTCGCGAGCGGCCCACGCCAGCATCTCGCGGTCCGCGCTGCCGCGCGGCGAGCGGCTGGTCGCCAGATAGTAGATCGCCTCCAGGAGGGCCGTCTTGCCCTGGGCATTGTCGCCCACCAGGAGGGTCACGCCCGGCGACAGGGTCAGGTCCAGGCGTCGATAGACGCGAAAATTGGTAAGGCCCAGATGCGTCAGGCGCACGGCCTCAGCCGCCGTTCAGCCAGCGATAGCGGTCCCAGAAATAGGTACTGTCCTCGTCGCCGTGGAGCAGGCGGCGGGTGCGTTCCCACTCCTGATGGCGGCGAATGTAGGCGTTGTCCTGATACGGCTCCGGCTCTTCCCAGTCGGCCAGCTTCTGCTGCTCGGCCTTGTGTTCACGCTCCAGCTTCAGGGCCAGCTCGATGGCCACGGCGAACTCGTCGGGGTGACCGTGCTCACTCATCGCCCAGCGCAGTCCCTCGATGAGGTGCTGCCAGCGGGGCGGCTCCGTCGGCGTCCACAACCGCTCGACGGCATCCATGACCAGCTCAGGTGGCGCCGGCTCGGCGTGGAGCGCGTGGTGGGTCAGCTGATGGCGCAGATAGGCCGTGTAGGCGTCAAACCAAACGTCAATGTCATCCATGTCCCGTACTCCCTGCGGCTATGATAGAGGCGCGCAGGATGGATGTCAAACGGCGGGCCTGTCCCAACGCATGACTGCGCCGCGCAGGCCAATCAGCCGGGCGGCGCGCATCAGCGCGGCCTTGAGGCGCAGCGCGCCCAGGGTCTCGCGGAGGCCGATCTCGCGGAAGCCGAACTTGCGGTAGTAGGGGACGCGCATCTCGCGGCAGACGAGAAACAGGGGGCCAGGCTCGTCGGCCATCAGGGCGTGGATGAGGGCCGCGCCGACGCCGTGCTCGCGCCAATCGGGGACGACGACCAGGCTCCCCAGTTCGCGCGCGCCGCGCAGAGGCTTGATCTGACCGATGCCGATGGTGCGGCCCTGGTCGTCCTCGGCGACGAGGAAGTTGGCCCAGTCGAGGGTCATGGGGTCGAGACGCTCGCCGTAGACCAGGGCACGGATAGTGGCCTGGTCTACGGCGCGGGCGCGACGAATCACAGGTTCGCTCACGTCGGGCGGTAGCCGCCGTAGATGGCGTGGCCGGCGCACAGCCAGAAGGCGTCGACACCCACATAACTCGTGGCGCGCAGCCAGTCCAGGTGATCGGGCAGCGGGTCGGGCATGTCCATCGTCGGGTCAGGGTAGTCGTACAGGTTCCACTCGGTGGCCCTGAACTCCTCGGCCAGGTCGTCGCGGCCCGTCATCGCCCGTGACTGGCGCAGCACCTCATCGTCCCAGGCGCGCGCCATGTAGCGCCGCGCCGTCTCGCTGGTTGGGGCGACGAGGTCGCAGATGAGGAGCGCGCCACCCGGCTCCAGACGGTCGAGCAGGCGGCGGTAGAGACGCTGCTTGCCCGCCGCGTCCAGGTGATGAATTACCAGGCTGCTGAGGATGGCGCGAGCAGATGGCAGGTCGGCCAGCCAGGCATCGTCCTCGAGTCGGAAGGGACGCAACTCGACGCGCTCGGCGAACGGGGCGAGGCGGGCGGCCGTCTCGGCCAGCATGCGCGGCGAGCCATCCAGGCCGACGACGCGGGCGCCGGGGAAGCGGCGCAGTATGGCCTCGCTCAGCCAGCCCGCGCCAACGCCCAACTCGACGGCGGTGAAGGTATCGTCAGTCGCGGCGGGGATGAGATCGACCAGGCTGCGGGCAATTTCGTCGCGGCGCGGCGTGAACACCTGCCCGCGCAGGATGAACAGGTCGGAATGGTCCTCGCCCCAGGCGGGGGCCGGGCTATCGGTCATTCACACCTCGAAGCGATTTCGCGTCCGCGTTCCTCCGCGTCCAATCCCTCACGCCGGCGCGTGGGCAAGGGCGACGGCGACCTGGGCGGCGACGCGGGCGTTATGCTCGAGCAGCGCCAGGTTAGCCGCCTGACTCGCGCCCTCGGTGATGGCGGCCACCCGCTCCAGCAGGAAGGGAGTGACCGCCTTGCCACGGATGCCCCGCGCGTCGGCCTCGTCCAGGGCAACGGCCACGGCCTTCTCGACCACGGTGGGCGACGTGGCGTACTCGATCGGGATGGGCACGGCCAGCAGCGCGCCCCCCAATCCCAACCCGCGCTGGGCGCGCCAGATGGCGGCAACTTCAGCCGCATTCGCCACGCGCTGGTCGACGGGCAACCCGCTGTCGCGGCTATAAAAGGCCGGGAAGGTGTCGGTCTGCCAGCCGAGAACGGGCACGCCGTGGGTCTCCAGCCACTCCAGGGTCAGTGGCAGGTCGAGGATGGCCTTCGCGCCCGAGCACGCGACAAGCACCGCTGTCTGGGCCAGCTCCGGCAGGTCGGCCGACACGTCCCATGGGTGGCGGCGGTGCACGCCGCCGATGCCGCCCGTGGCGAAGACCTGGATACCCGCTCGGTGAGCCACCCACATGGTGGCGGCGACCGTCGTGCCGCCATGCTCGCCACGGGCGACGACGATGGGCAAATCGCGGCGGCTCACCTTACGCGCCCGGCCGCCCACCTGAGCCAGCGTCTCTAGCTCGGCGTCGGTCACCCCGACCCGCAGCTGTCCGTCGAGGACGGCAATGGTGGCCGGAGTCGCACCACTGTCACGGATGGCGGCCTCCATGGCCCGCGCCACTTCGAGGTTCTTGGGCCACGGCAGGCCGTGGGTAATGACGGTAGATTCCAGGGCGACGACGGGCTGGGAGAGGGCCAGCGTAGCCGCGACGTGGGGCGCGATGGTCAGTGGATTCGAGGACAGGCTCATACAGCAGCTCCGGTGAAACGATCCAGGTATCGACGGCAGACATCTTTCCGCGCCTGGTTGTCCTGGGCACACCGTCATTGTACCACGGTCAGCCGCTGTCGGCTACATAAGCGGCGGCCGTAACATATCCGCGCCCTCAACGTCCATTCATGTGGTACCGAATGACGACCGACCGCCGACCATGTAACTTTCTGACTCCTGTCTATTGGCTATTTCGCCCCGGAGGCTCCCTTGCACCGTGCCCGCTGGCTCATCCTCGCCGCCCTCCTCAGCCTGGCGCTGCTCATCTCCGCATCCCACGCGGCGGCGCAGGGTGGGATGCCGACAACGTGGCGCATCTATACTCACACCGACGACGTATACGCCCTGGCAGTCGCCCCCGACGGCGCGACGGTCTGGGCTGCGACGGGCGGGGGTGTCGTGCGCTGGGACACCGCCAGCGGAGCGCGGCGCGTCTTCACCATCGATGACGGCCTGCCCGACAACCAGACCCGCGATGTGCTCATCGACCCGGCCACGGGCTACGTGTGGGTGGGAACCTACGGCGGCCTGGCGCGCTGGGACGGCACAAGCTGGCGGGTGTGGACGACGGCCGACGGCCTGTGGGCAGAGCGCGTCGAAGGGTTGGGGTTGGACGGGGCGGGCCACATCTGGGCGGCAACCAGCGCCTCCGCCAGCGTCTGGGACGGTGTGACCATGCGCAAGTACCCTGACATCTGCGATGCCCTGGCGGCCAACTTCACCGCCGCGCGCCAGGCGACCCAACCTAACCGCCTGTGGGCGGTGGAGGCGGGGCAGTGGGTGTGGACGACAGTCGGGGCGGGGGATGGGGTGCGACGGCACGACGGAACGGTCTGCCAGGACTTCAACACCGACACGCTGCCCGGCTTGCCGTCCAACGTCGTCGTCGCCGTGGTCACGACGCCCGACGGGGCGGTGTGGTTCGGGGCCCAACAGGGCATTGCCCGCCGCGACGCCAACGGCCAGATGACGCTCATCGGCCAGGGTACACTGCCCGACAGCCCGGTCGAGACGATGACCGTCGATGGCCAGGGGCGGGTATGGGCAGCCTTCGGCTGCGAGAGCGGCTGCACGGGGGGCGTGGCGCGCATCGATGCGCGGGGCACGGCCAACTCCGCCGATGACCAGATTCAGGTGTTTCCGATGGGAGCGGGCGGCCTGCCGGGCCGCGTCCCGCGCGCCGTGGCTGCCGCGCCGGGCGCGGGGGCATGGGTTGGCACGGACGCGGGGCCAGTGCCCATTCGTGGTGACGGCAGCATCGGCGCGGCGTTGCGCGCGCCCGGCCTGCCCTCCAACCAGGTCAACGCCCTGCTGATGGAAGGCTCCGACCCGCTCGTCCGGCTGTGGGTGGGCACGGACAGCGGGCTGGCGCTGCTAGAGCGTGACCGCGACACCGGCGCCGAGACGTGGACTGTCTACGACCAGGTGAGCGCGGGCCTGCCGTCCAACCGTGTCCACGCCATCGTACGCCTCGGCCTTGATCTGTGGGTAGCGACGGGCGAAAACGGCGATAGTGGGCCGCTGGGCGGGGTCAGCCGCCTGACCGACAGTGGGGTGTGGCTGCACTACACGGGCGTCGGGCGTGACGCCTTCGGCAACGTCCAGGCGCTGGTGAAGGACAATCAGGGCCGCCTGTGGGCGGGCAACGCGGGCGGCGTGGGCATCGCGCCCAGGCTGTTCATGCTGAGCGCGGACGGCAACTGGCGCGCCTGGGCTGGCGGATCAGGCGGCGGCTTTGGCGTGATTCGCGACCTGGCGGCGGCCCCCTCGTCCCAGACGCCCGGCTCGGCGTCCGGCTGTCCATCGGGGCGGGCGTGCCTGTGGCTGGCGACGGATACGGGGCTGTACCTGATGGATCACGGCGACTCGCCACAGCCGGGGACGCCCTTCGTTCGCTTCACGGGTCAGCCCGCGCTGAACAGTCCCGTGTCGGTGGCGGTGGACGGCCAGGGCAAGCTATGGGTGGGGTCGTGGCTAGGGGCAGCGGTGCGCTCGACTACGGGCACGACCTGGCAGGCCTATACCGTCGGCTCACCCGCCAATGGCTTGCCCAGCAACCTGATCTACCACCTGACCTTCAACCCGCCCGCCTGGCCCGACAACGGCGGCGTGTGGCTGCTGACGGCGGGCGGTGCGGTGCGCTTTACCGTGTTCGGAACCCCGACCCAGACCCTGGCCCGCCCCAACAGCCCCGCCGAGGCGCTGGGGGTGACGAGCCTCGCGCGGCGCGGCTCGTGCGAGTATTGGCTCGGCTCAGCGGCGGGGCTGTCGGCCGTCGCCCAATCGCCGTGTTCGTTCCCGGCCACGCCGACGCCCACCGCCAGCCCCACCGCGGGCGGGACGGCCACGTGGACCATGACGCCGACCGCCACGCCCACGGCGACACCGACGGCCACGCGCACGACAACGGGGACGCCGACGCCGACAGCCAGCCCATCGCCGACCGCGACGCCGAGCATCACGGCCACAGCCACCGACGGCCCATCGCCGACACCGACCGCGACCGTAACGGCCACGAATACGCCGACCGCCACCCCGACGCCCTCGGCGACGCCGACCCGCTCCCCCTTCGAGCTGTTCCTGCCCTACCTGGCGGCAAAGGTGAAGGGGGCCGCGCCGTTTGGCTAACTCAAAGCGAGGGGCGCGACCCTGACTCGGATCGCGCCCCTCAGCGTAGGTGGAGATGGCGGGAATTGAACCCGCGTCCCGAAAGTTGTCCCGAAGGCGTCTACAAGCTTAGTCGGTCCTCAGGTGTCACGCTGGCCCATCTCGACCGACTGAGCCGGGTTCAGCGTTAGGTGATGGTCTTTCGCCTCCCGTATCACCATTCGAGAGGCGGCACTCCGACAGAGTTGCGCCGCTAACCAGTCCGTCAGAGGGGGAGTTGGCGCGACGTCGTCGCCCTTAGGCGGCGAGAGCCAGTTGAGGCTTGGCTGTTGTTGTTTTGCCCACTTTTAACGAGGATCAGGCGCCTCGGCTTGCAGCCCGCGATCTTCCCTCCCGGTCGAAACCATTTCATCCCCATGCACAGATTATGACGCGCGTGGCGGCGAGACCTTACGGGCGCGCCGCTCCGCCTGACCGCTCGCGGCGGGCGGCCACATCCGCCGCCCGACCCGCGCCGCATGCGGCCATCCGGCCGCATAGGGCCTGACTGCCCCGCTACCGCATTACCTGGACGTTGAGCATGGGCGTACCCAACGCACCCCACAGCCGCAGCCACAGCGGCAGGTACATCTCCATGCCGCGTGCGCTGCTGATGTCGCCCAGATCGACCACGTCGCGCCAGCCGAACCAGTCGGTGAGCATGGTCGTCACGTGGGCCTTAGCGGCCGCGTCATTGCCGCACACGAACATGGTGTGGTCGCCGTCGGCCAGCAGGCGCGGGTTGACCATCAGCGCGGCGGTCACGGTATTGAGGCTCTTGACGACTTTCAGCCCAGGGAAGGCGCGCTGCAACTGCTCGCCGACCGAGTCGGTGTTGGACACGGTGAGCGTGGGCGGCATGCCGCGCGAGAAATCGAGCGGGTTAGCGACATCGACCAGCGTCTTGCCGTCGAGGTTGGCCGCGCCCGCCTGCTCCAGGACGACCAGCGACACCGTGCCCGACGTGGCGTTGAACATGGTCGTCCCGTGGGCGGCAGCCTCGGCGAATGTGCCGAGCCTGATAGCGGGGTGCGCCCTGCTCCACGCGCTGAACGGCTCCGTCTGGCCCATGCCCGGCTCGGTGCGCGCCAGGAGGGCGGCGACGTCCCGCGTGCCCACCATGACATCGTGCCCCAACTCGGCCAGCTTCGCACTGAGCGTCTGCCCCACCATGCCCGTGCCCAGTACGCCGATGCGCATATGCCCTCCTTGCAGCACGCCATACCGCGCGCCGCGATACAGACCTGTATCGTTACGTGTCTAAACTAATCCCAAGGTGAAACCCGCAGAGCGGGTGTGGTATACTGCCAGAGCTAAGAACTCGCGACGGAGGGTTGAGATGGACGACATCCACGCGACGTTGAAGCGCTGGCAGTTGGACAGCAAGGCGGTGCGGGAACGGATG
>DAOUDG010000059.1:0-150669 GCA_034431435.1 Anaerolineae bacterium | reverse complement strand
ACGAAGGCATCTTCCAGCGAGGGGGTGGTGGGTTCCACCGAGGCAACGGTGACGCCCGCGCTCGTCAGATGCTCGCGGACGCGCTCATGGGGCACACCGGGTTGAAGCATGACGTGCAGCCGCACGCCCATGAGGGTGGCGGCGCGCACCCAGGGTTGCCCTACCAGGGCGTCGAGGGCCACCGACGCGGGCGTCGCGTCCACCTCGACCATGTCCGCGCCGAGGGATTGGCGGATGGCGGCGGGCGAGTCGTAGGCAATGAGCTTGCCACGGCTCATGAACGCCAGGCGGTGGCAATACTCGGCCTCGTCCATGTAGTGGGTGCTGACGAAGACGGTCGTGCCGCTGGCGGCCGTGTCGTAGATCATGTCCCAGAAGCCACGCCGCGCCGCCGGGTCGACGGCCGCCGTCGGTTCGTCGAGGAAGAGAATCGACGGCTGGTGGATGGCGGCGGCAGCGAAGGCCACCCGTTGGCGCAGGCCACTGGGCAAGTCATTGACCAGGGTATGATGGGTGGCGGCCAGGTCGAAGCGATCGAGCATGGCGTCGATGCGCGCCGACCGTTCCCCGCGCGGCACACCGTAGACGCGCGCATAGAAGGACAGGTTCTCGCGCACGGTCAGATCGTTGTACAGGGCGAACTTCTGGCTCATGTAACCGATCTCGTGCTTGATGCGCTCACTGTCGCGGACCACGTCCAGCCCCAAGACCTGCGCCGACCCGCTGGTAGGCGGGAGGATGCCGCACAGCATGCGGATGGTGGTCGTCTTCCCCGACCCGTTCGGCCCCAGGAAGCCAAATACCTCCCCCCTCTCCACGTCGAACGTGACGTGGTCGACGGCGATGAAATCGCCGAACTGCCTGGTCAGTTCCGCCGTCGCGACGGCCAGGCCATTCGCCGCGCTCATGTGTCCTCCTCCGGCGCGCGCCGCGCCGCAAGAAACACGTCTTCCAGGGTGGGCGGCGTTGCCGCGACGTGGCGAATCGCCACCCCACTGGCAACCTGTCGCACCACATCCTCCACGTCGGCAGGGCTATCGACGAGGACATGCAGACGGTCGCCGAACAGTTGCGCGCCCCGCGTCACCGGAGCGAGCCGCGCCAGGTCGCGGGCGCGGCGCAAACCCTCCGGCGTAGGCAGGGCGAGGGTAATCTCCACCAGCGTGTTGGGCAGTTGGGCGCGCAACGCATCGGGCGTGCCCAGGGCCATCAGCCGCCCCTGTCCCAGGAAACCCACGCGATGGCAACGCTCCGCCTCGTCGAGGTAGGCGGTCGAGAGCAGCACCGTGTAGCCGTCGGCTTGCAGGCGGTACAGGATACGCCACAGGTCGCGGCGCGAGACCGGGTCGACACCCGCCGTCGGTTCGTCGAGCAGCAGCACGCGGGGGCGGTGAATCAGCGCGCACGACAGGGCCAGCTTCTGCCGCATGCCGCCCGACAGGTCGTCGGCCAACCGCTGCTGAAACTCGGCCAGGCCACTGAAGGCCAGTATCTCCTCCGCCCAGGTCGTCCACTCGCTGCGCTTCAGGCCATAGACCCGTGCGAAGAAGCGGATGTTCTCCTCCACCGTGAGGTCGCCGTATAGCGAGAAGCGCTGCGCGACGTAGCCCACCTGCCGCCGCATGCGGTCGCCATCCCGTACGACATCGCTGCCCAGCACGGTCGCGCTGCCCCCCGTCGGCACGATCACCCCGGCCAGCATGCGTAGCGTGGTCGTCTTGCCCGCACCGTCAGGCCCAACCAGGCCGAGAATCTCGCCCGCTCGCACATCCAGGTCAAGGCCATCTACCGCCGTCACAGCCCCGAAGCGCTTCGTCAGCGCCTGGGTGTGGATCGCAACCGTCCCCTCGGGCAGCGCAGCCGCCATGACTACTCCAGACTCTTGTTGAAGCGGATGACGCTCAGGGCCGCGATGACGATGGCGAAGACCAGCAGGGCCAGGGCCTGGCCGTATAGATACTCCAGGCCAATGCCCTTGAGGATGATACCGCGCAGAATTTCCAGGAAATAGGTGAGGGGCAGAATGTAGGACAGCAGGCGAATCGCCTGAGGCATAGACTCGCGCGGGAACATGAAGCCCGAGATGATGAAGGCTGGCATGATGGTGAGCATGGTCGTCTGCATCGCTTGAGCCTGGGTGCGCGAGACGGTGGAGATGAGGAGACCCATACCCAACGCGCCAATCAGGAACAGCAAGGACAGCAGCATCAACAGCAGCAGACTGCCGTTGATGGGTACGCCAAACCACAGCGTGCCAATCAGCAAGGTCGCCCCGACCTGGGCGAAGGCGATGGCCACGTAGGGCAGCAACTTGCCGAGAATCATTTCGGTTGGGCGAATGGGCGTGACGATCAACTGCTCGAGCGTGCCGCGCTCGCGCTCGCGGACGACGGCGAAGGCCGTCAGCAGCACGGCCTGAATCTGCAAGATGACGCCGATCAGGCCGGGAATCATGAAGTTGGCGCTCTGGAGGCCTGGGTTATAGAGGATACTCGGCCGCAGGTCGAGCGGTGGCGAGATCGAGCGGCCCGTCGACTCGGCCAGGAGTTGCACACCCCGCGCCTGGGCGAGCGTGTTCGCGGTCAGGAGGGCCGTCTGGGCCACGTTGGGGTCCGAGCCGTCAATGAGCGCCTGCACCTGGGCCGGTCGGCCAGCCAGCGTGTCCGCGCCGAACGTGGGTGGGATGATGAAGCCCACCTTGGCCTCGCCACTGTCGATGGCCGAGCGCGCCACGCCCGCGTCAGGCACATCCCCCACAACGTCAAAGTAGCCCGTGTTGACGACAGCGCGCACGAAGTCGCGGCTGCGCTGGTCACGCACCTGATCGGCGATGACGGTCGGGATGTGGTCGACGGTCGTGTTGATGGCATACCCGAACAGGAACAGCATCATCATGGGCTGCACCAGGATGATGACCAGGGTACGCGGGTCACGCCTGATCTGGATGAACTCCTTGACCATCAAGGCGCGGATTCGGTCCAGCACCCCACTACCTCCCCGCGCCCAGGCGCGCGTCGGCGAACATGCCGGGCTTGAGACGCTGGTCAGCATTGGGGATCTGCACCCGCACGGCAAAGACAGTCTTGGCGCGGTCACCCTGCGTCTGCACGTTGCGCGGCGTGAACTCGGCCTGGGGTGAGATGAAGGTCACGGCGCCGTGGAACGTCTCGCCTGGGAAGGAGTCGACGGTGATGTCAACGCTCTCGTTGAGCATCACCTGGCCGATGCGGTCCTCAGGCACGAACACCGTCAGCTTCAGGTCGCCGAGGGGGGCAATGCTCAGCAGCGACGACCCCGGCGACACCGCCTCGCCGACGTGGGCGGCGCGGCGGCTGATGACACCGTCGCGGGGCGCGACCACCACCGTCTTGCCCGCCTGGGCGGTTGCCGCTGTCAGCGCCGCCTCGGCCTGGGCCACCTGCGCCTTCGCCACGGCCACTTGCTGGCTCGTCGCGCCGTTCTTGAGAGCGTCCAGTCGGGCCTGTGCGCCCGCCTCGGCGGCCTTCGCTATCGCCAACTGCCCGTCGGCAGCATCCACCTGGCTATTGGCGGCGATGGGGTTATCGCGAATAGCCAGCAGGTCGGTCAGGCCGCGCTGGGCCTGGTCGAGATTCGCCGCGGCGATAGCGCGCTCCTCCTCAGTCGCCCCCGTCTCCGCGTCCTTCAAGCGGGCCTCCGCGCTCTGCAGGGCAGCGCGGGCGGCCGCCAGGGCGGGCGCGGTGGTGGCCTGGCGGGCCGCCAGGTCCGACTGCGCCTGGGACAGGGCCGCCTCAGCGACCTGAACTTCCTCCGGCAGGGCGCCGTTGCGCAGCTTGGTCAGCTGGTTCTGGGCGTTCTGCACCGCCGTCTCAGCGGCCAGAGCGTTGGCCTGGGCCTGGTCGCAGCGATAACTATCGTACTCCCGCTGCTCGCCGCAAATCCCGTCGCGGCTTGCCTGCACCCCCCATAGCGTGTTCTTCGCCTGGTCCACGGCCAGTTCGGCGGCGTGGATGTCCTCGGCGCGCGGCCCCTGGCGCACCAGCGCCAGCTTGCCATCGGCGGCGTCCACGGCCTGCTGGGCGATGTCCACCTGCGACTGGGTCGTCGTCTCTAGCTGCGTCAGCGCGCTGCGCGCCTGGTCGCGGGCGGCCCGCGCCGCCGCCAGGTCGCCCGCCCGCGGCCCCGCTTTCACCTGGTCGACGCGCGCCTGGGCCGCCTCGACCGCCGTCTCGGCCTGGTTGATGCGCGCTATCAGATCCTGGGGCGTCTCGCGCAGCGCGCGAGCATTGGCGGCCGCCTTCTCGGCGGCGGCGCGCGCCGCCGTCGCCTGGGTCAGGGCCGCCTCGGCGGCGCGCACGTCCTCGCTACGCGCCCCGGCGTCTATCAGGGCCAGATTGGCGCGCGCCACATCCAGGGCAGAGCGGGCCTGCCCCACTTGCGCCTGGGCCACGGCATCATCGAGCCGCACCACCACATCGCCCGACTTGACAGCGTTGCCCTCGTCGAGCGGCAAGGCGACCACCCGCCCCGCCACCTCGACACCGATGTTGACCTCATCGGCCTCGATGGTGCCTGAGGCCGCAATGACGCCGGCGGGAACTGCCCCATTGCGGAGACGGACCACGAGCGCGGCCACGAGCAGCAGGCCTAACACCACGAGCAGAACGAGCAGGCGGCGCGGCGGCACGCGCAGGGCATGGGAACGAGAAACAGCTTCAGACATGGTTACACCCTCGGGATGGCTCAGCGATGACGCCGTGCAGGAACAAATCGGTGAACTCGCGGGCCGCCTGGTCGGGCGGCGGCAGATCGAGCCAGGCGCCGAAGTTGCGGCGTAGCAGGCTGTAGGCGAGAAGCATGCCAATGAGAGCTTCGACGCGCAGCATGGGGTGGCCAGGGCGAAAGACACCGTTGTCCACCTGAGTCTGCATGAAAGCGGCGGCCTGCGCCCAGACATGCTGCCCTACGTGGCGGTAGACGACCGCCGCCAATTCGGGGTGGGTCGTTAGCTCTGCCATGACCGTGGGCAACAGCGTCAAGCGCTCGTCCAGGAGGCGCAGGATGGGGGGCACAACGGCGCGTACAAACTCGTCGGCATCCTGGATGGGGACGGGTGGGAACAGGCGGGCAATGTCGATGTGCGCCACCATCCGCTCGACCATCGCCGCCAACAGGTCGTACTTATTCTCGAAATGCCAGTACAGGGTCGCCGGGCTGACGCCCGCCTCCTCGGCGATGCGCTCCATCGTGACGCCGTGCAAGCCATACTGCGGCACGAGGCGCAGCGCCGCGTCGACGATCTGCGCACGACGCCCCGGCAGTTCGGCGGCGTCACCCAGGGCAGCCGCCTCAGCAAAGAGAGCATCCTTGCTGGCAAAGTAGCGATAGACTGTCACCTTCGTCGTGCCCGCCCGCGTGGCGACTGCCTGGACGCTGATATCCGCCGGTGAGCCGCGCTCAGCCAGCAGATTGCACGCGGCGCGCAGAATCTGCTCACGGCGCGCCACAGTCGATGGGGTCGTCGGCAAGGTCATAGGTATACCATTCCCTATCATTGATTCGAGTATAGTATACCTCACGCGCGAGCGGGTGTCAATAGCCGACGATGCGGCCTAGCTCAGCGTGGCGAAACCTTCACGCGCTGTAATCGACTTGCCCAGCGCCACCCGGCACGGCGGGGGTAGAATAACAATACCTGACAGTTCGCAGCAGTCTGGCGGTTATCCTCGTTGTCCGCACTGAGGGCCGTGCTACTGCCTTCATCACGAAGGGGAGCATATGAGCGGGATTGTCTCGACCCTCGACTTCCACGTGACGGCAGCCTGCACGCAAGAGTGCGCCTATTGCTGGGGGCCGCCACACCGCATGGCAGCCGTCGAGACGGCCCACGCCCTGGCTATCATCGAGCGGGTGCGCGCCTTCGGCGTGCGGCGCATCGTGTTCACCGGCGGTGACCCGCTGCTGCGCCGCGACATCACGACCCTCATTCAGCATGCCCACCGCATCGGCCTGGAGGTAGCCGTCTCCACGACCGGCGACCGCCTGACGCGCGCCAGCCTCGACGCCACGCGCGGCTGCATCGCCCTGGTCTCGCTGCCCCTCGACGGCTCTACGGAAGCCCTCAATGCCCTCACCAAGCGGCCGGGGCATCTCGCCGCCGTGCTGGACGCCCTCGACCTGCTGGCCGACTACCCCGACATCGACGTCAAGCTGTGTACGCCTGTGACGCGCCACAACCGGCACGACATCGTGAACATCGCCGCCCTGGCCGAGGCGTGGGCCGCGACGGTGAGCAACCGGGTCTTCTACAACGTGTTCCAGGTCTTCCCCCGCGCCTGGGAGCCGTGCGACTGGGACGGGCTGCTGGTGCTCGACCGGGATTGGGAGGCGATGGTTGACGCGGTGCAGTCGCTAGAGTTCGGCATCCGCATCAACTTCCTGTCTACCGCCGTGCTAGACCGGCTGTACGTGCTGATTCTCCCCGACGGCGGCCTGTACGTCCCCAGCGGACCCGACTATCACTACTTCGGGCCACTGCTCGACATCGACAACCTGGACACCATCCTGCGCGCCAGCGACTTCGACAGTATCAAGCACCTGCGCCACTCCCAGGCGTGGGGCAAGACGGTTCCCCTCACGCTGACGCCGTCCCCTGCGACGTAGCCGGGTCGCCCCCGACCCTGGCGGCTTACCCCACCTCGCGCGGCGGGTCGGGCTGGTCGCGTGCCACGCCAGCATTACCCGCCCTTGCCCCAGCATCGCTATAATTGACAGAGCGCGGCCGATGGCCGCACTCTGGCGCGCGAGAGGCAACGCTTATGTCACCTCTAGTCCCGTCATCGGGTGAGTGGCAATGGCGAAAGAGGATACTCCCATGCTCCAACCCGGCGATACCGCCCCCGACTTCGAAGCCATGACCGATGCGGGCAAGCCCCTCAAGCTTTCTGATCTACGCGGCAAGAACGTCATCCTGTACTTCTACCCCCGCGCCGATACCCCCGGCTGCACAAAGGAAGCCTGCTCCTTCCGCGACAGCTTCCCGCGCTTCTCGACCCAGGACGCCGTCGTGCTGGGCGTCAGCACAGACGATGTCAAGGCGCAAAGCAAGTTCAAGCAGAAGTATCAATTGCCCTTCACCCTCCTGGCTGACACCGACAAGGACATCCACGCGAAGTACGGAACCTGGGTCGAGAAATCCATGTATGGTAGGAAGTACATGGGGACAGCGCGCACCACCTTCATCATTGGCCCCGATGGCACGATCCGCAAGGTCTTCGAGAACGTCAAGCCGGAGGGTCACGCCGCGCAGGTTCTTGCTGCCCTCACTGAGTAGCGTCGCGCCGCCAGCGCCAGGGGCGCGGTAGCGAAGCGTTGCAGGCTGGAATCCCGGTTGAACCTGACAGGCGGCGCGCGCATAGATATAATATGGGGTAGAGCATAGGACACAGAGCAGTGCGGGCGGCTCCATCGCCGGCGGCATTCGAGCGAAACGACATCCTCGTGCAACCTGACCAGGAACGCGATCTACTGATGGCCTGCCAGCAGGGGGACATGAGCGCGTATGCGCGCCTCGTGTACCTCTACCAGGACATCGCGCTGCGTACCGCCTACCTGATGACCAACGACCGTCAGGCAGCGGAGGATATCGCGCAGAACGCCTTCCTCAATGCATTGCGCAGCATCCATCGCTTCGATGTCGCACGCCCCTTTCGCCCCTGGTTCCTGACGATTTTGACTAATGAGGCGCGCATGTTTCTGCGCCGCCAGCGTCGCACGGTCGCCGAGGCGCTGGACGCCAGCCTGCCCGACGACGGCGCGCCCATGCTCACCCGGCTCATCGAGGCCGATGAGCGCGCTCGCATCCGCGACGCCCTGGCCGCCCTGGCCGAACCATATCGCACGGCGGCTGTGCTGTACTACTACAACGATCTCTCGGTAGACGAAGTGGCCCAGGTCACGAACTGCCGCCCAGGCACGGTCAAGTCGCGCCTGTTTACGGCCCGGGCCCGACTGCGCGATGCGCTGGCCCTGGGCAAGCCGCTCCCTTCACCGGCCTCGGATACGCGCGAAGAACGGATGGCGTTCGGTGACGCACCTGGATGATCGACAACTGAGGGACAAGCTCGCCAAGGCGAGCAGCGACATGCCCCACGTCGATCTCTGGCCGCATCTCCACAAGGAGGCGGCGGCCATCTCGGAAGCCGCGCAGCGACGGCGGCGTGGCGCAGGCTTCTCACCGTTCACCGCTACCCGCCTGTTGGCGCCCGCCTTCGCCCTGCTGCTGGTCCTTGGCGCCAGCCTGACCTCGCTGCAAGGGCATGAGCAGCGCATTGCTGACGGCTCGCCCACGCCCGTGGCGACCCGCGTGGACGTGGTAAGCGACGCGGCGGCGTCAGAGCGCTCGGCCGCCGTCGAACGCCGTATGGCCGCTGCCGAGGAGCGGGTCCGGGAGGCGTTCAAAGGTGTGTATCTGTCGTCCGGCGCTGCGACGTCCGCCAGCGGGACGCTGTCGGACCTGGATGCGATTCGGCTGGCGACGCGAGAGATACGCCGCGAGATGGGCGTCCGAATGCCCGCGACGCCACCCCTTCTCATCCGCTTTGGCCCGCAGGCGGACTAAACCTTGCTGCCAGTAGACCACCGAGGGGCAGGGCGCGCAATGCGTCCCTGCCCCTCTTGCATGTTCTCGGCTAGATACGCTCAATCACCGTCGCCGTCGCCATGCCGTGACCGATGCACATGGTCTCCAGCCCATAGCGGCCGCCGCTGCTTTCCAGGCGGCTGAGCAGGGTGGTCATCAGGCGCGCCCCGCTCGCCCCCAGTGGGTGGCCGATAGCGATCGCGCCGCCCCAGGCGTTCACCGGCGCCAGGTTCGCCCCCAATTCCTTGACCCACGCCAGGACCACCGACGCGAAAGCCTCGTTGATCTCCACCGCGGCCACATCCTCCAGGCGCAGCCCGTCGCGGGCGAGGGCTTTGCGCGTGGCCGGTATCGGCCCGGCCAGCATCAGCACCGGGTCGTCGCCGACCACGACGCGACTGACCAGGCGTGCGCGGGGCCGCAACC
Source organism: Anaerolineae bacterium (assembly GCA_034431435.1). Classification (GTDB taxonomy): domain Bacteria; phylum Chloroflexota; class Anaerolineae; order Epilineales; family JAHCIE01; genus JAHCIE01. The sequence goes on along the minus strand of DAOUDG010000059.1, from coordinate 141,623 downwards.
CATGCCGCCGTAGCGCATCGTCCGAGGCAAGCAGCACCGCCGCCGCTCCATCGCTGATCTGGCTGGCGTTGCCCGCCGTCACCACCCCCTCCGCCGCGAAGGCGGGCTTGAGGCTGGACATCCTCGCCCGGTCCGGTTCCATGCGGATACCCTCGTCGGTGTCCAGGCCATCGATGGGCACGATCTCCCGCGCGAAGCAGCCCTCGCGAGTCGCCTGCGCCGCCAGGGCATGGCTGCGATAGGCGTAGTCATCCAGCTCATCGCGGGTCAGGTTCCACTTTCTCGCCATCAGCTCGGCCGAGATGCCCTGGTAGACCAGGTCGAACGGCACGTCGGGCGTGAAGGGTGACGGCCAGTCGCTGCCCATCGGCGCGCGGCTCATCATCTCGACCCCCGCCGCCACGGCCAGGTCCATATCGCCAGCCGCGATGGCCTGGGCGGCGTAGTGGATGGCCTGCTGCGAGCTGCCACACATACGATTGATGCTCACGGCGGGAACCTCGACCGGCCAGCCTGCCGACAGGACGGCCAGGCGGCCAATGTTGGCTCCCTGCTCGCCGGTCTGAGTGACACAGCCCATCACCACATCCTCGACCGCGCCCGGCTCGACGCCCGCCCGCGCCACCAGCGCATTCAGCGTGCGCCCCGCCAGGGTCTCTGGCCGCAGGTGGGCCAGCCGCCCATCCGGCCGCCCGCGGCCAACAGGCGTCCGCACCGCCTCCACGATGTACACGTCTCGCATCTCACGCCTCCTTCGCCCAGGCGGCAATCACAGCCTCGACTCTCGTCTCGCCCTGGCGCGGCGGCGCGCTCGTGGCGGCAGCGGCCAGGTTGTCCACCCGACACGGCGTGCGCGCCGCCAGCGCGCCGCCCGCCGTGCGCAGAAACACGTCGCGCGCTACAAACTGCGGCTCGGACACCACCTCGGCCAGGCGATTGACTCGCGTCAGTGGCACATCCAGCGGTTCAGCCAGGCGCGCCCACTCGTCCGCGGGCCGCGTCGCCAACGCCTCGGCCACCGCCGCGCGCAGGCCCGGCTGGCGTGGCGCGTCGAACTGCTCGGCGACCCATTCCGGATGCTCGATGAGCTGGCAGAAGGTTGCCCAGAACTTCGGCTCCAGGCAGCCCAGGGCCACAGGGCGGCCATCGCCCGCCCTATATATATTGTAGCATGCCCAGCCACCACTTAGCACATGCTCGCCCCGTCCCGCCGCCTCCCCCGTCGCCGCCCACTCCGCCCACGGCAGGCTGACCAGGGCGAAGACAGCCTCGGCCATCGACGTGTCTACCACGCCACCGACGCCCGCCCACTCGCGGCGCAGCAGTGCGGCCAGGATGCCGACCGCCGCCGCGTACGCCCCGCTGAGGTCGGCCAACTGCGCACCGGGAATAACCGGCGGCCCGTCGGACGCGCCGATACCGTCGAGAACGCCGGCCACGCCGATATAGTTGACGTCATGACCGGCGGCCAGGGCACGCGGACCACCCTGGCCATAGCCGGTCAAGGCACAGTAGACCAGGCGCGGGTTGACGGCGAGGAGCCTGTCAGCGTCCAGCCCCAGGCGAGCCATGACGCCCGGCCGGAAGCCCTCGACGACCACGTCGGCGCACGCGACCAGTTGCAGGAACTGGTCGCGGCCCTCCGCGCTCTTGAGGTCGAGCGCCACCGAGCGCTTGCCGCGATTGAGGGCGGCGAACATCGCCCCCAGCGGGCCATCAGGGGTATCGAGGAAAGGCGGCATGGCGCGGCCATAGTCGCCGGGGCCGGGGTCTTCGACCTTGACCACGTCCGCGCCCAGGTCGGCCAGCATCAACGTGCAGAAGCCGCCGGGCAGCAGGCGCGTCAGGTCTAGAATGCGCACGCCAGCGAGGGGATAGGGGGAGCGCGTGGTCATCGTAAACCATCCTGGCTGAACAAAGGCCCCCTCTACCGGGCGGGAAGAGGGGGGATGGAGGTCGCAAGAACGCTGTGTCGCGCGCTGGCTTATTTGTGGGGGTGGGCCAGCTCGCGCATGATGATATTGCGCTGAATCTGCGACGTGCCCTCGTAGATCTGGTAGACCTTCGCGTCGCGCATCAGCTTCTCGACCGGGTACTCCTTCATGTAGCCGTAGCCGCCGAAGACCTGGACGGCGTTGGTGGTCACGCGCATGCACATGTCCGCCGCGAAGGCTTTGGCGAAGGCCGCCTGGGAGGTGTTGCGCATGTGGTTATCCACCCGCCACGCCGCCTGCCAGCACAGCAGGCGAGCGGCCTCTACCTCCATCGCGGCGTCGGCCAGCATGTAGCCGACCCCCTGGTGCTGGATGATGGCGTGGCCGAAGGTGTGGCGCTCCTTGGCATATCCGACGGCCAGTTCCAGCGCGCGCCGCGCCACACCTACCGCCGAGATGCCTACCGTCGGGCGGCTGTGGTCGAAGACGCCCATCGCGATCTTGAAGCCATCGCCCTCGCGGCCCACCATGCAATCCAGGCACACCTCCACATCCTCTAGAATCACCTCGGCCGTGTCGGAAGCGCGCTGACCGAGCTTGTCGAAGTGCCTGGACGTGCTGACGCCTGGCTGGTCGCGCTCCACAATGAAGCACGACAGGCCCCTGTGGCGCAGATGCGGGTCGGTCTGGGCGAAGACGACAAAGAAGCTGGCGACCGTGGCATTGCTGATGAAAGTCTTGGTTCCATTGAGGACGTACCTATCGCCGACGCGCCTGGCCGTGGTACGGATGTGGGCGACGTCCGAGCCGGCGGACGGCTCGGTGACGCAGTAGGACGCCAGCTGGCCGTCGATGAGGCGACCAAGCCACTCCTTCTTCTGGGCCTGACTCCCGCCGATCAGAATGGGCCACGCGGCCAGGGCGTTGATGCCGATGGACGCGCCGATGCCCGCGCAGCCCCAGGTCAGCTCCTCGGTGATGATCAACTCATCCAGGGCAGTCAGGCCGGGGCCGCCATACTCTTCGGGAATGTTCAGATTCATCAGGCCCACTTCGTGAGCCTTCTTGATCACCGGCCACGCGAACTCGCTGCGCCGGTCGTACTCGGCCGAGACCGGGAAGATTTCGTTTTCGGCGAACTCATGGGCGAGATCATGGAGCATCTTTTGATCGTCGGACATGGAGAAGGAGATCATAGGCGTGCGTCTTTCTGTTGATGCGCCCGACGGTGGGCGCTCCTCTGGCCCGACTTCAGGCCACCGGCCCGGCCCTAAGCCTTTATGCCGCTATGCGTCATGACCATTCTATCGCACAATGCCAGCAAGCGCAAGTGGAACATATGACGCACCCTCAACGTTATCCCCAGTGGAGGGGCCCGCGCGGTCGGCGCTGTCCGGCCGCCATCTCAACGTGTGAGAGGGAGGTTCCCATGAGATGCTTTGTCATAGTGGGCCTGCTGACGGCGCTGGCGTTCCTGAGCGGCGAGCGCGTACAGGCGGCCCCAAACCCAACCATCACTCAGGTCGATGCCCGCATCGAGATCGTCTGGCCGCACGGCAACCGCGCTGTGACGGCTACCGACCTGGTCAACATTACCACCTACCTGTTAGCGCCCGACACGCTGACGAGCGTACCGTGCGACTTCAACCCCACGGTGCGGCTGTGGCAGGCCATCAACAATCAACCCGCCGCCAACATCGCCATCGCCGAGAGACGCTTCGTGACGGAGCGCGGCTTCACCTACCCAGTTTGGGACTTCAACAACATCAATGTCTCGGCGGCCCGCAACCCCGCCAACAAGATGTACTTCTACGCCACCGTCGACGGCGTGACCACCTTCTTCAATGTCTGGAGTCACGCCGCCGATGCCCGCACCTACAATCCTGATCCCGTGAACCCGGCCGGCGCGGCCGGCATCCCCGGCGAGGTTGACGCCCGTATCCAGGTCGTGTGGCCGCACAACGGCCAGGGCCGACCTGTCCCCGTCACCCAGGCGGCCCGCGCCAACGTCCAGGTTGCCCTGTTCTGGCGCGGCAGCGGTCAGTCGGTCGGTCGCGAGTTCAACCAGCCCGTCAACCTGTTCAAGTCCCTCAACAACAACCCCAACGCCCTCGTCGGGGCGGGGGTCAGACGCCTCGTGACGGAAAACGGCGTGACCTACCCGGTCTGGGAGTTCAACGATGTGGACGTGAGTGCGGCCCGCAACGCCCTCAACAAGTACTACTTCCGCGCGCTGGTCGGGAACACGCGCACTTTCTCCACCATCTGGGCGCACGCGGCCGACGCCCGCACCATCTTCCCGCAACCGGATGTGGTCCAGGGCGGCGGCTGTCGCACGCGGCCGTCAGGCTGACCGCCCCAGACTATCCACCCAACATGACCTTCTGCCCTGTCTCGGCCGATTGGCGAGCAGCGGTCAGCGCCTCGATCTCCTTCAGGCCGTCGTAGAAGTTCGGCTCGATGGGCGTCTTGTTGGCGATAGCCGTCAGGAAGTCGGCCACGGCGTGATGAAACTCATGCTCGTAGCCGATGGTGTGACCCGGCGGCCACCACGCCGCCACATACTCGTGCTGGTCGGCCTCGGTGACGAGGATGGTTCGGAAGCCCTGGGCGTAGGCCGGGTCGTCGCGGAAGAAGACCTGCAACTCGTTCATGCGCTCCAGGTTGAAGGCGATGCTACCGTTGCTGCCGTAGATCTCGAAGGTGTTGTAGTTCTTGCGACCGGGTGCGAAGCGCGAGCCATCGAAGGAACCGAGCGCGCCATTCTCGAACTCCGCCAGCATGAACGCGGCGTCGTCCACCGTCACCGTGCCCGTGCCGCTCGCCTGGCCGCTGCCCGCCGTGAAGGTCGCCGCACCCTCACCGGGCAGCGGCCGCTCCTTGATGAACGTCGTGGTAAAGGCGGCAATGGCGCGAATCTCGCCCACCAGGTAGCGAGCCAGATCGACGCTGTGGCTGTTCAGGTCGAACAGAGGGCCGCCGCCCGCGATTTCCTGGCGTAGATGCCAGGTCAGCGGGAACGAGGGATCGACGATCCAATCCTGCAGATACGCGCCGCGCCAGTGGAAGATGCGACCGATACGCCCCTCGTCGATGAGACGCCTGGCGAGGCGCACCGCGGGCGCGCGGCGGTAATTGTGGTTGAGGTAGTGGACGACGCCGGCGGCCTGGGCCGCGTCGAGCATCGCCTGCGCCTCGGCGACGGTCAGGGCGAACGGCTTCTCGCAGAAGATGTGCTTGCCCGCCTTCGCGGCCGCCACGGCGATTTCATAGTGCATGTTGGGTGGCACGGCGATGTCGACGATGTCGATGTCATCGCGGGCTACGACCTTGCGCCAGTCGGTCTCGATGTCCTCCCAACCCCAGCGGTCGGCGAACTCCCGTAGCTCGCGCTCGTTGCGGGCGCAGGCAACTTTGAGAACGGGCTTGATGGGCACGTCGAAGAAGTGGGGCGTATTGAGCCAGGCGTTGCTGTGCGCCTTGCCCATAAACTTCGTGCCGATGATGGCGACATTCATAGTTTGCATGCAGGCAGGCTCCCTCCGTGGCAACACTCGATGGGGGTATGGCCCTGGCGGACGATACGGGGGCATCTTGCATCGGAGCAGGAGGCTTGTCAAGGCCCCAGCGGCGCGGCGCAGTGGCCGTCGGGGCACACGCGGGAAAGCTGCTCGATGCGTGGCCTACTATCATTGTACAAGCATAAAGGATTTGTGAAGAATAGCAGCCGGTGTTTCTCTCGCGGCGGGTTTGGTACGGGGCGGCCATAACAGCCGACTATAAACCGGCGTTACTTTTCTCAGAGAGAGAGAAGGCCGGGAGTCCACCGGCCCTGCCCGCCGCAGCTTCCTCTCATGCTGTCGCATTCATTTCTGCCTGCGCGCGGGTGATAGGGCTGCTGGGCTGTGGTCCAAGCCATGGCGATCAAGGAGTCACTCGCATGAATCCCAATCCCACGTCCCCACGCATGAAGAAACCGCCGCGAGCCCTCATCACGCTGGTTGCCCTGTTTGTCGTGGCAATCGCGGCGGTGATGATGCTCGCCACCACCCTGGAGCCACAGAGCGTGGTTGCCCAGGGTACAGGCCCGACGTCGACACCAACCCGCACGCCGGAGCCGACGCCCGCCATCGCCACCTCTGGCCCTGTGCAGTCGGGCCTGTCGTTGCGCACCTATGGCTTCAACAGCCAGGGCGCGGGCGCGTACACTGTCACCACCCGCATCCCCGCTACCCCGCCGCCGGTTGTCCTGCCCAAGCAGAAGGAGCAGGCGGCCCTGATCGACGCGGCTGAGGGTGAGGACATCGCCGACAAGATTCTGGCGCCGCCTGGCAGCGCGCCGGGTTACGTCGAAGACAAGCCCTACACCGACCCCAACGCGCCCTTCTACCCCCAGGCGACGCAGGCCCCGCGCCACGATAGCATCACCTGGAACCCGGTCATCATGTCGGAGGTGTTCACCGCCGACGAGAACCAGCGCATGGGCCTGTACCGCCAGCTCTTCTCAAGCGCGGGCGGCTTCAACACGGCCGAGAAGGTGTGGCGTCGCCACTGGTACGAGCCTGACCACCTGGACAAGGACCAGGACGCTTCAGGCGACGTGACGCCCGATGACATCCACTACCCCGCCATCATGCAGGAGTACACCTACGGGCTGATCAGCAATGAGCGGCTGGAACAGACGCCCAATCCGGTGTACGCCAGCCCCGGCGGCGGCACGTTCATCTTCCCCGTCGGCCAGCGGGCCAGCGAGCTGTTTGACGCCAACGACAACTGGGCGCCGACCGGCCCCGGCGCGCAGCGCGGCTACGGCCTGACGTCCTTCGACGGCGAGTTCGACGGTATCTCGGACATCACCTACCTTGAGAGCGAAGTCACCCTGTTCAACACTCTCAACCAGGATGTCGCCCTCGACCTCAACGGCAATCGCCAGCTTGACACCCTCAATAACGACGGTGTCACGCTGAGCGGCGACGAGCTGCTGGTCCTGCGCCTCGGCCCCAAGACGCTGCGGCTCAACACGCCGGGCGAAAACGTGGTCCAGTTCCTGGATCACATCGCCGTCCTGCGCGCGCTGCAGACGTCGAACAACGGCGCGACCTTCGAGATCTACTACACCGGCGGCTTCGCTCCCAAGTCCCTGGGTCTCGTTACCCTGGGTCGGGGCGATGCGCTGCTGGCCGGGACCAACGGCGCGCCCCAGGTCATCCGCAGCGTTGCCAACGGCGGCCCTGGCGGTAACATGTGCCGCTACCCGGCCGGCCCGTGGTTCCTGTACCTGGACAGCTCCGACGCCCCTGACGCCCTCGCCACCGTAATCGTCGGCCGCGGCCTGGGCGCGACCCACGCGCCGATGGAGATCGGCATCTTCCAGCCGAACGTCGGCACGATCGAGCCGTGGTGGCTGAAGCGGATGTACGTCGATGGCCGCGAGTACAACGTCGTTGCCATCAACACTCGTGGCACGGGCACGCCCGTCCCGGCTGGCCCCGGCGGTTGCCGCCCTGCAGTTGGCGCGTCCACCGTCGATGTCACTCAGTTCACTAATATCACGGTGCGTGAGCCGGTCTGCAAGGGCGCAGACATCTTCATCGCCCAGCACTCGGTGCAGCTTGCCTGCTACCTGCCCGGCGAGCGCCTGCCCTCGCTGCCGCCCTTCAACTACGAGCATTACGTCCTCTCCGACGTGCAGCAACTGCGCGCCTTCGCCACCTCTGAAGACCAGGTTCCGTACATCGGGCCGCTGGTTGGCCCGGTCGCGCCCCTGGTGCAGGACGACGGCCCCTTCCCGTATCAGTCGTATCTAGGTCCCAGCTATTTCGACCCGGCCGCCCAGTCCTTCTTCTACGTCGTGGAGAGCCGCAACCCGCAGTTCCTGGGTGAGCTGTCGGAGCGCTACTTCCAGGTTCCCGACTCGACGGCCCCCGGCGGTGACCGCGAGTTCTGGTACACCCAGCAGTTCCGCACGCTGCCGGACCAGTTCACCGCGTTCATCTTGCCCAACCTGCCGGAGACCACGCCGCCAACCCCACGGGGCGTGAACCCCGACCTGTACCTGCTCACGAGCGGCTTCCTCGCGCCCGAGGTCAAGTACTTGCAGTGGGTTGAGGATAACCCGGTGCCCACCGACAGTGTTGGCGGCCGCGCCAAGTTCTGGTTCGACCCCGACGGCATGCCCGAAGGCTCGAACAAGATCTATAAGGACGGCCGGGGCATCCGCGTCTACGGTCACCTCAACGAGGGCGCGCAGACCCTCGGCCCGACAGCGCTGACCGTGCTTGGTGCGGCGGCGGCCCAGTACCCCATTGAGGTCCCGTACTACACCGACTGGCTCAGCCTCACCGACCCGCGCGGTGTTGAGGCTCCCCGCAAGGACAGCCTGACCCTCAATCCCGCCTACCTCAACGAGTTCCGCAACGGCGGTGAGCCGCTCAGCACCGTCTACGGCCAGATCTCCGTGGCTGGCGCTGGTGGCGGCGGCTCCGACGCGGGCGAGAAGGTCTTCCCGCGCCTGTGGTACGAGCCATCGTACCTGGACAAGGTGCTGCGCACGCCATCGTTCACCACCACCAGCGTGGCGGCGCTCTCGTGCGCCGTTGCCACACCCGTGAGCGGGACGGGCGGCCGCTTCGCCTTCACCACCCTGTCGCCGGGGATCTCGGTGTACTACACCTTCACCCTGAACGCGCCGCGACGGGTGCGCATCTACACCGACCCGCAACCTACCACCGCGTCGAACTGGGCCTTGACCTCCGACGCCTACCTGCGGTTGTACGGGGATACCTGCGACACCACCACCGGCACGCCGACGGGCATCCTGGACTGGGATGACAACACCGGGCCTGGCTACACCGCCTTCCTCGAGCGTGACCTCGCGGCGGGTACGTACTACGTAGCCGCGTCGGTCGGCCCCACCGCCACCGCCGCCGCGACCCCACTCACCACGGGTGTGAACATCGTGCTGAACAGCTCCCTCATCGAGGAGTATCGCTTCGCGGCTGTCCAGCAAGAATACACCTACATGTTCCTCGACCCGTTCGACAAGCCGATAGCGACACAGCCGGGCGGGCGCTTCGTGTTCCCCAACGCGACCGACCGCGCCGCGCTGCCGCTGCCGCCCATCGGGGCCACCTCGTCCTGGGGACCGGCGTCGCCGAGCACAGGCGCGGGCCTCAACAGCCTTGACGTCAACTTCGACGGCGCGCCGGATCTGGTCACGATCCAGAGCGAGGAGAGCCTGCGCGCCCTGACCAACATCGGGGCCGACTTCAACGGCAACGGCATTCTAGACCAGTTCGACCCCGGCCTGACCCCCTCGCCCCTGTCCGGCGATGAGCTGGCTATCTTCCACACCGACGGCCAGGACATCGGCCGCAACGGCTCAGTCCAGTTCCTCGACTACATGGTGCGCCTGACCAACGTCGACTATCTCTCCGGTCGCGCCGACCTGGAGATCTGGTGGACGGGTGGCGGTCTGCACCCCGTAGCCAACGACAACCAGGACAGCTGCGACGACTTCTCCAAGTACCCTGACCTGGTAGCGCGCGTCACCGTCAGCACGGGTCAGATGGCGATCGTCGACCGGGGCCGCCAGCCGCGTGTCCTCGGCCCCACCCAGACCAACATTGTTGTCCCTGGCACGAGCAGCACCTTCGACGGCGCGTGGTTTGTGTACGTGCAGGCCGTCGCGGCTCCCATCCCTGGCCAGCCGCAGTCGGAGCGCGCCAACCTCATCGTCGGCCGCGCCCTGGGCGCCGCCGCCGCCGCGATCGACAACGGTGCGGGCAGCCATGCCCTCATCCCGCCCCAGCTGGACCCCGTCAGCGGCACGTACCGTGGTGGTCCCTGGTATCTCAAGCGCTTCTTCGTGGACGGCCACGAGTACAACGTGACCGCCCTGCTGACTGGCCCGACGACGGGCGGCAACAACCTGTTCAAGGCCATCACCCTGCGCACGCCGTCGCCCAAGCGCTGCGACTTCGTCAACTACGAAGACTCGCTGGTGCTCCAGGGCTACTACCAGCCGGCGCGCTACCAGTTCGGCGAGGACACCAACATCCTGGATGTCGTCCCGCCGTTCAATGCCCAGCACACCATCCGCGAGGACATCGTCCGCCGCACGCCCGAAGAGTTCGCCGTCAGCACCGGCTTCCAGCCGCTCTGCATCGGCAATGTCATCGGCGCGGTCGACCCATTGGTCGTCACCATCAACGACGAGGCTCGCGAGCCGCGCTTCTTCGGTGAGCTGAAGGAGATGTTCTACGAGACGCTCACCAATGGCGCGCCGAGCGTGCCGCTGTGGTCGACGGAGCAGTTCAACACCCTTCCCGACCAGTACACCGAGCTTGGCATGCCGGACGGTCAATTGTACCTGATGACCTCCAGCTGGCAGAGCAAGATCGGCCGTCTGGCCTACAAGGGCTGCGACACGATCACCGACACCCAGGACGAGCTGGCGGCCGCGCATCCGCCTATCGTACCGCCATCGCCCTTCCCGGTGAACCCGGTCCCCTTCACCAACGCTCTGTCGCTGGTTGACCCGAACGCCGTGCCGTACTTCCAGGCGTCGCCCAACTACCCGTTCACTCTCGACTCCACGATCCGCATGCAGTTCTGGTACGACCCAACCGACGAGGGCGCGGGCAAGGCGAACGCCGGCCCTGACGAAGGCGATATCTATGTCAACAAGTGGACGTCTGGCATCGCTCCGACCGCGACCCCGACGGCCGCGCCCACCAACACCCCGACGCCGACTAACACGCCGGTGCCTGGGCAGGAGACCAGTACGCCGACCGTGACGCCGACACCCACCAACACGACGCAGCCTGGGGTGCCGACGGCGACGCCAACCGTCAACCCCGGCCAGGGTGCGCGCATCCGCATCGCCCCGGCCAGCGGTCAGGTCTCGGTGGGCGGCACGGCGATGTTCGATGTGATCCTGGAGAACTTCTCCAACGTGTACGGCGCTGACTTTACGATGCAGTTCAACGACCAGCGCATCGCCATCCAGGGCAACAAGTGCAACCCCGGCACGGTCCTGTCGGGTGGCGCGGTCGTCGGCGGCGTCGCTGGCACCACGCTCACCTACGGCGCGGCGCTACTGAACCCGGCGCCACCGCAGAGCGGCTCCGGCGTCCTGTGCACCCTCATCGTTGTGGGTGTGTCGGCTGGCACGACCGCCCTCGACATCACCTCCGCCAACCTGGCCGACATCAACGGCATCCCGCTCCCGGCGCCCTCCATCACCGATGGCAGCGTGACGGTCGTCGCGGGCGCCAACCAGGGCGCGGCGGCGGGCCAGCTGTACCTGCAGGGTCGCGTCCAGCACGACGGCGCGCTGGTGGCGATGGGCGCGGCCCATCAGCCGACCGACCTGCTCGGCAACTACGCCCTGGTCAACCCGGCAGGGACCTACGACCTGCTGGCCAACAAGGCGAAGTACCTGCCCGCGAAGATCTCCAGCGTGGCGGTGATCTTCAACGGCCTGACCGAAGTGCCGTCGATGATCCTCAAGGGCGGTGACGCCACTGGCGACGGTACGATCAACCTGTTCGACCTGGTGATCGTGGCGTCTGCCTTCGACACCAAGCCACCCAGCCGCCCCGAGGCCGACATCAACGAGGACGGCAAGGTGGACATCCTTGACCTCGTGATGGTTGGCTCGAACTACGGCAGCAGTGGTGTCCAGGACGGCCTGCACTCCGCGAAGGCGGCCGACGCCAAGCCCGGCGTGGCCCGCATCACGGCCGAAGGGCCGGCGGTCGTCAAGGCTGGCGAGGAGTTCAAGGTTCCCGTCCGCCTGCGCGGCGCGAAGGACCTCTACGGCGCGCAACTGGCGGTCACCTTCGATGCAAGCAAGGTGACGCTGGTTGACGCCGACGACGAGGCCAGCGGCGTTCAGGCTGTGGCTGGTGACCTGCTGGCGGGCGCGTTCGTGGCCAACAACAAGGCCAGCGACGGTGTCTATCGCTTCGCGGCGACCAAGCTCGCCCCCGACAAGGCGGCGGATGGCGACGGTGTCCTGGTGACGCTCACCTTCCGCGCCGTGGCCGAGGGCAGCCCGAAGATCGCCGTCAGCGAGGCGCGCCTGCTCAACGTCGACGCCAGGTCCCAGACGGTGAGCTTCGGCGGCGGCAAGTAACATAAGCCTGGGGACGCCTCGGCGCACCCACGAACCCAGGGGCGGACCGGCTCGGTCCGCCCCTGGCTCTTTTTCCTCCCGCGCGATGCAGCGTCGCCGGCCAGGCCGATGGAATCACGGCGGGCCGTCGCCCACGCTTGCGCGTGATAGACGGCCCGCCGCTTCAGGAGGGAGTCTTGCAAAGTTGGAGGTACCCTGGGGTACACAGACAGTGTACCAGGAACGCAAGCGTCTGCCTATCAGGGAAAGGCAGACACTTGTGTAGCAGATTGTTCTACAGGCGGTGTGGGGATTTTCCCGACAGAACGAGCGGGAGGATTCTCAGGCGAGAGGCGACCGCTGCGCAAGCTCGGCAAAGCGATTCAGGGGCAGCGCGTCGACAGTCCCCCGATAGCCGGTGACGGTGGTCGCCATGCACAGCGAGTTGAGGATGGCCTCCTCGGTCGCCTCAATCGCGGCCAGAAACAGGGGCGACACACGCTCGTTGGGTAGCTCGCCCAGCGTCGCCAGGGCGGCCCGCCGTGGCGCGGTGCGCCGCACATCGTGGGCCGTCGAGAAGGCTATGGCGTAGTCGCCGGACCCGTGGCTCATGGCGGCGCCGGTGCGCGCCAGCCCCGCCATTGCCCGCGTCGCCAGCCGCCCCAGGTTGCGGTCGGCGAGGGGCGCATCCGTCGCCAGAACCATCATGATGGAGCCATCGGCGGCGGTGTCCAGTTCACGCTTGAAACTGTAGCGGCCCAGGGCAACGCCGACCGGCAGGCCCGCCATCTGAAGCACGCCACCAAAGTTGGACTGGACCAGCGCGCCGACGGTGTAGCCGCCGAGCGAGGCGGGCAGCCGCCGCGACGCCGTGCCGATGCCACCCTTCCAGCCGAACGCTACGGTCCCTGTCCCCGCGCCTACCGCGCCCTCGGTCACCGGCCCCTCGACGGCGGTGTCGATGGCGCGGCGAATGATCGCGGGCGTCAGGATGCGGCGGCGAATGTTGTTCAGGTAGCCATCATTGGTCTCACCCACCACAGCGTTGACCGATATGACAGCCTCGTTGCCCGGCTGCGCCAGGGTCCAGTCAAGGATGGCGTCGACCGCGCGGGGCACGGCCAGGGTGTTGGTGAGGACAATGGGCGTCTCAAGCTCGCCCAGCTCCACCAGTTGGGTTGCCCCGGCCAGCTTGCCGAAGCCGTTGCCCACGGCCAGGCCGGCCGGAACTTTATCCTGGAACGGGTTGCCGTCGTGGGGCACAATCGCCGTCGCGCCGGTACGGATATCGTCGCCCTCGATGACGGTCACGTGGCCGACGCGGACCCCGGTCACATCGGTGATGGCGTTCAGCGGGCCAGTGGGGAGAACACCCAGGCGCAGGCCCAGGTCGCGGGCGCGGCGGCGGTCGGTCACGGTGCGCCCGTCGCCAGCAGGCCACGCGCCAGGGCGTACTGAACCAGGGCGGAGCGGCTGTGGAGGTTTAGCTTCTGCATGATGCGGGTGCGATACGTCTCGACACTCTTGGGGCTGAGGATGAGCTGCTCGGCAATCTCACTGGCGGTATAACCGAGGGCAATGAGCTTCAGCACCTCCCGCTCGCGCTCGCTGAGGTATTCGTAGTCGTCGGTCTGACCACCCCGACTGCCGTGTGCCAGATAGTCTTCCAGCACCATGCGCGTCGCCGACGGATACAGAAACACCCCACCCTGGGCAACGGTACGGATGGCGTCGATCAACTCCGTGTCGACGGTGGACTTGAGCACGTAGCCCGCGGCGCCCGCCTTGAGGACGGGAAACAGGTAACGCTCGTGGGCGTGAACCGTCAGGATGAGAACCTGCGTCCGGTCACAGGCCGCGTGGACGCGGCGTGTCGCCTCCAGGCCGTCCATGCCGGGCATAGAGATGTCCATCGTCACCACGTCGGGACATAGCGCCGCGACCTGGGTCACCGCCTCCGCGCCGTCGCCCGCCTCACCGATGACCTGCATGTCTGGCTCGCTCTCCAGCAGAGCGCGTAACCCCACCCTCACCACAGGGTGATCGTCGACAATCAGTACCCGAATCTTGTTCATGTTCATGGCTTCGCTTCCAGCAAGTCGTCGGCTACGGCGACGGGGGCGCCGGGGCGGTCCTGCCCGTCCGGCGGCCACGCGACGGCGATGAGGGGGTGCATGGGCTGGCGGTCCAGCGGGACTCGCGCCGTGATGCGCGTCCCGTGCCCAGGCCGCGAGGCGAGATGCAACTCACCGCCGACAAGGCTCATTCGCTCGCGCATGCCCACCAGGCCCAGCCCGCGCGGGGCGGCCGTGCCGGGGGTCGTTGGGTCGAAGCCTACACCATCGTCCTGAATCGTCAAGACGAGGCTACCCGCCTCGCGCCGCAGGCACACGTTTACCGTGGTCGCCTGCCCGTGCCGCGCCACGTTGGTCAGCGCCTCCTGAACCACGCGGAACAGCGCCAGCTCGACGGGACCAGGCAGGCGACCCTCAACGCCCTCCACGCTGAGCGCCGCGCGCGCCCCGCCGGCGGCGTTGAACTCTTCGACGCGCCAGTCCAGGGCGGCGGCCAGGCCCAGGTCATCCAGGATGGTGGGGCGTAGCTCCAACGCCACCCGCCGCACCTCCTCCAGGGCGGCCGCCGTCAGTTGACGCAGCTCCTGAACGTGGCGGCGCGCCTCCTCGGGATTCGGGGAGCGTTCCAGCAAACGAATGCGGACCAGGAGCGAGGTCAGCGCCTGCGCGGCCTCGTCGTGCAGTTCGCGGGCGATGCGGCGTCGCTCCTCTTCCTGAGCTTCGAGGATGGCGCCCGACAGGCGATGCAGGCGCTCCGCGTCCTCTTCCAACGCATCGAGCATCTGGTTGAAGGCGGCTGTGAGGCGCATGAAGCGCTCGTCGGTCAGGGGGTCATCGGAGATGCGCAGCCCGGTGTTGCCGCGTCGAATCTCGTCCACCCCTGCCTCGAGACGGTCGAGGGGCCGCAGCGCCACCTTGAGCACGATGTAGTTGACCGCGAAGCTAATCGCGAGGCCGACCATAACAAAGAATAGAATCAGCTCGAAGTGCGCATCGTTGGGAAAGAGATGCACGTGCCAGACCGTGCCGATGGTACCGACGACAGCGCCCAACGCCACGATCGCCGAGTTGGCGATGAGAATCTTGTAGAGAAGTGGCAATTGCAGCAGCCGCTGACGTAGTTGCACGGCGAAGCCTGACCTCTCGGTACGCAGCCGGAGGAGTCACCCTCAGATGCCCCCCATTCTACACGGGCGCGCCGCGACGGGCGTAGCAAGTTCGGCACGCGGCGTTGAACCCTCACCACGAACCCACTATGCGCAAGCCTCCCGGCGCTTGTCGATTCGCGTGTTGCGAGTATACTGTCCCTGGACGCTCGCCCGATGCCTGACCTCACCCACAGGTGGCTCCCGATATGGCCGACGCTCAAGGCCCGAAGCCCAGCAACTACGACGCCTACGTCGAGGCCGAGTTCAACCGGCCAGAGTTCTACCCCATTGAGCAGACCCTCAATCCTCGGCTGTATCGCCCCGTCGCGCCGTGGATCGGACGCCTCCTCCTGCCTGCCGAGGACCAGCGCGACACCATTGGGGGGGTGCTCTTCGAGGTCTACCACGCCCCTGAGGCGCATCGCGCCCTTATCGGCCACACCATCTATCTGCGTTGGGCCAGGGACGACGAGACTCAGCGCCGCGTCGCCCGCAGCCGCTATACGGTCGTGTTCGGCGCCGACGCCAGGCAGAGTCGCGACGCCGGGCAGATTGTCCCCACGCGCATCGACGGTTGGATCGATGTTGACCCCCTGGAATCGCTGGCCGCCAACCACCCTCTGGACGACATCCTGGTCTATCTGGAGGAGCCGTCTCTAGAGCCAGGCGCGCTCGATCGGCCGGCAGCGCTGTACATCCGCCACGACCCCATTCAGATTTCCGCCCCATACTATGCCCTCGTGCGCATCGAGGGCCGCACCGCGCCCGGCAGCGACCTGTTCACCGTGACCCACTTCAACCGCGAGTCGGGCCAGTTCGATGGCCCGCAGGAGACGCTGCGCTTCCCCGACATCGTGCGCGACATGAACACCGTGCGCAACTCCACGATGGACGACATCGAGAAGTCGCCTGTCAACCCCGGCGGCTGGTACGTCTATGGAGCGCAGGACCGCGCGGGACAGTTCACGGTGCGCGCCCTGGCCCCCCGCGACCTACTCTCCCTGCGCGCCGACCGCGTCATCAGTGATCCGAAGGCGGGCCGCCGCTACATCATCAAGCAACTCTGGGATGATAGCGAGAAGAAGAAGGGCCAGATCGAGAAGACGCTGGTCGCGCCCGGGTCGTCCGGCGACGCGGCCGCCCTGGCCGCCTGGCAGGAAGGCGAGCGCGGCCTGCTGCTGCATGTCTACGGCGGCATCGGCGGTCAAAAGGCCGAGCCAGCCGCCAAGTTTTTCGTCTACTGGGGCCACTTCGCCTACGGCTTCGCCGATGTCGTGCGCGAACCGCTGACCGACGAGTTGCGCTTCGATATTGTCTACCATCAGGTGTACGCCCAGAACGTCGACGGCGTTATCGCCGGCGCGATTCACTGGTCCCATTACCTCGGCGACCGCCAGTTTGGCTGGCTGGGCACGCGCCCGGTGGCCGACACCATCGTGAGGTTGCCCGGCCTCACGGAAACCTACACGTCCAACCTGGGCGATTGGAATCCCCTGGATACGATTCGAGACAACCTGGAGACTATCACCGCGCGCTATCGCGTTGGCGATGGCAGCGGCGCGACCTTCGCCACCGCCGCCTATAGCTGCTCCCAGGACGCCAGCCAGGCCATGTTCGACGCCATCACCGAGGTCGAGGACCGTATCCTGGAGGATCCCGCTCCCATTGTCGCCCTCGCCATGGACCCGGCCCAGGCCACCCGCCTCCAGGACTTGATGGGTGTCCAGCACGACATCAAGGACAAGATGAGCTTCCTGTGGCAGACACGACAGGATTGGAAGGACGACCCCGAAGTCTATGGCAAGGGGTTCGACGATGGGGCCGTCCGCAACTTCCTGACCGGCCTCGGCAGTTTCCGCATGATGCTGCCCCCCGTCGCCTACCGCAGCGTCATGGATGTCCTGCTCAAGTACCAGGCCCAGGCGTTCGTACTACGTACCAATCAGGTAGGCGGCTGGGATCCGGAAATCGCACCCGTCGCGCCCAACGTATAACAATCGAGCGGAGGCGTGCGATGGCACGCCTCCGCACCTCACGAGGTAGTCTGCCATGCGCTTCAGTCGATGGCTCCCCGTCAGCCTCGCCGCCTTGCTCGTCTTGCTGACGCTGGGCGGTGTGGCCCTGGCCCAGGGCGCTCAAACCATCACCATCACCTCGCCCGCGCCGGGCACGACCGTGGGCAGTCCCGTCGTCGTCACTGGCGCCACCAGCGGCCCACCGTTGAACAATACCCTGGCCTACCAGATTACCGCCAGCAACGGCGCGCTCCTCGGCCAGGGTGAGTTCGGGGTCAATCCCATCCCCGGCGCTGGCAGCCAGTTCACCGCCAACCTGACTTTCAGCGTCCCGGCCGGTGGCGGCCCGATTCGCATCGACATCACCGACCGCGATACCCAGGGCGGCATCGTCGCCTTCGCCTACACCATCGTGCGGGCCAGCCCCCCCAACCCTGGCGACCAACCCGGCTCCATTTCCCCCGAGCCGACCCAGGTCATCGTCATCGACAGCCCTCCGCTTGGCACGGACGTGGGTAGCCCAATGACCATCACCGGCCGGACCAACCTCTATCCCGCTATGGGTGAACTGGGGTATGAGGTACAGGGAGCGGGGACCACCAATCTGGGCAATGGCACATTCCCTGTCAGCGGCCAGGCGGGTGGGTCGGGCACGTTCATCGCCGCCATTCCCTTCGCCGCCCCCGCCGAAGGCGGCCCCATCCAGCTCGTGGTCTTCGAGCAGAACCCGGAGACTCTCGCCTACACCGCCATCACCACCCTGCGCCTGAATGTCGCGCCGCCCACGCCCGCGCAGCGGATTACCATTGCCGCGCCTGTCGAAGGCTCGCAGGTGACCAATCCCTTCAATGTACTGGGGCAGGCCACTGCCGCGCCCGCACGCGGCGTGCTGAGCTTTAGCGTCGTAGACACGTCCGGCGTGCCGCTGGGCAACGGCGACATCCCTGTCAGTCTGGTGGGCGGGGCGTGGGTCTTCAACGCGCCGGTCCGCTTCACTTCGCCCGCGCCCGGCAGCGGCCTGGTACTGTTTGTCGTCGACCAGGAGGCGAACGGTACGGCGCGGGCCAGTTCCCAGGTCTTGCTGACCTTCAACCCCCCCCCGCCCACAGCTACGCCCGCCCCGCCGCCGGCCGAGCAGGGCATTACGATTGGCTCGCCCGCGCCGGGCACGGTGGTGGGCAGCCCCGTCGTCATCACCGGTGTCACCAGCCGTCGGCCCGCCCAGGGCTTCCTCAACTACCGATTCACGGACCTCAACGGCGCGCCACTGACGGCGGGGACCTTCGGCGTCAGCCCGCTCCCTGGCGGTGGGTCAGCCTTCAATGTGAGCCTGACCTTCCCCGTCCCGCCCGATGGTCGCCCGATTCGGCTTCAGCTGTGGGATCAGGACGCTGCCGGCAACATCCTCGCTACCACGAGCATCGATCTGCGCGTGTCGCCGTCGTCGCACAACCTGTCCATCACCATCACCTCGCCGCCCGCCGAGTCCTTTGTTGGTAGCCCGGTGGTCATTACCGGCGATACCAGCACCTTCCCCAACGGCGGGGTTCTGTTCTTCCGCTTCACCGACCCGTCGAACCGCAGCCTGGGTGAAGGCTCATTCCCGGTGACTGGCTCGCCGAGACAGCCGTCCTTCTTTCAGGCCTCGCTCAATTTCAATCCGCCCCCAGGAGGTGGCTTCTTCCGCCTGGAAGTATTCGGGCGCGACCCATCTGGCGCGCCCGTCGGCAACACGTTCCTGACCCTGCAATGGGGGGGCGGCGCGGCCGGCGGAGACCTGACCGGGCGTACCTGGCGACTCATCAACTTCGGCCCCCAGTCGAACCCGACCTTTATCCAGGGGCCACCCATCACCGCCGTCTTTGGCACGGATGGCATCGTGCGCGGCTCTGCTCCCTGCCTCGACTACAATGCGCCGTATAGCACCAACGGCGTCAATATCTCCATCATCCGCCCGAGCATCTTCGCCCGCAGCTGCAACCAGCCGGACTGGATTCAGCAGCAGGCGCAGGAGTATACGGTGCGGCTGGCCGCCGCCCAGACGTACAGCGTCAACGGCAACCAGCTGCACATCTCCTACGAGAACGGCGCCAGCGCCTTCGTCTACAACAACCCGTAGCGGCCAGCTCTACCAGATCGTCCACCCGCCATCGACGAGCAGATTCTGGCCGGTGACGTAGCTACTGGCGTCGCTGGCGAGGAACACCACCGCCCCCTTCAACTCGCCGGGCCGCCCCACGCGGCCCAGCGGCACTTTCTCTTCCAGCCGTGGAATGAACCCCGGATTGGCGTCATTCACCCGTAGCGGCGGGAACGGTCCAGGGCTGAGGGCGTTGACACGAATGTTGTAGGGCGCCCAGTAGGCCGCCAGATGGCGCGTCAGATGCACCAGGCCGCCCTTGAGGGCGTGGTAGTGGGCCGGGCTGTTGATATTGTAGCCGACATACGCGCTCGGATAGCTGGCGACGACGCCGTACATGCTGGCGATGTTGATGATTGAGCCGGGCGCGCCGCGCTCGCGCAGGTGATTCGCCACCGCCCGCGCCAGGATGAAGTAGGCTGTGACGCCGGTATGATAGCTGCGGTCGAAGTCGGCCGCCGTCGTCTGGTCGATGCTTGGCCCCGTCCCCCCATAGGCATTGTTCACCAGCGCATCCACCCGCCCCAGTCGCCGCACCACGCCGGCAACGAAATCGTCCAGACCGTCGGTGTCGTCTTGCGCCAGAGCCAGGCCCAGGTGGCCGCTACCCGGCAGCGACTCGGCCAGTTCGGCGGCCCGCGCCTCGCTGCGACTGGTGACGACGACGGCCGCGCCCGCCTCGGCCAGGGCGCGACTCATGGGCGCACCGAGCCAGCCCGCCGCGCCGGTGACGATGGCAACGCGCCCTTTCAGGCTGAACAGGTCGAAGACGTTGCGCTCTTCGGCAGTGATCTCATCATAGGTTGTCAAGGCGGTCAGCTCCAATCGGGGTACAGGTCGCGGAACAGGCGGTAGACGGCCTCGTAGTGGGCCTCGCTGAGGCCCTGGTAGGGGGACAGCAGGCGTAGCGGCATCTCGTCGAAGCCACCCATCTTTACCAGCGCCTTGTCGTACGCGCCGTCGATGCGGCTCTCGGCGACCAGCGGCTCGATGATGTCCTGGTGGAAGCGGAGCAGGTCGTGGTGCAGGCGGAACAGTCGGTCCACGTCGCCCCGAACACCCGCCGCGAAATACGCCTTGGTCCGATGGGGAATCATCGGCCCCAGCGACGCCAGAAGCGAGCATTCGCCGTACAGGCAACCTTCGGCGAAGTTGCGCTCGCCCAGGAAGTGCTGCAAGTCGGGGGCGTGGCGCAGCAGGTCGGCGGCTGAAGTGAGGGTGTTCTTGGTGGCGGCCAGATTGGGCACGCGATCGGCCACGCGGCGGTAGTCGCGCCCCGTCAGCAGGCGCTTGGCGCGGCCCAGGTTGTAGTGCAGGAAACGCGAGTCGGGGAACGCGCCACACACGTCCTGGAAGAAGGTATCGACCTCGGTGTCGTTGAGCGCGCCCCAACTGGGCAGGCAGATCTGGAAAGCACGAAAGCCCACGTCGTGGGCAAAGCCGAGTCGCTCGATGAACTGTGCCGTGGATAGGGCGATGACCCCCACCATCGGATGTACGTCCGGCCCGCGCGTCTCCTCCCAGAACACCCGCACGATGTCCTGGAAGCGCGGCGTGTCGACGGCATAGCCCTCGCCCGCCGTGCCAAACACGTACAGGTGATGGAAGCCCGCCGCCAGTGTCCAGCGCACCGCGCGGCGGAAGACGTCCTCCAGCAGCCGCTCCTGCTCATCCCAGGGAATCTCGCACGAGACTAGAATCGCTTGGGGATAACGAGGCACGTAGTCCTCCCGCTACTGGCGCGAGCGCGGGTTGAGCGCGTCGTTGAGGCCATCGCCCAGGAAGTTGATGGCAAGGGCGGCAATCGCCAGCACGGTCGCGGGCATGAGCACCAGATACGGCCGCACGCGCCATTGATGCAGATTCTCGTTGATCATCGCCCCCCAACTGGCGGCGGGTGGCTGAATGCCCAGCCCCAGGTAGCTGAGGGACGCTTCCAGAATCATGGCCGCCGAGAAGCCGAAGGTAGCCGCGACGATGACCGGGCCCAGGCCGTTGGGGACAACGTGGCGCGCCAGGATGCGCGAACTGGAAGCGCCCACCGAGCGCGCCGCCTCGACGTACTCCCGCTCGCGCAGGGAGAGGATCTGGCCGCGAATCAGTCGGGCATAGATGGGCCAGGTCACCACGGCGATGGCCGCCATGGTAATCAGGTAGTTCAGGATGATCGCACCCTTGAAAAACTCGATGCCGGTGATGACGTACACGGCCTGGAACGCGCGCGAGAAGGGTTTCTGGAGCGTCGCGTCTACCAGAATCAGCAGCATGATGGTTGGGATGGATAAGGTGACATCGATGAGCCGCCCAATGGTCCAGTCCACACCCCCGCCCTGATAGGCGGCGATGCCGCCCAGCGTTACGCCCAGGAACAGCGACAACGTGGTGACGGTGACGGCGACAGCCAGGGCCGTGCGCGCCCCCCACAGGATGCGGCTGAAGAAATCGCGCCCCAGGTGGTCCGTGCCCAGCAGGTGGTCCGCGCTCGGCATCTCGTTGGTGCGGCGCAGGTTCTGCTCCTGGTACGGGTAGGGCGCCAGCATCGGCCCAAAAATGGCGACCAGGAAGAAGATGATCGTGACGACGAGGCCAAGCATCGATAGGCGGTTGCGAATCAACCGTCGCCAGGCGTCACCCCACAGGCTACGGACTTTGATGTCGTGCGCCGGGGCCTGGATCGTCGGGCGGGCCAGGCCCCCTTCGCCCAGTTCCGTGGTGCTCATGGGATGCTCTCTTACTTCAGCCGCACGCGCGGATCAATCAGGGGATACAGCAGGTCCACCGTGAGGTTAGCCAGTATCACCAGCAGGGTACTGAAGATGGTCGTCCCCAGAATGACTGGAATGTCGAGCAACTGAATGGCGTTGACGACGATACTACCGAAGCCGGGAATGCTGAACATGCGATCGACGAAGACTGAGCCGTGGATGAGGGCGTTGACGATGAGGCCCAGCGACGTCACCACCGGCAACAGCGCGTTCCGCATGACATGACCCCAGACCACCGTCTGCGTCTTGAGGCCCTTGGCGTGGGCGGTGCGCACGTAGTCGTTGCTGATGACTTCCAGATACGAGGCGCGCGTCTGACGCACCACGTCGGCCAGTGGGGCCGCCGCCAGCAGCAGGATGGGCAGGATAACCTGCGGATGGAACAGCCCCTTCCAACCGAGCGGCACGTCGAGAATCTTCAGCGTCAGCACCAGCAGCACCATGAGCATGGGGCCGAGGACGAAGATGGGGATGGTGCGCAGAGTCAGCGAGCCGCCGACGATGGCGTAGTCCACGGTTGAGTTGTGCCGGCGGGCAGCCAGGACGCCCAGCGGGATGCCGACGACGATCAAGAAGAAGCCCGCGGCGAGACCCAGCTGCAAGGTGATGGGCAGGCCAACCTTTATCATATCCAGCACAGGCAGCTTCGTCTGAATGGACGTGCCGAAATCGCCCCGCATCAGCTTGCCGACGTAGTCCGTGAACTGGACCATGTAGGGTCGGTCCAGCCCGTACTGGGTCCGCAGCCGCGCCAGGTCGTCCGGGGTCATGGTGGATATATTCTCATTGTAGATGAGAACGATGGGGTCGCCGGGTGCGAAATAGCCCAGGGTGAACGTGATGAGCAGCACCAGGAAAACCACGGGGATGGCGCTGAGTAAGCGATTGGTGATATAGGTGATCATGCTCGTCTCGCGTCCTCGCCAGCCGCCACGTCAGGCCCCCTCTCCAGGTGAGAGGGGGCCTGACTCACGTCACTTCTTCGCTATGTAGGTGTAGGGCTCGTTGAACCAGCCG
The DNA here is from genome assembly GCA_034431435.1 of Anaerolineae bacterium. Lineage (GTDB taxonomy): Bacteria > Chloroflexota > Anaerolineae > Epilineales > JAHCIE01 > JAHCIE01. The sequence continues at coordinate 118,409 of DAOUDG010000059.1, read as the reverse complement.
TAGGGCGACAGGTACGGGCTGAAGCCGAGGTTCTTCACCCACGGCTGCACGATGCCGAAGTCGCCGCTCTGACGCCACAGCGGCAGCCACATGTAGTCGTCGAGGAAAATCTTCATCGCCTCGTTGATCTTGGCGCAGTAGTTGGGGTCCTTGCGGTCCATCGTCCCTACCTCGGCCAGAATCTTGTCGAGGTTCTCGTTCTTGTAGCCGGCCATGAAGCGCGTGGCATGGATGGCCGACGACCTGAACTGGGTGGCCCACAGGCTATCGATGGGCGGGCGGGCGCTGATGCTCTGGCGGTCGATGTTCACCAGCTTCTCGTCGGGACCGAAGCCCGACGGCTGCTCCTTGAACTCGATATCCTCGATGCCGAGGTTCTTGCGCCAATACTCCATCAGGATCTGGACAGCCTTCTTCTGAGCTGCGCCCGATGAGTTGGACGTCACGCGCAGCTTACCAAGCTTGTCCGCACTGCCGTACTTGGACTGGGCCAGGAACTGCTTGGCCTTGTCTACGTTATACTCGAAGTACGACTCCATCTTCGGATCGTAGCACTTGTCGAGCAACTCGGGGTGGAGCGCGCCCAGCCATGCCTGCTGCGTGTTCTCGGTCGAGGCGGCCGCCAACTCCTTCCAATCGACGGAGTGGACGAGCGCCTTGCGGACGTTGATGTCGTCCAGGGGCGGCACGTTGTTGTGGACGCTAGAGTAGATGCCGATGGGCAGCCTGTTGGCCAGTTCCTTGGCGCCCGGCGTGCGCTCGACGAGCTTGCGGCGCGTCGGGATGTCGGCGAAGGAGTAGCCGAAGTCGACCTGGCCCTTCTCGACCAGAGCCTCGAAGGCGGATTGCTCCTCGGCCACCACCAGTTCAAGCTTGTCCAGCGGCCCCTTGTCACCCCACCAGTTGGGGTTGCGCGACATCGTTACCTGCCGCCCTGTCGTGTCGATGGCCGTGACCTGATAGGGGCCGTTGACGAGGGGGTTGGGCTTGGTCAGGTACTGCGGGTCGGCCTTGAGCTTTTCCGCCGGGACGACGCCCAGCCAGTAGATGGCAAACTTGTGATCCAGGAAGCGATCGGGGGCGTTGAGTTGGAACTCCAGGGTGTTGTCATCCTTGACAGTGATACCCGCAATCTCCTGGGCTTTGCCGTCGGCCATGTCCTTGAAGCCCTTGACGTTATCCAAAGCCCAGCCGGTGATGTTGGACGTCTTCTGAGCGGGCGCTGTCACCCACTCCCAGCCTTCCTTGACCTGCTTGGCGGTGAGCTTGCTACCATCCGACCACTTGGCGCGCGGGTCGAGCTTCATCGTCCACACGGTGAAGTCGGCATTGGGCTTCATTTCCGTCGCCAGGAGCGGCTTGAGGTTGAAGTCCACGTCGTGGTAGAAGGGGCTGAGGAACTCGCTGAAGGCGACACCCTGGCCGCCCCAGCGCACGCTCCAGGGAGCCAGTGGCTCCTGCGAGCCGAACCCTTGCCAGGCGATGCGCAGGGTCTGCTCGGCCGCGGCATCGGCGGGCAACACGACGGCCTTCGGCGCGGCGGCGCCAGCGGCGGCAGCCACCGTAGGCGCGACTTGCTGCGCCGCGGCAGCCACGGTGGGCGCGGCGGCCTTGACAGCCGCTGCGACGGTGGGCGCTGCTTGCTGCGCCGCAGCAGCGACGGTGGGCGCCGCTTGCTGCACGGCGGCAGCGACAGTAGGCGCCGCCTGCTGCACAGCCGCCTGCTGCTGGGGCGAGCACGCCGCCAGAGCGACGAGCGTCAGGGCCACCACCAGGGCGAGTAGGGCGTTTGTTCGAGCGCGGAATCGAGCCATGGGGTTCTCCTTCTCCCGTGCTTCCAGGTCTCGGGGCCATGTCGCCGCCGAGAGTCGTCTCACCTCACCACGCAGGCGAGGGTCAAACTCGACCATCCTCCGCTGAGCCGCTAACCATGGGGACACCAACCCGGTCCAGGCCCTGCCTCAGCGTCGCCAGGGTAAAGGCCCGCCGCCGCACAATGTGGGCGTGAGCGGCCTCCTCGGCGCGTCGTGGGTCAAGCGAGGCGATGGCTTCAACAAGCTCCTCGTGCTCTGGAATGAGCCGCTCAGGCACGGCCTCGTCTTCAGAGCGTCGCGCCGCGCCCACCATCATCCACACAAAGGGGTCCATGCCGCGCCACACCTGCATCAGGCGCGTGTTCCCCGACGCCTCCATGATCGCCGAGTGAAACTCCGAGTCCAGGTCGGCCATGTCGACGAAGCGGTCGGTGCCCACGAGGGGACGCATGCGCTCGACGATAGCCTGTAGCCTTTCGGCCAGGGGCGCGCCCTCGCCCTGCTCCAACGCCCAACGCACCGCCAGGCCCTCCAGCCCAGCGCGCAGCTGGTAGATATCCTCGGCGTCCTTTTCCGTGAAGGTGGCGACGTAGGTCCCGCGATGCGGATAGCTGACCAGCAAGCCCTGTTCTTCGAGCTTGCGGAACGCCTCGCGGACCGGGCTGCGGCTGACGCCCATTTGCTCGGCGATTAGCGCCTCCGGCACCGCGTCGCCCGGTCGCAACTGGCCCCCCGCAATCGCGCCCCGAATGGCGGCAGCGATGGCGTCGCGCAGCGCTCTATTCTTGAGAGGTTCGAACTGGAGCGGCATCCAACCCCCTGAACAAGTAACGCGGGCAGCCAACGGGCAATGTGGGGGCGGATGGTATCACACTTCGGGTGGGGTGTCAAGTCGATTGACAACAATCGGACTGTATGATATAGTCTTGTCGACAACGAACATTACGCACGCTGCCCAGCGGCCGTGCCTGAACACACCGCAAAGGCGACCCATGACCCTCTCAGCCTCTTCTCCACCTACTCCCCGGCGCGGTGTCGCCCTCGTGACCGGCGGGGCGCGGGGCATCGGCCGCGCCATTGCCCTGGGCCTGGCCGCCGATGGCTACGACATCGTCATCGCCGACGTTCTGACCGAGGAGGCGCACGTCACCGCACGCGACATCGAAGCCCTGGGCCGGCACGCTCTCGCCCTGCGCGTGGATGTGGCTGACCGCGAGCAGGTCGAGGCGATGGTGCAAACAAGCGTCGAACGTCTCGGCCGGCTCGATGTCGCCGTCGCCAATGCCGCCCGCTCCAACCGCCGCAACTTCATCGACCTCACGTGGGACGAGGCGTGGGCAACCCTCTCCGTCACCCTGTTCGGCGTGTGGCACACCTGCCAGTTTGCCGCGCGCCAGATGGTCGCCCAGGGCGAAGGCGGCAAGATCGTCATCATCGGCTCCGTCCACGCCGAGCGTCCCTACCGCCAATCGTCCGCGTACAACGTCGCCAAGTCCGGCGTGACTGCGTTGGGCGCTACGCTGGCGGGCGAGCTTGCTCCCCATCGCATCAACGTCAACGTCATCCACCCCGGCTGGACGGACACGCCCGGCGAGCGCGTTCACTTCTCGGAGGCCGACATCCAGGCAGGCGGCGCGCGGATTCCCTGGGGCCGCCTCGCTCGCACCGAGGAGATTGCCGACATGGCACGCTTCCTGTGTTCCGACGCCGCCGACTACATCACCGGCTCGACGTTCAAGGTCGACGGGGGCTTCGTCCTTCCCTAGCGAAAGAGAATCTGATCATGCGCTCCAATCCTGTTTTGGCGACTCTACGGGCGGGCCACCCCTCCTTCGGCGTCTGGCTGACCGTCGGCTCTACCGTGCTGGCCGAGGAAGTGGCCCTGGCCGGTTTCGACTGGGCGCTGATTGACTTGCAGCACGGCTACTGGTCCGAGGCTGCCCTCCTCAGCGCGTTGCAGCTCATCAGCCTCACGCCGAGCGTGCCCATCGTCCGCCCGGCGGCCAACGATCCAGCCCTCATCGGCCGCGCCCTGGACCAGGGGGCCATGGGGGTCGTCGTGCCGATGGTCAACACCCGCGCCGAGGCCGAGCGCGCCGCCGCCGCCGTCCGCTACCCGCCCCAGGGCACACGCTCGGCGGGCGGCACACGCATGCTACTCTACGGGGAGGACTACTTCAGCGCGGCCAACCCCGAGATTCTCCTGGCCGTGATGCTGGAAACGCGGCAGGCCGTGGCGAATGTGGACGATATCCTGAGCGTGCCGGGCATCGACTGCGCCTTCATCGGTCCGGGCGACCTCGCCATCGACCTGGGCACGTATGGCCGGCCGAGCGACGAGCACGAGGCCGCCCTGCAAGCCATTCTCCAGGCGGGCCAGCGGCACGGCGTCGCCGTGGGCCTGGCCTGCGGCTCGCCGGAGGTCGCGAAGCGCCGCGCTGCCCAGGGCTTCCAGTTCGTCGATGTCGGCGTGGATATTAGCTTCTTCTGGCAAGGTCTGCGCGCTGCCCGGCAGGCGATGATAGAAATGTAATGCACGGTTCTGGAGCGCGGCCCCCGCGCTCTACAGGGGAACCTCATCATTCATAGGAGTCATTCTCATGTTCAAGGGAATCTGGCCCGCGATGCTGACACCCTTCGACGCCCACGGCGATGTCGATTTGCCCGCCCTGGACCACCTGGTCGACCATCTCATCGCCGAGGGCGCCCACGGCCTGTACGTGTGCGGCAGCACCGGCGAGGGCCTGTTGATGAACGTGGCCGAGCGCATGGCGGTCGCCGAGCGCACTATCCAGCGCGTTGCGGGCCGCGTGCCAACCATGATTCACGTCGGCATGATCCCCACCCGCGACGCGGCGACCCTGGCGGCCCACGCCCGCACGGCGGGCGCCGACGCCGTGGCGGCCATCCCGCCCACCTTCTTCGCCTACAGCTTCAACGCCATCCGCGACCACTACGCAGCCATTGGCGACGCCGCCGAGATGCCCCTGTTCATCTACAACATCCCATCGGCGGCAGGCATCAACGTCACGCCGGAGATGGTGGCGCAGATGCAGGCGACGATTCCCAATCTGGTGGGCATGAAGTGGACGTCGCCGAACCTGTACGAGATGCGCCAGATTATCGAGCTGCCCAACATGACGGTCTTCTCTGGGCCGGACGAGATGTGCCTGCCCGCCCTCAGCATGGGCGTCGTAGGAGCCATCGGCTCAACCTACAACCCCATGACCCGCCACTTCGTGCGCCTGTATGACGCCTATACGGCGGGCCAGCTGGCTGAGGCCCAGGAGCTACAGTTCGCCGCCAACCGAGTCATCAAGGCCTGGCTGCGCCACCCCGGCGCCCTCAAAGCCATGATGCGCTGGCAGGGCGTGCCCATCGGTAACCCGCGCGCCCCCCTGGAGTCGCTGCCCGCCGAGCGCGAGGCCGCTCTGGCCGCCGATCTGCTGGCGGCGGGCTACGCCTACCCGGTCGCCGAGGCCCAGGCGGCGCGCCAGGTCCCAGGGTGATCATCGACTCCCACGCCCACCTGGGCAAGTGGCACCATCTCGACGGCTCGCCGGAGCGGTTGCTGCGCGAGGCGGATCGCCTGGGCATCGAGCGGCTGTGCGTCAGCAGCGCGTGGGCCATCGCCTACGAGCCGGATGAGGGCAACCGACAGGTGCTGGACGCTGTCGCCCGCTGGCCCGACCGCATTGTGGGCTACTACGCCATTCCTTCGGCCCACTACGCGGCCCAGGCCGTGCGTGAGTTGCCCAACGTGGTGGGCGACGGCGGCATGCGCGGCCTGAAGATCTACACCCGCTACCGCGTCTTCGAGGGCGGGCTGGCCTGGACCGGCGTGACGCTGACCGAGCCGTCGATGTGGCCCCTGTTCGAGCTGGCCGCAGAGTTGCGGCTGCCGGTGCTGGCCCACGCCGCGCCCCAGGAGTTCGACGCCGTGGCGCGGCGCGTGCCCGCCGTGCGGCTCATCATTGCCCACCTCGGCGACACGGCCCAGGGTAGCGGCGACTACCACCGCGCCCTGGCGATAGCCCGCCGCCACCCGAATGTGTATGTCGATACATGCGGCTCGATGGTCAACCTGACTCTGGTCGAGGATGCCGTGGCCGCCCTGGGCGTGGAGAAGGTGCTGTTCGGGACGGACCTGCCCATCCTCGACCCGGCGGCGCAGCTGGCAAAGGTGACTGGCGCGCGCCTCGACCCGGCGGCGAAGCGACGCATCCTGGGGGAGAACATCGCCGCGCTGCTGGAGCGCGGTCCGTGACTGACGCCATCGACATCAACGCCTATTGGGGCGGTTGGCCCTACTGGCCGGTAACGGTGCGCACGCCGGCCGACCTGTTGACCCTCCTCGACGCCAACGGCATTCAGTACACCGCCATGTCGTCGCTCAAGGCCGTCTTCGTCGATTGCGTGGTGGGCAATGCCGATCTCGCTGCCCTGAGCGCGGCGAGCGGCGGGCGTGTCCTGCCCTACCTGGTGGTCAACCCACTCTGCGAGGCTGAGGCCATCTCCCTGGTAGACGGCGCGGCACAAGGGCCATTCGTCGGCTTCAGCCTCTTCCCCATGCATCACGGCTACAGCCTGGACGAAGATCTGCCCGCCCTGGCCCACCTCCTCGACCGCGCAGCGGCGTGGGGCTGGCCTGTGCTGGTCCCGCTGCGGCTGGCGATGCACTTCTGGCTGCCTGTCCTGCCGCTTGCCTCGGTCGTGCGGCTGGCCGAGCGCCATCCCGACGCGGCCTTCATCCTGGGCGCGGTCAACTATGAGAGCCGCGCGGCCCGCGCCGCACTGTCTCGCCTGCTCAATCTTTATGTCGAGCTTTCGGCCGATGCCCAACTCGACGCCGTCGTCGACTACGTAGCGGCCGCCGGTCCCGGCCGGGCGCTCCTCGGCACAGGCCTGGTTCTGCAGCAACCCGCGCCCGCCCTGGCCAAGATCAACGCCGCCGACCTGTCGCCCGCCGGCCGCGCCGCCGTCCTGCGCGACAATGCCGCCCGCCTGCTACGCCTCCCTGGAGAGTGAGCCATGCCCGCCGTCACCCCCGAACAGATCGAGCTGCTGCGCCGCATCGACACGCCAACCATCTGCAACGCCGTGGAAAAGCTCGACATTCGCCCACCCACCGACGGCCATATGGGCGCGGAGGTGCGCTGCCTGCTGCCCAGCCTGGGCGTCATGGTCGGCTATGCGGTCACGGCGCGCTTCGGCTCGACGGTGCGCGGCGTCACGCACAGCATGGAACCCTACTGGCGTATGTGGGACAGCCTGGCAGCCTCGTCCCATCCCGGCGTCCTGGTCACCGAGGAAGTCGGCCCCGACCCCGGCCGCGGCTGCATCCTGGGCGACGGCATGGCGACGGTCGCCCACCGCCTGGGCGGCATCGGCGTCGTCAGCAACACGGCGGTACGCGACATCGCGGGCATCCGCGCCCTGGGGGGCTTCCACATCTTCGGCCTGGGACTCGTACCGTCCCACGGCAACTTTGGTCTGGTGGATGCGGGGACGACAGTGACAGTCAGCGGCGTCGCAGTCGCGCCGGGCGACATCGTGCACGGCGACGAGAATGGCGTCGTCGTCTTCCCCGCCGCCCACGTCACCGACGTCATCCGCCTGGCCCACGAGATTATCGCCTTCGAGGCTGACATCTTCGGCTATTTTCGCGCCGCCGACTTCACCCTGGCCGGCCTGAAGCGACGCCTGGGGGCGTGATGACCGACCACCGACCGACAGGTAATCTCCAATCCCTACTCTCCAATCGCTTGCCATGAACACCCGTCGCCTCGGCCGCACCAACCTCATCGTCTCCGAACTGGCCCTGGGAACCGTCGAGCTAGGGCTGACCTACGGCATCCCGCGCCCCGGCGAGACTGGCCCGCCCGACGAGGCCGACGCCGCGCGCCTGCTCAACCGCGCTGTCGACGCGGGCGTCACCCTCATCGACACCGCCCGCGCCTACGGTACGGCTGAGGAGGTTATTGGCCGCGCGTTGCGCCATCGACGCGGGGAGATTGTCCTGGCCAGCAAGTTCACCCTGGTGGGGCCAGGCGGTCAGCTCTTGAGCGGCGACGCCCTGCGCGACCACTTCTGGGCCTCGCTGGATACCAGCCTGCGCGCCCTGCGCACCGACTGGCTCGACCTGTATCAGGTCCACGCCGGCAGCGACCCGGCCATCCTGGCCGACGGCGTGATCGCCGAGCTGCTGGCCCAGGCGCGCTCGGCGGGCAAGATTCGCTTCGCGGGCCTCAGCTCCTACGGGCGCGAGTTACCCCTGGCGGGCCTGGCCACGAACACCTTCGACACGCTGCAAGTCGCGTACAACATCCTCGACCGCCGCATGGAGGAGAGGGTCTTTCCCCTCGCCCAGCAACAGGACGTCGGGATCGTGGTGCGCTCGGCGCTGCTCAAGGGCGCGCTCACCGACCGCGCCGACAGCCTCCCGCCCCACCTGGACGCCCTGCGCGCGACGGCGTACGCCTTCCGCGCGCTGGCCGCCAACCTCCCCGGCCGACCCACGGCGGCGCAGGCCGCGCTACGCTTCTGTCTGGCCCACCCGGCCGTCAGCGCGACGCTCATCGGCGTGCGCGACACGGCGGAGTTGGACGAGGCCGTCGCCGTGGTGGATGTGTCCGTCATCCCCCCCGACGCCCTGGGCGCCCTGCGCGCCCTATCCGTCCCCGACGAGCGTCTCCTCGACCCCGGAACCTGGGGCATTCCCTGACAATGCAGCCACCCTCAGCATCTCGATGGGCAAACACGAATCTGATGCGTACCAACCTGGGCGAGGCGTGGTCCGTCGTCGGTGGTTCGTGGCCAGGCTACGCCGGAACCAGGGGCAGGCTGGGAACCACGTCCAGGTCCCAGCCACTACGGCGACCGTCGTCCCACGCGAAGTAGCCCGCCGCCCCGATCATGGCGGCATTGTCGGTGCACAGCCAGATAGCCGGGTAGCGCACCGGGACAGGCGACCGGGCGGCGATGGCCTCGCGCAAGGCGACGTTGGCCGCCACGCCACCCGCCAGCAGCACCTCCCGCGCGCCATAGGCGGCGGCCGCCTGCATCGTCTTGGTGACCAGCACATCGACCACCGCATCCTGGAAGGCGCGCGCCACATCGGCCACCGGGATGACGCCGCCCGCCGCCTCGACCTCGCGGGTCAGGCGCAGCACGGCTGTCTTGAGACCGCTGAAGCTAAAGTCGTACGTACCCGGCAGCCAGGCGCGGGGAAGGGTCAACGCGGCGGGGTCGCCACCGTCGGCCGTCTTCTGGATGGCCGGGCCGCCGGGGTAGCCCAGGCCAAGCATCCGCGCCACCTTGTCGAAGGCCTCGCCCGCCGCGTCGTCGAGAGTGCTGCCCAGGGCCAGGTAGCGGGCATGCTCGGTCATCAGCACCAGATCAGTATGGCCGCCGGAGACGATGAGGCACACCAGGGGGAACTCAGGGTCGGGCTTGCCCTCGTTGGGCGGCACGCGCAGCCAGTTGGCGTAGATGTGCCCTTCCAGGTGATTGACGCCTACCAGAGGCAGGCCGCGCGCCAGGGACAGGGCCTTGGCGGTGTTCACGCCCACCAGCAGTGACCCTGCCAGGCCGGGGCCGTAGGTGACGGCCAGCGCCGTCAAGTCGCCCCAGCCGACGGCCGCTTTCGTCAGCGCCTCCTCGATGACCGGCACGATGGACAGGATGTGTTGCCGCGAGGCCAGCTCCGGAAAAACGCCGCCGTAGGGCGCGTGCAATGCCTCCTGGGAGGCGACCACGTTGGACAGGACGTGACGACCGTCGCCGATGATGGCGGCGGCGGTCTCGTCGCAACTGGTCTCAATCGCTAGAATCCGTCTCAGAATCCGTCTCATCCTCATCACTCCTGACCGTCTCGTCGCGCCTGCTCGCCCGCCGCGGCCGCCTTGTCATCAGCTGAATGAACAACGCTGTCGCTACCAGACGCCCGATCGCTGACAGCACAAACATCAGCCGATAGCCGACCTGGTTCACCAGGGACGCGCCGATGAGGGGGCCGAGGAAGGCGGCGAAGAACACGGCCGTTTGGTACAGCGCGACGTAGCGTTCGCGGCCTCGGTCGGGCGTCACGGTCAGCAGCAGGTTGAACTGGGCTAGAGTATAGCCCGCCCACACGAAACCGCCAATGCTGTTGATGACGCCCACCTGCCACGGCTCGGTGATGACCGCCCAGATGAGGGGCAAGACCGGGATGATCAGGCCGCTGATGCGGAAGATGCCCAGGTCCCCCAGGCGCGCGTAGCGCCGCCCCCACCAGCGCTGGCCGATGAGGGCGGAGACGCTATTGATGGCTGAGGTGACGCCGATGATGCCGGCGGTCGCGCCCAGGTCCTTGACCAGGAAGACATTGAAGTAGGGGGCGGCGATCTGGAGCGACAGGTTCCAGATGAGCGCGACGGCGGTGAACACCACGAAGGGCTGGTTGCGAAGCATCTCGCCTGCGCCTGGCCCTTTCGCGTTAGTCGTGGCAGGGGGCGCAGCCTCCTCCGGCTCCGGGATGGAGGCGAAGTAGGCCAGACCAATCATGCCGGCGACAAAGGCGAGGCCGAAGCCGGCCTGGTAGCCGCCAGGGTTGCCGAGCCACTGGATGAGATAGCCGACCACAGGCACGGTGACGAAGGTCACGACACCGATGGCGAAGTTGCGCGCGGAGAAGTAGCGCCCGCGCAGCCGCCTGGGCACAAGCTGGGCGGTGAAGGACGTCCAGGCCGGGTTCGAGAAGTTGAGGAAGAAGGTGCGCAGGCCAAACAGCAGCATCAAAGCGTAGATGGCCGCCTGACCCTGGACAAAGAGAGGGACGAGGGCGATGGCAAGCAGGAGGCCGCGCCCACCGAGGCCCGCCGACAGGAGAACGAGCTGCTTGCGGCGGCCCCACCACTCGCCGAAGCGCGCACCCGGTATGAGAGCGGCCGCGCCAAGCAGATTCTGGAACGCGGTCAGCTGGCCGACCTGGGTATTGGTGGCCCCCAAGGCCAGCGCATACAGCGACGTATACGACAGGACGATGGATTCGGCAATGTTGGCGTAGACGCCATCCCACCAAAACAGGGTGAGCTGGCGATGGAGCCGCGAGTAGTGGATACCGCCGGGGATAAGCCAGCGAAGGAGCCGCTGCCGCATGGGGAACTGCCACCCTGTAAAAATAGTGGCCCAGGCGCACGTCGCTGGACCGGTGGCGAATTATAGGGTTGGCAACCAGTGGGGGCAAGAATCGCTCGGCTCTAGAGTGTGGCAGCCATGCTGCCGCTGCGGGGCGCGACTGCTGCGCTCCAGGCAGAGGTCGCTACTAGGACGGTCGCGCCGCCCGGCGCAGCCTGTCGACGCTGCCGATAGGCACGCCGGGCGTGCCGAGGGCCGTGCTGATGGCGGGGCCGTGAAAGTCGCTGCCCCCGGCCGGGATGAGTCTATAGCGGCCAGCGAGTGCAACCAGGCGTCGAATCGTGTCCGGGGTATACGAGCCGTAGTAGGCGTCGATGCCGGCCAGCCCGGCGTTGCGCAGCCGTGGCAGCAGAGCTTCGAGATGGAACGGGTCCAGGTGCTGAGCGGCGGCTGGGATGGGGTGGGCCATGACCGGCACGCCGCCGTGGGCGCGGACGAACTGGATGGCCTCGACCGCCGTGAAGCGCAGACGCGGCACGTAGGCGGGCCGCCCGTGGCCAATGTAGAGGTCGAAAGCTTCGCCCAGCGAGCGCACGTAGCCCGTCTCTACAAGGGCCTGGGCCACGTGGGGCCGTCCCACGCTGCCCTGCGCCAGCTCGCGCACCCGCTCCCAACGCACCGGCACGCCCAGGCGGTTGAGGGCTTCCACCATGCGCTGACCGCGATGGACACGGGCGTCACGCATCTCGGCGATGCGCGCCTGGAACGGCCCTGGTGTGATCGGTATCCAGTAGCCGAGGATGTCCAGGCTACCCGCCTCGTGCTCGGTGTTGATCTCGATGCCGGGGATAACCTCGATGCCGACGCGCTGTCCCGCCGCGAGCGCCTCGGCGACGCCGTCGGTGGTGTCGTGGTCGGTCAGGGCCAGGATGGTCACCCCCGCCTCCGCCGCACGCTCGACCACCTCAGTGGGCGAGAGCAGGCCATCGGAGGCGGCGCTATGGGTGTGCAGGTCAGCGACAGGCATAATCAGGCAGCATGAGGGCGAGAGCGGGCGATGATGGCATCGCAGTCAACGCCTGACGGCAAGCAGCCAAACGCGAGACCGCCGTCGTCGGCCAGGCGGCCCGCCAGGAAGCCGTCGGCGACGGCGGGCGGCGCGTGGCGCACCAGCAGCGACGCCTGCAACGCCAGGGCCAGGCGCTCGGTGAGCCGTCGCGCTCCGGCCTCGTCGGTCGCCCGGACATCGCTCGCCAGCCGCGCCAGGTAGCGATCGAGGCGGGCGTCAGTCCCCTGGGCGGGACGTACCTCGGCCAGGTAGACGTCCAGGGCGTCGGGATCGTGGCGCAGGGCGCGCAGCACGTCGAGGCACTGGATGTTGCCGGAGCCTTCCCAGATGGAGTTGACGGGGGCGTCCCGGTACAGGCGCGGCAGGACGCACTCCTCGACATAGCCGCTGCCGCCCAGGCACTCCATCGCTTCCAGTGTTACGGCTGGCGCGCGCTTCGTGATCCAGAACTTGCCGATAGCCGTGGCGAGGCGGGTGAAGGCGCGCGCGGCGGGGTCGTGGGCGGCCTGGTCGAAGCCGCGCGCCAGGCGGAAGGCCAGCGCCGTGGCCGCCTCCGACTCCAGGCACAGATCGGCCAGGACGTTCTTCATCAGTGGCTGGTCGATGAGCAGCCGCCCGAAGGCCGCCCGATGCGCGCAATGGTGGATCGCCTCGGCCACAGCGCGGCGCAGCGTCGCCGCCGACCCCCAGGCGCAGTCGAGGCGCGTGTGACGCACCATCTCGATGATGGTCGCCACGCCGCGCCCTTCCTGACCGACCATGCGCGCCCACGCCCCCTCGAGCCGGATCTCAGCGGACGCATTCGAGCGGTTGCCAAGCTTGTCCTTGAGGCGGTCGATGTGGACCACGTTACGCTGCCCGTCGGGGAGCCAGCGCGGCAAGAGGAAGCACGACAGCCCGCCGGGGGCCTGGGCCAGGACCAGGAAGGCGTCGTTCATGGGGGCAGAGCAGAACCACTTGTGGCCGTGCAGGGTGTACTCGCCGCCGGGGCCACCCGCGCCGATAGGCACGGCGCGGGTGGTGTTGGCGCGCACGTCGCTACCACCCTGGCGCTCGGTCATCGCCATGCCGAACAGCGCGCCGCGTTTCTGGTCGGCGGGCAGGGGACGCGGGTCGTAGGCGCTGGACAGGGCGCGTGGCTCCCACTCGGCGGCCACGTCGGGTTGCAGGCGCAACGACGGGACAACAGCGAAGGTCATGGTCAGCGGGCAACTGGTCCCTTCGTCCGCCTGGTGATGCAGGAACGCCAGCGCGGCCCGCGCCACATGCGCGCCAGGGCGGTCGGATGTCCAGGGTAGCGCGTGAAGCTCAGCCTCGACGCCCAGGCGCATCAGCTCGTGGTAGGCGGGGTGGTACTCGACCTCATCGATGCGGTTGCCCCAGCGGTCGTGGGTGTGGAGGGTGGGCGCGTGATGGTTCGCCAGGTCGCCCAGGCGCAGTGTCTCGGCCTGGCCGAGCAGCGTGCCGTAGGCGTAGGCGCGCTCGGCGATCCACCCGCCCCCCTCGCGCTCGACTGCCTCCCGCAGGGCGACATCATCCGCGAAGAGATTCGTGTCCTGGCAGGGCGGCGGCTGGTTGGCGACAGTGTCGGCGGACGCGAGCGCGATGGCAGTGGTCATGGCTGATGTCCCAGGCGCAGCGCCAATGACGACGGACCGAGAACCGAGGAGTCACCCCTCACTGGGGGAGTGTCATTGGTCGTTGGTCCGTGGGCTTCGGTCGCTGGCCTTACCATACAGGAAATAGGTGGGCGTCGTGGCAACGCTGGCGTCCCAACCGAGGTCGCACAGTTGGCTCTCCAACGCGACGGGGTCGTAGAAGACCTTGTAGATCTCGAAGCTGCGTCCGTCATTCAGGCGGCGCGGAGCGATGATGTTCCCCTCGGCGGCGAAGGGCACGTCGGCGGCGCGGGAAGTCTCGGCGCGGCGCGAGTCGATGAAGAAGACGCGCCCACCGGGAGCCAGCGCCGCGCGCACCAGCGACCAGAAGGAAGCAAAGCGCGCGGGGGGTACGTGGCTGAGCCAGAAGCTAAAGAAGGCGACGTCATACTGGCCATCGGGTTGCCAGCTAAAGATGTCGGTCTCGACGTGGCGCACCGGCGCGTCGCCGACGCGGGCGCGATTGATAGCCAACGTCTCCGGCGAGGCATCAACAGCGGTGATTGCCTCGGCATAACGCAGCAACTCGGCCGTCCACCAGCCCGTACCCGCCGCCAGTTCCAGCACGCGCCCGGTCGGGCGAAAGGCAGCCAGGGCGCGCCTCACCTCATCCACCTCAGCCCGCCAGCGCGCGTTCCACTCCTCACCGTGGTCGTACCGGCCGCGCCGCTCGAACCACTCGTCATATTCGTAGGCGCGAGCGCGATAGTAGGCTTTCTGCTGTTCGAGACGCTCGTGCTCGGTCGTCACGACGCCTCGACCTCGGCGCGAGGCGCAGCGTGGGGTGCGCGGGCGCTGAGGGCCTGGACCTGGCGCTCGGCGTGGTAGGAGCTGCGCACCAGCGGCCCGCACTCGACCCAGCGGAAGCCCATCGCGACGGCCGCCTGACGCAGGTCGGCAAACTCGTCAGGGCTGTAGTAGCGGATGACAGGCAGATGCTTGCGCGACGGGCGCAGGTACTGGCCGACGGTCAGAATATCCACGTCCTGGGCGCGCAGATCGGCGAACACTTGCAACAGTTCAGCCTTCTCCTCGCCCAACCCAACCATCAGGCCCGACTTGGTTAGCGCCGTGGGGTCCAATTCTTTCGCGCGGCGCAGGACCGTCAGACTCTGTTGGTAGTCGCCCTGGGGGCGCACCGTCAGGTACAGGCGCGGCACAGTCTCAGTGTTATGGTTGAGAATCTCCGGCGCGGCGTCCATGACCGTCTTGAGGGCGACAGGATCGCCGCGAAAGTCGGGGATGAGTACCTCGATGGAGCAGTCGGGGACCAGTTGGCGGGTGCGGCGAATGAGGCGGGCAAAGATGGATGCGCCGCCGTCGGGCAGCTCATCGCGGTTGACAGACGTGACGACGGCGTGCTTGAGGCCCATGCGCTGGATGGCGCGCGCGACGCGCTCCGGCTCCATCAGGTCGAGCACTTCGGGTCGGCCCGTCTTGATGTTGCAGAAGCCGCAGGAGCGGGTGCAGGTGTCGCCCAGGATGAGGAAGGTCGCCGTGCCCGCCCCCCAGCAGTCGCCGATATTGGGACAGCCCGCCTCCTCGCATACCGTGTGCAGACCCAGGCCACGCATCGTGCCCTTGATACCCGCATAATTCTCGCCCCACGGCGGCGGAACCTTGAGCCATTCCGGCCGCCGCGTGTGCAGCGGGATGGCCTCCCGGTCGATGAAGGTACTCTTAACGGGTTTCATGCGTTCCGTCATGCGTCTTCCACCGCCTCCCATCCTCGCAACAGCTCGACCAGCAGCCGCACCCCGTAGCCCGTCGCCCCCTGGGGGCCGAGGGCATTGGGGGCCGTGTGGTAGGTCATGGACGCCACATCCAGGTGCGCCCACGGGATACCAGCGTCTACGAACTCCTGGATGAAGATGGCCCCGACACTGGCCCCGGCCGGCGCAGGGGCGACGCCCGCCGAGTTCTTAAGGTCAGCCACGTCGGAGTCAAGGACATCACGGTACTCGCGATACAGGGGCAGCCGCCACACGCGCTCGTAGCTACGCTCGCCTGCCGCCGCCACGCGCTCGGCCAGCCGATCGTCGTTGCTAAACAACCCCGCCGCGGCTCGCCCCAACGCCATGAATACCGCGCCGGTCAATGTCGCCAGATCCACCATCGCCTGGGGGCGGGGTGTCAAGGTCTGGGCGTAGCCCAGGGCGTCGGCCAGCACGAGGCGGCCCTCGGCATCGGTGCTGATGATCTCGATGGTCTTGCCATTCATCGCCTTGAGGACATCGGCCGGCTTGATAGCGTTGCCGCTCGGCATGTTCTCGGTGGCGGCGATGATACCCACCACGCGCAAGGGCAAAGCCAGGTCGGCGACGGCCTGCATCGCGCCCAGCACCGCGGCCCCGCCCGCCATGTCACCCTTCATTAGCTCCATGCGCAGGGCCGGCTTGATGGAGATACCGCCGGTGTCGAAGGTGATGCCTTTGCCCACCAGGACCACGGGCGCTTCAGCCTGGGGACCATAGTCGAGCACGATGAGCTTGGGCGGTTCGACGCTGCCCTGGGCCACGCCCAGCAGCGCACCCATGCCGAGGGTCTGCATCTCGTCGCGGTCGATGACTTTCAGCCGCAGACTGGGCCGCGCGGCGGCGACGGCCTGGGCCGCCTCGGCGAAGGCAATGGGAGTCAAGTAGTTGGGCGGCTGATTGACCAGGTCGCGCGCGCGGTTGACGCCGCCCGCGATGGCCTCGCCCATGCGGGCGCCGGCTCGAATCAGGTTCAACTTCTGGTCGTCCAGTTCGACCAACGTCAGCTGCTCCAGGGCAGGGCGGGGCGTCTGGCCCGACTTGTAGTCCTCGAAGCGATATGTGCCCAGCAGCGTACCCTCGACCACGGCGCTGGCGGCCTTGACCGGGTCCAACTGGCCTGCCCCCGCGCCGTGTACCACCGACGCGATATGCCCGACCCCCAGCTCCTGGGCCTTCTTGGCGGCGACGGCGGCAGCGCGGCGCACGCAGTCCAGGGTAAACTCCTCCTGCTTGCCGATGCCCACCAGGAGCACGCGGCTCGCGGCGACTGTGCCGCCGCTGTAGAAGAGCATGCACTCGCCCACTTTGCCCTTGAAGTCACCGCTATCCACAGCGGCGCTGATGACCCCGCCCAGGGCGCGGTCGACGGCGCCGGTCGCGCCGCCCAACTGAGCCACGTCCTGGAACACATTGACCACCACAGCATCGGCGGCGGCCTTGTCGAGCGAGCCTGGCTGCACCTCAATGCGCATATCGACCTCGATGAGTTGGGATTAGGATACAGTATAGGACCGACGGCAGAAATGCTCAAGGTAAGACGAAGGGCGGAAGGCCGCGAACGAGTCCTCAACTCGTGGGCGCGCGTTCCTGGTCCTCGGTCGCCGCTGCTGCACTGCCCTCGATCCAATACTCGCCACCCTCCCAGACTTCCTTCTTCCAGACCGGCACGATCTCCTTGAGGCGATCGATGGCGTAGTGGCAGGCGGCAAAGGCGTCGGCGCGGTGAGGCGTCGAGACGGAGATGATGACGCTGGCCTCGCCGATTTCGAGCCGCCCCAGCCGATGCGCCATGGCGACACGCGCGCCCGGCCAGCGCGCGCCCACCTCGTCGCCGATCTGGGCCATGACCTTTTCGGCCATGGACGGGTGGCCCTCGTATTCGAGGTAGTGGACCGACTTGCCGAGGTTGTTGTCGCGGACGACGCCGGTGAAGGTAACCAGCGCGCCCGCGCCAGGGTCGGCGACGGCAGCCTCGACGTCAGTGACGCTCAAGGGTTGGGCGGTGATGAGGAACATACGACGGTTACCTCCGCGCACGGTATTGCCTGTCTGGCTCCCTCGCCCACAGGGAGAGGGAATGAGACCACGCCCCCGCTGACCGGCGGCAGGTAGGCGATCAGGTCACCGGGCTGAACAACGGTGTCAAGGGTGGCATAGGCGTCGTTGATGGCGGCGACAGGGCGCGGTGTGCGTAGCTTGGGGTACTGCCCTTGTAGCTGCTGCCACACGTCGAGAACAGTCGCGCCCTGGGGTACGTCGAGGGGGATCTGACGCGCGCCCACCGCCTCGCGGTAGGCAGCGAACAGTTGAACCTGGACAGTGATCATGAGCGAGTATCCTGTCAGGGAGAGGTGACGGTCTCAAGGGCCGGGGGCCGCAGCCAGGGCAGCCCCTCGAGCGCCTCGACGACCATGTCGTAGCGGCGGAAGGGTGGGATGATGTACGCGCCGCTCACGTGCTCGTGGACGGCAGCCAGGAACTCCTGGCTGAGCGTCACGCCCTCGGTACGGCCGCCCGTCTCGCCCGCGTCACGCATCCGAGCGCGCACCGCGTCGGGAATAACGATGCCGGGGACCTCGTTGTGAAGGAACTCGGCGTTGCGGCTGTTGTACAGGGGCATCACGCCCACCAGCAGCGGCCGCGGGAACGCCCCCAGGCGGCGCTGAACGCGGAAGAAGGTTTCCGGGTCGTAGACCGGCTGGGTCAGGATGAAGTCCGCCCCGGCCGCGACCTTCCTCTCTAGTACCTTCAGTTCCTTGTCGAGATTTTCCGCGCCCAGGTTGAGGGCGCAGCCGACGAAGAAGGACGTGCGACTGCCCAGGGGCTTGCCGTTCATGTCCTCGCCCTCATTGAAGCGCTTGATGAGGCCCATCAGGCCCGACGCCGTGACGTCGCCGACGACCGAAGCGCGGGGATAGTCGCCGACATGGGGCAGATCGCCCATGACAACGAAGACGTTGCGGACGCCCAGGGCGTGCGCGCCCATCAGTTCGGAGTGCAGGGCGATCAGGTTGCGGGTGCGGCACGCCAGGTGCAGGACGGTTTCGATGCCGACGCGCGTCTGCACCAGGGAACACATCGCCAACGCGCTCAGGCTGGCCGTCGCCCGCGGGTTGTCGTCGACATTGATGGCGTCCACCAGGCCCGACTTGCGGAGCGACATGATGGACGGTAGGATACGACCCACGTCGAAGCCGCGCGGCGGGGTTACTTCCACCGTCACCACGAACTTCTCGGCCAGCTTGCGCTCGAGGCCCGTCGGCTGATAGGTGTGGGCTTCCACGGCCTCGCCAACCGTCTCGGCCCTGTCGGCAACGGTGGCGGGCACGCGGGGGCGCGGGCGGGCGGTACGCGCGACCTCGGCCAGGGCGCGGATGTGGGCGGGGGTCGTCCCGCAACAGCCGCCAATGATGGTGACGCCGCTCTCGACCATCTGGCGCGCGTAGTCGGCCATGTAGGCGGGCGACGACAGGTACATGAAGCGGCCGTCGATGATGGTGGGAAAGCCCGCGTTAGGCTGCGCCGATAGCGGTTTGCTGGCCACGGCGGCCATCGCCTCCATGACGGCCAGCATGGGCTGCGAGCCGAAGGAGCAGTTAGCGCCCAACACATCGACACCCAGCGGCTCTAGCTTCGCCACCACGTCGGCCGGCGTGTGGCCGCGGACCGTGACACTCTCCTCGTTGAAGGTCATCTGGGCCACCAGGGGCAGGTCGGGCGCAACGAGCCTGGCGGCTTTGACCGCCTCCACCAGTTCGGCCAGACTAGAGAACGTCTCCAGGACGAGGAGGTCGACGCCAGCGCGGGTCAGGGCCTCGATCTGCTCGGCGAAGACAGCGCGCGCCTCAGTCGGGCTGACGGGGCCGAAGGGAGCCAGCCCCTTGCCGAGGGGGCCGACTGCGCCCGCCACGTACGCTGAACGACCGCTCTCCGCGACGGCCTGGCGAGCAATCGCGACGGCGCGTGTATTGTACAGGATCACATTATCGGCCAGGCCGAACTCAGCCAGACGGATTCGGTTCGCACCGAAGGTATTGGTTTCCAAAATCTCCGCGCCCGCGTCCAGGTAGTCGCGGTGGACGCTCAGGACGACATCGGGCCGCGAGACAACCAGTTCGTCGAAGCTCTGGTCGTAGGAGATGCCACGGGCATACAACTGCGTCCCCATCGCCCCATCGCAGACGATGGGGCCAAGCTGGAGGCGCTCAAGGAAAGAACGGGGCATAGGTCCTCGTGCGTTCATACCCACATCCGGTACGCCCCCCAATTATACAGCAGGGGCGTCAAATCACGTTATGCTCGCGGCGCGCCGCCGCCGTGAAACGGTCGATACCCAACTCAGCCACGTCGATGCTCGGCGCGCCGTACACGATCATCTCGGCGATGACCTGGCCGGTGGCGGGGCTATGCATGAAGCCGTGGCCGCTGAAGCCCGCCGCCACCAGGAAGCCCGCCACCTCCGGGACCGCACCGAGGATGGGGTTGCCATCGGGCGTGGTGTCGTACAGACCCGCCCAGCCGCGCATGATGCGCGCGTCGGCCAGCATGGGGGCGCGGCGCAGCGCCTGCTCGATGGTCACGCCCAGCCAGGCGGGGTCGAGGGTCAGGTCGAAGCCGGGCGGCTGATCCTTGTTGGTCATGCCAATCATGAGGCCCATGCCCTCGCGGCGGAAGTAGAAGGACGGGGTGAAGTCGACGACCATCGGGAAGTCGTGGGGCATGCGGTCGAAGACGTCGGTGACGTACACCTGGCGCTTGAGAGGCACGATGGGCAGGTCAACCCCCGCCAGGTCGCCCACCTGGGCGGCCCACGGTCCGGCGCAGTTGACGACCCAGTGGGTGGCGATGCGGCCCTCGGTCGTCTCGACGGCCGCGACGCGCCCGTCCTCCACGGCGATGCCCGTCGCGCCGACGCCGATGCGGACACGCACGCCCAGCCGTCGCGCGGCCTGGGCGTACCCCTGGGTGATGGCGTAGGGGTCGCCGACACCATCCAGTGGACAATAGGTGGCCCCGAGCAGGTCATCCACCATCAGGCCAGGTACAAGGTCGGCTGCCTGGGCGGGTGTCAGCAGGCGCGCATCGACACCCAGCGCCTGCTGCATGGCGACGTTCTGCTGGAACTCGGCCCAGTCGGCGGCGTTGTCCAGGGCAAACAGGTAGCCGCGCCAGACAAAGTCGGCGGGAGCGTCGGTGTCCTCGCTGAAGCGATGGAACTTGGCCACGCTGGCCTGAGACAGGCGCACGTTGACCGTGCTAGAGAACTGGTGGCGGATGCCGCCCACTGAACGCCCCGTCGAGCCGGCGGCCAGGCTGATATCCCTCTCCAGCAACACGACGTCCGTGACGCCGAGCCGCGCCAGATGCCAGGCGACGCTCGCGCCGATGACGCCGCCACCGATGATAACTACGTCCGTGCCAGACATGGGAAGTCTCGCTTCTCGGGTTCGATGACCCTGCCGCCCTGTGATGCGTGAACTACCTCGGATGCTCTCACGTTTCACGCATCACGTTTCATGGTGCAAGGCCACTTCATCGCGACCATCAATCTCGCCTTCAAGTTCCCGCCACACCTGCTGCAGCACCTGCACATCCTGCTCCCGCGCCGGGCTTTCGCCGATGACGAGGCCCTTACACTTTCTGTCGCGTAGAGCGCGCAGGCAATCGCGGTAGGCAAAGTCGGCGTCGGCGAAGGCCAGATGATGCTGCTCGCCCTTCTCACCGTAGGCAATACCCGACATGTGAATGTGCATGTCGTCCAGGGCAGGTCGGCCGAGCCGCCCCTCGATCGCGTCGAGGATAGCGAGGAACTCGGCGTAGGTGTTGTCCCGCCCGTGGCGGGCGTGCAGGTGGGCGAAGTCGATGCACGGCAGGCAACGCGGCAGGGCGGCGCACAGGTCGAGGGCTTCGGCCAGGTCGCCCCACTGGCTGACGCGGCCCATAGTCTCCGGCCGCAGCACGGCCTGCGAGCCTTCGGCGGCCAGGGTCTCCATCACCGGCGTCAGGTGGCGCTCCAGAATGGCCGTCGTCTCGGCGGGGGTATTGTCATGGTAGAAGCCCAGATGCAGCACGATGTTGCGCGCCCCACACAGATCCCCGACGCGCGCCGCGGCCAGAATACGCCGCTGGCTGTCGGCCAGTTTCTGGGAGTCGCGGCTGTTGAGGTTGATGTAGTAGGGGGCATGGACGCTGAGGACAATGTCTTCGCGCTCGGCGGTCGCACGTACCCTGGCCGCCGTCGCCGCGCCCATCGTCACCTTCTGGACCATCGCCATTTCCAGGGCATCCAGGCCCAGCTCGCGACAGCGCACAATGCCCGCCTCGGTGGACGGCTTCGCCGACGACACGGGCACGCCGGAGACGCCGAACAGGAGACGGTCGGGCGGGCCAGGCATGGCGCTACGCCGTGAGCGGGTCAACGGCAAACAGCCGCCAGGTCCCTGGTACGCCCTTCAGGCGACTCTCGCCGCGATCCTGGAAAACGATGCCCGAACCGGCGACCAGGTCCTTGACCGTACTCGATACAAGGACCTCGCTGGCCTTAGCGGCGGCCATGACTCGCGCCGCCAGATGAACCGCAATACCGCCTACATCCTCGCCGCGCACCTCGATCTCCCCTGTGTGCAGACCAGCGCGCACCTCGATGCCCAACGCCTTCACCGCGCGGCTGATGGCGACGCCGCACCGAATGGCGCGAGCAGGACCGTCGAAGGTGGCGAGAAAGCCGTCGCCCGTGCGCTTCACCTCGCGTCCCCGATAGCGCGTCAACTCGCGCCGCACGGCCTTATCGTGGCTATCGAGCAGGTCGCGCCAGCGACGGTCGCCCAGCGCGGCAGCGCGCTCTGTCGAGCCGACGATGTCGGTGAACAGTACCGTCGCCAGCATTCGATCCGGCTCCTCGACCGGGCGAGCGCCCGTCAGAAACTCTTCGACCTCGCTGAGAATATCGTCCTGGCTGGCTGTAAAAGGCAGGTGGTCGGCGCCCGGCAACTCCACGAGGCGCGCGCCGGGGATGTGGGCGGCGATATAGCGCGCCTCCTCGATTTTCGCTTCATGATCATCGACCCGATTCATGATCAGGCTCGGCACACGGATGGTTGGCAGCACGGCGCGGATGTCCACCTGGGTATTCATGCGCCCCAGTGAAACCGCTGCGCCTGGACTGGCGCTCTGGCGGAAGTAGGCGGTCAGCCAGCGGCGGAAGACCTCGTCATGCGCCGCGCTGGGCGCCATGGCATCGATGTCTGCCGTGTCGCGCCCCCAACTCTGCTCGACCGTGGACAGCCATGCCTCTCGCGCCTCCGGGGTGGGCGCCCAGGGATAGTCGGGTGACCAGACTCGTTTGGCGAAGATGCCAAAGGTGATGAGCGCGAGAGTCCGCTCCGGATACGTCGCCGCGAACAGGGCGACCATCGGCCCGCCCTCGGACCAGCCAAAGAGGGCGGCGCGCGCTGACCCGACCGCGTCCATCACCGCGCGCACGTCGTCCATGCGCTGTTCCAGGGTGGGCAAGGCATCATTGCGCACCCGATCCGACAGGCCGGTGCCGCGCTTGTCGAAGAGAATCAGGCGCGAGAAGGATGCCAGGCGGCGCAGGAAGCGGGCATAGCCCGGATCCTCCCACGCCAGCTCGACATTGGACACCCAGCCAGGAACCTGCACCAGGTCGATGGGGCCGTCGCCCACGACCTGGTACGCGATATGAACGTCGCCGCTCAAGGCGTAGCGAATTTCCGGGGTCACGGCCCCTCTCTACTGGCGGGCCATCGCGATACGGTAGCGTTCGGCGGGCGAGATTCGGTGGTCGGCGTCTTGAGCATCGTCGCCGAGGTCAAGCTGAACCCACTTCACCCGGCCCGTAAACGCCGTCTCGCCCGCGTGCAGGTCATCGGTCACAGGTGTACCGGTGTCGTTACCCACGTCGCAGGTCTCGTCGGCCGAGAAGACCAGCGGCACAGTCGCATCCACCCGGCCCTCGCCGGCCTTCTTCCCGTCGAGGTAGAGTGTCGCCGTGCCGCCCTTGCCCAGACCGCCGCCGTCGTAGGCGAACTCGACGCGTACCTGGTGCTCGCCCGGCGGGATGGGGTCGGAGCCATAGACCTTGAAGCGCTCGACGCCGAACAGGTTGTAACAGTAGGCCGGGCGGCCGGCCCTGGCATAGATGCTCCAGCCGCCGAAGGCCCCGCCCTGGGCGACGATGACGCCGCGAGCGCCGCTGCTCGGCACGACAATCTCAGCCGTAATGGCGTGGGACTTGTTCTTCAGGACGAGCATTGAGTTCTCAGACAACCGGCCCATCCCACCGAAAAGAAGCTGGGTGTTGCCGCGAACGAGTTGGGGCCGGCCGGCCAGACCGGGGTCGAAGCGTTCGACACGCCGGTCGTCGAGGGGCAGTACATTGTACTTGGCCGCCTCGATGAGGAACAGGCGCTGGAGGTGGGCCAGTCGGCCGGGCTGCTCAGCCGCGATGTTCCGGGCTTGCGTCCAGTCGTCAGGCCCATAGAGTTCCCACACGTCGTCGTCGTAAGCGGGGAGCGACATGTTAGCGTCCCAAGGGATACTGTGACGGGTGACCGCCGTCCAGCCATTGTGGTAGATGCCCCGGTTGACGAACATCTCAAAGTATTGCGTCGTGTGGCGGTCGGCAGCCGAGGCGTTGTCGAAGGAGTAGGCCATCGAGACGCCTTCGAGCGGCGCCTGCTGAATGCCGTTGACGAAGGCAGGCTGCGGCAAGCCCGCCGCCTCGAGCACGGTCGGCGCGACGTCGATGACATGGTGGAACTGGTGGCGAATCTCGCCCCTGGCCTGGATGCCCTTCGGCCAGCGGACGATCGTGCCGTTGCGGGTCCCGCCCCAGTGCGAGGCGACTTGCTTGGTCCACTGATACGGTGTATCCATGGCATGCGCCCAGCCGATCGCATAGTGGTTGTAGGCCTTCGGCGTGCCGAAGTCGGCGATGCGCGATACCAGAAACTCGGTCGTCTCCAGATCGTTGACCCCGTTCAGATGAGCCAGTTCATTGAAGCAGCCATGCACGTCGCCCTCAGCCGATGCCCCATTGTCGCCGACGATCACGTAGACCAGCGTATCGTCGAGAACTTCGAGACCGGCCAGGGCGTCGATCAGCCGGCCGGCGTGGTGGTCGGTGTGCTCCATGAACCCGGCGTAGACCTCCATCTGGCGAGCCAGCACCGGCTTGAGGTCATCGGGGATGTCGGCCCAGGCGGGAATCTCCTTCGGGCGGGCGGTCAACTCCGCGTCCTGGGGGACGACGCCGAGCGCCTTCTGGCGTGCGAAGGTCTCCTCGCGTAGCGTGTCCCAGCCCTGATCAAACTTGCCCTTGTACCTGACGCTCCATTCGACTGGCACGTGATGCGGAGCATGGGTCGCGCCCGGCGCGTAGTAGACGAAGAAAGGCTTGTCGGGCATCAGCGCCTTCTGCTGACGTATCCACTCAATCGCCCGGTCGGTCATGTCCTCGGTGAAGTGGTAGCCCTGTTCGGGCGACCGATCCGGCTCGACCGGCACGGTATCCTGATACAGGGCGGGCGCGTACTGGTTGGTCTCGCCGCCGATGAAGCCATAGAAATGCTCGAAGCCGTTGCCAGGCGTCGGCCAGCGATCGAATGGCCCCATCGGGCTGGTCTCCCAGACCGGCACCTCGTGGCACTTGCCAAAGTGGGCGGTGGCGTAGCCGTTGAGCTTGAGCACCTCGGCCAGGGGCGCTTTGTCCTTCGGCCGGATGGAACTGTAGCCGGGCGCCGAGGTCGCGATCTCGGTGATGCCGCCCATGCCCACCGAGTGATGGTTGCGCCCCGTCAGCAGCGCGGCGCGCGTCGGCGAGCACAAAGCCGTCGTGTGAAAGCGGGTGTACTTCAAGCCGTCCTGCGCCAGGCGCTCGAAGGTCGGTGTGTTGCATGGCCCGCCAAAGGCGCTGCTGGAGCCGAACCCGGCGTCATCCAGCAGGATGATGAGGACATTCGGCGCGCCCGTCGGCGGTCGCAATGGCTCGATGGGCGGAAAGGCGGTGTCGGGGTCCTTCGCGTCATAGGTGGTGACCCCGACATGCTTCGGGTCTGGAATGGGCAATACTTCGCGCTGAAGCTTGCCGTGAGTTGTGGACATTCTACAGGCTCCCTGATGGCGATGGCTCTAGGCGGGCAGATTTCCCGCCTAGAGCATATGCAGAGGGAGCGGGGTTGTCAACGTAACCCCATCGCGCCTGGCTGCCACGCATCACGGCTCGAGCGTCGCCTGTCCCGTCGTCGCGTCGAGCCGCCAACGACGGCCATCGGCGGTTGTGAGCAGGAGCCGCGCAGGCGCTGTCCACTCCAATGTGCCGGACCGGCTCCCCTCTGGCAAGGGCGTGACATGCTGCGCGCCTGTCGACATGTCACGCACGCCAACCTGGCCGTCCCAGGTAACGAAGGCAAGCTGCGTTTCGTCGGGCGACAGGGCCAGCCACGCCCCCAGGTCAGGCGCGAGGCGCGTCGCGCGACCGTCGTCCAGGTCCAGCCGCCACAGGTCGGAGCCGTTGACGGTCACATTGGGCGCGCCGCCCGGGTGGGGCAGGTTGGTATAGTACAGGCGACGGCCATCCTTCGACCACGTCAATACCGCCGGGGTCGTGAATCCCAGCCCGGTCGGGCGTGTTTCCGCCACAGGCGTCCAGGTGCGCGTCCCGTCGGCGCTCGTGACCGTCAGTCGTGTCTCGTACCGCTCCCCCGGCGCGCCGAAAACGGCCCGCATGCGAGCCGCCCAACGGCCATCGGGCGAGCGCCACTCGTCGCTAAGGATGACCTGCTTGGACGGGGGGGTCGAGGCAGGCGTTGCGTCGGGCTGATGGGGCGTGGCCGTACCCCCCACCGGAACGCCGGGCGCTGGCGGCGGGACTGTTGCCAGCGCCGCGACGGTCGCTGTCGGGCGCGCGACGGTCGCTGTCGGGCGCGCGACGGTTGCTGTCGGGCGCGCGACGTCCGTGGGGGCCGAGAGCGCCCCGCCGCAGGCGTCGATGACCAGCGCCCATCCGGCCATCCCCGCCAGAGCCATCAGCCTGCCCCATCGTTGGCGAACCATACGCTTTGCCTCCACAGGTGAATTGCCCACTGGCCTGTGATTCATTGTATTCCATTGACTGGCAAGCGGTTCACGGCGCGGCTACACCCTAAATACGCCCTTTGGTGGCTGTGCCTGACGCGCGGCTGGGGCTATACTGAGGGATGGGAAACGCCGCCCCATCGGTGTGTCGCGCCGTTCCGGCGTCGCGAGAGACGCCTCCTGACGGCGACGCCTTCGCTATCCCTTAGCCACGAAAGGAAACCCCCGATGAAACGCTGGCAAATGCTGCTGGCGGTGACTGCCCTGCTGGCCCTGCTGGCCGCCGTGGGGTTCAGCCGCGCCACCGCCGCGCCCGAGGCGCAGGTCCAGGTGCTGGAAGCCAAGATTCAGGTCGTGTGGCCGCATACCACGACGGGGCAGTTCGCCGCCGTCACCGCCGCACCCGTCGCCAACATTACCGCCAATGTGTTCTTCCCTGGCACCACGACGAGCGTGCCCTGCACCTTCAACTCGCCGGTGCGCCTGTGGCTGGCCGTCAACAACGAGCCGGCCGTGCCCATTGCGGTCGGGACGCGGCGCTTCGTCCAGATCGGCGGCGCCAATCCCTACTACTACCCGGTATGGGACTTCAACGACGTCAACGTGTCCGCCGCCAACAATCCGAATAACAAGATCTACATGTACGTCCAGGTGGACAACGCCCTTACCCTGGCGAATGTGTGGATTCACGCCGCCAACGCCCTCACCTTCCTGCCCAACCCCCCGCAGCCGATCACGGCCGGCGGGACGCCGCCTAACGTGGTGGGTCAGATTCAGATCGTCTTCCCCCACGACCGATCGGGCAACCAGGCCCCCGTGACCAGCGCGCCGCTGGCGAACGTGCGGGTCGCCCTGTTCGAGCAGAACTCGATGCGCTCGGTCGGGACCAACTTCAGCAACCCGGTGTTCCTGCTCAAGGGCCTCAACAACGACTCCCTGTACCCCGCCGAGGTCAACCCCGGCCAGAAGATGGTCATCACGGAGAACGGCGTCACCTACCCGGTCTGGCTGTTCAACGACGTCGACGTGTCGGCGGCGATGA
Source organism: Anaerolineae bacterium (assembly GCA_034431435.1). GTDB lineage: Bacteria > Chloroflexota > Anaerolineae > Epilineales > JAHCIE01 > JAHCIE01. Next base: position 90,855 of record DAOUDG010000059.1, on the reverse strand, counting down.
ACTCGGCCAACAAGTACGCCTTCCGCGTCGCCGTGCAGGGCGTGGGCTACACCTCCAACGTCTGGATCCACGGCGCAGCGGCGCAGACCTTCCTGCCCAACCCGGTGACGGTTACCGGGGGCGGCTGCGCGGGCTTCGCGCCCGGTGTGACGGTGCAGCCGACGACTACCCCGCCGCCAGCGCCGACCGCCACCGCCATCCCCCTATCGACGCCGACCGACATGCCCGAACCGACCGCGACGGCCATCCCGCTACCGACCGAGACGCCCATGCCCGAACCGACGGCCCCCACCCCGTCGGTCCTGGTTGGACCGACCTGGCAGTGGATCAGCGAGATGGGTGCGGCGGCGATTCCGACGCCCATACCGAACCCACAGAACTACACCATCAAGTTCAACGCCGATGGAACCGTGAACATCAAGGCCGACTGTAACTCTATCATCGGCTCATACACCGTCAACGGCAGCGCGCTAACGATCACGCTGGGGCCGACAACCGGCGCTTTCTGTGGCGAGGCGTCCCTCGACCAGAAGTTCCTGCAATCGCTCCAACAGGTCGTGAGCTACTCCAGCGGCGGCAACCAGCTGTATCTGCAGCTGGCGGGTGGCGCGGGACAGCTACAGTTCGTCGCCAGCTGACCAACACCGCGCGGCTGTCGAGCAGGCCTGACGGGTTCTCAGGAACCCGTCAGGCCTTTGCCGCGCCTCCCCGACACACCGATTGAGTGGGCCGACCACGGGGACCTGTGGTATAACAAGGCCACATCGTCGGCGGGGAGGCAGCCATGCACGAGACGTTGGCGGGGTATCCCGTCGTCATCGAGTTACCGGTGCAGTGGGGCGACATGGACGCCATGCGCCACGTCAACAACACCGTCTACCTGCGCTACTTCGAGAGCGCGCGTATCGCCCTATTCAACCAGCTCGACTACCAGCGCATCATGCACGACAGCGGTGTTGGCCCCATCCTGCACTCCATCAGCTGCCGCTTCAAGTTCCCGCTCACCTATCCTGACAGGGTGTGGGTCGGGGTGCGAGTGACGGAGATGGCCGAGGATCGCTTCACCGTGCATCATATCGTCGTTAGCCAGCGACACCAGCGGGTCGCCGCCGAGGGCGACGGCATCATCGTCACCTACGACTATCGCGCCCACCACAAGACGCCCGTCCCCGACGTGTGGCGGCAGTTCATCGCGGCGGTGGGGAAGCAAACCTGACAGGTCTGCCCCACTCAGGCCGGGCGACGGACCGGGGCGCGCTCTGGTCGAGCTTCATGCTGCGCGTCGAGTCACGCCCCAGGGGAGTCGGTAGCATCGCGGTGGAGGACGCCCGTCAGGCAGCCGATGGCCCCCGCCGCCTTGCCCAGTTCAGCCACGGGGGTCGTCACGCACGCGACGCCCAGGTCGCCCAGGAAGGCCTCGGTGGTGGGGTTCCCGGCCGCCATGAGGACGCGGCGCGGGCCGAGGGTCACGAAGTTGAGGGCGTAGCCGTCGCGAGCCTCGCGGGTATCGGGGAGAAAGGCGACACGATAGCCCCGCTCGCGGAGAGCTTCGACGCCGCGAATGGAGAATCGCCCCGGCCACGCCACGGCCAGGTCGCGGTCGACGATGCGCAGCATGCCCATCAGGTGCATCGCACCGTAGGGCAGGTCCACCTGGATGACAGCCACGCCCATGTCGGCCAGGACGGCCGTCACCTGGGCCGCGCCCGCGTCGTTGGTGCGCAGCCCGCGACCCAGGATGACCGTGCGCGGGTCGAGCCACAGGGCATCGGCGCCCTCGAAGGTCCCACGGCCGCTGACGCTGCGCAGGATGGGCACGCCGAGGGCGGCCAATCGCCGCGCCGCCTCGCGCTCCTCCCCCGCCCGCGCCTGGGAGGCGGGCCGCGCCACAATCGCGCCTTCGGGGGTCATGAAGAACAGGTCGGCCATGAACATCTGGTTGGGGCGAGGCACAGCGTCGGGGTCGAGGCGGTGGACCGTCACGTCCGCGCGGCGGTAGGCGTCGGCGATGCCGTCGTGCTGCGCCTGGGCGCGGGCCAGGTCCAGCGGGGCCAGCATGTTGACGGCGGCCGGATCGACGGAGGCGGCCAGTTCCGCGCCGGGGCAGTGCAGCACGACGGCGCGCAGCGTCGCCCACTCGCTATCGATGCCGCACGCGACCCACAGGCGGCCAATCTCCTCGCGCGTCGTCGCGGCGCGCAGCTGCCAGCCGTCGCCGCCGTAGGCCGAGGGGGTGTGAGGGGCGGGGCGTGGGTCGAGCATAGGCTACCTCCGGAGATATCCGCGTGGCGCTCGACGCCATTATATACCAGGTTAGGACGGGTGGGGAGGCCAGCTTCGTACTGTTCACCCTTCGGCCTGGGTCTGTCGCTCCACGGCGTGCGCCACGAGCTAGAAGCCCCCTGACTACCAGGTGTAAGCCCCGCTGGGGCTTGCACCTGGTAGCCTGCCGCTTCGAGCGGCGGGCGGACGCGCGCCGCCTGAGCTTTCACCCACAAGGGCTACCAGGACAGGCGGCGCTTCTTGGTATTCGCCCGCTTGGATGGGCGGGAACGTCCGGCGCTCTTGCTCCAAGCCAGCTGCACGTCCGTGAACGTGTCGCATGTCGGCCCAGAGCGGGCATCGAGCAAGGTCGGGCGCACCGAAAGCCGTTGTTGTTGTTCTCGTTGGCAGGATTGTTCCTGTTGCGGTAGGCCGCCCGCAAGTTGTTCTCGTTGTTGTTCCACGAGCCGCCCCGCACCACGCGCGCACCCCGGCGTCCCCACATAAAGCGGGATCGCTCCCGCGCTATGCCTCAGTCAGGTCCCCAGCGTCTTCAGCCAGCCACCAAGCAAGCGGCCGAGTTCGGCCGTCTGCTGCGCCGCGTAGCCGAATTGCGACGGCGCGGTATACTTCAATTCTAACGCCAACCGAAGATAAGCGCGCAGCTTGATCAGCTCCACATCAGCCTGCGACAGGTGGACGCGGGCCGCTTCGCCATCGCTGGCGGCGCGAATCAGGCACTCGTGAAATGCGAATATGGCGTCATCGATGCGCCGCGCCAGGCGAAAGCGTTCGTGGCGCGGATACCTGGCAGTGTGCTCGAGCAGCCAGAGCATGAAGGCCTCCGTCTTGACGAAGATAGGCGACTGCTGCGTCACGCCAGGGCCAGTGGCTGGAACAGCTTCTCGCGCAGCCGCCAGGTGTCGCCGTGCATGGCATGGCCCACCCAGGCCCGGATGCTGGCGTCGAGCGGCTGGCGGTCGATCTCGCCGCGTCGGTACTGCTCGTACAGCGCGTACAGGTGGCGACGATACCCGATGCCCCGACTGCGCTTGAGCCGGCGATGGTCGGGGAAGACAACGAACCCCAAGAAGGAGATGCCATGCCCCACCGGGCATGGATGAGCACGTTTCGCATGGATAGTGAGACGCAATGACTGCAGGAAGCCGATGATCTGGTCGCGCCAGCGATGCAGCGCGACTTTGTCGCTGCCAAACAAGAGAAAGTCGTCTACATAGCGCAAGTAGGCCGGGCAACGCAACTCGTGCTTCACGAACTGATCCAGCGGATTGAGATAGACGTTGCCCCAGAACTGCGACGTCAGGTTGCCAATCGGCAGACCGCGAGGACGAGTCGCCGCCAACAGATCATCGCCAGGGAAATAGTGCATCTCGTATTCATCAGACAGCACACCGGCGCCACTATCGATGATTTTGTCACATAGGCGCAGCGTCGGGCTGTCGGCGATGGTGCGGGCCAGGATAGCCTTGAGAACAGTGTGGTCGATGGCCGGGAAGAATTGCCTCACATCGCACTGCAACACGTACGGGTAGCGGCGCATGAAGAAGGTGCAGCGATCCAGCGCCCTGTGAGTGCCTTTGCCAACACGGTTGGCGAAACTATCATCGATGAACTTACGCTCGTAGATTGGCTCGATGATGTTGCACAGCGCGTGGTGAGCCACCCGGTCGCGGAACGGGGCCGCGCTGATGCGCCGGCGCTTCTGCTCGTGGACGGTGAAGCTCCGGTAGGGGCCTGGCTGGTACGTTTCGTTCGCCAACTCCTGCTGTAGCGCGACAAGCTCCACGTCGAGGTTCTGCTCGAAAGCGGCCGCCGCGAGCGTGTAGCGCTTGCCCCGCCGCGCTTTGCGCCAGGCTGCGTATAAGTTCCCGAACTCCCAAATCTGTGGGAACAGATTCTTGTAAGTCCTCACGTCATAGCCCCATTTTCATTCTTCGCGACTCCGCTACGCGGAGATTCGCGTCAGAAAGATCAGAAGACCAGAGGCCAGAATGTCAGAATTAGCTAAGAAGAGCGGGCGCACCGAAAGCCGAGGTCGAAGTTCACGAAGGCAGGATCGAGCCAGAGGCGGACGGCCGCCCGCAAGTAGCCCTCGAAGTCGTCCCACGAGCCGCCCCGCACCACGCGCACGCCGCTGTCGTCTTCCTGGCTCTCGCGCCCATCCTCCGCCTGGTAGGGGTAGGACAGATAAATGCTGCTTACCCACTCCCAGACGTTGCCGCTCATGTCCAGCGCGCCGACCCACGACGCGCCAGCCAGGCGGGTGCTGGCGTTGACTGTCGCCGTCTTGCCGCCGGAGTTGTCACGGCAGACGACACGGGCGGCGTCGAACTCGTTATCCCACGGGTAGACGCGCTTCTCAGGCCCGCGCGCCGCCCACTCCCACTCGGCCTCGGTGGGCAGCCGGCCACCCCGCCAGCGGCAGTAGGCATACGCCTCGAACCAGGTCACGCCGACGCGCGGTTGCCGGGGAGCCGTGAAGCCGTCGTAGTCGTTGGGGCCTCGCTTCCTGCCCTGCTGGACCCACTCCCAGCCAGCCTCGGTCCAGAAGTCGCGGTTCTGGTAGCCACCCGCCGCCACGAAGCGGGCGTACATGGCGTTGGTGACCGGCGTCAGGTCCAGCCAGAAGGCCTGCGCAATCGTGACCTCGTGGGGCTGCGCGTCGGTGATATCGGCGCTACCCATCGTGAACGTGCCCGGCGGCACGTAGACCATCGTCACGCCATCGGCGTCGGTCATGCGGTCGCCGAGCCTGGCGGCGGCGGCTGTAGTGGTCGGCGGCGCTGTTGGCGCTGGCGACGGCGACGCCGCCAACGGCGTCGTGTCGATATCGGGGCGATGCTGGTGAAGCCAGGCGAGCAACTGGTCGAGCCTGCCACGCTGTTCCAGGCTCAGAATCATGCGGCGGATCAGTTCGCTCTTCTCCAACCCTTCGTAGTCGATGCCCAGGTCGAGGGCGGCGTCGCGCAGATCGTCCAGGCTGAGGCGGTTACCCAGCGTCTGACGCAGCGCGGCCCGCTGGGCCTCGGCCGGCGCATCACGCACGGGCGGCGCTGCCGTCCCCAGCAACGCGGCCAGTAGCGCGTTCGGATCGTACTCGACGCCGTAGCGCTGCACGAAGCTACTGGCGGCGGCGCGCGCCCCCTGCGCTTGCTTTGGGTTCCGCGCCAGTTGCACGATAACCAGGTAATCGCGGCTGCGGTCCCGCGCCAGGCGCAGCTCGGCCAGCCGCTCGGCGGCGGCGACGCCCCAGCCCTGCGGGTCGGCAACCATCACCTGCTGAAAGAATTGCTCGGCCAGGGGGAGATTGTTGTCAGCGGCGGCCTCCTCGGCCAGCAGGTACACCTCGGCGACCTGCTGCGGCTCGGCGGCCGGCGTCGGCTGGGCCGGGCGCGGCGCGCTGGTCGGCGCGTACCTGCCCCGGTCGATGTCGCGCTGGACCGCGTGCAGCCCCTTCTCCACGCGCAGCAGTACCTTGTCCAGGCTCATGTCGTCGGTGATGGCCTGAACCTGGATGTGCTTGATACTCGCCGGGATGTCGCAGGGCTTCAGCATCAGGGGCAGGACGGGCTTGTTGAGGGCCAGCGCGTAGTCCAACTCCGCCCGGCAATAGATGGAGGCGCTGGACCTGGGGGTCAGCACGTAGACGAAGCACTCGCAGGCCGCAACGTTGTCGAGGATGGTCTGCCACCAGTCCTGGGCCGCGACGAGGCGTCGGTCAATCCAGACGTCGTGGTCGGCGTCAGCGCGCAGCGCGTCGCGCAGGGTGTAGACCCAGGCCTTGTCGTCACGGGAGTAGCTGATGAAGAGGCGCATATAGTCGCTGGCCCCGCCGCTGTTGGGATGGATGTCCGCATTATAGCACAACTACGCCAGGGTGACAGGCGTGGCTTGTGCCGCACGCGAGGCCGCGCCTCAGTTGCGCATCCGATCGGAGTTGAGTACACTATCCCCAGCGTCTCGCGAGCGTCAAGGATACCCACTCATGCGCTACCCGCTGTCGCGCGTTCGTCACGCGGTTCTTCCCCCACCGGCCGCCGCCTCCCGCTAGGGCAGGACGGCCACTCCCCCTGTTTGCCTCGCGCATCGCCTGATGCGCGCGTTTGGCGTGTTCCTCCTGCCCACGTGTCGGCCGATCTCTCATCGTCGCCTGTGGAAAGGATGACACCGTGCGCAATCTCAACGCCCGCCCCGGCTCGACCCGCGGCGTGTGGCTCATTATCTCGGCCGCCGTGTGCTGGGGCACGGTCGGCCCGACGACCCAGACCCTCTACGCCCTGACTTCGACCAACCCCCTGTCCATCGGCTTCTTTCGACTGGCCTTCGCGCTGCCGTTGCTGGCGCTGGCGTGCTGGCGGCTGTTCGGCCGGCGCAGCCTGGCCCTGCCGCGCCGCGACCTGCTGCTGATTGTCGCACTGGGCGCGCTGGTGGCGCTGTACCAGGTACTCTACTTCGCCGCCATCGCCCGCGCCGGGGTGGCCATCGCCGCGCTGGTGACGCTGTGCCTCGCGCCGGTCATCGTCGCGCTGGTATCGGCGGGGGCGCTACGCGAGCGGCTGACCCGCGCGACGCTGCTGGCGCTGGGCCTGGCGCTCCTGGGGACCGCGCTGCTCATCGACCCGCGCACGGCGCGGGACGGGTCGGCGCTGCTCGTCGGCATGCTGCTGGCCCTGGGGTCGGCGGCGGGCTACGCGCTGATTACGCTGTGCGGGCGCGCGCTGGCGGGCCGCTGTCACCCGTTGCAGACGACCACGCTGGGCTTCGCCACGGCGTCGGCGCTGCTGCTGCCCTTCGCGCTGGGGAGCGGTCTCGTGGTCAGCTACCCGGCGGCGGGCTGGGGGCTGCTGGTATATCTGGGCTGCGTGCCGACGGCCCTGGCCTACGGCCTGTTCCTGCGCGGGATGCACACCACCTCGGCGACGGCAGCCAGCACCATCACGCTGCTGGAGCCGCTGACGGCGACGCTGCTGGCGGTGGCCCTGTTCCATGAGCGGCTGGGACCGTGGGGGGTGGTAGGGGGCGCGCTGCTGCTGGGCGCGGTGGCGGCGCTGGCGCGACAGAGGCCGGCGGAAAGGGCGGGGGAATGAGCGGGGGCGTCAGAGCCTGATCATGGCGCGATGGACGCTGCCGAGGTTGACCGGCAGCTGCCGCCACTGCTCGCCGTGATCCGTGCTGTGCCAGATATCGCCGTTGCTCAGGCCCGCGTACACGTGCCCCGGCTGCGCCGGGTCGGTGATGAGGGCGTAGGGCATGTGGTTCAGGGGTTGTGGCAGGCCACCGGTCAGCCGACGCCACTGCGCGCCATCGTGGCGGAAGATGCCCGCCTGGGCGTTGTTCGCGCTGTGCGCTTTGGAAGCGCCGGGGGCTGCAGACAGATACCACACCTCAGGCCGCGCCGGATCGGCGGCCACGGCCCAGCCGTAGTGGCAGTCCAGGCCCGCCTGCGTCCTGGACCAGGTCTCCCCGCCATCGCGGCTAAAGGCGTGGCCGCCGCCGGTGCCGCCGCCCTCGTACAGCCACTCACCCCGCAGGGCGTGGCCGGTGAGGGAGTGGCAGTCGCGCAGGCTGCCGGGGCGGTGGCCGGTCCAGGTCTGACCGCCGTCGACGCTCAGGACAGTAGCCCCAAACTCGATGCCGACGGCGACCCGACTGGGATCGGTGGGCGAGGGGGCAATGGCCTGGACGTAGCCGATAAAGGGTGGCTCGGCCGGGGAGAACCACAGCCGCCGCCCGCGTATCCGACGGAAGGAGGCTAACTCGCGCCAGGTCGCGCCGCCGTCCTCCGACTGGAAGAGAGCGGCGGGCTTCACCCCGGCGAAGACGACGCCGGGCCGGGTGGGGCTGGCCGCCACCGCCTTGACGATGCGCCCATCAAGACCCGACGACCGCCACGTGCGGCCCGCATCGTCGGAGCGCAGCAGACCGCCCTGGCTACCGGCGAAGACGGTGTGGTGATGGAGAGGGTCGCGCGCCAGGCAGTAGACGGCCCGGCCGGCAACGGGCGAGGTAACTTGCCACCCGCCGCTGTCGAGCGCCTCCGCCCGGGCGATGCCCTGGCCCGTCGTCGCGAGGAAGATGTTGCGACTCATGGCGCTGAGCCTCCCTATCTATCCGCTAGCCAACCATCAGCGCGATTGGCGAAGCCAGACCCACGCCAGGATGATCAGCGGAAGTTGCGTCGCGCCATACACCCCATGAAAGAAGTAATGTCGCAAGGACTGCTCCGGGTAGAAAGGCAGGAAGGGAAGCGGTACGACACTCAAGCCCCCCCCGATCAGGTTCAGTAGACCCCAGCCCAACAGCAGCCACATTGTACCTTGCCGGGAAGGGAAACGCCAGCAGGCCAGGACGAGCGCGAGAGTCACCAGCGTTGGCAGGCCGGTCTCGGGGCTGAGCAGGGATTGGCCGGGCAGATCAGCGACATTGTGGAGATAGAAGCCGAGCCAGGCCAGGGCCGCGCTCGCCGCAATCCATCCACCCACCGTCGAGGCATGGCGTGGAATCATCGGTGGCCCTCCTCCTGCGCGCGAGTAGATTGAGCCGTGTTCGCGTTCGGCGTCGCGGCCCAGAACTCTCTCACGATCCGAGCGGTCTCCCCCGGCTGCTCGAGGGGCACAAGGTACGCCGCGTCGGACACGGTGGCGAGCCGCCCGCCGGGTAGCATGGCGATCGATTCGCGCGCTTGCTCCGGCGTGAACCCTGAGTGGTCGGTTCCCGTCACGAACAGCGTCGGAACCCGGATGGTGGGCAAGAGGCCGGTGAGGTCCTCCCGCCTCAGCGAGATCGACTCGACCGCGTTGCGCAGCCGACGGCGATCCGCACCACCGATCTGGGAGCGAACGTAGTCGACTGCCTGCGGGTCGTGTTCCCGCGTCGCCGGGGAGAGAAGCGCCTCCGCCACCGCCGTGCGGATGAAGGCCACCGCCCCGATCAGCCGGTAGACCCCGAGCAGGAGCCGGGTCTCGCGTGCCTCGGCGGCCGTGTACGCTGCCACGGGCGAGCCGATGGCGGTCAGGCTGCGTAGCCGATCAGGGTGCGCGGCGGCGAGGGTGATGCCGACATGTCCGCCCCACGCATTGCCTACCCAGTCCACCGGGCCCGCCACCCCGAGCGCGTCGAGCACGTCGAGGGCTGCCTCCGCACAGTCGCGCATCGCGTACCGTTGGCCAGGGTCGCCACTCGCGCCGTGACCAGGGCCGTCAATGAGGATTAGCCGCCGATCCTGGCTGAGGTGCGGCTCGACGCGCCGCCAACTGGCGCTATCGACAAACAGGCTGTGCCATAGCGCCGCGGTTGGGCCGGAGCCGGTCTGGCGCACGTACAACGGCCCGACGCGCGTGGCGATCAACGCGCCGTCGTTCGCCTCTGCCCTCCTCACGCTCGCGAGCGCCGCAGTGTGCTCGGCCAGGTGCTGCGCCGGGGTGTGGAACAGCCCCTCGATAGTGTGGAAGCCATGCCCATAGAAGTTCGCCCCCAAGCCCCAGTCGCCGTCCGCCACGGCGTCAAGGGCGTCGAGGACGGCAGCCATGGCCGCGTCGTAGCGACGCGCCACCGCTGCGCGGGTTACGCCACGGGCGTTCCAGCGATTGATCCAGTAACTCGCCGGATTGGCGAGCCAGGCCGGATAGTTGAACATCCCCTGGCCGCGTCGCGCGCTCGCCACCTCGGCCGGCAACTGCTCCAACGCCCAGGTCAGGTGCACCATTACCTCGCCCGCCGTCCACGCGCTACCCGGCCACTTCTGATGCCAGCGTGCGTCGGGAATCGACTCCACCAGAGCGCGGAATTGCGCGTTCGTCTCTGCAAGCTCGGCGCGCAACGCCACGCGATCCACGTCGGAGGTGGGTTGCGCCGTCTCAAGGTAGGTGTCCATCGTCGCTATGCTCGCCACCCTTGCACCTCCTGGTTCCGCTGTTCTGCCACGGTTGACTGGATTGGTCAGACCCGCGACGACAGGGAGCGCAGCAGGGCCTTCACCACGGCCGCGTACGCGTCCACGTCGATCTGCGGGTTGAGGGCCAGCTGCAATTCCAGACCATAGTAGGCCGACAGCAGCAGCCGGCTCACCGCGACGGGGTCCAGGGCAGCGTCGATCTGGCCCGCCTGCTGGGCCTTGCGGACGACCAGCGCGAGCGCCTGGACGGAGCTGGCCATGACTTCGCGAACTGTCGCCCCGACCTGCGGGTTGACCAGGGCCTCGCCCCACCCCTGGACGTTGACGCGCCCCGCCCCCAGCCCGGCAGCTTCCCGCAGGCCCTGGAAGAAGAAGTCGATGAGGTCATCGAGACCTTGCAGGGCATCGTCGCTGGCCTGAGCCGCGCCAAACACGTCACGACTGCGCTCGTAGTCGAAGTCGAAGCTGGCCTGAATGATCTCGCCCTTGCTGTCAAAGTAATGGTAGACAGCGCCCGGACTCAGGTTGGCCTCTTCGTAGATGTCGCGCATCGTCGTCTGGTGGAAGCCCTTGCGGGCAAAGCACTGGTAGGCGGCGTCGATGATCTGCTGCCGTCGCGCCTCACTGTACTCCTTGCTGACTTTGGGCACCTGGTCATACTCCCATAAGCAAATCGAACGATTGGTTTATATTATAGCGTGGCTCTGGTGACTTGTCAAGGGCATAGCGCCATCAATGCGCCACCTACCTGCATCGACGGTCGGGGCGCTCAATCCGTTGCACCCCCGCGTGCGTCTATCTAATGGGCATGATCGGACGATGGCAAGTCGCGAGGCACGCGCATCGCGGCGGCCTACCGACAGCGCAGGCAAGGTGATGGGTCTCGTTGACAGGGGCGGAGCGAGGAGAAAGGAAGGTGTTGCATGACAGTCTCGACCGCGGCCAAGCATGGCGCGTCCGCGACAGCGGAGACGACCTACGAGCGTTTCGCCGGCGTGTGCGCCATCCTGGCCGGCATTGCCGGGTTCCTGTACTCAGTGGGTTTCATCGTCCTGCGCAATAGCCTGGTGTACGGCCTGTTCCAGCTACTCGGCGGCCTGCTGGCGACGGCGGCGCTGGTGGCAGTGTACAACCGCCTGCGCGAGGTCGAGGCAGGCTTCGCCTTGTGGGCGATTGTCCTGGGTCTCGTGGGTGCGCTCGGCTCGGCCATCCACGGTAGCTACGACCTGGCGAACGCCATCAATCCACCGGCGTCAAACGTAGCGGCGCTGGCGGACCTGCCGAGCCAGATCGATCCGCGCGGCATGCTGACCTTTGGCGTGGCGGGAATCAGCCTGGTGGTGATCGCGTGGCTCATGCTGCGCGGCGGGCAGTTCCCGCGCGGCCTGGGCTATCTGGGCTACCTGCTCGGCGCGCTGTTCATCATCCTGTACCTGGGACGGCTGGTGATTCTGAACGCGGCCAGTCCAGTCATCGTTGGCCCCGCGCTGCTGGCCGGCTTCATCGTCAACCCGGTGTGGTACATCTGGCTGGGGCTGGTTCTCTGGCGCGGCCGCCGTTAGCGACGATCCCCTGACGCCTCGCCTGCTGAAGGAATACCCAACCCCCAGGGGCGCTGCCCTGGGGGTTGGGTTTCAATCCCCTGTTCGAGTCTCACCTGCCGAGGAATTGAAACCACGTGTCGGGGCCGCAGCCGGCAAGAATCGCTTGTAAGCGCGCGCCACCCATCCCCCCTGGATGCCATAGTGTCATACCCCTCTGCTTGCTCGCGGCCGTCAATGTGACTATAATTTGGGTACTCTTCCGGCAGTCCCCTATCACACTCCCCGCGTTTCTCGCTCCATCGTCAGGCGTGAAGAGGACACTCGTTACCGGCCCACGATTCCAGTCGGGCCGATACGGGCTTTTCCAGCTACGAGAAGGGAATCAACCATGGACTCCGACGTGAGGTTGCACTGCCCCAATTGCGGCGCCGACTTTGCGCCGCCTTCGCCGCATGACAGCCAGTCTGAACCCACAGGTTATGCCTGCCCAGTGTGCCAGTTCCAGGTCAGCGCCACGGACGCGCCCACCGAAGCCTCAGTATCCCTCGATGACCTCCAGGCGGAACTAGAGACGCTGCTGTCGCATGCCCGCAGCAGCGGCGTCCCGGTGGACGACATCACCCGCATGCTGCGCGATGAGCTTGAGTTCCACGCCGAGTTGGGACACGGCGGACGTCGCTTCGCCGTCCAGATCATCGATTTGGGTCCCCAGTCATCGGTGGCGGGCAACGCGCCTCATATCGACGGCCGCGAACTCCTTCACAGCCGAGGGCAACCGCTTGATCAGTCGAACTAGCCTCCGTTGGGCAACCGGCGCGGCGATTGTGGTCTTGGGTGGTGTGCTCGCCGGTGGCGCGCTGCATCGTCTCCGAACCCGCCAGGCGGCCCCCACTGCGACGACCGCGACAGACGCCGAGCCTGGCAGCATCAGCGCGCCGCCGCCGCCCGCTCCCCGCCCGCCGAGCGAACCGCCCCTGCGTCGCGACATCCTCAGCCTTGAGAGCCTGGAACAGCACGGGCGCGACATCGCGGCCCAGCACCAGGTGGATCAGCGTCCGGGTGACGCCACTTCCCTGCAAGAGAGGGTCGCGATCAACGAGGCGCGCATCCAGGCCGCCGCGGCGGCCTTCGGCGCGGATGTGCGCGATGGCCGCGCGATCACGCCAGCCGCTGAGTGGCTGCTCGACAACCTCACCATCGTCCTGGACCAGATTCGCGAGATTCGCGTTGACCTGCCGGGTGGTTACTACCGGGAACTGCCCAAGCTGACCAACGACCCGCTGGCGGGCCTGCCCCGTGTCTACGCCCTGGCCCTCGATCTCATTGCCCACACCGACAGTCGTATTGACACTGTCCATCTGATTCGATTCATCCTCGCCTATCAGTCCGTCTCGCCCCTCAGCATGGGTGAGTTGTGGGCCGTCCCGATCATGCTGCGCGTCGGCCTGGTCGAGAACCTGGGCCGCCTGGCAGCCCTCACCCTGGAAATCCGCGAGTTACGACGCGAGGCTGACGAATGGACCGATCGGCTGCTGGCTATCGACAATCAGCCGTCGCCAGTAGTCGAGGGCGATGGTAGCGTGGGCCACGTGGAACCGCCCCAGCGCCCCCACCCGCTGCCTATCCTGGCCGCCCTGGCCGCCCGCTACCCTGATCTGCCCGTGCCGTTCGCGGTCCAGATGCTGCATCGCCTGCGCGGCTATCGGGTGGATGAGGATGGCGCATCCGCTGGCTCCTGGCTGGAGTCGTATCTGACCGACCGCTACGTGAGCATTGAGAGCCTGCTGCACACCGAGCATCAGCGGCAGGCTGCCAATCAGGCCAGCGTCGGTAACGTCGTCACAACGATGCGAACCCTGTCGGCGATACAGTGGGCCGACTGGTTCGAGCAGGTCAGCCCCGTCGAGCAGGTGCTGCGGCAAGACCCGGCGGGCATCTACGCCCGTTGCACCTTCGCTACCCGCGACAGTTATCGCCATGCCGTCGAGCGGCTGGCCCGACGCACGCAGCACGCTGAAGTCGACGTGGCCTGGCAGGTTGTGGCATACGCCGGTCGCTCGGCGGCCGGGCAGGCGCGGGCGGCGCACATCGGCTACTACCTGGTCGGGGCCGGCCGCCCCGCCTTTGAGGCTCAGCTCGGCTATCGTCCATCGCCCGTGGAGCGGCTTCAGCGTGCGGCATTGCGCACGCCGACGCCGCTGTATCTCGGCGGTATCGGCGGCCTGACGATAGGGTTGCTGGGCGGCGCGCTAGCGGTGGCGGGCGTTAGCCCGCGTCGCCGCGCGGGCCTGGCCGCAGCCGCGCTGCTGCTGCTGCCCGCCACCGACGTAGCCCAGGGACTGGTCAACTGGACTATCACCCGCCTGGTCAAGCCGCGTGTCCTGCCGCGCCTCGACCTGAGCGACGGCATCCCCGGCGAGTTGCGCACGATGGTCGTTGTGCCCATGCTCCTGCTGACGTCGGCCAGTGTCGAAGGCCAGTTGGACCGCCTCGAGGTCATCTATCTCGCCAACAGCGACCCCCATCTGCACTTTGCGCTGCTCAGCGACTTTGCTGACGCGACGTCCCCCGACATGCCGGGGGACGCCGCCTTGCTGCAGGCCGCTATGGACCGGGTGGAGGAGCTAAATCGCCGCCACGGCGCGGATCGCTTCTTCCTGTTCCACCGCCGCCGCGTCTGGAACTCGAGCCATGACTGCTACATGGGCTGGGAGCGCAAGCGCGGCAAGCTCGAGGAGTTCAACCACCTGCTGGCGGGCGCAACGGATACGACCTTCGACGTTCAGGTGGGTGACCTGTCGGTCCTGCCCCAGGTGCGCTACGTCATCACCCTGGACGCCGACACCCAGCTACCACGCGATGGGGCGCGCGCCTTGATTGGCACGCTCGCGCATCCCCTCAACCAGGCCGTCGTGGATCCGGTGCGCCGCCTCGTCGTCGATGGCTACGGCATCCTCCAGCCCCGCATCGGCATCGACACGCAGAGCGCGATGCGTAGCCGCTTCGCGGCCCTGTTCGCCGGCAACGTCGGCATCGACCCCTACACCACGGCCGTGTCCGACGTCTACATGGATCTGTTCGGCGAGGGCATCTTCGCGGGCAAGGGCATCTACGACCCCGTAGCGCTGAACACTGTCCTCGCCCGGCGTTTCCCCGACAACGCCCTGCTCAGCCACGACCTCATCGAGGGTCTGTTTGCCCGCGCCGCGCTGCTCAGCGATGTGCAGCTGATCGACAACTATCCTACCTCATACGTGGCCTACGCCGCCCGCCTCCACCGCTGGATTCGCGGCGACTGGCAGATCAGCCGTTGGCTGCTGCCGACCGTCCCGCGCGCCGACGGGGGAACCGAAGCCAACCCGTTGTCCGCCATCGACCGCTACAAGATTCTCGACAACCTGCGGCGCAGTCTTATGCCGCCCGCCACCGTGGCCCTGCTGGTCGGTGGCTGGCTAGGGCTACCACGGCGGCGCGGCCTGTGGACGGCCCTGGCCCTCGGCCCCTTGGCCCTCCCGGTCGTGCTCGGCCTGGTCGAAAGCCTGCTCAGCCTGCCCCGCGCGGAGAGTCGGAGCGTCGCGCTGCGGGCCCATCTCGACGATGTGCGGCTGCGCCTGACACGCTTTGCCGTCAACACCGCCTTTCTGGCCGACCAGAGCCTGCTCAGCCTGGACGCTATCGCCCGCACGCTGGCGCGGCTGCTCGTCACCCAACGCTCCCTGCTCGAGTGGGAGACGGCGGCTCAGACCGAGGCTCGCGTGCGCGAGTCCTTCTCGTTGCTCCTGCGACGCCTGGCCCCCGCCCTGCCACTGGCAGTGGGCATGGCCGTCGTGGCGCGCCGGCGTCTGCCCAGGATATGGCCGATCGCGGCGCCGGTTGTGGCGAGTTGGGTCGCAGGGCCTGCGATTGCCACCTGGTTGGATGGGCAGCGTGTGACACCGCCCCCGGCCCTCAACGACGACGCGCGCCAGACGCTGCGCCATCTGGCGCGCAAGACGTGGGACTACTTCGCCACCTTTGTGACGGAAGAAGGCCACCACCTGGCCCCGGATAACTTCCAGGAAGCGCCCCGCCCGGTGGTCGCCTACCGCACGTCACCCACCAACATGGGCCTGCAGCTCCTGACCGACATGGCGGCCCGCGATTTCGGCTACATTGGCCTCCTGGAAATGACGGAGCGCACCGAGGCAGTCTTTGCCACCCTGGAAGGCCTGCCGCGCTATCGCGGCCACCTCCTGAACTGGTATGATACCCAGACTCTCCAGCCTCTGCCGCCCGCCTACGTCTCCACCGTTGACAGCGGCAATCTGGCGGGCTATCTCCTGGCCCTGCGCCAGGGCTATGCTGAGATAGCTGCCCGCCCGCTTCTCGCCGCCGCTGCCTGCGACGGCCTGCTCGATACCCTCGCGCTCCTCAAGGCGGACCTGCCGCCGGCCGCGGCGACGACCGCCGCCGAGGTGGACGCCCTCACGCAACAAGTTACCGCGTGCGCGACGACGGCCGAGCATGTCGCACTGCTGAACGACGTGGCGGGGCGCGCCGCCCGGCTACCCAACACCGGGGCCACGGGGCGTTGGGCGGGGCGCTTACAGGCCCAGGTCGCCAGCCTGCTGCGGGATATGGAAAGCCTGCTGGCTGTGGCTACCCTGGCCCGGCTCGCCGAAGCCAACCCAGATGGACCCGCGGCTCGCCTGTGGCACGCGCCACCGCCCACTCTAGGCGAGGCGTCGACCGCGCTGGGCGAGGCGCTCGCCGATGAGGCGGCCGATCCTGAGGCGCAGGCCGAGCTAACGCGGGCACGAGCCGAGATCGAGCGCCTTCTAGCGCGCCAGGGGGCGCTTGGCGACAGCGCCCTCGACCAGGCCCGCCAGATGGACTTCAGCTTCCTCTACGACGATCGCCGCGACCTGTTCAGTATCGGTTATAATGTGGTGGACGGACGTCTCGACAACTCCTACTATGACCTGTTGGCGTCGGAAGCGCGCCTGGCGAGCTTTGTCGCCATTGGCAAGGGCGACGTGCCTCAGAAGCATTGGTTCCACCTGGGTCGCCCTCTCACCGCGGTTGACTCGAGTGCGGCGCTTCTCTCGTGGAGCGGCACGATGTTCGAGTACCTCATGCCGCTCCTCGTCATGCGCAACTATCCCACGACTCTTCTCGATACGACATATCAGGCCGTCGTACAGCGCCAGATCGAATATGCCCACGAGCGCCACGTGCCGTGGGGCGTTTCCGAGTCTGCCTTCAACGCCCGCGACCTCAGCATGAACTATCAGTACCGGGCGTTTGGCGTGCCGGGCCTGGGCCTCAAGCGCGGTCTCGGCGGCGACCTGGTCGTTGCCCCCTACGCGACCCTGCTATCGCTGCCGGTGCACCCGGCCGCCGCTCTGGACAACATCCAGGCGCTGCGTGAGGCCGGGTTGGAAGGCCCCTATGGCCTGTACGAGGCGGTGGACTTCACGCCGACGCGCCTGCCACCCGGCAAGACCAGCGCCATCGTGCGCTCCTTCATGGCCCACCACCAGGCGATGAGTCTGCTGGCCCTCGATAACCTGCTGCATGCCGACGTGTGGCAGGCGCGCTTCCATAGCGAGCCAATCGTGCAGGCCACGGAGTTGCTGCTGCAAGAGCGTTTCCCGCACTATGCGCCGCGGCAGGAGCCGCCGCACGTGGTGGAGGAAGCGCAGGTCGTAGAGATTCCCGCCGCGCCCGCCAGCCGCCAGTTCGCCACCCCTCACACCCCCGTGCCAGCGGCGCATTGCCTGTCCAACGGCGACTATTCGGTGGTCATCACCGCTGCCGGCGGCGGCTTCAGTCGCTATCGCGATCGCGCCGTCACACGCTGGCGCGAGGACCCGACCCTCGATGACTGGGGCGCTTTCTGCTACCTCCGCGACCCGCGCAGTGGCGCCGTCTGGTCCACGGCATATCAGCCCACGCGCCACGCCCTGGACCAGTATCGCGTGACCTGTGGGCTAGACAAGGTGGAGTTCCGCCAGCGCTTCGCCGGCATCGACACCCGCCTGGAGGTGACCGTCTCACCCGAAGACGCCGCCGAGGTACGTCGCATCACCCTGACCAACCTGACGACCGAGCCGCGCGAGGTGGAAGTGACGAGCTACGCCGAGATCGTCCTGGCCCCCCAGGCCGCCGACGAGGCGCACCCCGCCTTCAGCAACCTGTTCATCGAGACGGACTACGCGGCAGAGTACGATGCCCTGCTAGCCACCCGCCGCCCCCGTTCCGCCAACGAGACGCCGCTATGGGCAGTCCACGTGGTGGCGGTGGATGGCCACACCCTTGGGGCTACCCAGTACGAGACCGACCGGGCGCGCTTTGTGGGGCGCGGCCAGAGCGTCGCCACGCCCGCCGCCCTCGGCGCATCCCTCTCCAATACCACCGGGGCCGTCCTCGACCCCATCTTCAGCCTGCGGCGTACCGTGCGTATTGTACCCGGTGGGCGCGTCCAGGTTTCCTTCACCACGGCGATCGCCGACAGCCGCGACCAGGCGCTGGCGCTGGCCGACAAGTACCACGACTACCCGGGCGTGACGCGCGCCTTCGAGATGGCGTGGACCCAGAGCCGGGTGGAATTGCACCATCTCAACCTGACTCCCGACACGGCACAGCATTACCAGTGGCTGGCATCGACCCTCGTCTACAATGATGCTCGTCTCCGCGCCCGCTCCACCATCCTGGCCCACAATCAGCAGGGCCAGCCACGACTGTGGGCGTACGGCGTCTCGGGGGATTTTCCCATCGTCGTAGTGCGTATCACGGGCAGCGGGGAGTTGTCCCTGGTGCGCGAGTTGCTCCAGGCGCACGAGTACTGGCGACTCAAGGGAGTAGCCGCCGACCTGGTCATCCTCAACGAGCACGCCTCCGGCTATCTGCAAGGCATTCAGGACCAGATTCTCGCCCTCTGCCACGCCACCAACGCCGGCGCGTGGCTCAACCGACGGGGTGGCATCTTCGTGCTGCGCGCCGACACCATGCCCACCGAGGACCATATCCTGTTCCAGACGGTGGCCCGCGCTGTCTTCAACGGCCAGAATGGTGATCTGGCGGCGCAGCTGGCCGTCAAGGAGGGGCAACGGGTCGAGCGGCATGGACCGACCGGCGCAGCATCAACGACGCCAATCGGGACCCCGACCAGGCCAACGCCCGGCGAGGCGGGGCTGGCCTCGGGCGCCTTCACCCCTGACGGCAGCGAGTACGTCATCGAGCTTCAGCCGGGGCAGGCCACGCCCGCACCCTGGATCAACGTCGTCACCAACGAGAACTTCGGCTTCATTGTTTCGGAACGCGGGGCGGGCTACACATGGTCCGAGAACAGCCGCGAGAATCGCCTGACGCCCTGGTCCAACGATCCGATTAGCGACCCGTCTGGTGAGGCCATCTATCTACGCGACGAGGAGGACGGCGCGCTGTGGTCACCGACGCCGCAGCCGCTGGACGATGGGGCGCACCGCGTCCGCCACGGCTTTGGCTATACCGTCTTCGAGCACGAGCGCGACGGCATCGCCAGCGAATTGAGCCTGTTCGTACCGCGCGCCGACTCGGTCAAGGTGTATCGGCTCCGCCTTCGCAACACCTCTGACCGCCCCCGCCGTTTGTCGGCCACCTTCTACGCCGAGTGGACGCTTGGCGTATTCCGCCACCATATGGCCCCGTTCATCATAACCGACCATGATCCGGCTACGGGCGCGCTGTTTGCCCATAACCCCTACAACAACGAGTTCAGCGCGCGGGTCGCCTTCGCTGCGACCGACTCATCCGACAGCGCGTGGACGTGCGACCGCCGCGACTTCCTCGGCCGCAACGGCGACCGCCGCGCGCCAGCCGGCCTGCGCCGCCGTAGCGCCTGGCACGGCCGGCGGGGCGCGGGGCTGGATCCATGCGCTGCGCTGATGCGGACGCTGGAACTGCCGCCCGGCGCGGAGCGCGAGATCGTCTTTCTCCTGGGTGAGGGGGCGGATCGCCGCGACGCCCAGCGTCTGGTGGCCCAGTATCGCGACCTGGCGACCGTGGCGGCCGCCGAGACCGACGTCAAGGCCTGGTGGCGCGATCTGCTCGGGTCGGTGCGGGTCGAGACGCCACAACCGGAAATGGACGTTCTCCTCAACGGCTGGCTCCTCTACCAGACGCTGGCCTGCCGCGTTTGGGCGCGCTCGGCGTTCTATCAGTCGGGCGGAGCCTACGGTTTCCGCGATCAGCTGCAGGACGTCATGGCGCTGACGCTGGCCGCGCCTGACATTACCCGCGCCCACATCCTGCGCGCCGCCGGCCGCCAGTTCGTGGAAGGCGACGTGCAGCACTGGTGGCATCCGCCCACCGGGCGCGGTATCCGCACGCGCTTTTCTGACGACTACCTGTGGCTGCCCTTCGTCCTCAGCCATTACCTGGCCGCAACCGGCGAGGTCGCGATTCTAGACGAGACCATACCCTTCCTCGAGGGGCGACCCTTGGCCGAGGATGAGGCAGAGTATTACGACACGCCGACCGTGTCCGCGACGACCGGCTCCCTGTACGAGCATGGGGTGCGCGCCCTGGAGCATGGGCTGCGCTTCGGCGCGCATGGTCTGCCACTGATGGGAACGGGCGACTGGAACGATGGCATGAACCGGGTCGGCGAGGGCGGGCGGGGCGAGAGCGTCTGGGTCGGTTTCTTCTTGTACCTGAATCTGATGCAGTGGGCCGACCTGGCCGCGCAACGGGGCGACGACGAGCGGGCGACTCGTTACCGCGCCGAGGCCGAGAGGCTGCGGGGCGCGCTGGAGACCCAGGCCTGGGATGGGGCCTGGTACCTGCGCGCCTACTATGATGACGGCGTCCCCCTCGGCTCGGCCCACAGCGACGAGTGCCAGATCGACTCGTTGACGCAATCCTGGTCGGTCATCTCAGGCGTCGCCCCAGCGGAGCGGGCGCGCCAGGCCCTGGCGGCCGTGGACGAGCGCCTCGTCGACCGGGAGAACCGCTTGATCAAGCTCTTCACGCCGCCCTTTGACAACAGCGACCACAACCCCGGCTACATCAAAGGCTACGTCCCCGGCGTGCGCGAGAACGGCGGCCAGTACACCCACGCCGCGCTATGGGTCGTGTGGGCCTATGCTCTGTTGGGCGAGGGGGCGACGGCCACCGAGTTGTTCGCCCTGCTCAATCCCCTGACGCATGCGGCGCACGATGCCGAGCGCTACAAGGTCGAGCCGTATGTCGTGGTCGGTGATATCTACACGGCCGCCGGTCACGTGGGGCGCGGGGGCTGGACATGGTACACCGGCTCGGCGGGCTGGATGTATCGCCTGGGCATCGAGATGCTGTTAGGGTTTCGGAAGGAGGGCACGCGGGTCACCCTTGCGCCCAGCATTCCGGCGAGTTGGCCGGGCTACCGCATCACATACCGCTACGGGCAGACAACGTATGAAATCATCGTGACCGCCGCCGCGAGCGGTGTCGCGCCACAGGTGCTGATTGACGGCAATGCGTCCGGTGACAGCCGGGTGACGCTTGTCGATGACGGCGCGGCCCACAAGGTAGAGATTCAGCTGGCTGAAGCCGCCTGACTTTCGCGCTGAGAATCGATTCGGCCCGCATTTCTTTGACAATCGACCGCCGTTTATGGTATATTACAGAGAGTTGATTCGTGAACTTTGAGGATTGCGTGTTCCACCTCGTGACTCTGGTCTACGGCCTGGTCGTCCGTCCCCGCTCGCGTACGCCGCGCGGGGCACGCGCGTTCGGGTCTGGCTGACGTTACGAGGTCTTTTCTACGACCGCGACTTTTGACGGCTCCCAGACTCAGGTCTGGGAGCGTTTTGTTGGGAGAACCATATGCTACGTGTGGGAATCTACGGCGCATCGGGCTATACGGGCCTGGAACTGGTGCGCATCCTGAAGCGTCACCCGGCGATGACCATCGGCTTCTTGACCAGTGAACACTCGGCGGGACAGACCCTGGCCGACATCTTTCCGGTCGCCTGGGAAGACCCTCTCGTGTCGACCGAGCAGGCTCCCCTCGACGAAGTCGACGCCGTGTTCCTGGCCCTGCCCCACGGCGCGTCCATTCCCGCTGTGCAGCGCGCCTACGAGGCGGGCGTCAAGGTCGTAGACCTGTCGGCCGACTTCCGCCTGCGCGACTCCCAGGCCTACGCGCGCTGGTACAAGGCCGAGCACACCGCCACCGATCTGCTCAAGGAGGCCGTCTACGGCCTGCCGGAGCTGTACCGCCACGCGATTCGCCAGACGCGGCTGGTCGCCAATCCAGGTTGCTACCCGCAGACGGTCATCCTCGGCCTGTACCCCCTGGTCAGGCATGGCCTGCTCAGCGAGGACTACGCCATCGCCGACGCCAAGTCGGGCGTGTCGGGCGCGGGCCGCAAGGCGACGCTCACCACCCACTTCGTCGAGGCCCACGACAACCTGTCGCCCTACAACATCGGCCACGTCCACCGCCACGTACCGGAGATGGAGCAGGCGCTGAGCGAGGTAGCCTGCAAGCCCTTCACCGTCACCTTCACGCCCCACCTGCTGCCCGTCAACACCGGCATCCTGACCACCCTGTACGTCCGCCTCAATCAGCCCCTCAGCAGCGAGCAACTGAACACCGTCTACCGCGAGGCTTTCGCCGACGAGCCATTCATGCGCGTCCTGCCCGTCGGCAAGCTGGCAACCCTGCGCCACGCCGTCGGCTCCAACATGATGTTCTTCTCGACCACCGCCATCGATGAGCGCGGCAACGCCATCATCGTCGTCAGCATGGACAACCTGATACGCGGCGCGTCGGGCGTCGCGGTCCAGAACATGAACCTCATCGCCGGTCTCGACGAGACCCTGGGGTTGCTGTGACCCGCCTGACCCGCCGGCCGCGCCGTGGGCCGAGCTTCGTCGGCAAGCCGCCCCGCGCCGCGGCCGACTCGGCCCCACCCGCGGAGTACGACGCCTTCGCCGCTGTCTACGACTTCGAGTACGATGAGTTGGTGGACGACATCCCCTTCTACCGCGACCTAGCCGTTGCAGCGGGTGGGTCGGTCCTGGAGCTGGGCGCAGGGACGGGGCGTGTTCTCATCCCTGTCGCGGCGGCGGGCGTCGAGATTGTCGGGCTGGACCAATCCCCCGCCATGCTGGCCGTGGCGCGCGAGAAGGTTGCGGGCCTGCCGCCTGAAGTCCAGGCGCGCATCAACCTGGTCGAGGGCGACATGCGTAGCTTCGACCTGGGCGAGGCGCGCTTCTCCCTGGTCTACATCCCCTTCCGCGCCTTCCTGCACATGCTGACGGTCGAGGACCAGCTCAGCGCGCTGGCCGCCATCTGGCGCAGCCTGCGTCCCGGCGGTCGCCTGGCGCTGGCCTTCTTCGACCCCCGGCTGGACCTCATCGCCGCCCGCACGACGGCCCGCGCCACGACGCCCTTCATCGAGCGCGTCACGCCGCTGCTCGACGGCGCGCGCGTCGTGCAGTGGGCTGCGCCCCGCTACGATCCGCTGCGCCAGCTTCTGGACGCCGAGTTCATCTACGACCGCCTCGACGCCGACGGCCGGTTGGTCGAGCGCGTCCACCGCCATCTGACGCTGCGCTGGATCTATCGCTACGAGGCCGAACATCTCTTTGCCCGCGCGGGCTTCGCGATAGAGGCGCTCTACGGCGGCTTCGACGGCCGCCCCTTCGAGAGCGAGGGCGATGAGCAGGTGTGGGTCCTGCGGCGACCGGAGGGTGGGGCATGAGCGGCCCGGCCAGTCCGGCGAGCGCGACGCCCCAGCGGCGCGAGTGGCGGCCCATCGTCCAGGCCGTGGCGCGCGGCGCGGCCCACATTGAGGGCCGCCTGCGGGGCGAGGGGCGCTTCAATTACCGCTGGGAGCATGTCCAGGCCGTGGTGGCGCTGGCGCGCTGGCTGGCCGCCGAGACCGGCGCGGACGCCGAGGTCGCCGAGGCGGCGGCATGGCTGCACGACATCGCCAAGAGCGAGGCCAACCACGCCCACGTCGGGGCGGAACGCGCGCGCGAGATTCTGGCCGCGACGGATTTTCCCGCCGAGAAGATCGACGCGGTCGTGGACGCCATCGCGCAGCACGAGGGGCTGACTCTCGATGCGCCCCTGTCGCCCCTGGCGGCGGCGATTCTATGGGACGCCGACAAGCTCGCCAAGCTGGGCGCGACCGGCGATCTTCATTTCCTGGCGGCGGGTTTCTCCCTGCGGCCCACATCGCGGGAGACGGCTGAGGAGCAGCGGCGCTGGACCGAGGATATTGCGGCGCGCACGGCGGCCAGCATGAACACCGCGCCCGCGCGGGCTGAAGCCGCTCGCCGCCTCAAAGCCACGCGGGCCTGGAACGCCGCCCTCCGCCGCGAGCTGAGCCTCGGGAGTACGACATGACGCGCATGGTGTTGAAGGTGGGTGGCAACGAGTTGGATGACCCGGCCTTTGTGGCGGGACTGGTGCAGGCGGTGGCCGCGCTGCCGGAGCCTCCGGTGCTGGTCCACGGTGGCGGCAAGGAGATCAGTCAGCTGGGCCTGGACCTGGGACTGGTCGCCACCTTCGTCGGGGGTATGCGCGTGACCGACGCCGCCATGCTGCGCCTGGCTGTGATGGTCATGGCCGGGCTTGCCAACAAGCGCCTCGTCGCCGCTTTCCAGAGCGCGGGGGTCCGGGCGGTCGGCGTGTCGGGGGTCGATCTGGGCCTGTTGCAGGTTTCCAGGTGGCGGCAGGCGGGCGGTGACCTGGGCTACGTCGGCCACGTAGACGGCGTCGATACACCCGCCCTGCACAGCCTGCTCGACCTGGGCGTGGTCGTCCTATCACCCATCTCAGCGGACGCGGCAGGCCAGCTCTACAATGTCAACGCCGACCACGTGGCCCAGGCCGTGGCCCGCGCCCTGCGCGCCGACGCGCTGGTATTCGTGACTAACGTTCCCGGCGTCCTGCGCGACGGCGAGACGCTGCCCCACCTGACCCGCACCGAGATCGACGCACTGATCAAGGAGGGTGTCATTGCGGGCGGCATGGTCGCCAAGGTGCGCGCCGCCCTGGACGCCATCGGCGATGGGGTGGACCGCGTGCGCATCGTCAACCTGGCGTGCCTCGCCGACGGCGGGACCACCATCACCGAGGCGTAATCTCCCGTCCCTAATCCCTAATCACGTCTCTTCAGGAGGACCCATGCTCGCGACCCACAGCGCCACTGATATCATGGACCTGGAAGCGCGCTATCTCGCGCCGACCTACAAGCGCGCGCCCTTTGTCCTGGAGCGCGGCGACGGTGTCTGCCTCTTCGACACCGAGGGCCGCCGCTACCTGGACCTGGTCGCGGGCATCGCCACCGTCGCCCTGGGCCACGCCGACCCTGCCATCGCCGAGGCCATCTCGGAGCAGGCGCGCATCCTGGGCCACGTGTCCAACCTATACCATTCTATCCCCCACGCCGAGCTGGCCCGCGATCTGTGCGAGGCCTCCTTCGCTGACAAGATCTTCTTCTGCAATTCCGGCGCCGAGGCTAACGAGGCGGCCATCAAGTTCGCCCGCCGCTGGGCGACGCAGAGCGACCCCAACAAGACGCGCCTCATCGCCTTCAGCAACGCCTTCCACGGGCGGACGATGGGCGCGCTGGCCGCCACGCCCCGCGAGAAGTACCAAGCCCCCTTCCGCCCGCTGATGCCCGGCGTCGACTTCGCCACGTTCAACGACCTTCGCTCGGCTGAGGAGATCATGGACGACGACGTGTGCGCCATCCTGGTCGAGCCGGTCCAGGGCGAGGGCGGCATTCACGTCGCGACGCCGGAGTTCCTGGCTGGTCTGCGCGCCCTGGTCGACCGCCACAACGCCCTGCTCATCTTCGATGAGGTGCAGTGCGGCTTTGGGCGCACCGGCCGGCTGTGGGCCTACGAGCACAGCGGCGTGACGCCCGACATCATGACCCTCGCCAAGCCCCTCGGCGGCGGTCTGCCCATGGGCGCAACCCTCATGACCGACCGCGTGGCGTCGGCCATCCACCCCGGCGACCACGGTACGACCTTCGGTGCGAACCCGATTATCGCCCGCGCGGCCCAGGTGGTCCTGTCGCGCATCAACGACCCGGCTTTCCTGGCTCACGTGACCCAGGTGGGCGACTACTTCCAGGAGGGTCTGCGCAATCTGGGCACACCCCATATCAAGGCCGTACGCGGCGAGGGCCTCATCATCGGCGTCGAGCTAGACATAGCGGCCAGCGCCGTTGTCGACGCGGGCTACTCGCGCGGCCTCATCATGGTCAACGCGGGCGAGACCGTGCTGCGTTTCGTGCCACCCCTCATCCTGAACCAGGGCAACGTGGACGAGGCGCTGCTGATCCTCAAGGAGATTTTCAATGACCTGGACGGCTGACGCGCCCGCAGCGGCCTTCATCGACCTTGCAGACCTGGAGCCGGGTCAGCCCGGCCCGGCGCTGGTACGCCCGGCGCGCATCGAGGATGTGCCCGCCATCGGCGAGCTGGTGGCCTACTACGCCCGCCAGCGCGACCTGCTGCCGCGCCCCGTCGCCGATATCTACCAGTCGGTGCGGGAGTGGATGGTGGCCGAGATGGACGGGGAGATCGTGGCCTGCGGCTCGCTCCTCATCATGTGGGCCGACCTGGCCGAGGTACGCTCGCTGGCCGTTGCGCCCGACCACCAGGGTCAGGGTTTAGGGCAGGCTATCGTCAACGCGCTCATTGATGAGGCGCGGCGGCTACATATCACCACGGTGTTTTGCCTGACACGTTCGGTGCCCTTCTTCAGCAAGCTGGGCTTCGAGGTGACGGAACGTGACCGCTTCCCACGCAAGGTGTGGAAAGATTGCGTCCACTGCCCGCTGTTCTCCAACTGCGACGAGGTCGCCATGAGTCGCGCCGTCATGCCATCATGAGCGACTCGCTGAGCCAACCGGCCGGCGGCCTCGCCCCACCCCGCGCCCCCGCCACGACGGCCGGCCGCCTCACCTGGGTCGACGCGGCGATGCTGCTAGTGGTGCTCATCTGGGGCGTCAATTTCGCCATCCTCAAGGTCGCCCTGCGCGAGATCGACGCCCTGGCCTTCGCGGCGCTGCGCTTCGGCCTGGCGACGGCCATCATGGCCGGCCTGGCCCTGGCCTTCGAGGGTAGCCTGCGCATTCACCGTGGCGACTTCTGGAAGCTCCTCGGGCTGGGACTGCTTGGCAATGGCATCTATCAGATTCTGTTCATGAGTGGCATTGCCCGCACCTCGGCGGGCAATACGTCCCTCATCCTGGCGACCGCGCCCATCTTCGTCGCCATCTTGAGCGCGCTCATGGGCTACCGGCTGCGGGCCATCGCCTGGGCCGGCATCCTGCTATCCTTCGCGGGCCTGGCCCTCATCGTCGCGAGCGGGACAGGGACACAGTTGGGCGGCGAGCACCTGATCGGCGATGCGTTGGTGCTACTGGCAGCTATGTGCTGGGGTGGCTACACAGCGCTGCTTGCCCCCTTCCTGAGACGCTACTCGCCCCTCAAGCTCAACGCGCTGGCGATGCTGCTGGGCACGCCGCCGCTGCTCCTCGTTGCGCTACCGTCGCTGGCGCAACAATCGTGGACCGCCGTCACCTGGCAGGGGTGGGGCGGGTTGATGTTTGCCGTTGTGCTGTCGGTGGTAGTGGCCTACCTCATCTGGAACATTGGCGTCCAGCGCGTCGGCAGCGCGCGCACCGCCGTGTACAGCAACCTGGTGCCGGTGGTCGCACTGGTGACGGCGGCCATTGTCCTGGGCGAGCACATCTACCCGCTCCAGGTAGTCGGGGCGGTGGTCGTCGTGTCGGGCATCGTGCTGACGCGACGGGGACGATAGCCCTATCCCCGCCCAAAGGCGCGCTTGACGTCGTTGTCGAACAACAGGTAGAAGAGGATGGCGCCGGGGATGATGAGACTGAGCAGCCCGCCGAACCAGCTGCCGCCAAAGATAGCAAACAAGGCGTTCAGCGCGCCCCAGCCCGCCACAATAACGCCGACGAGCCACGCCCATCGCCGCAGGTTCCACGCGCCGTAGCCAACGGCCAGTTGGAAGATAGCGTAGGCCATGCTGCTCAAGCCCGCCCACAAGGCCCAGCCGGGCAGGCTGGCGCCAACAAGGGCCGCAGGCAGGCTGAGGCCACCCAGACCCGCCAGAGTGCAGCCCATGAGCAGGCCCCAGATGCCGGCAATGAAGGCCAGGATAGCCAGGATGGTGACGCCGGTCGGCCGCCTCACAGGGGTGGAAGGGGTGGGAACTTGAACCGGTGGTTGCATGCGATACCTCCATAGGTTGGAAGACGAGACACCAGCGGCGAGTCTCGCCTTGCTGTCAGATCCGCGTCAGATTCGGCTGGCCGCGCTCGACCAACTGGTTCCAGCGTGCGGCCCGCTCGACACGCCGCCATTCGACAACGGTGTCCTCGCCATCGGTGTAGCGGAACGTCGGCTTGAAGCCGAGGACAACGGAGAAGGCATCAATCACCTGGGACTCAGGGCGTGGCAGCTTCAATATCACATATTGCGTTGGCGTCCATTCCATGTGGAACGTTATGTCATTCCAGCGAGCTTCAGCCGTGTACGGCGGCTCGGCGCGCGTCGCCGTAAACCAGGCTGTGCCCAGGCCGTAGCGCCAGAAGCTCTGGCGCAGATGCTCGGTGATGTCGAAGAGATTCGTGCCCGGCGGTGTCTCGAACCAGTATTGTGCCGCGCTCATGGCGCCTCCCACAAACCAGAATCTACCCGGATGGCATCAGCGGCGGCGAAGGTAGCGGCGCGCCGCGGGCATGTTGATATAATACAGCACCAGCAAGGGTGGCACGACGTTGAGCATGCTGAGGACCGTGTCATTGCCCAACCACATGCCGCTGAGGGCGAGCATCAGATAGGCCACCATCACCCCGAAGGTGACAGGCCACACCCAGAGCTGTAGGGTCCACGCGGCCCAGGTACAGACGAGGCCGAGCGCGCCCACCACGAGATATAGCAGCCCGTAATAGCTGCCCAGCGGGCCACCCAGCGGGGCCACCCAGCCGGCGAGCAGAGCCACACCAGATAGGAGGGCGACCCCAGCGGCGATGAGCGTCAGAACCGTCAGTGTCACGAGGCCACTCGGTCGCGTTGGCGTAACCGCCGGTGGGGTGGGTGGGGATGACTTGGGTTTGGAAGAAGTTCGTTTGGTCATGTGTTCATGGTAGCGCAGAACGCAGGAGAATTCAAGCCTTGGTGGGGCTACCGTTTCCTTGTATAATTTGGGACTTCTGCTGGGGGAGACATGAGGCGGTGTCGTTCGTGGCGGCCTGCATTGAGGGTCAGGGATAGTGGAGCCTGAGCGATGATTTTGCCGAGTGCCCAGTGGCCCTATCTTCAGGCTCTGATTCGCCTGCTCCTTGCCCTGGCCATTGGCCTCTTCGTGGGAGCAGAGCGGGAACGGCGCGGCAAGGAGATCGGGCTGCGCACCTTCGGTTTTGCTGCTCTCCTGGGCGGACTGGGTGGCCTGCTCGGTGATAGTTATGCCTTGCTCAGTATCATCCTGTTGGGTGTGCTTGTCATCCTCCTGAATGTTCAGACTCTCCACGCGGGCCAGGGCACGCAACTAACGACGTCGGCGGCGCTGCTCGTCGTAGGCTTTACCGGGGTATTGTGCGGGCAGGGCCACACCCTCACGCCGGCGGCGGTCGCCGTCATGACGGCGGCGCTGCTCGCCTGGAAGGAACCCCTGGCCGGGTTCACCCTGGGGCTGACCGAAGTGGAGCTTCGCTCGGCCATTCTACTGGCCATCCTGGCCTTCGTGCTGTACCCGGCCCTGCCCGAAGGCAGTCTCGACCCCTGGCACCTCTTCGAGCCGCGTGAGATTCTAGTGACCGTCATGCTGATTGCCGGTTTGGGTTTCGTCAACTATATCCTTCTCAAAGTACACGGCGCACGCGGCATCGAACTCACGGGATTTCTGGGTGGGTTGGTGAACAGCAGCGTCGCGGTCGGCGAGCTGGCTCAGCGGGTTCAGGAAACACATAGCCCGATGACCGACGTGGCCTATCGGGGTATCCTGCTGGCGATTGCTGCCATGATTCTGCGCAACAGCGTCCTGTTACTGATTCTTGCGCCCGTCGCCCTCCCGTTTGCTGCCCCTGCTCTCGGACTCATGCTGGTCGCGTGCGCAGTGCTGGCTTTCAGGTTGCGACGCCCCGCGACCGCGACCGAGTCACAGGCGGCGCCTGTCCTGAATCTGCAATCGCCGTTTTCCCTGAAATCGGCCCTCAAGTTCGGCGCGATTTTGTTGATCATCCAGGCTTGTAGCATGTTGGCCCAGCAAAATCTGGGGCACATCGGCGTCTACGCGGTCAGCCTCTTTGGCGGGTTGTTCTCGAGCGCCAGCACCGTCGCCGCCGCGGCCGGACTGGTCGCCAACGCCTCCATCTCCCCTTCTGTCGCCGGGCTGTGCGCCGTCATTGCGTCGCTGACCAGCGTGTTGATCAGTTTGCCTCTCGTCCTTCAATCGCACGAGAAGCAGCTGATTCGCCGCCTGTCATGGGGCATCGCCTTCATCATGCTGTTTGGTATCCTGGGTGTGCTGGCCCAGGCTACCGTCTTGCATGCGTTCGTCCAATAGTCAGCCTGGCCCTGTGGCTGAAGGCTACCATCACGCTGAAGGAGTCGCCACTGTTATGACCGTGGTACGCCTGGCCCTGGTCGGAGTAGGCAATGTGGGGCAGAGTTTTCTGGAACTCCTGCGCGACAGGGGTGACGCGGTTCGCGACCGCTACGGCCTCGACCTGCGGCTGGTCCTGGCGGCCGACCGTTCGGGCGCAGCGGTTGACCCGGCGGGGCTGGACCCGGCCGGCCTCCTGGTCCTCAAGCAGCTGGGACGCGGCGTCGCTACCGGCCAGGGTGGTCAGCCCGGCGCGGCGGCAGCCGAGGCGCTCGCCGCTGTCGCGGCCGACGTGCTGCTAGAAGCGACCCTGACCGATCTGCACACTGGCCAGCCGGGCCTGGACCTGATGTGCATTGCCTTCGAGCATGGCATGCACGTGGTCAGCGCCAACAAGGGGCCGCTGGTCCTCGCCTACCGCGATCTGGTCGGCCGCGCTGCCCAGGCCGGACGGCAGTTGCGCTTCAGCGGTGCGGTGTGCGCGGGCTTGCCCACCATCAACATCGGCCGCCGCGACCTCGTCGCCGCCCAGATCGACCGCGTCGAGGGCATCTTCAACAGCACCACCAACTACATCCTGCAATCCATGTCGGCGAATGCAGCCTATGAGACCGCCCTGGCTGAGGCGCAACGCATGGGCGTCGCCGAGGCGGACCCCAGCCTGGATGTACAGGGCTGGGATACGGCCAACAAGCTGGTTATCATCGCCAACAGCGTTCTCAACTACCCGGCGCGGCTGGACGAGGTCGAAGTTACGGGCATGACCCTGGTGACGCCGGGCGCGCTGCAGGCCGCTCAGGCCGGTGGCCGCAGGATCAAGCTACTCGCCACCGCGCTGCGCCGCCCCGACGGTAGCTACCGCCTGCGGGTGGCCCCTACGCCGCTGCCCATCGATCACTTTCTGGCCCAGACCAACGGCTGGGAGATGGGCATCGTCTACTACACCGACATCTACGGCGTGCTGTCGGCGAAGGTCGACGAGCGCGGCCCGCTGCCCACTGGCTCGGCCATGCTGCGCGACGTGATCGACATCTATCGAGGTTGATGCATGCCCCTACCCCTGCGCGATGCCATCCTTGCCTGTCTGGGCGATTTCCCCGCCCCGGTCGCGCCACACTGGGCCGATGAGGGCGGCTTCGAGCGTCACGGCGTCCGCTACAG
Source organism: Anaerolineae bacterium (assembly GCA_034431435.1). Taxonomy (GTDB): domain Bacteria; phylum Chloroflexota; class Anaerolineae; order Epilineales; family JAHCIE01; genus JAHCIE01. The sequence goes on along the minus strand of DAOUDG010000059.1, from coordinate 59,360 downwards.
CCGCATCACCTACGATGTGGCGGCGGGCGAGCGCGTGGCCGCCTGGCTGCTGCGCCCCCTGGAACCGGCCAGCCCGCGCCCCGGCGTCCTGGCCCTGCATCAGCACGCGGGCCAGTTCTACATCGGCAAGGCCGAGGCAGCCGGGCTGGCGGGCGACACGAACGTCCAGTACGGTCTGGACCTGGCGCGGCGCGGCTTCATTGTCCTGTGTCCCGACCACCTCGCTTTCGAGGAACGCCGCCCGCCGGAGTACGAGCGGGTCGAGCGACCCGGCGCGTTGGCTGATGGCGCGTACGAGACGTGGCTGGGCAAGGCGCTGCTGACCGAGGGGTCGTCCCTCCAGGCCAGGTATCTGTCCGACATGAGCCGCGCCCTGGACGTGCTGGCGGCGCAGCCGGATGTCAGGCCCGACGCCCTGGGCTGCATTGGCCACTCGCTGGGCGGCCAGGAGGCGGTGTGGCTGGCGTGGTACGACGACCGCATCCAGGCAGCGGTGTCATCGTGCGGTGTGTCGATGCTGTCGGCCATCGTTCGCGACCGCATCAATCACAACATGGCGCTGTGGGTTCCCGGCCTGCTCAAGGTGGCGGACATGGACACCATCGTGGCGGGCATCGCGCCGCGCGCCATCCTGCTCATCCAGGGCGAGAGCGACCCGATTTTTCCGTTGGACGGCGTACATCACATTGGGCGGGCCGCCGCCCACGCCTACGCGGACCACGGCCAGCCCGATCGTTTCGCTCTGACCACCTTTCCCGGCGGCCATGCCTTCCCGGCTGAGATGCGCAAGGCGGCCTACAACTGGCTCGATTTATGGCTCACAGGGCGTCAGCGCAACCGGCGGACGCCCGAGCCGCTGTGGTGAACGACGCGGCTAGTCCGCGCGAAGATATACCGAAACCCATCCCACTCAAATGGAGGAACCACCCATGCCCAAGAATGGTAGTCGCCCGAAGGTGAACAAGGTCGTGCTGGCTTACAGCGGCGGCCTCGACACCTCCATCATTGTCCCGTGGCTGCGCGAGAACTACGAGTGCGAGGTCATCTGCTTCGCCGCCAATATCGGCCAGGAGGAGGAGCTAGAGGGCCTGGAGGCGAAGGCGATTCGCTCCGGCGCCAGCAAATGCTACGTGGAAGACCTGCGCGATGAGTTTGTCAGCGAGTTCATCATGCCCGTCGTCCAATCCGGCGCGATCTACGAGCGCAAGTATCTGCTCGGCACGAGCATGGCCCGCCCTCTCATCGCCCGACGTCAGGTGGAGATCGCCGAGCTAGAGGGCGCCGACGCCGTCTCCCACGGCGCGACCGGCAAGGGCAACGACCAAGTGCGCTTCGAGCTGACTTACAAGGCCCTCAATCCCAAGCTGACCATCGTCTCGCCCTGGCGCGAGTGGGACATCCGCTCCCGCGAGGACGCCATTGCCTACGCCGCCGCGCGCAACATCCCCGTCTCGGCCACGACCACCAAGATCTACTCCCGTGACCGCAACCTGTGGCACTTGAGTCACGAGGGCGGCATCCTGGAGAATCCGTGGAACGAGCCGGAAGAGGACATGTACCAGCTGACGGTATCGCCGGAGAATGCCCCCGACGAGCCGCAGTATCTGGAGCTTGAGTTGAAGGAAGGCATGCCCAAGAAGATCGACGGCGTGGCTTACGGTCCCGTTGACCTGATGTACCGCCTCAACGCCATCGGCGCGGCCCACGGCATCGGCCGCATCGACCTGGTGGAGAACCGCCTGGTGGGCATGAAGTCGCGCGGCGTGTACGAGACGCCGGGCGGGACGATCCTGACCAGCGCGTATCGCGAGCTTGAGTCCCTCGTCCTCGACCGCGACACCCTGCACTACAAGGATGTCATCGCCAACCGCTACGCCGAGTTGGTCTACAACGGGCAGTGGTTCACGCCGCTACGCGAGGCATTCGACACCTTCGTCAGGCACACCGCTCGCCACGTCAACGGCGTGGTGCGCTTCAAGCTGTACAAGGGCAACCTCATCGTTGCCGGTCGCAAGTCCCCCGACAGCCTGTACCGCGAGGACTTTGCCTCCTTCGGTCGCATGGATGTCTACGACCAGCACGACGCCGAGGGCTTCATCAACCTGTTCGGCCTGCCGATGCAAGTCCAGGCCATGCTGGACATCGAGGGCAAGGGCGAGTCCAAGTACGCCCGCCCCGACTATAGCAAGTTCAAGCGGGATTGAGTGCCCCCCTTCCGCCTGACCATCCTGCACACCAACGACCTCCACGGCCGGGTCGACGCCCTGCCGCGCATCGCTACCCTGGCCCGCGTCGAGCGGGCCAGGGCCGAGGCCGAGGGTCGCTGCGTGCTGCTGGTCGACGGCGGCGACAGTGAGGACGAGACGCTGTTGGAGAGCGCGGCGACTCACGGCGCGGCCGTCATGCGCATGTTGCGCGCGGTGGGCTACGACCTGGCTGTGGTGGGCAATGCCGTCCTGGCCCGCTATGGCCCCGCCGCGTTGGCCGCCGAGGCCGAGGCGGCGGGCTTTCCCATCCTCGCCGCCAATGTTCGCTGGCCCGACGGTCGCCTGGTCACAGGCGTCACCGACCGCGTCATCTTCGACCTCGGCGGCTTCAAGCTCGGCATGACCGGCGCGACAGCCGATTACGCCGGTCCGCCGTGGAATGGCCTCTATCGCCTGTTTGGGCTTGGCGTCACCGACCCGGCGGCCGAGATTGCGATGCAAATCGACCGCCTGCGCGAGGCCGGTGCGGAGGCGGTCCTGCTCCTGTCGCATCTGGGCTACGGCGACCCACCGTATCACGGCGACCTCCAGCTGGCCGAACAGACGCCCGGCCTGGCAGCCATCATCGGCGGCCACAGCCACACCACGCTGGCGACGCCGACCGTCGTCAATGGCACGGTCATCGCCCAGGCGGGCCACTACGGGCGTTTCCTCGGTCGCCTCGACCTGGACCTCGACCCGGCGACGGGGCGCGTCCTGGCGCACGCTGGCCGCCTCATCCCCGTCACCGACGCTACGCCGGCCGCCCCTGACATCGCCGCCGCCATTGAGGCCATTCGTCAGGACACGGCCGCCTGGCTCGACCAGCCCATCGGCGCGCTGGCGCAGTCGCTCGACCTGGCCGACGACCGCGAGTGCGGCATGGGCGACTGGGTGGCCGACCTGCTGCGCGCCTACTGGCGGGCCGACGTGGGCCTGATCTTCAGCGGCCTGCTGCGCCGCGAGTTACCGGCCGGCCCCATCACCCGCCGCATGCGCCTCGAAGCCTGTCCAACCGGCGCGAATCCGATGTGGGCCTGGCTCAGCGGCGCACAGTTGCAGGCTATCCTCGACCACACCCTGGACCCTGCCTTCTACACCGCCCGTCCGAAGCCCTTCCGCGGCCGTCCCCTCGGTATTTTGCAGGTATCCGGCCTGACGGCCCGCATCGACCCGGCCGCCCCGCCCGGCCAGCGCGTCACCGCCATCCACGTCGGCGGCGCGCCCCTCGATCCGGCCCGGCGCTACAAGGTTGCCGCGACCGACGCCGAACTGGACAACAATGCGCTGAATGCCGCCATGGGTCTGACCGCCGCCGACCGTACCACCGACGTGGCCGTCATCCTCGGCGACCTCCTCGACGCCGCCCTGCACGACGGATCGCCGGTACATGTCGAAGCGGGCGACAGATTGACATCGCTCTATGTAGCCGCCTGATGCGGAGAAACGCCATGCTCGACACCCCCTCCCTGACCCTGGTTCCCGGTTTCCGCGCCGCCGCCGTCCACGCCCGCATCAAGGCCAGCAGCCCGCCGGAGAAGCTGGACGTAGCTGTAATTGCCTCCGACATACCGGCCGTCGCGGCGGGCGTCTTCACCACCAACCGTGTCCAGGCCGCGCCCGTCAGCTACGACCAGGCGCTGCTCGCCCGCAACGCGGCGGGCATCCGCGCCGTCGTCGTCAACAGCGGCAACGCCAACGCCGTGACCGGCGCGCAGGGTCTGGCCGACGCCCGCGCCACGGCCGAGGTCGCCGCGGACGCTCTGGGCGTCGATGCCGACAGCGTCCTGGTCATGTCGACCGGCGTCATCGGCCAGATGCTGCCCCTGGAGCGCCTGCTGCCCGGCGTGATAACCGCTGCAAACGCGCTGGACGGCGGCGCTGATGCGGGGCATCGCGTCGCCCGCGCCATCATGACCACCGACACATTTCCGAAAGAGGCCGCCGCCCGCGTGACGGTCGCCGGGCGCACCGTGACAATCGCCGGCGTCGCCAAGGGCGCGGGCATGATCGCGCCCCATATGGCGACGATGTTGTCGGTCATCATTACCGACGTCGCGATCCGCCCCACCGCCCTGCACGCCGCCCTCGAAGACGCCGCCGGTCGCTCCTTCAACTGCGTGACCGTGGATGGCGACATGAGCACCAACGACACCTTGCTCGTCCTCGCCAACGGCCACGCCGGGAACCCGGTCATCGACGGCCCCGCCTCGCCGGGCTACACCGAGTTCCTCGACGGCCTGCGCCAGGTGAGCGCGGCTCTGGCGCGCATGATTGCCCGCGACGGCGAGGGCGCGACCAAGTTCGTGACGATTCGGGTGACGGGCGCGTCCGCGTGGGAAACGGCGCGGCAGGTGGGGCTGGCGGTGGGCAACTCTAGCCTGGTGAAGACGGCCCTCCACGGCGAGGACGCCAACTGGGGGCGCGTGCTGTGCGCCGTCGGCTATAGCGGCGCGGATGTCGATCCGGCGCGGCTGGCCCTGTGGTTCGACGAGGTGCAACTGGTGCGCAACGGCGCGCCCACCGACTACCAGGAAGCTGACGCCCACGCCACGCTGACCAAGCCAGAGGTGTTCATCCGGATTGACCTCGGCCAGGGCAACGCCGAGGCCGAGGTCTGGACCTGCGACCTGTCCTACGATTACGTGCGCATCAACGCCGACTACCGCACCTAGCAGCGCGGCGCGGGTCGCAAAGTTGGCGGCTCGCGCCATCCGCTGTACAATCTAGGCGCGCCGGGCGGGGGAGGCCGGCGACTCCACTCTGGAGGCGCGCATGCGACTCGTCCCCTACACCCTGCTCGGCCTGGCCGCGCTGCTCACCCTCGCCTTGTGGTGGGCCACACCCTCGGCCGCTACTGCCCCCGCCGCCCCCATCGACGGCTGCGCCATCTTCCCCGCCGACAACATATGGAATGCCCGCGTCGACAGCCTGCCCCTTCACCCGCGCTCGGCGGCCTGGGTGAGCAGCATCGGCCCGTCCACTGGGCTGCATCCCGACTTCGGCAGCGGTCTGTGGGCGGGCGGACCTATCGGCATCCCCTATACTACAGTACGCTCGTCCCAATCGACGCCAGTGCCTGGCATCACCTTCACCTACGCCAGCGAGAGCGACCCCGGCCCCTACTACATCCCGGCCGGCGCGCCCATCGAGGGCGGGCCGAACAGCAGCGGCGACCGCCACATCCTGGTCGTGGATACCGACACCTGTACCCTGTATGAGCTATACGCCGCGTATCCCCAGGCCAACGGCACGTGGAAGGCGGGATCAGGGGCCATCTTCGCTTTGACAGCCAACTCTCTGCGACCGGCTGGCTGGACCAGCGCCGACGCCGCCGGGCTGCCCATCCTGGCGGGGCTGGCGCGTCTCGACGAGGTGCAGGCGGCCCTGGCGCCGGGCGGCCTGGGCTACATCCCCCACGCCCTGCGCTTCACCATCGAGGACACCCAGCGCGCCTATGTCTGGCCCGCGCGCCACTTCGCCTCGGACATCACCGACGCCAACGTACCACCGATGGGCGCGCGCTTTCGCCTCAAGGCCAGCTTCGACATCTCGACCTACCCGCCCCAGACCCGCGTCATCCTGCGCACGCTGCAACTGTACGGCATGATCGTCGCCGATAATGGCAGCGACTGGTACATCAGCGGCGCACCCGACCCCGGCTGGGACAACGACGATCTACACAGCCTGGGGCGAGTGCTGGGCAGTAACTTCGAGGCGGTGGACCAGGACCGCCTGAAGGTCGATCCCGACTCTGCCCAGGCTGCCCTGGGCGCGACGGCGACGGCGACCCGCCCGCCCGCCGCTACGCCCACGCGCACACCGACGCCGACCCGCACCCCAACGCCCACCCGCACCCCGACGCCCACGGCTACCGCCACGGCCACGCCCACCCCCACGGCCACGCCACGCTGTACCCTGGCCGGCGACTACAACGGGAACGGCGGCATCGACAGCGGCGACGTCAACCTGCTGGCCGCGCACTGGGGAGCATCGCCGACGACACCCGCCGAACAGCGTTACAACCTGAACGGCGACGGCCGGGTAGACGTCGTGGACGTGATGCTGTTGTCGCGACGGGTGGGGGAACGCTGCCCGTAAGGGGACTGTGGGGTCGCGACTGGCGGAGCAACTGCCCCATGACCGTCGGCGCCACACCCAGGGTGCAGGCAGGGTTCTCCGCACCCTGGGCGCTTGCCACGGCGATCGCTACAGTTCCAGTGACTTGTCCTTCACCAGCGCCACCGCGCGGGCGATGAAGTCCGCCAGCGCTACGGCCCCGCGATCCTCATTGTTGCGCGTGCGCACTGAGACCGCTGCCGCCTCGGCCTCGCGGTCGCCGACGACGAGCATGTAGGGCGCTTTCTGCAGCTGAGCGTCGCGAATCTTGGCGTTCATGCGCTCGGAGCGCAAGTCGGCCTCGGCCCGCAACCCGGCTGCTCGCAATTGCTCTACCACCTGGGTCGCGTATGCCTGGTGGCGGTCGGCGATGGGGATGACCACCGCCTGCACCGGCGCCAACCACAGCGGGAAGGCCCCCGCGAAGTGCTCGATGATGACGCCGATGAAACGCTCGAACGAGCCGAAGATGGCGCGGTGAATCATGACCGGTCGCTGCGGCGTGTTGTTGGCGTCGATGTACTCCAACTCGAAGCGCTCCGGCATCTGGTAGTCCAGTTGAATCGTGGCAATCTGCCACTCGCGCCCCAGGGCGTCGTCGAACTTGATGTCGATCTTCGGCCCGTAGAACGCGCCGTCACCGGGATTCAGCACGTACTCCAGGTGGTTCGCGGCCAGCGCGTCGGCCAGCGCCGCCTCGGCCTGGTCCCACTGCTCATCCGACCCCAGGCGGTCCTCCGGCCGCGTGCTCAGGTAGAACTTGGGCGTGATGCCAAACCAGTCGTAGAACTCGCGCACCAGCGCCAACACGCCGCTGATCTCGTCCTGGATCTGGCTCGGCATGCAGTAGATGTGCGCGTCGTCCATCGTGATCTGGCGCACGCGGAACAGGCCGTTGAGCGCGCCGCTCAGCTCATTGCGGTGTAGCCGCCCGATCTCGTTGAGGCGGAGCGGCAGGTCACGGTAGGAACGCACGTCCGTCTTAAACAGGATGCACGCCTCCGGGCAGTTCATGGGCTTCAGCGAGAACGTCTGCTCCTCAACTTCGAGCTTGAACATGTTGTCGCTGTAGTGCTCCCAGTGGCCCGATGTCTCCCACAGCCGCTTGTTGACCATGATAGGCGTGCTGATTTCGTCGTAGCCGCCGTCGTCGTGGATCTCGCGCCATACCTTCTCTAGCTCGCGGTAGACGACCATGCCCTTGGGGTGCCAGAAGGGCGCGCCGGGCGCAACGTCGTGGAAGGAGAACAGGTCCAGCTCGCGCCCCAACTTCTTGTGATCGCGCCGCCGCGCCTCCTCCAACCGCCACAGGTACTGGTCGAGTTCTTCCTTGCTCGGCCACAGCGTCCCGTAGATGCGTTGGAGCATCGGGTTTTCGGAGTTCCCCCGCCAGTACGCCCCGGCCACCGACATGAGCTTCAGCCCGCCGGGGTTGATGTCGCTCGTGCTCGGCACGTGCGGCCCACGGCACAGGTCCTCGAAGTCGCCGTCCGTGTAGGTGGACAGCACCACCTCGCCGCCCTGTAGCGGCTCGCCGTTCTCGTCCACGCTGCCCTTGAGCAGGTCGCGGACCAGTTCCAGCTTGTACGGCTGGTCCTTGAACAGGACGCGCGCCTCGTCGGGGCTGACCTGGCGGTACACGAAGGGGTAGCCCTCGGCGATGAGTTCCCGCATGCGGGCCTCGATTCGCGCCAGGTCGTCGGGCGTCAAGGGGCGCGGCAGGTCGAAGTCGTAGTAGAAGCCGTTCTCGATGGGCGGGCCGATGCCGAGCTTCGCCTCCGGGAAGAAGTCCACCACGGCCTGGGCCATCACGTGCGCCGCCGAGTGCCGCATGCGGTACAGCCGCTCGGCCGGCGACATCTCCGCCAGTTCCTGTTGCACAACTTGCTCTGACATGAGTCTCACTCCTCTGAGTATCACTACCCGTATGGGTCGGGAAATTGGACACGGACGAACACGGACGAGACGGAGGGTTCTAGAACTCCCGTGGTCAGCTATCTTGCGGCGCTCGCCACGTTGCAGTCTTCTTGCGCTCGTTGTCGTAGATCTTGCGGCGGACTTCCGGGGTCGGTCCGAAATTCAAGAGCAAGCCCACCTCGTAGGGTGTCGCTCGCAGGTAGTTCAAGAGTTGGGCTTCGTGGTCCGCTTGCAGGCGCTCCACCGCCTTGAGATCCACGATGACGGCCTCCTCCACCACCAGATCGGCGAAGTATTCACCTACGATAATGCCCTCGTAATGGACATCGATCTTGGCTTGTTGATCAACGCGCAGGCCCATCCGCCGTAGTTCGTACGCCATGGCCTGCTCGTACACACGCTCCAAGAAACCGTGACCGAGTTGATGATAGACCTTCTTGTAGAATGCGTGTAGGATTCTGTCCGTAACATCTTGATGCCGAAGCGCCGCGCTTGTCATTCGAGCCTCCGCCCGGGCTGCTCTCTCTTCTGCTTCCTATCCGTCTTGTCCGTGCTCGTCCGTGTCCAATTCAGGTGTTGCTGGGAGATTGGACACGGGCAACCACAGAGGCCACGGACTAGAAGCTCACAAACAAAAAGCCCCCTCGCCCCAGCAGGGACGAGAGGGTTGCTCTCGTGGTTCCACCCTTGTTCGACCAGCGCAACACGCCGGTCCTTGAGGCCGCCGCTAACGGGGCGGGAGCCGTCGGGTTTTACTGGCCGCGCGCAGGCGACGTTCTTCCCGAAGCTGGCCGGTGGTTTTCCCTGGTCGCCTGGCGAGCGGGGCTTTCAGTCGCTGACCCCGCCTCCCTGTCGCCGCCGGTCCAGGTACTCGTCCGGCTCGTGCGCTGCTACCGATATGACCCCCATTATAGGCCGGTCTTACCCGGCGGTCAAAGCCCATTCGAGTGACCGCTCATCATCCTCCTGGCTGACGGCCCCACAACCAACCACGCCCCCGCCTGGGCGACGCTGTCCAGGCGGGGGCGGTATGGCGGTACGCTGCCGAGGCGTCGCCAGCCTAGCGGGCGATGTCCCAGCGGAAGTCGCGGAAGGCTACGCCGAAGCTGCTGAAGTTACTGCGCCCCAGCGTGAACGACGTCGGCCCGCTGCTGCACGAGGTCAGCGTCGAGCCTTGCTGCGCCACCCACGGCGGCGCGTTGGGCTGGCTGACCGACAGAGTCACACTCGCCCCAGGCGGCAACGTGATACCCGTCAACGCGGCGTTGCCCTGGGCATCGACCGTCAGCACGCGCGCGCTGCCATCCGGCAGGCTGGCCGTAATCGCCGTGCCGGTCAGCGGCGTGTCCGTGCCCGCGTTGAAGAAGCCGTCGCAGCGCAGGTCGATAAACGCCCGCAACTGGACGACACCGTTGCACAGCGCCTGCGGGTTGCGCGGGTCACACACATAGGCCGCGACGTTGACAACCGTCGTTGCCACCGCCGTGTGACCGAGCGCGTCCATCACCTCGACGCGCACCGTCTTCGGGCCGGCGGCCTTGAACGTATGCTGGACCGAGGCCGTCGTCGTCGTCTGGACCGGCGAGCCGTCGCCGAAATCCCAACGATACTGGCTGATAGCCGCCCCCGCGCTGGACGCCGCCTGCGCCGTGAGCGTCGTCACCGCATACTGGTTAGCCGCCCCCGCCGAAACGCTGGCGGTCAGCGTGTCCAGCAGCCAGGCCAGAACATTGTTCGTCACCTGCTGGCGCGTGCCGAGACCCGCGCCGTCGTCGATATTCTCCAGGCCGAAGCCCATGCTGGCGCTGCGATACAGATACTTCTGGCGCATCTCCGCCAAAGTTGGCGACGACGAGCGCGCCCAGGCGATGTTCTCATCCGCCGGCACACTCACGCCCAGTGGGTGGAACAGGGGCCGCATCGTCTCGGTCGCCATGTAGGTATCGGTGTCCGTCATCGCCTTGGTGGCCTCGACGGTCAGCCGGCTATTGGCTGGATTGGCCGTCAGCGCCAGTTGCACACCGGCCATAGGGCCGATACCGTTGGCGGTCGGCTTGGGCGGCGCTGCCCCGCCGTACAGGTCGCCATTCACCGGCGTCAGGCCCAGGTAGCCGTGGTATAGTCGTGACCGACCCAGACTGGGCGAGCTGAAATCGGTGTTGCTGTCCGTCACGTCAGCCAGGTCTTGCCCCGCCATCCACAGGCGGCCGCCGCCGTTCATCCAGTCCATCAGGGTGTTCTGGTCGGATGGAGCGAAGCCGCTGGTGTCAAAGCTGGTGTTGGCTCCTGTGAAGACGACCACCGACTTATAGCCGCCCAACTCAGCCAGGGACGGGAACGCCTCCGCGCCGATGTCCAGGTAAGTGAAGCTCAGTCCCGCTGCCTGGATCGCGCTCTTGTAGATGTCGGAGTAATCGGGGAATGACTCATCCAGCGATGAGCCGTCGTCGTCGACCAGGAGTACGTCAGCCGTCGTCGCGCTGGTTACGACGCGCAGCCACACCGGCAGGTGCAAAGTCGTGCCAGTAGCGCTGTTGGTCAGCGTTACCGAGCCTTCGAAGTCGTCCGGCTGAGCGCTGGCCGTCGCACCGATGGCGACGCGGAACTCGGCCGTGCCATTGGCGGCCACGCTCAGGCTCGACGCGCTCGGCGTGATGCTAAACTGGGCAGTGGTAGCGGCGTCACCCGTCTGTGTCGCCGCGATGCTCCACGTGCCTGCGCTACCGCTGACGTCGCGGACGCCCACGCTGACGGTGGCAGCCTGGCCTGCCGTCAAGAGACCGCCGCTCAGACCGGCCGGCTCGACGGTCAAGCCTGGATTGCCGGCCGCGGTCAGGTCGATGCGGCCCGCGCCTCGGTCGAGCACGCCCGCCCTCACTGTCTGCGTTGTGTTCAGGTAGACGTTCTCCGTCGCCGTCGTCATCAGCGCCGACTTGATCTGGGTCGCTGTCCAGGTGGGGTGCAACTGCTTCATCAGCGCCGCCGCGCCCGCCACGTGGGGTGTCGCCATGCTGGTGCCCGACGAAGAGCCGAAGCCGGTCAGGTTGCCGGGGAACGGCGCGTTGGCGTAGCCCGCCGAGAGGATATCCACGCCCGGCGCGACCACGTCCGGCTTGATGAGCATACCCTGCGACGGGCCGCGCGAACTGAAGCCTGCCATCACATCGCCGATGTTGGCGGCCACGTGAGGCTGATAGGTAAAGTCCGCCTGCGCCTGGCCGGGGTGCGCGCTATAGAAAGTGCGCATGTTCAGGCCGTCGCTACGGCGCATGAACCACGAGGGAATGGTCACCTCATCTGCGTGGGCGCCCGCGCCCATCGCCTGGAGGTTGTTGCCGTTGGCGGCTGAGTTGTAGATGAACGCCGCCACCGCCCCACCGCGCTGCGCGTTGAACACCTTCTCGCTGAAGGTGCACGTGCCGCGCGCGATGAGGGCGATTCTGCCCGTCAGCGAGCCAACCGGGAAGGGACTCGCGTCCCCCGCCAGAGAGCAGCCCAACGAACTACCGTTGGTCGCCACCGTCTCGGCGGGCGCGTAGGGGGCGGCCGGGAAGGTGGTCGTGATTTGAGGGCCAAAGTCAGCCGGCCCGATGTCCAGGTTCTTGAGGTTGTCGGGGACGGGGGCGGGGGCGGTGACGTTCACCACACCTGGCGAGATCGTCGTGTTCTTGCTCACCGCGCCCACCGCGATCAGCTTGGGCGAGATAGCCGGGGAATTCGCCGTCGCTGCATCGGGACCGGCGTTGCCGTTGGCAAAGACGCCAACCACACCCGCATCCCACGCCGCCTCGGCAGCCTGAATCATGGGATCGGGCCAGGCCAGTGTGTTCTGGTACGACGAACCCCACGAATTGCTGATGACGTCCGCGCCGTCGCGCACCGAGTCTTCGATGGCCTTCACTAACTCGACCACGAAGGCGTTGCCGTTCTCGAAGTCCTCGCCGCTCACGCTTGGGTAGAAGACGCGATAGTTCATCAGATACGCGCGCGGCGCGACACCGGATAGAGTCACGGTCGCGCCCTGGTACTCGGCCTGGGTGCCCGCGTTGCAGGCTACTGTACCGCCAACGTGCGTGCCGTGGTCGCTGGCGGCGTCCGTCGCCTGCACCGGCGTATCCTCACCTGGGATGGGCGGGTCGTCAGGCCGGAAGTAGGACCGCGCAACAATCACCTTGTTGTTAGTGAAGCGAGCGTCGCCCTTGGGGTAACCGGCCGGCATGGTGTAGGCTGTGCCGTCGAAGCACTTGTTGCCGGCGTACTGGCCGCTGGCGTCATACCGGACGAAGACACCCGAGTCGATGATGCCGACCTTGATGCCGTCACCGGCCTTGCCCTGGCCGCCGAGGGCCGCCCACATCGTCGGCGCGCCGATCTGCTGGGGCGTCGAGTACATCTGCAGCTGGAAGGGGATGTCGGGCGTGACGGCCCGCACCTCCGGCATCTTGCGGACCGCCTTAGCCTGCTCGGGCGACATGGCGACGCCGAGGCCGTTCAGCACCACCTGATACGACTGCTGAACCTTCGCCCCCGGCGCAACCTTGAGCAGGTCACTGGTGAATGCCTTCTGCTTGCCCTCCAGGTAAGCGATGTACGCCTTGCTGGCTGCGCTATCGACATTCAGCCTGGTCTCGCCGGTGGCCTGGGTGGCCGTTGCCTTGAAGCTGCCAATCCCGCCCTTATACTTGGCCGCGGGCGGCTCCTTGAGCTGGACGATCCAGCGTTTGGCCTGGTATGTCGCCAGGTCGATGCTGGCGTGGGATGGGGCATTGGTCGGGCCTGGCTCGTCGCCGCCCGCATCGCCCCGTGGTGGAGGTGGCTGCGCGCTTGCCGTCACCGCTGCCCCTAGCAGCAGCGCCAACACAGCCAGCAGCCCTAGCCAACGTAGCCAACGTAGCCAACGTAGCCGCATGGTATACCCCCTTTGCCAAGTCCCGGCGCCCCTCATTGGACGCTGCGGAAGATTATAGCAGCCCTGGCCCAGAGGTCAAACACGCCTACCTGGCGGGCGGCCGTAGAGGCAGAGGCCCCCTGCCTGCTGCCGCAGCGGCGGCGGGTAAGCGTGCAGCCGTAGCTCCAGAACCAAGAATCACGTCCCGCGCAGCCACCGGAAGTTGCACGTCGCCCTGGTTTGCCTACAATCCAGGTATATGTCACTGCCAGCCTTTATCCTGCTCGGCATCCCCCTCGCCTGCAACCCTCGCACCGGCGGCATGGCCGATGCGCCTGCTGCGCTGCGACGGGCGGGGCTGGCCGAGCGCCTTGCCGCCCTCGGCGCGGTCGACCACGGCGACGCCCTGCCCCGCACCGTCAGCGGCCAGGACCAGCCGGCCCTGCAAGCCGCCTTGCACGCGGCCAGCGCGGCTGTCGTCCAGGTGGCCCCGCCCTGTGTATTCATCGGCGGCGATTGTACCATCGCCTGCGCCACCCTGCCGGCCCTGCATAGCCTTCAGCCCGCCCTGGTGTGGATCGACGCCCACGGCGACTTCAACACGCCCGCCACGACGCCCTCCGGCTACTGGCCCGGCATGCCCCTGGCCCAGGTGGCCGGTTTGGATACTCCCCTCGGCCCATCGCCCGCCCCGGTGCTCGGCCCGCGCATCGCCCTCGTCGGCGCGCGCGACCTGGACCCCGGCGAGGCTGAGAATGCCCTGGCTCTCGGCGCGACAGTGCTACCAGGCGGTCCGCCTGACCTGGCCCGCCTGCCCGCCAGCGTTACCAACCGTCCCATCGTGGTCCATCTCGACCTGGATGTGCTCGACCCGTCGGCCATGCCCGCCGTCAACTACGTTACGCCTGGCGGCTGGAATATCGACGCACTGGTAGACTGGCTCGCCGCCCTCAGCCAGCAGGCCAACGTGATCGGCCTGGAAGTGACCGCCTTCGACCCTACCCGTGACCCGGAGGGGGTGGTGGCCCCCCGACTGGTCGACCTGCTGGCGCGCCTCGTGACGGCCGTGTGGGGCGCGAGCGCGCCATGAGCGAGTGGCGGCCCGACCATCCGGTTTACATCGACACCCCGACCGCGCTGGCCGAGGCCGTCGCGGCCTGGCGGGCCGCGCCCGCGCTGGCCGTTGACACGGAAGCCAACAGCCTCCACTCCTACACTGAGCGCACCTCGCTGATTCAGGTCTCGACACGCGACCAGGACTACATCGTCGATCCCATCGCCCTGGCGGACCTTGACGCCTTCGGCGCACTCCTGGCCGACTCTGGCATCGAGAAAGTCCTCCACGCCGCCGAGAACGACATCCTGGCTCTCAAGCGCGATTATGGCTTCGTGGCCCACAACGTTTTCGACACCATGCTCGCCAGTCGCATCCTGGGCCTGCCCCGCGTCGGCCTGGGCGACCTGATTCGCGAGCATTTCGGCGTCAGCCTCGATAAGCGCATGCAGCGCTACGACTGGAGCACCCGCCCGCTCGACCCTGCCGCCCTGGCCTACGCCACGGAGGACACCCACTACCTGTTGGAGCTGCGTGATCGGCTCTATCGGCAACTGATGGAGGCGGATCGTTGGGAAGAAGCGCGGCAGGAGTTCGAGCGGCTGGGTCGCGCCGAGCCGGTCCAGCGCGTCTTCGACCCCGACGCCTTCTGGCGCGTCAAAGGCGCGCACGACATCCAGCCCCGCGAGCGCGCCGTCTTGCGCGAGCTGTACCGTTTCCGCGACGAGCAGGCTCGTGAGCTGGACCGCCCCCCGTTCAAGGTTCTGGCCGACGCGACCCTCATCGAGCTAAGCCGCACCCAGCCCCGCGACACCGACGACCTGCGTCGCCTGGCGCACCTCAGTCACTACCAGGCCCGCAAGTACGGCGCGGGCATCCTGGCCGCCATCAAGACCGGCCAGAGCGCGCCCACTCCCCATCGTCCCCGCGACAACGACCGCCCCGACGATGCCATGCTGGAACGCTTCGAGGCGCTGCGGGCCTGGCGCAAGACCATCGCCGCCGAGCGCGGCGTCGAGCCGGACGTGCTCCTCTCCAACGCTGCCCTGTGGACTCTCGCCCGGCGTATGCCCACGACGGTCGACGAAATTGGGGCTCTCGACGTGATGACCGACTACAAGTTGCGCTCCTACGGCAATGCTATCCTCGCCGTCCTGCGGGCCAGTTCCCAACAGCCCCTCTAGTCACCGAATGTGCGGCCCCACCAGACGCAACACAGCCCAGGCGAAGAAGCCGCATGAGCGGCTCCAGCCTGAGCTGCAATCGGTAGCGACGCCCTGCGAGCGTCTCTACCAGCAATCTAGAGGTATCTAGCGCGGTCGGCGGCGACGCGGACGGTCAGCCGGCACGGGTACGGGTACGGGACGCGGAGCGGGGCGAAATAGTTGTTCCAGGGCTTCCAAAAGACGCTTCAACATCGGGCCGGATCCCCTTTCTACTCTACACCCCACTAGATGTCGTAGCGGCGGCCAGTCATACCCCTCGTACCCGCGCTCTCAGCAAATCCGGATCGCAACTAGCGTAGGCCGAAAGTATACGCCGGCGTCTGGGTGTATGGCAAATCTGCGCCCAACGTGCATGACAGTCTGTAGACCTCATGCAACCGGGCGGTCAGTCCCATTGCGTCGCGCGAAACGCGGCGGGCGGCTGTGCTGGTAGAGGGCAAGCAGCCGCTCGGCCAGCCGCCGTGGGTCATGGCGCGTCGGCCGGCTGAGGTCGAGCACGTCCGCAGCCACCAGTGGCACGCCGTACTTCTCGGCGGCTGTCTCCGGCCCCACCTGGGTCACACCCCACGCGACAGGCAACTCGACCAGATGATTGTTCACCAGGACGTAGTCGAACGGCAGCTCTCCTATATGGCGCTGGAGCGCGGCGAGATAATCCTTGAGGGTATAACCGTCCGTCTCGCCGGGCTGGCTGGCGACATTGGTGACGTAGACGCGCAGCGCGCCCGTGGCACGCAGCGCCTCGGCCAGTTCGGGGACGAGGAGATTGGGCAGTACGCTGGTATACAGGCTACCGGGGCCGATAACCACCAGGTCGGCGTCGTGGATGGCGTCGAGCGCCTCCGGGTAGGCGAGCGGCGCAGCCGGCGCAAGAAATACCCGCTCGATCGCCGCCCCCCCGTGGGGCACGGCCGACTCGCCGTGGACTACCTCGGCGTTGACCAGCTCCGCTGACAGGGTCACATCCATCAGCGTGGCGGGCAGGATGCGCCCCCGCACATTCAGGACGCGGCTCGACTCGCGCAGGCCTTCCTCGAACGAGCCGGTGATGCGCTGCATCGCCACCAGCAGCAGATTGCCGAAGGCATGGCCGCCGAGCGAGGCCCCCTCCTGAAAGCGATACTCCAGAAGTTGCGTCATCAGCGGCTCCGCCTCGGCAAGGGCCGCGATGCACTGGCGAAAATCGCCCGGCGGCGGGACGCCGAGCTGCTGGCGCAGCTGGCCGCTACTACCGCCGTCGTCGGCCACCGTGACGATGGCCGTCAGATTGGATGTATACGCCTTGAGGCCCCGCAGCAGCGTGGACAGGCCCGTGCCGCCGCCGATGGCGACGATACGCGGCCCGCGCTCAGTAAGGCGGCGGTGGAGCGCGTCGACGATGGGCGTACCCGACGCCGAGCGCGCCGCCGCCGACAGCAGCGAGCGGTTGAGGCCGATAACGCCGCCTACCACACACGCGCCGCCCAGCAGCGCAAACAGCACGGCGCGGCCACCGCGCGGCACGAATTGTAGCGTCAGGTAGTAGAAGAACTCAGGGACGGTGAGGGTGCGGTACAGATCGACGAGGGAGTAGGCCAGGCCCAGGGCGAGAAGCGTGATGCCCAGCCCCAGCAAGACCAGCCAGCGCTTCACACGTAACCCGGGCGTCAGCCACTTCTGGAATTCCATCGGCGTCAAGACGAGACTGGCCTTATCCTTGTAGATAGTCGCGCAACTTGCGGCTACGTACCGGGTGGCGCAACTTGCGGAGGGCCTTGGTCTCGATCTGGCGGACACGCTCGCGTGTCACGCCGAACGCTTGCCCAACTTCCTCCAGGGTGCGGGGCTGCCCATCGACCAGGCCAAAGCGCATCTCGATGACCTGCCGCTCGCGGGACTCCAGGGTTTCCAGGAGCACTTCCATCTGCTCCTTGAGCATTTGCTGCGAGGCGGAGTCGCTGGGCATGGGCGTCACATCGTCGGGGACGAAATCACCCAACTCGCTGCTGCTATCATCATCGGAATTGCCTACCGGCTCATCCAGGGAGCGCGTCTCCTGGGCCATGCGAACGATCTTCTTCACCTTCGCCGTCGCCAGCTTGAGTTTGCGATCCAGGTCAACCGGCAGATGCTCCCCACGCACCAGGTAGGCATCCACCGCTTCGCGCTCGTCGGCGGCCAGCAGGCCCATCTCCAGGGCAACCTCTTCCATGCTTGGGTCGCGCCCCAGCTCCACCGTAAGCTTGCGAGAGACGCGGTAATACTTGTTGATGGTCTCGACCATGTGCGCCGGCACGCGGATGATGCGCGCCTGGTCGGCCAGCGCGCGGCTGATGGCCTGGCGTATCCACCATGTTGCGTAGGTGCTGAACTTGAAGCCCAACTCGGGGTTGAACTTCTCGGCCGCGCGCAACAGGCCCAGCGTGCCTTCCTGGATGAGGTCGGACAGGGAGATACCGCGACCGACGAATCGCTTGGCGATGCTGACGACGAGGCGCAGATTGGCCTCGGCCAGCCGCGACTTGGCGTTCTCGCCGCGCTCGATCAGGCGGCGTAGCTCCACCTCGTCGATGCCGTTGGCTGCCGCCCGTAGCTTCTCCCGCGCCTCTTCACCAGCCAGTATCATGTAGGCCAGCGTCCGCTCCTCCTCCGCAGTCAGCAGCGCCACGCGGCCGATATCGCGCAGGTACATCCGAACGGGGTCGTCGCCACCGTGATCGAGATCGATATGTGGCTCCGGCTCCTCCGGCTCGCGGACCAGCTCGGCCAGGACTTCAGGCGACGGCTCCTCGTCATCGCTTACCTCTATCCCCAGGTCGGTCAACTGCGCGCGGAGGCTCTCCAGGCGCTCGATACGACGCTCCCCCTTCGGCAAAGCATCGCGCACATCGCGCATGGAGATGGGCAGCCCCGCGTCGATCCTCTCCTGAATCTTGCGCGGCAGCGGCAGCGTCTCCGTGGTGGGCGGTTCCGGCCCCAGCTCGGGGGCCGTCCATGGGGCCGGGGTGGGGTCTAAGCCTGTAGATCGCCTGGTCGGCTTCCGACCTGCCATCCATCATCTCCTACCGTGTTGGGACCACGTTCCGTTGCGTCTGAAACAAGGCGCGGCGTATCCGCTCCAACTCCATCGACACATGCTGCACGCGAACTTCGTACCGCGACGCGGACGCCTCGTCCGCCTCGCCGCGCGCATCCGCCAGCAAAAACCCTAACTGAGATAACTCCTGCTTCCGCTGCTGCTCACGCAAGCGGAGCAGCGTCAGCAGCGTCTCGCGAACCACCGCTTCCTCCGCGACGGGCGGGCGTCGACTGAACCCGTGGCGGATGCGCGCCACATGCTCGGCCAGGACATCGGCCTGGGCCGCCCCACTCGCCACGACGGTAAGGACCGCCTGATTGTCGGCGGCGGTGAAGTCGGCCCCAGCCAAGGGGGCGAGGCCCTGCTCCCCCAGCGCAAATTGCACCTCAGCCAACGTTGACGGCGACTGCAACAACAGGCCGAGAACATACTCCTCGAGGCCGAAATCTCGCCCCTCGCCGCGTGCGGGCATCGGCTTCGGCGCGGCGGGCATGGGCAGGCGGGGCGCGGGTGGGCGCGCTACGCCGGGTCGCCCCAACGCCTGAAAGCGCTGCGTCAACTGCCGCTCGTCGACTCGCGTCAGGCGAGCCAGCCACTGCAAGTAGTGGGCCTGCTCGACCGGGCTGTCCAGCTCGTCGCGAATCACTTCCAGCAGCCGCGACGCCGCTTCCTCCTTGCCCGTCGGCGTCGTCAGGTCCAGGTCGGCCACCAACGCGCTGAAGTAGTAGTCGGGTGCGGGCTTGCTGGCCGCGACGCGCCGCTCCCACTCGGCGGGGTTCTGCTTGACCAGATCATCGGGGTCCAGTCCTTCGGGCAGAACCGAGATGCGCAGCTCGACGGTGCGCTTCTCCACCGTGTTGAGACGGCCGCCGGGGCCGGGCATGCGCCGTTTGGCCGTCGCCACCGCGCGTGACGCCACCTGGAGGCCGCGCAGTGTCGCCGCATTGCCCGCGCTGTCGGCATCCAGGGCCAGGACGAGGGTGGGCGCGTGGCGCGCGGCCAGGGCTACCTGATGCTCGGTCAGCGCCGTGCCCAGCGAGGCGACCACGTTCTGGAAGCCGCGCTGATGCAGACTCACCACATCCATGTAGCCCTCGACGACGACTGCCACGCCGCTACGCCGCATGGCATCCTTCGCCAGATCGAGGCCGTACAGGCAGTGCCCCTTGTCGAAGATGGGTGTCTGCGGCGAGTTAAGGTACTTGGGTGTCGCGTCGCCCAGGGTGCGCCCGCCGAAACCGATGACCCGGCCGCGCTCATCCCGAATCGGGAAGATCAACCGACCGCGAAAACGGTCGTAGTATCCCCCCTCGGGCTGCCCCTCGCGGGCAATCGCTAACCCGGCCGCCGCCACGTCGTCGGAGCGGAAGCCCCGACCCTGCAACGCTGTCAGCAGCGCGTCCCAACTCTCCAGCGCGTAGCCCAGTTGGAAGCGATCGCGCGCGGCGTCGTCCACCTGGCGGCGTTCCAGGTAGGCGCGGGCCGCACCCGCCGCCGGTGAATTGAGCAGATGGTTGTAAAAGAGTTGCGCCGCCGCAGCCTGAATGTCGTACAGCCGCTGCCGCGCCTCGTCCTCCGCCTGATCCGCGCTCGTGCGCGGGCGGACATCGACCCCGGCCCGCTCGCCGAGCAGGCGCAGCGACTCCGGAAAGTCTACATTCTCGGCGCGCTGGATGAACGAAAAGATATCGCCGCCTGTGCCGCACGCGCCGAAGCAATGCCACGTCTGGCGATCCGGGTTGACGACGAACGATGGCGTCTTCTCAC
This sequence comes from Anaerolineae bacterium, assembly GCA_034431435.1. Taxonomy (GTDB): domain Bacteria; phylum Chloroflexota; class Anaerolineae; order Epilineales; family JAHCIE01; genus JAHCIE01. The sequence goes on along the minus strand of DAOUDG010000059.1, from coordinate 39,085 downwards.
TATGGAACGGGCACAGCCCCTTGTAGGTGCGCCCCGCCTTCTTTAGCGGGACATAGGCCCCGACTACATCCACGATGTCGAGTCGCGCCTTGATCTCGTCGACAACACTCATATGTCGCCACCAGTCGTCAGCGAGTAGCCACCAGGGGCGGATGGAGAGGAACGCGAGGGGCGACAACTTGATGCTGCAAGGCGTGGAGGCATGCGGCAGCGGATTCTTCCAGACGCGATTCGCCGAGGCAGTAAGATGGGCGCGGATGGTCCGATAAGCCTCGAAAGTTTAGCACGTTCTCATGCGGCATGCAAAAGCGCAATGGACACGTCTAGTGGGCTGCCGTGGCGCCTGTGAACCCACGGTCTCACCGAGGGTCTCTACGCCAAGAACATCCGCTCTCGATGGCCCGTCAAAAGGCTGTCAAGTCTGGCCGCCGCCCCGCCCACGGCCGGGCCTTCTCCAGCTGCCCTGCGAGGCGGAACAGAGTCGCCTCGTCGCCGAAGCGGCCCACGAACTGCATGCCAATGGGTAGGCCATCCGCGTTCCAGTGGAGGGGGACGGACATGGCGGGCTGGCCGGTGACGTTGAACAAGGGTGTGTAGGGGATGAACTCGAAGGTCTGCTTCGCCAGCGGCTTGATCACGCCCAGGGCATTCAGCAGCGCGCCCGTGTTGGTGCGTCCGACGGCCAGCAGCGCCCGGCGCTGGGCGGACGTTGGCTGCAACGCACCGATGACAGGCGGCGGCGCACCCAGTGTCGGCGTGAGTAGCACATCGAAACGCTCGAAGAAGCGCGCCACCTCGCGGCTTTCGAGCTGTAGCTGGCGCCGTGCGCTGGCGTAGGCGGACGCGCTCATGGCGCGGCCCAACATGCCCAATGCCCACGTCGACGGCTCGAAGTCGGCGGGCGTCGGTTTGCGGTCCAGGATGCGGCCCACGGTCTGAATCTCCGCCGCCGTCTCGGCAGCGATGATCGTCATGAAAGCAACGGCATCCGCCTCGCCATCGATGGCGGGCACAGTCTCGACAAGATCGTGGCCCAGGTTCTGAAGCAGGCGCAACGTGGCTTCCAGCCCGGCCACATTATCAGGGTGAACCTGCCCACCCCACAGGGGCCGGGCCGTGAAGGCGATACGCAACCGACCGGGCGGCGTGGTCACCTCGGCGAGGAAGGGCCGCGCCTGGGGCGGGCAGGCGTAGGGCGCGCCCACCTCCGCCCCGCTGATGGCGTCGAGCATGGCCGCGCTGTCGCGCACCGAACGCGTAACGACGTGCTCGATGGCGAAGCCGCTCCACACCTCGCCCATGTCGGGGCCGGTTGGCGTGCGGCCGCGCGTCGGCTTGAGACCGAACACGCCGCAGCACGAAGCGGGAATCCGTATCGATCCCCCACCGTCGCCGCCGCTGGCCACGGGCACGATGCCCGCCGCCACCGCCGCCGCTGAGCCGCCGCTGGAGCCGCCCGCCGTGCGCCGCAGGTCCCACGGGTTGCGGGTGGGGCCGAAGGCCTCCGGCTCGGTGAAGGGCGTCAGGCCAAACTCCGGCGTGTTGGTCTTGCCAAAGATGACCACCCCTGACGCCTTGAAACGGCGCACCAGTTCGCTATCGTAGGGCCAGGCGACGCCGCGCAGCGTCTTCGTGCCGTGGCTCGTCGGGTGGCCAGCCACGGTGGCGAGCAAGTCCTTGAGCAGAAACGGCACGCCCTGGAAGGGGCCGTCGGGCAGCGGCCCCGCCGCCGCACGAGCCGACTCATCCATGCGGTAGATGATGGCGTTGAGGGCCGGATTGAGGCGGTCGGCGCGGGCGATGGCCTCGTCGAGCAACTCGGCCGCCGTTACCTGCCGCGTGCGTACCAGCTCGGCCAGGCCCAGCGCGTCGTAGGCGTCGTAGTCGGGGAAGGGAGACATGCAAGGCGCCTCCGCGAGAGTTAGCATAAGTATAGGGTCTGTCGCGCCTGGCGCAAAGCGCCGCGAGTCCAGCATGCCGGCCCTGTCCACGCCTGTCGCGGCCGGGCTTCACGTTTTGGGGGTGGCCGTCGTATAATGCGGCTGTATCGTACAGGTGCACGGAGGAGGATGCAGCATGGAATACGCGCTGGGAACCGTGGAACGGCCGCTACGGGTCGCCATCATCGGGGCGGGGCCGGCTGGCTTCTATACCGCCGAGGCGCTGCTGAAGCAGCCGACCCTGGCCGTCAGCATTGACATCTTCAACCACTTCCCGTACCCGTATGGCCTGGTCCGCGACGGCGTCGCCCCCGATCATCAGTCCATCAAGGCCGTCACCCGCGTCTACGACAAGATTCTGCACGACCCGCGCGTGCGCTACTTTGGCAATGTGACGTTTGGCGCCGACGTGACGCGCGATGAACTGCTGCGCCTGTACGATCAGGTCGTCTACGCCGTCGGCGCTCAATCCGACCGCCACATGGACATCCCTGGCGAGGACCTGGCCGGTAGCTTTCCGGCCACCATCTTCGTCGGCTGGTACAACGGCCATCCCTACTATGCCGACCTGGATTTCGACCTGTCCGGCGAGCGCGCCGTCGTCGTCGGCATGGGCAACGTGGCTGTGGATGTCGCGCGCATCCTGGTGCGCGATCCCGACGAACTGGCGGCGACCGACATCAGCGACATGGCCCTGGCGCGGCTGCGCCAGAGCAAGATTCGGGAGGTGGTCATTCTAGGGCGACGCGGGCCGGTGCAGGCCGCCTTCACCAGCCAGGAGTTGAAGGAGTTCGGCGAATTGAAAGGCGTCAACGTCGTCGTCGACCCGGCCGACCTGGAGCTGGACCCCGACAGCCAGGACGCGCTGGCGAGCGACAAGGTGGCCGCGCGCAATATGGAATTGCTGCGCGGCTACGCGGCGCGCACCGACCACAACCAGCCGCGTACCCTGCGCATCCGCTTCCTGGTCTCGCCGGTCGAACTGATCGACGACCATGTGGGCAGCGTCAAGGCCGTCAAAATCGAGCGTAACCGCCTGGAGAAGAACCGCCAGGGCAAGCTCCTGTCGCGGGGCGTCGGCGAGTACGAGGTGCTGCCCGCGACGCTGGTGCTGCGCTCGGTGGGCTACCGCAGTGTACCCCTCAAGGGCGTGCCCTTTGACCAGACCACCTACACCATCATGAACATCGGTGGGCGCGTGGTCGATCCCCACGACACGGAGCCGCTGCCCGGCGAGTACGTCGTCGGTTGGGCCAAGCGCGGCCCCAACGGCATCATCGGCACCAACAAGCCCGACGCCGTCGCCACCGTCCAGGCCATGCTGGCCGATGCGCCCACCCTGCTGGGCGTCTCCGACGAGAACCGCGACCCGGCGCGGGTGGACGCCCTGCTGCGCGAGAAAGGGATCGACTACGTGAGCTTCGAGGACTGGCAGATGCTCGACCGTCACGAGACCGAGCAAGGCACGAAGGCAGGCCGGCCGCGCGTCAAGGTCACCAGCGTGGCCGAGATGCTCAAGGTGATTCGGGGGAAGAAGGCAACATAGCGGCAGCGGTTGACGGGGGCGGCGAAGCGCGTATGCCTTGCTGCTATCAAGTCAACCTGACAGACCGCTACCCAATGGTGGCGAGGAGAGGCCAGGCATGCAAGCCATCAAGCTGCTGGCGGTGGTGGCGTGGGCAGGTCGGGACGGTGGTTGAGGTACTCGACCAGGGTCGCGCCCTTGAGGTCGAGTTTAGCGACCGTGAAGGTCATATCGGCGAGTCGCTCGGCTTACGTCCCGACCAGATCATCGTGCGGCGCGACGAGCCGATGTCTGCGCCCGGATAGTCGAAGGTCACAGGCCGACGCGCAACGCGCCCGACCGGGGCCATTGCCCTGGTCGGGCGGCTTCGCGTCGGCGCAGCGCGCCGCCTACGGTGACTTGGGGACCGGCGTCGACGTGACGTACTCGATGGGGATGGAGCGGCTGCCCGCGTTGGCCGTCACCTGTAAGCCCGGCGGCGCGGCGCCGCCGGCCGGGGCGGCCCCACCCACCGCCGGCGCGCCCGGCTGCTGCACGGCCGGCGCGACGGGGGCGATGGGGGTGTTGGCGCGGCTCGTTGCCTGCCCGATGGCGAAGCCGAGCAGGATCACGGCTACCAGAATCACCGCCGCGATGGGCACGAGCATCCGCCAGTTGTTGTACCAGGGCACATTCTGCACCACCGGCTCGCGGCGAATCTTGCGAGACTCGAACTCGGGACGGGGCTTGGGCGACGCGCTTTTCGCCGCCGTCTTGTTGGCCGTCGACTTGCCCTGGCCGGGCGTCGCGCCGCTGTTCTTGGGATCTGGGCTACTCACGGAATCACCTCTGTCTATAATGTCCTGAAGAATGTCAGTCGCCAATGGGCGCGGCCGATAAGTGCGCCGCAAGCTCCGTCACAGCGTCGGGGGCGGGCGCGCCGAGGCGGGTGACCTTGTCCGACGCCACACCCTGCGTTGCGTTCACGGTGTCCACCACCTGCCGCGCGTGGGCCACCAGCCACGGCCAGTCATACGCGCTGTGGGCGACGACGATCACCACCGCGTCTGCCCGCGCCACTTCCGCCGCCGTCAACTCGACTCGTTCCAGGCGGCGCGGCACGGGCAGAAAGGGTGTCCCCCCCACCTGGAAATGGGGCACGTGGGGGTCGTGGTACACCACATCCGCGCCCCGGTCGATCAGCAGCTCCATCAGCCGCTCGGCCGGCGAGTTGCGCGCGTCGTCCACGTCCTTCTTGAACGCCACGCCGAGCACGAGGATACGCGCCCCGCGCGCCGCTTGTCCACTTCGCGCCAGCACGTCGGTCACCAGGTGCGCCACGTGGTGGGGCATCGCCTCGTTGGTTTCCGCCGCCAGCTGAATGAACTTGGTGAAGAAGTCGTACTCGCGCGCCTTCCACGACAGGTAGTAGGGGTCGACCGGGATGCAGTGGCCGCCGACGCCCGGCCCCGGGTAGAAGGGCATGAAGCCGAAGGGCTTCGTCGTGGCGGCGGCGATGACCTCCCAGATGTCGATGCGCATGCGCTCCGCCAACAGCGCCAGCTCGTTGACCAGGGCGATGTTGACGCTGCGAAAGATATTCTCCAGCAGCTTCGTCATCTCGGCGGCGCGCGGCGTGGATACGATGAAGACATCGGGCGTGATGGGCCGCAGCACCGCCGCCGCCAGTTCGGCGCAGGTGGGCGTCAGGCCGCCGATCACCTTCGGCGTGTTGTAGACGGTGTAGGTCTGGTTGCCGGGGTCGATGCGCTCTGGCGAGAAAGCCAGGTAGAAATCTTCGCCCGCCCGCAGGCCACCCCGCTCCAATACCGGCTGGACAATCTCTTCCGTTGTGCCGGGGTAGGTCGTGCTTTGCAGGATGACCAGATGGCCGGGCCGCAGGTAAGGGGCAAGGCCTTCGGCCGCGCTCTGGATGTGGCGCAGGTCGGGCGTCTTCATCTTGTCGAAGGGGGTCGGCACGCAGACAAGCACGACGTCCGTATCGGCCAGGGCGGCATAGTCGGTGGTCGCTCCCAACCGACCGGCTGCAACGTGGCGGGCCACGTCCGCCGACGGCACATCCTGGATGTAGCTGACACCCGCCCGCAGGCTATCGATCTTGCGCGGGTCGAGATCGACGGCGGTGACGTGGAAGCCCGCGTCGGCGAGCGCCAGGGCCAGGGGCAGGCCCACGTAGCCGACGCCGATGACGGCGATGTGAGCGGTGCGGGTGTCGATGCGCGACGCCAGGTCGGGGGCAGCGGGATGAAGGCCGTTGGGATTCATTCGGGACTCTTGGCCTGCGCCGGGTCGGGCGCGCGCACGATGTCGGGCCGCACGCGGCTGCCCGCGCCGACGTAAAGTTGCTCGAGACGGATCAGGGCCAGCGCCGCCAGGACGAGGGCCACCCCGGCCACGGTGTACGCTTCCAGCATGTCGGCGTGGGTAACGAACAACGCCGCGCTGCCCATCCCGCACGCCACCACCCACAGCGCCAGCACGGCCTCGCGGTGGGTCCAGCCCGCCCGTACCAGGCGGTGGGAGATATGGTCCTTGCCGGGCGTCAGTGGCGAGATGCCGCGTCGCACGCGGCTAAGGGTGACGAGAGTCGTGTCCAGGATGGGCACTGCCAGCACCAGCACCGGCACCATCCACGTCACCAGCGGCACGTTGGACGGGAAGCGCAGCTTGATGCCGACGACCGCCAGCAGAAACCCCAGGAACAGCGAGCCGCCATCACCCATAAAGATACTGGCCGGGTTGAAGTTGTACACCAGGAAGCCCAGCGTCGCCCCCAGCACGGCGGCTGCCAATGCGCCTACCAGGTACTGGCCGCTCTGCACAGCCAGCAGCACGAAGTATCCGGCGGCAATCGCGCTGATACCGCCGCACAGCCCATCCATGTTATCGAGATAGTTGACGGCGTTGGTAATGAACAGCAGCCAGACCAGGCTAACAGTAAAATCGAGTAGCGGGTTGGCGAAGATTTGAACGCGCACCCCCGACCACACCACCAGACTGGCCACCACCGCCTGCGCTGCCAGCTTGGGCAGCGGCCGTAGCGCGAAACGGTCGTCCCAGATGCCCAGGAACGAGATGAGCGTCGCCCCAACCAGGATGCCGATGGTCTGGGTGATATAGAAACGATCGCCGAACACGGCCACCGCCAGGATGACCGCGACGTAGATGGCGACCCCACCCAGGAGGGGAATAGGCGTCGCATGCAGCTTGCGCGCGCTCGGCTTGTCGACCACTCCCAGGCGGCCCGCCACCCGTCGCGCCAGCGGCGTCGCTCCCAGCGCAAGCGCCAGCGATGCGCCAAAGATGATCATCAGGTTCAGCATCCGCCTGACCTTCCCGCTTATTTCACGCCCTGCTGTTCCAGCTGTCTCACGAACTCCGTCAACCCCTCGTTCTTCGGGTTGAGTTCCAGCGCGCGCCGTCCGTAGGCTAGCGCGTCACTCGCCCGCCCCGCGTCGCGGTACAGCAGCGCCAGGTTCTGCAACGTCCGCGCGTCGTTGGGGGCGAGCTTCAGCACCTCCAGATTCTCCTGGATGGCCGCGTCTCGCTGCCCCGCCTGCGCCAGCGACAGCGCCAGAGCACTACGAATCTCGGCCGAGCGTGGGTTGATCTGCGCCGCCTTGCGGTACGCCTCGGCCGCCTTGTCCCACTCCTTGCGGTTGCGATACAGCTCACCCAGCGCCATGTGCGGCTCGACGGCCCGTGGCTCCGTCTGGACGGCCTTCTGGTAGGCATCCACCGCCTTGTCCATGTCGCCTTGCGTCGCGTACAGGTCCATGAAGCGCACGTACGTGTCGTAGTACTTGTTGTCCATCGCCAGCGACTTGTCGAGCAACGACTGCGCCTTGTCCGGCTGCCCCGCATCCAGGTACGCGCTGCTCCACTGATTGAGAATCAACGCGCTGTTGGGGCTGAGTTGCGCCGCTTCGTCGTAATATTCTAACGCTTTCGCGAGCCGTTGGTCACGGTCTTGGGACGTCGCCGCCAAACCTGCCCAGGTCTGATACATGCGGGCCAGGTTGGCGGTGTGGTCGGTGTTCAGCGGGTTCAGCGTGCGCGCCTGCTCCAATACCCGGCGTGTCTCCTCGAAGGCCTGCTCGCGTTGGGCCGGGTCGGCCGTGCTCTGCGCCTTCTCCAGCAGCGCCTTGCCCTTGAACAGCAGGTAGAAGTCCTGGCGCGGCTGCATCTGCAAGGCGTCGTCGTAGAGGCGTAGCGCGCTGTCGTACTGACGTCGCTGGTGGAAGTTCACCCAAGCCTGCTTATAGAGAATATCGGCGCTGACGACGCGCGTATTGGTGACCCAGATGAGGGCGGCGATAAAGAAGGCCAGTGCAGGGTAGACAATCGCCTGTGCGCCCGCCACCCAGCGCGTCGGCGCCGGCTCGGGCCGCCGCAGCACGGCAGCCAACACAAACGCGCTCAGGCCGAGATAGAGGTACAGCGGCAGCGGCGCCCAGGCAATGGACTCGGCGTTGGGTTGGGCGAAGCCGATGGTGTGGAACACCAGGTACAACGCGGCCCAGCTCAGACTGACCACCGCGTGCAGCCCCAGCGCGCGCCCCCACTCACCCGCCCCGCGCGGCGGAGCGGCCTGCGCGGCCAGGATGATAGGCGTCGCGAATACCCAGGTAAAAGTGAACAGCCAGCCCGTGTACCAGTTGAGGTTGATGCCCGCCGCCGGCGCGTAGAAGTCGAAGATCATGACCGCCAGCAGAATGCCGAGGCACACACTGGCCGCCAGCAGCTCGCGCGGCAGCCGCGCCGGTGTCCCGACCGGCGGCGCGGCCCGGCGGCGTGGCGTGGCAGAGGAGCCTTTACCGGGGCGGCGCGCCTCGGTCCTGGCGCTGCTCGTCGCGGTGGGTAGCGTAACCTCCGGTGCGCCAGCGACGGCCAGGCCAGGCCGCTTGCGCCACAGCTCACCCACGACAACGAACAGCGCGGCAAACAGCCAGAAGTACGTCCGCGTCGCGGCGATGGCAATGCCGAAGTGAATCTCGATGAAGTGGGCGATCATGGTCGCGTATAGCGCGATGAGCAAGATACGATACGGGTTTGCCTGAGAGGCCGCGTCGATGGGCTGCCCGCTCAGGGCAAACCACACCAGATAGCTGAACAGGCCCAGCATCATGCCCGCCGGCAGCGCCACGCCAAAATAGCCCGGCTCTGTCCGCAGCACAAAGGCCGCCGCGACAAGCGCGCCCACCCCTAGCCACAGGCCGATGAACAGGTTACGCTGGCGTTTGCTGTTGATCAGCCCTAGCCACTTGAGGCCGGAGTAGAACAGCAGCGTGAACAGCAGCAGATACGCCAGAAAGCCGAGTACCCCTGTCGTCACCAGCGCGTCCCAGGTCTCGTTGTGGGAACGGTCCGGGGAGGCGGTGCGGCTCTCGAGTTGGCCCAGCGATGGCGGGTAGTAGGGGTTGTACGCGACCTGCATCGTCTCCGGGCCGTAGCCGATGAGCGTGCGGAGCGGGTCGCTGCGCACCAGATCGGCCGCGCCGCGCCAGATCAGCACGCGCACCTGTCCCGTCTGGTTGTCGCTCAGGATTTGGCCCAGGCGTCCCAGATACGGCAGTTGGCGCAGCGGGGCGACCGGGCTGTTGGGCACGTTCAGCAGGACAATGAAGGCGAACGCCGCCAGCGACAGGCCGACCCATGTCAGCACGGCCCACCGCCGCTTCAGGCCGAAGGTCCACAGCAGGATGAAGAAGAAGATGCCGCCGAACAGGCCAAGCCACGGCCCTCGGCTGAGGGTGAAGGCGATGGCGACGAGCTGGCTGAGCAGCACCAGCACGTAGAACGGGATGAGCAGGAAACTCGACGTCGGCGGGTCGTCCGCCTCCATTGTCGCGCCGATTGTCTGCACCAGTCGCCCCAGCGTTAGCGGCACGATCATGATGAGGTAGGCGGCGACAAAGATCGAGTTGCCCATGGTCGAGGCGATGCGTCGCTGTACGTCCCCCTGCCAGGGCAAAGGGTCGAAGCCGAGGTTTTGCAGCACGCCGTACAGGGTGACGGGGATGCTCGTCACGATAGCGACCGTCACGAGCCGCTCGACCTGCTCCCGCTGGCGCAACCCCTGGATGGCTAGAAAAAAGATAACAACGTACGACAGGAACGAGTAGGTTCCTTGTAGGCGCTGGTAGGAGCCGAACAGGCTCTGCTGCCACGAGATGGATGCCACCGTGGACAGCAGCATCGCCCCGATGAGCAGCAGCGTGGGCAGCGCCAGCGGCGTGCTCACCAGCCGCCCGCGCAGCCAGGCTGTCCACGACTCGCCGGGCGGACGTTGGAAGCCCTCATCGAGGGTCTTGACGATCCAGGCCGCCGCCATGACCAGGGCGATGGACCGCAGGAGGGTGATTTTGTCCGGCTCGAAGGTTCGGCTGGAGTAGACGTTGAAGAAAACGGGGACGGTGATCGCCGCGATGAGCCAGCCGGCCTCAATCAGCCGGTCCGCGTAGGCGCTGATCTTGGTGCTCATAGCGGGTTATTATACTCTGTCCTGGGGGAAGGACCAAAGGCGAAGGGGCCACGAATTCATCGTCTTTCGTGTCCATGGCGCCCTTCATGTGTGTAGCAGTACGACGACCCATTCCGGGGCGCTCCACGCCCCACGACGCTAGCTCGTTGCCCGGCGGGACCGGAAGCGCCACAACGCCCAGAACGAGAATATGGCCACGATGACCAACGCCAGCGCCATGAGCAGAGGCAGCACAATCGCGCCAATAGAGACCACCACCGCCGCGAAATCCTCGGCGGTACTGACCACCGGGTTGCCCAGGCCGCCGGTGGTGGCCGTCACGGCCGGCCGCACCGTGGCCTTCGTCGCGTGCACCGACCCCGCCACCAGCAGGCCCGCAATAACCGCCACGGCCGGCTGCATGCCGCTCACCGCGCCGGTGCTGGCCGCGAAGAGCAGCGCGCCCGCCACCGGCCGCACGAACGTGCCGATGACATCGTTGGCGTGGTCGACCAAGGGAATCTTGTCGGCGAAGAACTCCACCGCCATCAGTGCGCCCAGGGCGATGATGACCCATGTATTGGTCAGGACATCATAGGGGGAACTGAGCGTAATCAGGTTGGTGAAGCGCGCCAGGATGGCCAGGATAAACAGCGGAATATAGGCGTTGAGGCCGGCCGACGCCGATAGGCCGAAGGCAGTGGCAATGCTCGTCAATACATCCATCGACAACTCCCCCCTTCTTCAGAATCCAGCCCTTCCATACTCTCGTATTATACGCGCCCGCCCACCAAAAGTTGCAATACTCACACAAGGGCATGTCAGCAGCACCACGGGGCGCAACGATTGCGCCCCGTGGTGCTGCTGACAACTTTCAACCTTCACCCCTGAGTCAGCGGCACGCCCCAAACCAGAAGCCGGGGAACAGGCACGGCTCGCGGCCCGGCGTCGGCTCCCAGCCGCGCGGGCACTCCACGTGGGAGCGCGCCTCCTCGGTGACGGTGAAATTCACCAGTCGGCCCAGGAAGGGGATAGCGCGCGCGCCGTCCAGTTGCAGCCGCGTCTCGATGCTGAAGCTGTACGGCTCCAGCGCGCGAAGCTCTAGCCGCGGGTCGCACAACTCTTCCAGCACGGCCTCGTCGGGCGGCGTGATCTGGACGGCGGGGTTATCGGGACCGAGGGCCGCGATAGCCGCCATCAGGCTCGGCGGCGCAAGGCGCGCCTGGACGATGCGCGTCACATCCTGCTCGACGCGCCCGCCCGGCTGCCAGTCCTCCGGCGCATAGCGTCGCGCCTCGTAGCTCAGGTACTGGGTGGCGTCGTAGACGCCGGCCGCCATGAAGCTCTTGACGGCCATGATTTGCAACAGCCCGGCCGCTCCCATGACCAGTAGCAGCACGAGGGGCATCAGTATGGCGAAGGTCAGCACGCTCGTGCCGCGCTCGTCGCGGCGGAAGGCTTCGAGGCGGGCCACCGCCCACGTCAGGGTTCTCATTCGTCGTAGTACAGCGGGGTCTGCCCGCATTCCAGGTACGACACGTGGCGCGCCGTGACGGTCAGACGCTTCTCGCCCAGGGTTGGCACGAAGATGGCGGGCAGCGCCAGGCGCGCTTCGATGGCGAAGTCGAAGCGGGGGCGTCCGCCGCTTCCCCCATCGCCGCCCCGCCCCGTGCAGGCGGGCTTGACGCCCAGCGGGTTGCCGTCGGCATCGTAGACGCGCACCGTCACCTGGTCGGCCATCACGTAGCCATCCTCCGCCCTGGCTTGCAGCCACAGGTTGCGCCCCTGTTGGCGTTCCATGTCCCGCACGACCATGTCGCGGGTCAGAACCTCGACATCGTGCGGCCACTGGCCCAGGTACTCGCCCTCGACGGACACATAGCGCGCCGCGCGGTAGGTACTGGCCGACAGGCTATCCTGCAGCGTGAACAGGAACCACAGGTACAACCCGCCGAACACGACTACCAGCACCAACGGCGCTAGCAGTGCGAACTCTACCGCCGCCACCCCCTCGCGTTCGCGGCCAAAGGCGGCCAGCCGCCCTAGCGCGGTTCGCATCGTACCTCGCCCGCCTGCCGCTCCACCAGGTTGAAGGGGACCGACAGGCCATCGATGACAGGCGCGCCCGGCAACAGGTCGATGAAGAAGCGCAGGCGCGTCTCCACTGTGAAGGGCACTGTGCCTGTGCCCGACCCTCGGCATTGGGCGTCGGACGGCACCGGGTCTTCGACGCGGACCTCGATGGAGATCGCGCGCGCGTCCTGGTTGGTGAGTTGCCCACGGTCGGCGGCGCGCAGCACCACATTGTGGCGCAGCTCGCTCAGCACTATGCGCTGCGCCTCGCGATTCCACTCGCCGGCTGAGCCGTTCTGCACCGGCTCGGCGGACAGGTAGCGCGCCGCCTGGTAGGTTCCCACCCGCAGCGCCTGGCGCATGCTGACTACCTCCCACAGCGCATGGAAACCAAGCACAGCCAGTAGCAGCACCGGCAGAACGAACAGGATAAAGCCGCTCATCGCGCCGGCTTCGTCCCGATACCAACGGGCGAACCGGCCAGGCAGCTTCTCTCCCTCAGCAGCCAGGCGTCCCATTTCCCTCACCAGAAGAACCAGACATAGGCGACCGCCGGTAATGCGAACACCCATGCCAGCCGCCGCCCGTCGCGCACCAGTTCGTCGCGCGTCGGGAGGAATGCGCGGTTCTGCACGCGCAGCGTCGCGCTCCACAGCGTGGTCACGACCGGCTGGTGGCGATAGCGCAGGATGAGCAGGGGAATCAGCTCGATCAGACCACCCACCGTCAACACCAGGGCGAACTCAGCGGTTGGGAACAGGGCGAACAACGCCATGAGTAGCTTGGCGTCGCCCGCCATCATGAAGTTCAGCTCCCACAGGAGGAAGATGACCACCCAGATGGGGATGATAACCCAGTGACGCGCGACGAAGACGCCGTACACGCCGGCCGCCAGCATGACGGGCAGCGTCAACCAGTTAGGGATGCGCCCGGTGCGAATGTCGCTGTAGGCCGCGCCGAGCAGCCAGGCGGTCAGCGCCAGCCGCGCCAGCAGGCTCGCAGAAGAGGAGAGCGAAAGGTCGAACATGAGAAGATCTGTCCTGTTCTGATTCCCTCTCCCTCTGGAAGACGGAACCAGACTGACTCGGCCCCTACTGGGCCGAGCACTGCCCCACGTCACCGCCCAGCGCGCCGAACATGTTGCACATCAAGCTGCGCAACTGCCCGCCAACCAGGAGGATCACGGGCACGGTAAACGCCAGCAGGACGAGGGCAATCACGGCCCATTCGACCACCTCAGTGCCTTCGTCTTCCCAGAGGAAGCGCTGCAACTCGTGTCTGATCATGGCGACTCCATCTCTGAATGCGCAGGGGGAGGCAGGCGGAAGGCCACCCCTCGCCGGCCACGCCGTTGGGACAACCGGGGGGAGCCGGTAGGCGTTGTCCCAACGGCGCGGGGTGGAGGGACCTTTGTCGGCGACGCGCCTGCCGACTCACCCTCACGCCTCGTGGGCAAGGGTCGGCGGCCTGCCTGCCGTGGCTACGGCTTCGGCTGGCCGTCCGTCTGGGTGATGACCGCAGTGAGCAGGGTCTGGATGTTCTCCCACATGGTCTGGGCCTTGTCACCCACGGCGAGGATGATGGCGACGGTGAAGGCGAGCAGGATGAGCATGAACACCGCCCATTCCACAATCTCCCCATCCTCCTCGAGGAAGAAGCGGCGCATTTCGGTGAGCATTATGGCAGTCTCCTTTCGGTGCCTGTCAAGGCAGGGGTCTCGTAATTGACACACCGACCGCGGCGGGCCGGAACGGTCACACGGCTATTCGAGCGTGATCGTCTGCAACAGCCCGCGCACCAGCGGATAGGCAGCCAGGGCCAGGGTCGCGAAGAACACGCCGACGACCATCGGGATGGTCAGGTAAATGGGCGAGCGCTGGATATCGCGCTCCAGGGCCATCTGAATCTTGTGCTCGATTTCTTCCAGGCTCACGTTCAGCGCGTCCACGGCGGTCAGCCCGCTGTCCCGCGCCAGGTCCAGCCGCAGCACCACGTTGTCGAGTTCTGGCGAGTTGAAGTCCTTCGCCAGCGCCGCGATGACCGCGTCCGGCGCGATGGTCAACCGCGAGCGCACGTGGCGCATCAGCCGCACGCCGAAGATACCTCGGTCCTGGAACTGCTCGGCGGTGCGGATCAGCGCCCCCGATAGCGTTTCCTCCAGCGACATGGCGAGCTGCAAGTTGCCGACAAAGTCGCGAATCAGGGGCAGGTCCACGCGGTAGTAGTTGGGGTGCAGGCGACGGTCCAGCCAGTAACGCGCCTGGGCCACCAAACCGGTGCGCGGTGCGCCGCCACGTTGCGGGCGGAAGCGGCGATACTTGCCCCAGAAGTCGAGGGCAAACTCGCCCACGACGATGGACACGGCCACGCCCACCAGCAGCAGCCCAAAGCCGGAGTTCATAGGACGTGCTCCTTGATGGCCTGGGTACGGCGGTCAATGTACCACGACGTTGCCAGCGCCACGCTCGCCAGGCTGACGAACAAGAACTGCGACTGAAGCGAGTCGATGTAGAAGCTGCGCACGCCGGTGATGCCGATGCCGAAGATGATGATCAGGCTGAGCACCTGGATGAACGTCGTCTGGCCGGTGATGGCCGCCAGGCTAATCTCCGACTTGGCCCGCAGCTCCTCGTGGCGGCGCATGCGGCCCACCAGGTTGTCCAGCGCGGCGTACACCACCTCGCGGCTGGCCGTCTCGGTACGTTCCAGAATGAACACGAACTGGTCCATGTACGGGTTATGGACGCGCCGTTCCAACTCCGCGTAGGCTTTCGAGGGCGACGATGTCACATAGAAGGCCTGCACACAGGCCGCCGCGTGCTCTGCCAGAGGGTCGGGCACTTTCTTGCTGGCCTCTTCCAGCGCGGCGAACACCGCCGGCCGCACCTTGTAGATACCGCGAAACGCGACCACCAGGTCCAGTATCTGCCTGTCCATCTCAAGGCGCTCGGCGATGAGCAGCCGTCGGCTCAGATACCACGTCGTTCCCACGCCCGCCAGCAGGAAGAACAGACTGATGAGCGGCGCGCGATACACGACCGCCAGCAGCAGGCCCAGCGCGGCCGGGAGGTACGTCCGGGGTGGATACGATAGCCACGCCGGCCGCTCGCGCACCCGTTGCTTACGGCCAACCCGCGAGCGCAGCCGGTACTCGTCCCAGACCAGGTAGGCAATGATGCCAAAGCAGGCGATAATCGCGAGGACGCCTATCATAGCTTCCGCCACAATTCGCTAGCGCCCTCTAGCGGGCTGAAACCGGTGCCGGTCCACCGCTTGAGGACCTTGGTCCGATACTGGCCGTTCTCTGAGCCAAGCACCGCCATCATCTCCTGCATGTAGCGCCGATAGCGGTTCGTCGTCGGGTCATAGCTCTTGGCGAGATAGACCACCAGCCCCAGGCCGCTGCCGATGATGTCGCGCCGCTCGTTGAGGGGGATGCCCGACCGTTCCGACAGCGACTCCATGCGGGTCAGCGCCAGGCGCGCGCTGTGGGAGTGGGTCGTCGTGTGGGCGATGATGCCCAGGTTCAACGCCAGGATATACTCGATGGCCTCCGTCGCCACCACCTCACCGATGAGCAGCACGTCGGGCCGCATACGCAGGATGATGGTGTTGATGGCGTCGGCCATGGCCTGCGTGCCTTCCTCCACCACCATGTGCAACGGATGCTCGACACCCATCTGCAGCTCCTGGAACGTCTCGACACACGACGCCTGCACCGCCGCCGGCAGGTACGTCGAGAAGGCGTTGAGCCACGTCGTCTTGCCCGCGCCAGGGCGTCCCGCGAACAGGACGCTGACGCGCATCGACTCTGCGATCTCGGTCAGGAAGTCCACCGTCTCCTGGTCGCACGACCCCGATTCGAGCAGGTCGTCGAAAGTCAGCTTGCGTAGCGAGAAGCGCCGCACGTTGATGGCCGTCCCGCGCCGCGACAGGGGCGGGATGGTCGCCGTGAGACGCGAGCCGTCGGGCAGGCCCAGCTTGATCTGCGGGTCTTCCGCGCCCAGTTCCTTGCCTTCGAGGTCGGCGATGCGCCGCGCCAGCTGGTAGAAGTACTTATCGGGGGCGATGAGGCCCTCATCCTGAATCTGGCCGTTGCGCTCCGTCTGCACGAAGCCGTCGCGGACGATGATTTCCTCGACGCCCTCGGTCTCCAGGTAAGGCTGAAGAATGCCCATGCCGATGATGCGCTGAGACACCTCGCTGGCCACACTCTGACGGTCTTCTTCGGCCACCCGAATGCCCAGCGCCTTCATCGCTCGCAGCACGTTGGCGTGGAACGCGAGTTTGTCTTCCTCGGTCGCCGTGCGCCAGCGCGGGACGTTGATCTCTTTCTGGACGCAGTAGTCCTGCACCTGGGTGACGATGTCGTTGTAGTCGTAGCCACCCGGTGCAATGTGTCCCTGGTTGAGGCGAACGACGGTGCGCGACGCGCCGTTGGTGACGAGGGTGGACATCTACGGCTTCTCTCCACCCGTGGTCGGGATGCGACCCGGCGTCGCGCTGGGTTGGAAGGCGCTGCCCGCGCCCGCGCCCGCGCCCGCGCCGCCGCTGGTCCCGCTGCCACTGCTGGGGGTACTATTCCTGGCCGCTGCCGCCGTCGCCGTCGCCGCGACGGCCGTCTGCACGGGGCGCGGGTCCAGCGTAGGGGTCGCCGCGACAGGCGTGACTGTCGCAGGCAGTGGGGTCGGCGTGACAGTCACCTGCGCCGCGCGGTTCGCGGCCAACGTGACCCAGGCATCGAAGCCTTGCGCGCCCAGCGTGTCCACCAGCATGTACGCCAGTTCCGGCTTCACCGCCACCGTGACGACGCTGCCCGGCTCCTGGCGCGAGTCGCTCGCGGTCGATGCGCCGAACAGGCTGCTGCGCTGCGCGCCCGCCGTGGGCGTCGGCGCGAGACGCGCCGAGGCATCGCCCCCACGAGTCCGCACGTCCACCACCGCAATGTCCGTCGCGATGAGGCGCACCTCGGGCGGCCGCCCGTAGGTCGTATTCGTCCCGCGCTCGCCACGGTAGGCGTAGAGGTTGATGCGATGCCCCGGCTTCAACTGGCCGCCGACGACCTCATCAAAGCGCGCCGGGAAGGAGATGATCTCCAACCCCAGGTCCGACACGTAGCGCACCTGCTCGGGGGTCAGGGCCGACAGTTCGGTGACCATCTGGCCTTTGCTGATGTTGCGCGTGGTCATGCGCCCAACCACCTCGGGCGCGGTCGGGGCGTTCTTGGCCTCCGCAGCCGCGACTTCCTTCTCCTCGATCATGTCCTGGGTGATGACTGTATAGGAGGGGATGTCCTGCTTGATGAAGGCCACTTTGCGAGGCGGCGGAGCTGGCTCGGCGCGCGGCCAGCTAATTATGATTCCGACCACCCCCAAAAGCAGAGCTAATGCTAGTAAAAACGGTCTTAGGCTCATACTTTCTCCAGGTGTCGCGCCCGTACGTCAGCGCCAGGATTGTGCGACCCAGGCGGCCCTCGAACCGGTCCGCCTGGTTGACCTTCGGCAGGTCCATCTCCCGCTTGATGCCGTTCAGCGTCATGCTGTCCAGCGCGCCACCCATCATGTTCAACACCAGTCTGGCGCGCTTCGGTCCCAACTCGTCGCGCAGCTTCAACCCATTCTCGACCGCGTCGGGCCGTGGCGTCGCCAGCACGAACCAGTCGTTCACGTCGTCGCGGACGGACAGGGAACCGCCAAGCATGGCGTGCGGCCAGTGGCCGTCGATCACGGCCAGGACATGATTGTCCATCTGCTCCCGCAGCCAGCGCATGACCAGCTGGGGCGACAGGTCGCGGCAGTTCTCGTAGTCCATCGGGGCCAGGGTGACGCCCTTCCACTTCAGCGGTTCAACGTCCGCCTGGGTGATAAGGTCGAACATGTGGGGAGCTTTGGGGTCGGTCAGCGGGGCGAGGGCCGACTCCCCATAGGCGAACTCCGTCAGGAAGACGGGCAGATGTGTGCGGCGCGCAAAGTACAGCGCCGTGTCGATCGCCAGCGTCGTGCGGCCGGTGCCGCCGGAGTAGGAGGTGAAGGCGATAATCCGCTTGCTGGGCAGATCGGTCGATAGGCCATTGGACCGTCGCGCCTCTTCCAGCCAGTGCTGGGGCCGGGCCATGAAGTCAGCCCCGCTGACGTTCAGGATATTGCCCTCCGTCAGCAAACCACGCAGCATGTCGGTGGTGTAGGGATGCGGAACCAGATCATCGAAGTCGACGATGACCAGGTTCGCGCCGGGCAGCGCGTCGTAGACCTGTCCAGTGAACAGAGCCTTGTGCGTCGATGTCCCATTGATGCCAGCGCGTTGCAGTGAATCGAGCACGTCGAGCGTGCGGGTGGCGACTACGACTTTCATAGTGCCTCGTCTGGGGAAATGGGGTGGAGCGAAGCGAACGGCCCTATCATATCAGCATTTCGAACACCCCGGACTAGTCGCACCCTATTCAGCAGGTTACCAGACTCTGACGAAATACTGACGTGTTACCTGCTATTAACCGTCGTAGGTTTCTATATGCTATAATACTGTCCATGTCCGCCAGCGCTTGTCTCTGCCCGTCCGCCGCCAGCTAACGGTCGTCATGACGGACCGCGCACGGTCGCCCCTCCGCCGCCTGGGGCTTGCGTTCCAACACCTCTTCCACTCTGTCGCTCCCGGGCCTGCCACTGCGCCAGCGCCCGCGAACAATGGCGTGGCTCTCCCGCTGCGCCTCCGCGTCGATGGTGGCCCGCCCCGCGAGGTAAACGACGCGCTCCGTCAGGCTCCCCGCCTGCTCCTCGTCGACCCGCCGGGCGGCGACGGGCCGAGCTTGCTGGCCGCACTGGCGGCGCGCCCCGTCTTCGCCCCCTACTGGGGCATCCCGCTGACCGCCGCGCCCACCGTCTCCCCGGAGCAGTTCGCCGCCCAGGCCGCAGCGGCGCGCGGCGCGCGCGAACGCCCCAACGCCGTGGCCGCCGCCCTCGCCCAGGGGCAGGTCGTGTGGCTCGTCGCCAACGTCGAGGCCGATGCGGCTCTCGCCGGGTGGCTCACCGCCTGCATCGTCGCTTACCCGAACTCGCGCCTCATCGTCCTGAGCGCGCGGACGTCCGGCGCCGTCTGGCCCGGCGACCTGACTCTTGCCACCCTTGACACCGACTGGTCCCTCGCCCGCGCCTGGCTCCTGCAGAATAGCGCCGACTCCCGCCTGACCCTGGGCCGCATCGGCAGCCACGCTGAGGCTCGCTCGGCCGCGGCCGCCAGCGCTGTCTTCTGCAACGTCCTCGCCGGGTCACTCCCCCCTGGCGGGCGACTCGCCCCCCTGTATGGCGCGTGGCTCACGCAGCTGCTTGGCGACGGCGACGCCCCGGCAGCTCGCCAGGCCGCCGATGCCGCCTGGCAGGCGCAGCTCAGCGGGGAAGCGCTGGCCTATGACCCCAGGCTAGAGCGACTGATCTATGAGCCGAGGCCCGGCGCATGGAGCTTTGCCCACCCCGCCCTGGCCCACCATCTCGCTGCCTGCTCACCATCGGCCACCCTCGCCGCCCTGACCACCCACCTGGCCGACCCCGACTGGCGCGAAACCATCGCCCTCTGGACAGCCCGGTCCCCCGACGCCACCACCCTCCTCGACCGCGCCCTGGCTACCTTTCGCTCTTCCGCGCCCGACACACCGGCCGCCTACCTCCAGTCCCTCGTCTCCCTCACCCTGCGCATTCTCGAAGAGATGCCCGACCCGCCGCGAGATGCGCGGGAGGTTGCGCTGGTGGGCGCTCTCGATGTGCTACAACGCGCACAGGCCGAGGCCGACACAGTCACAATTCGCTCCCTGGGTCAGAGTCTGGCCGACCACCAGGGCATGCTCGATACCCGCGACCCTATCGCGGGCGCGCTGGCCCTGGCCCGCTACCCGTCACCCCACGTTCGCGCCGCCGCCGTCGCCGCCCTCGGCGCATCGGGCAGCGAAAGCGTGCGCCGCGAGTTGCGCGCCCGGCTGGCCGACGACGACCCCATTGTCGCCCGCGCCGCCGCTGAGGCCCTCGGTCACGCTGGCGAGCGTGGCGTTGCGCCCCTCGTGCTGACGTTGAGCGATCCCCGTGATAGCGCGCGGGAGATGGCGATTCTCGGCCTGGCTGTCGCCGGTGAGGCGGCCATCCCTAGCCTGGCCGAGGTCATCGTCGGCCACGATGCGCGGGCGGCTGAGGCCGCCGCGCGCGCCCTGGCGGACATGCGCGCTTTGGGCGCACCCATCCTGGCGAACGCGCTGCTGTCCGCGCCCACGCCGGGAGTCGCGGATACTCTCGTCGACCTCGGCCGCCGTGACCCCGCCCTGGTGCTCGCCGTCCTGTCAGCCCCCGGCGCCCCTTCGCGACCCCAGGTGGCCGCCCTGCTGAGCCGCATGGGCGCACCGATGCGGCTCGCCCTGATTGAGGAACTCGGTCGGCCGGGCAGCCCCGCCGCCGACCTCGCCATCGACATGCTGGCCGAGCCGCCCGACCGCGATCCGGCTGTGGTCGTGGCCCTCACCCGCGCCCTCGGCGACCCACGGGTGCGAGTCCGCGTGCGCGCCGACGCCGCGCTCACCCGCCTGGGGGCCGAGGCCGTGCCTCTCATGCTGCGCACCGCCGCGGCCGAGCCAGAGCTACAGGGCCGCGTGATCGAAATCGCCTCCCGTTCCCCCGGCGTGGTCATTGATGCATCCCTGGTGACGGCCCTGCTGCGGGTAATGCGCCGCGCCGACCCGGAGACGAGACGCGCCGCGGCTCGTCTGCTCGGCCAGACACCTACACCGCAGGCCGTCGCCAGCCTCCTGGCAGCGCTGGGCGATTCTGACCCCGGCCTGCGAATCGAGGCAGCCCAGGCGCTCGCCGCCGCCGAGATTGTCGATGCCGGGGACCCCATCGCCGCCGCGCTCACCGTGGAGGACGACCCCGAAGCGCGCGCCGCGCTCCTGGCGGCCCTCGCCCGCCTCAACCCGGCGACCGCCCTGCCACCATCCGTGGCCGCCCTCGGTGATCCCGACGACCGTGTCCGCAAGGCTGGCATCGCCATCGTCCGTCAGCTTGGGCCGCGCGCGATCGATCCGCTGATTGAGGCGGTGTGCCTGGGCAGTAACACCACCTTGCGCGGTAACGCCATCGACCTGCTGGCCGAGTTTGCAGCGCGCGCCGCGACCACCGCCGAGCCAGCCTACGAGGTGGCGCGCGTGTGGCATGGCCTGCTCACCCAACGCTTTTCGGCCAGGGGCGCGCTCGACCGCACCGCCGACCTGGGGTGGTGGGGTCACGGTCGCGAAGTGTACCTGTCGTATGTCACGGCCGATGCCTTCGGCGCGTATCAGAACGCGCGCGACCTGGCCGACGCCAGCCGCCAACTCTACTGGCTGACCGAGGGGGAAGCCTGGCTTCGCCCCCAGGTCCAGGAGGTCCTGCGTTCCCTGGGCCGCATCGGCAAGCAGGCGGAGGTCTACCTGGCGACAGCGGGCGGCGAAGCCTCAGGTGTGACCAACCGCCGCCTCGGCCTTCAGGCGCTGGAGCAGCGCCTGCGCGGCCTGGAAGATGCCCTGGACGCCTCGCGCCTCGACCTCGCGCCCTTCTTGGACGTGATTCGCCACTGGCGCGAACTGATGCGCCGCGCCGCCGTCGAGGCCAGCGGCGCGCCCGACCTGACCCTCTCCCTGGTGACAGAGCGCGTTCGCCTCCACGCCGGCCGCCCCGTGACACTGGCCGCCGTGGTTCACAATGGGGGCGATGGCGCGGCTCGAGCCGTCCGCGTCTCGCTGGACAGCAAGGCCATCGCCCGCGCCGGGTTGACCATGACGGAGACATCCTGGCTGCTGCCAGCCATCGAACCGCAGCAAACCTACCGCCTCGACCTGCGGGTCCAGGCCACGCGCGACGGGAACGTGCCGCTCACCTTCCGCCTGCGCTACGAGGACGCCCATCGCCTCAGCCACGTGGGCGAGAACCGCGTCGTGGTGGAGCTGGTGCGCGACCAGCCGTCGCCGCGCGACATTGGCCTCAACCCCTACATTGCCGGTCCTCCCATTCGCGTGCAGGAGATGTTCTTCGGTCGGCAGGCCACCCTCAAGTGGGTCGAGGAGCAGCTGGTTGGCAAGCACGGCCACAACGTCCTCATCCTGTACGGCGAGCGCCGCACCGGCAAGACGTCGGTGCTGTACCATATCGAGAACTTGCCGCGCTTTGGTGGCGGGCGCTACGTCTTCGCCCTGCTCGACCTCCAACAGATGGCCTACTGGCTCGACACCACGGCCCACTTCTACTACGGACTGGCGCATCGACTGCGCGATAAGCTCGCCGACAAGGGCATCGTCCTGGCTCCCCCGTCGCTGGCCAACTTCGAGGCGATGCCCGGCCTGCGCTTTGACGAGTTCATCCGCGACGCCGTCGTTGCCCTCCGAGGTCGCACGCTGGTCATCATGCTCGACGAGTTCGACCTGCTGCTGGACCGCTTCCGACGCGGCCTCATCGACCTGTCCGTCGCCGACCATATCCGCGCGCTCATCCAGCACCAGGATCAACTTGCCTTCATCTTCACCGGCGCGCACAGCGTGCGGGCCATGGTCGAAGACCCCAAGACCATCCTGTTCAACACTGCCTTCCGCCGCCAGATCGGCTTCCTGGCCGAGGGCGATGCCCGACAACTCATCTGCCTGCCCGTAGAAGACCTGGTGGAATACGACGATCTGGCCGTGGATCGCATCCTGGATGTCACCCACGGTCACCCGTACTTCATCCAGTACATCTGCCACACCCTCTTCGAGGCAATCAAGGCGGAGGGCCGCCACGCCATCGACCTGACGGATGTCATCGACGCTCTGCCCCACGTCATTCAGGATGCGATGGGCAACATCGCCAACGGCTATGCGCAACTCAGCGCCGAGCATCGCGTTATCCTGGCCGCACTGGCTCGCGTGGTGGGGCAAGGGCGGCGCTACGTTGGCATCGAGGAGGTTGTTCAGAAGCTGGAAGAATACAACATCAACATCCTGCGCCGCGAACGCGATCACCTGATCGAGGACTTGAAGCGTCGCGACTTTATCGAGGGCGACCCCCCCGCCAGCACCGAACGCATCGGATTCACCATGGATTTGGTGAAAATGTGGCTTTCTCAGCAGGCTGACCATGAAATGCGTGACTATCAAGGCCTCTCAAACGTCATTTGACAAGGGAGGACGATGCGCGTATGGTGAAGGGTACGATCGTGAAGAACCTTCACCGTCCTTTGCCTACCTTCACAGATTAGGGAGATGCGTCATGTGGGACAGCGCCGGCCTGACGAGCCCCTATATCATCGACGAGCCGGTCCGCACCATCGAGGACTTCTACGGCCGTGACGCGGAGATCGCCACCCTGCTGGCGCGCACGCGACGCGGCACCTCGACGGTCGTTCTCGCGCCGCCACGTATGGGAGCGACGTCTCTGCTGAACCGCCTGCTCCAGCCCGACATCCAGGCCAGTCTGGAGGATGCTGTGGTTGGGATGGAGTTCATCGACTGCGCCGACCGAATCCGCTACCCCATCGACTTCTATCGCCGCGTTGCTATGGCCCTCATGGCGGCGCAGCCCGATCTAGGCCTCGACCCGCTGCTGGAGGACGAGCGTGCCCTGGCCGACGACGTGACCTTCGCGATTCGCCACCTCGACCGCCGCTGGGCGCTCCTCCTCGACAACTTCGAAGCCCTTGCCGAGTTCCCGGCCCACTTCTTCGATCACCTGCGCGCCTGCGCCAATGATGGCAAGCCGGTCCTCATCCTGACTGCCCGTGTGCCCCTCGACGACCTGCGCCTGCCCACCAACGGCGGCTCGCCTTTCGGCAACGGTATCCCGGTGCTGCGCCTCGGCGCGTGGACCGATGAGGACCTGGCGGTCTTCCTTTCCATCTCCTCGCGACGGTCCTCGGTGGATCTGCGTCCCCTGTGCAACGAGATTGTGTCTCTGGCGGGGCACGTCCCCGCGTTTGTGCAGCACGTTGCGGGCGCGTGCCACGAAGCCCTCAACATCGACGCGATGGACTTCGAAGCCCTGATCCCGACGTTGGGCGAGAGCCTGCACGAGACGTTCGACCAGGTGTGGCATAGCCCCTCCCTGCGGCCCGCCGAGCGCGACCTGCTGATCGCCCTCACCTATGACAACAGCCCACCGCTGAGCAATGGCCTGGCCGCCGCCGCCGCCAGCCTGGTGCGCTCCGGCTACCTGACCCCCGACGGCGAGATTGCCTCGCGCCTGTTCGCCGACTACCTGCGCGCCACGGTGCCCCGCGTCTTCATCGAGCCAGCCGCCCGTAAGGTGCTCATCGCCGGTCGGGTCCGCAGCCTGCCGCGCCGCGATTTTGACCTGTTGCTGTTCCTCTACCGCAACGCCGGCATGGTCTGCGAGACCGACGACATCCTGGACCAGGTGTGGGGCTTACCGCTCGACCGCCAGGGGCCGGGTGACGCGACCATGGTCTACCAGCGCATCCGCGCCTTACGCCAGGAAGTGGAGGAGAATCCTAAGAAACCGCGTCACATCCTGAATGTCCCTGGCACTGGTTATCGTTTCGAGAACTACTCGCCGCTAGACTGAGCCTCCTGTCCTATTCCCCGCCGCGGTCGCCCACCCCACGGCTGTGTCGCAGTTGTTAGTGAACCACGCATCCCGTGGCGACGGCACATTCGCCGGCCGCGCCGCTCGTGATGCGTGACCACCGACCCCCCGGCGCGATGGCGATGTCGCGCGGGCATGAGGACCCTGCCCCTCCGACGCCCGCGCCTATGCTTGCCGCACGCCCGCGCCTATGCTATGCTTTCGGGGTCATCAGTGACATGGGGGTGGTTTCGGCCCGGTGGCCGGCCCGGTCTTCAAAATCGGTGGCGCGGCGTGAAGCGGCGCGGTGGGTTCGACTCCCATCCATCCCCGCCTGAGAGAGTTGTAGCCAGCCCGGCAGGGGGTTTCCACGCAGCCTCAGTGTATCGCTGCCTGGCTCCGACCGCCTCACCCAGCCCAGACTATTCTCATTCCGGAGAGCATTGTGCCGCCCATTGTTCGCATTGCCCACATCGGCCACCACGTCGGCGAGACCGTCACCCTTCACGGCTGGGTCTACAACCGCACCGACAAGGGTCGCCTCCAGTTCATCCAGGTCCGCGACGGCAGCGGGGTCATCCAGGCCGTCGCCTTCAAGAAGAACCTCGCGGAGGACACTTTCGAGGCTGCCCGCCACGTCACGCAGGAGTCGTCGGTCATCGTCACCGGCACGGTGCGCGAGGATCCGCGTTCGCCCAGCGGCTACGAGATGGACGTGACCGACTTTGTGGTCGTTCAGACCGCCCAGGACTACCCCATCAGCCCCAAAGAGCATGGCGTCGGCTTCCTGATGGAGAATCGCCACCTGTGGCTGCGCTCCGCACGCCAGACGGCCATCATCCGCATTCGCGGTACCATCATCCGCGCCATCCGCAACTGGCTCGACGACCACGACTTCCTGCTCGTCGATACCCCCATCCTGACACCCGCCGCCGTCGAGGGCACGACGACCCTCTTTGAGACTGACTATTTCGGCGAGCCGGCCTACCTGACGCAAAGCGGTCAGCTATACAATGAAGCCAACATCTTTGCCTTCGGCAAAGTGTACTGCTTTGGCCCGACCTTCCGCGCCGAGAAGTCCAAGACCCGCCGCCACCTGACCGAGTTCTGGATGGTCGAGCCGGAGATGGCCTTCGCCACCCTCGAAGATTACATGGACGTCGCCGAGCAGATGGTCAGCTATGTGGCCCAGCAAGTGCTGGCCAATCACCGCGCCGAGCTGGTCGACATCCTGGAGCGCGACGTCAGCCGCCTGGAAAGCATCGTCCCGCCCTTCCCGCGTCTCAGCTACGACGAGGCAGTGGCGTTCTTGCAGGCCAACGGCTTCCCCGACTTCCCGTGGGGCGAGGACTTCGGCGCGCCCCACGAGACGGCCATCTCCAACCAATACGACCGCCCGGTCTTCGTCTACCACTACCCGACCCAGTGTAAGGCTTTCTACATGGAGCCGGTCGAGGGTCGACCGGAGGTCTGCCGCTCGGCCGACCTGCTGGCCCCCGAGGGCTACGGCGAGATCATCGGCGGCGGCCAGCGCATGAGCAGCCTCGAACTGCTGGAGCAGCGTCTTGTCGAGCACAAGCTACCCCGCGAGGCCTACGAGTGGTATCTCGACCTGCGCAAGTACGGCTCCGTCCCCCATGCGGGCTTTGGCCTCGGCATCGAGCGCACCGTCGCCTGGCTGTGCGGCCTCGAGCACGTCCGCGAGACCATCCCCTACCCGCGCATGCTCGAGAAGATCTACCCGTAGCGATTGGGGATTCGAGACGAGCGATTACAGATCTCCTCCAATCGTCAATCCCTAATCCCCGAATCTCTCCCATGCGCCTCCTCGCCTTCGGGACCTACGACCCCGCCTACAGCCGCAACCGGACTCTACTCGACGGATTGCGCGCCAGCGGGGTCGATGTCGTCGAATGCCAGGTCCCCCTGTGGACGGGAACCGATGACAAGGTGGCCGCCGTGCGCGGCGGCGCGCTGACGCCGGCCTTCGCCCGCCGCTTGCTGGCCGCCAACGCCGCCCTCGTCCGCGCCCACGCCCAGGCCCCCGACTACGACGTCATGCTGACCCTGTACGGCAGCCTGCTCGACGTCTATCTGGGTCGCGCCCTGAGCCGTGCCCGCCGTCGCCCGCTGGTCTTCGACGTGTTCATGTCGGCGTGGGTCATCGCCAAGGAGCGCGGCCTGTTCACGCCGGGTGACCGCCGCGAGCGAGTCATTCGCCAGGTCGAGGGCGCCGCCCTGCACCTGGCCGACGGCCTGTGGACCGATACCCGCCACTACGCCGCCGTCCACCAGCGGCTGTACGGCGTGCCCGCCGACCGCTTCCGCCTCATCCCCACCGGCTCCGACTCGCGCTTCTTCTACCCGGCCCCCGACTACCTTCGCCACGCCGCCGCTCAACGGCCCGTCTTCCGCATCGTCTACCACGGCCTGTACATCCCGCTCCACGGCACGCGCTGGATGGTCGAGGCCGCCCACCGCCTGCGCGGCCACGTCGACATCCACTTCACCTTCATCGGCGACGGCCACGCCCGCGCCGAGACCGAGGCGCTGGCCCGCCACCTGGCGCTGCCCAACGTCGAGTTCCTGGGCCGCCTGCCCCGCGAGGCGTTGCGCGCCCATCTCGCTGACGCCGACGTGGCGCTGGGCGTGTTCGGCGGCCAACTCCAGGGCCAGATCACCGTACCCAACAAGATTTACGAGGGCCTGGCAATGGGCAAGCCGGTCATCACCGCCCACACCCCGGCCGCCGCCGATGCCTTCCGCCACGGCCAACACGTCCTGTTCGTTCCTGTCGCCGACCCGGCCGCCCTCGCCGACGCCATCCTGGCCCTGCGCGCCAACCCCTCGCTGCGCGCGGCCCTGGCCGACAGCGGCCACCGCCTGTTCACCGAGCGTTACGACTACCCCCGCCTCGGCGCGCTGGCCCGCGACCACCTGGCAGAGCTACTCGACGGCGCCCGCCCATGAGACTCTCGGTAGTAATCCCCAACCTCCACTCGCCAATCCTCCATCACGTCCTGGCCGCCCTGGCCGCGCAATCGTGGCCTCGCGACCGCTTCGACGTAACCATCGTCGGCCTCGACAGGTACGGTCACACGGCGCGCTTCCCCTTTGCCCGCCTTCTCGACACCGGCGTGCCGACGCCGCCCGCCCGCGCTCGCAACCTGGGCATCCAGGCGACCGACGGCGAGGTGGTTGTCTTCCTCGACGCCGACGCCGTGCCGCGTCCCGACTGGCTGGCGCGCTACGCCGCCTGGTTCGCCGCCCCCGACGTGGCGGTGGTCGGCGGCGGCATCGCCTTCGCCTGGGACGCGCCCTACTGGAGCGTGGCCGAGAACGTCAGCGTCTTCTACCCGACGGTTGTCACCGCCCCGCGCGGCGAGCGGCCCAACCTGCCGACCATGAACCTCGCCGTGCGCCGCGCGGCCTTCGACCGCGTCGGTCTCTTCGACGAGCGCTACCCCAGGCCGGCCGGCGAGGACACTGACATGACGCTGCGGCTGCGCGGGGCGGGCTACGCGCTCCACTTCGACCCGGCCATCGTCGTCGAGCACCGCCAGCCGCGCGCCTCCGCCCCCGCCGTCCTGCGCAAGGCTCAGGTACTTGGCTATTACTCGCCCAAGGTGGACCCGCGCTACACGGCGACCGAGGGTTTCCCGCCACCGTTGCGCCACCCGTGGGCGCTGCGCCTGGCTTCGCCCGCCGTCGCCGCGTGGGTCACGGCGCGCATCTACCGCGACAACCCGCCGCTGCGCCGCCGCCCCGTCTGGCCCGGCGTCTACCTCCACAAGCTTGCCTGGTGCTGGGGCGCCGCCCGCCGCCTGGCTGATGACCGTTAGCGCCGTATCAGGGGCAGGAAGAGTCTGGCCGGGGGCAGGGCGACCGAGCCGCCGCCCAGGAACCCGCCCGCCAGCGTGTAGTCGCCGCCGTTGGCCTGCCCCGTCCCCGGTTGCGCCAGGGTGACGAAGAGGTCGTAGTCGCCACCTGCCGTGGTCCCGCCACCGCCACCCACCGTGTTCCAACTGAGGTCGTAGTCCCCGCCGCTCTGCGCCCGAATGACCATTGGCGTCGCGGTCAGGGCGAGCAGAAGGAGGAGGAGGAGTATCCGCTTCATGGCGCGGCGCTCCTCTGTGACTCAACCGCGCTGCCTGGGCCCGCGCCCAGCGGCTCGCTGGCGGCGGGCGACTGGAGCGCCGTCGACTGGTTGCGAGCGACCGCCTTCGATGATGGCTCGCCGAAGGCTTCGGGGTGGAGATACTGGCCGCGCTCGGCGGCGGGCTTCCACGCCTCGACGGTGAGGCGGTTTTGCGTCGCCCAGCCATCCTTGCGGATGCCGGTCACCTGCCACGAGACCTTGACGAAGGGGCGGTCAGTCTTGATGGTGAAGCGATTGTCGGCGATGTCCTGGGCGATGATCGCCTGGGCGAACTGTCCCATGACCGTCAACTGATAGCGAAAGTCGGTGTTGAGCGCCGCGACGTAGGCGGGCAGCATGACCACCGCCACGCCATCGGTGTCCGTGGTCACTACCCCGTCGTAGATACTCTTCATGTCGGGCGACCCGACGAAGGCGTGGGAGAGGGTCTTGTTGGCCGCATCGAGCGGGTCATCGATCTCCATCGCGGCAAGGGGGCCAAAGAAGCCCTTCTTCGCCCCGGCCTTGCCGTCGAAATAGCCCGCCCAGGCATCCGCACCCGAAGCGATGCCGCGCACGCCCTGGTCGTTACTGGTCGTGCCGCCGGTCGCGCCCTGTACGCCGATGAAGGGCGACTCGCCAATCACGCCCGCCCCTGAGGCCGAGGTGCTGAAGCCGCCGACGCCGTGGTTGGTCGTGCTCGACCCATACACCCCGAAGGCCTGCGCGCCGCCGTTGGCCTGGCCGCGCACCCCGATGCCGCCTACCGCCGTCGCCACCCCGTACACCCCCCGGCCAGCGACCCCGCCTGACTCGCCATAGACACCCGACGCGGCGACCGGCGTGTAGCCCCAGACCCCGGCTCCGCTGTTGTTGCGCCCGTAGACGCCTGCCGCATTGCCGCCGTTGGCCCGGCCATACACGCCGCTACCCGACGCATTGGCCGTCTCGCCGTAGACGCCGGCATCGCCGCGCTGGGAGTAGCCCCTGACGCCCAGGCCGCCCACCTCGTCCGCCTGGCCGAACACTCCCGCGCTGGCTGGCGTCGTACTGGTGTTGCGGCCGTAGACGGCTGAGTTACCCAACGACGTGGCCCCCCACACGCCGGGACCGTGGGAACTGAAACCGTATACCCCGGCGTTGCTGCTGCCAATGGTCTCGCCCCAGACCCCCACACCTGTGCCACGGTTCTCGCCGCGAAGGATCGCGGTTCCTTCGCCCGTCGATCCGATGGTGTACGCGCCCGGCCGCAGACTGGTTGCGTAGGGGACCGCCGTCAGCGGGCTGCGCGGGCTAAGCTCGGTGAAGCTGGCGTCGCCCGCGCACTGGACCGCGCTTTGCAGCCAGCGATCGTCACCGTAGAACTGATAGCCAAAATCAAGGGGAACAGTGAACAGCCCACTGCTCACAGGGAGGCCGTCAACGCTCAGCGTAGCGCCACGCTGGCTGCCGCCCGACGCCGCCGTCCACAGGCTGAACTGGAAGCTGCACGTGGCATTGACGGGCGACCCTGCTTTGTTGAGGCGCCCCTGGTAGGTAAAGGCCGTACCGATGGATGCCACCGCCTGAGGCGAGTCTGGGTGCGGGCCTTGAGCCTGGCTCGACGCGACCAGGGCCAGCGCCAGCAGCGCGGCGATCACGCTACCGGCAGCCGTCAAGACGGGATAACGCTTCATTCTGCCTCCTTTGCTGGTCGATTCATGGCTGTTGAGACTCCCATCTTACCACAGGCTGTCCAAACCTCCGCCCCGCTCTCTGGCGCGACCGCACAACATCCAGCGCATGTCGTTCTCAATTGAAAACAGTGCTATAATTGGGGCAGGAGGCGTGGGCATGCCCGATATCCTGGAAGAGGAGTACAAGGACATCTACAACGACCTCTGCAGCGGCCGATTGCTGAGCGACTACTGGCAGCCCGAACAAGGGCCACCGGTTGCGTTCACCGTCGAGCAGGCGCGAGCCTTCGTCGGCGACGCCGAGCGGTTCGTAGCCCGCATCGAGCAACTGTTACGTGAGCGCGGCGCGTTCGACACACCCTCGGAGACCTCGTGACCATCACCCTCACCGACTTCGTGACCATCGGCCGCGAGCAGCGCCACGCCCAGCGTAACCCCGCCGCCCGCGCCTTCTATACTGCCCTCGGCCCGCTCAGCACCCACGCCCGCATCCGCGTCGGCTCGGTGCTGCGCGCTATCGAAGACCTGCGCCTGCCCGACACGGCCACGGTCCTGGAGGCTGGGTCAGGGCGCGGCTACGCTATCCTCAATCTGGCGCGGCGTCACCCCGGCTGGACCTGCGTGGGCGTCGAGCTGGACCCGGCCTTCGTCAACGACAGCCGCCGCATCGCCGCCGCCGAGGGCCTGGCCAACGTGCGCTTCGTCGCCGCCAGTCTCGTCGACCACGCAGAGCCAGCGGCCGCCTACGATCTCATCCTGAGTGGTGATGTGCTCGAGCACATCGTCGAGGACGAGGTGGTCATGGCCTCCATGTACGACTGGCTCAAGCCGGGCGGCCGGCTGGTCCTCCATCTGCCCAAGCGCCACCAGATCGCCCGGCGCTGGTTTCCGTCCTTCGAGCGCTACATCGTCCACGACCACGTTCGCGACGAGTACACCGAGGATGAGATTCGCGACAAGCTGGGCCGCGCCGGCTTCCGCATCGTATCCATCACCCCGACCTTCGGCCCGCCGG
Source organism: Anaerolineae bacterium (assembly GCA_034431435.1). Lineage (GTDB taxonomy): Bacteria > Chloroflexota > Anaerolineae > Epilineales > JAHCIE01 > JAHCIE01. Next base: position 7,698 of record DAOUDG010000059.1, on the reverse strand, counting down.
GCGAGCTAGCCTTCGAACTAAACCAACTCTACTGGGATAAACCGCTGGTGCGTGTTCCCATCGCCCTGGCGACACTGCCCATCGCCCTGCCCCTCGCCTACCTCGATTTCAAGCTGCCCAAGCGGGAGGGCAACTGCTTCCTTGTCGAGGCCTATAAGCCCGCACCTGAGCGCGCACGTTGAGCGCCGGAGAAATCGCCATGTCCCACGCCTATCTGCAATGCATCGAGTGCGGCCACCGCTTCCCCTCCAACCGCGAGGCCGTGTACGCCTGCCCCCAGTGCGGCGACCTCCTCGACGTCGTGTACGACTGGCAGGATGCCGACGCCGACCGCCTCAAGCAGCTGTTCCGTGAGCGCCGCCTGTCCAACGCGCCCATCGACATCAGCGGCGTGTGGCGCTATCGCGAGTTGATTCCCTTCTACACCGACGAGGCCCAGATCGTCACCTACCCAGAGGGCAACACCCAGCTTCTCGATGCGCCGCGCTCGGCCCAGTACGCGGGCCTGGGCCGCCTGACCTTCAAGCACCAGGGCTTCAACCCGACCGGCTCCTTCAAGGACAACGGCATGGCGACGGGTGTCACCCAGGCGCGGGTGCTGGGCGCGCGGGTCGTCGCCTGCGCCAGCACCGGCAATACCTCGGCCAGCATGGCCGCCTACGCCACGCGGGCCGGCATGCTCGGCGTCGTCTTCATCCCGGAGGGCCAGATCGCCTTCGGCAAGCTGTCCCAGTCCCTCGACTACGGCGCGCTGACCTTGCAGGTGCGCGGCGACTTCGACGCCGCCATGCAGCTCGTGCGCGAGGTCGCGCCCCAGGTGGGCATGTACATCCTCAATTCCGTCAACGCTTTTCGTCTGGAGGGCCAGAAGACTATCGCCATCGAGCTGCTCGACCAGCTCGATTGGCGTGTCCCCGACCGCCTCGTCGTCCCTGGCGGCAACCTCGGCAACTCGTCGGCCCTCGGCAAGGGCCTCAAGGAGCTGTACGACCTCGGCTTCATCGACAAGCTGCCCCGTATCACCATCATCCAGGCCGCCGGGGCCGACCCCCTGTACCGAACCATGACCAGCCCCGACCCTGACCGCCTGGTGACGGTGTACGCTCGTACCCTGGCGACGGCCATCAAGATTGGCCGCCCGGTGTCGTGGAAGAAGGCCAAGCGCGCCATGAGCTGGACCGACGGCTGGGTCACCGAAGTCACCGAGCAAGAGATTGCCGACGCCAAGGCCATCATCGGCCGCGACGGTATCGGCTGCGAGCCGGCCTCGGCGACAACCCTGGCGGGCCTCAAGCGACTGCTGGAGGAGGGAACCGACGCCCCCATCGACCGCGACGAGGAGGTAGTCGCCATCCTGACCGGCAACGTCCTCAAAGACCCCGACTACACGGTGCGCTACCACCTGGGCGACCTGTACGAGGACTATGTGACCGAGACGGTCGTGACCTCGCGCTCTGGCAAGATAGACACCCATTTCGCCAACCACCCCATTGAGGTGGAGGCCGACGCGGCGGCCATCATCGCCGTCATCGAGCGACACCTGGCCCAGGTTGCCCCTGTCTAGAAGAGTGGTCACCATGTCTGACTCGCCCATCTCGAATCTTGAATCGCCCATCCCCATCTCCCGCCGCCAGGCGCTCGCGGCGCTGGGCGCGGGGACGGCCGCACTGATCGCCAGCAATGCCGTGACCGGCAACCTGGCCTACCGCGTCGGCGACCAGGCCGGCGCGGAAGCGGCCGCGCCGCAACTAGCCCGGCTGACCGCGGACCTCGACACGGCGGCCGAGGGGTTGCGTCGCGTGACCGCCGAGCTGGCTGATGTCACGGCCGCCCGCGATCAGGCTCTGGCCGACCTGCGTGGCGCGAATCTAGAAACCCTCAAGCTGCGCGGCCTCATCAAGCTCTACGAAACCCTGGAAGCCATCCCCATCGACAGCCTCATCAGCCTGGGCATCAAGGCCGTCGCCGCGCCCTTCGCCGCCATGCAGGCGGCCGCCTCCGCACTGCGCGGCGGTGTCCAGGGTGTCGATGGTGCGCTGACGCGCTTCGAGGCCGCCGTGCCCGGCGTGGCTCAGGCCCTGGATACCGCCGAGAACAATCTGCGCTGGGTGCTGGAGGACCGCCTGGAGGGGCTGCGCCGCGTCGTCGCCGCCGCCACCGAGCGCGTCGAGCCGCTGGCCGAGGGCCTGGGCGCGTTCTTCAATGGCCTCATCGACCGCATCCCCGGCAGCGTCGGCGAGCGCATCCGCGACGTGATCGGCCGTATCCGCGAGTTACTCGGCTCCCTCGATGCGCGCTTGCAGCCGGTGCGCGACGCCGTTGTCGCCCCGCTGCGCCGCGACTGGTTCGCCACCGACGGCAGCGGCGTACAGGGTGGCCTGTTCACGCCGCTGCGCCAGAACGTCCTGTCACCGCTGGATACGCTGCTCGCGCGCATCTCCGATCTGTCGGGGACCTGGCAGGCCAACCTTGTCACCCCCGTCGAGGACGCCATCCGGCAGCGCGACGCCGTGCGCCAGCAGATTCGCGGCTACCGCGCCCAGCACGACCTGGGCGACCACCTGATAGGGTGACGACCGACGACCAATCACGGTAGGCGTCCTGGTCGTTGGTCGTCGGCGGTCGTTTGCCACTTGACGCGCCTCCCCCACACGAGTACCCTAGTGTCTGTCCTCAACGCCAACCCCAACTGAAAGGTAAACAGCAATGTCGCCCTCAGCCCAGACCTCATCCCCCCTCCGCGTCGCCGTGGTCGGCGCGGGGTTCATCGCCACACAGGGCCACCTTCCCATGCTCAAGCGTCGAGACGACGCCGAGATTGTCGCGCTGGTCGAGGTAAACGCTGAGCGCGGCCGGTCGGTGGCCCAGCAGTTCGGCATCCCAGCGACCTACACCGACTACGAGGCCATGCTGCGCGAGGTACAGCCCGACCTGGTGCTCATCGGCACGCCCAATTCGTTGCACGCGCCGCAGACACTGGCCGCCATCGAGGCGGGCGCCCATGTCCTGGTCGAAAAGCCGATGGCGCTCTCGGCCGCCGACGCGCAGCGCATGGCCGACGCCGCCCGCGCCGCCGGTCGCGTTCTGACCATCGGCCTCCACAACCGCTACCGTACCGAGATGGACTATCTCAAGAATCTGATTGCTGCGGGCGAGCTGGGCGACATCTATTATGGCAAGATCAGCCTCATCCGCCGCCGAGGCATCCCCGGCTTCGGCTCCTGGTTCACCAATAAGGACCTGGCGGGCGGCGGCGCCATCATGGATATCGGCGTCCACATGGTCGATCTGGCGCTGTGGCTCATGGGTAGCCCCACGCCGGTCAGCGCCATGGGCGTCACCTACGCCGAGTTCGGCCCTCGCGCTCGCGCTCTCGGCGGCTGGGGCATCGATGCGCCGCCGCCGGGCGTCGTCCCGGCCGGCGCTCGTTTCGATGTGGACGACCTCGCCGCGGGCATGGTTCGCTTCGACAACGGCGCGACTCTCATCGTCGATGTTGCCTGGGCAGGCTACGCCGCCTCCGAGGAGCGGTTGCAGCTCCTGGGGACCGAGGGCGGCGCGGAGGTTCACGTCGGCGACCGCCAGCCGCCAAGCCAGACCCCCCTCAAGCTGTACCACGATCACCTGGGCCGCCCGACCGAGACGCAGCCTGTCTTCCCCTTGCACCGCCCCGTTGACGTACCCATGGGCGGGCCGATGGGCGCGCAGCTGGAAGTGCTGTTCAACGCCATCCGCCACGGCGCACCCCTGGTTATCACGCCGGAGCAGGTCGTCACCGTCACTGCCATCCTGGACGCCATCCAGTCGTCGTCGGCCCTCGGCCGCTCCGTCGAGATTGAGTTGCCCCGCCCGGCGTTGTAGCCCTGCGTGGAAGAAGCGCTAAGGGTTGCGAGACCCTTAGCGCTTTTTTCATCGGCGCGCTTTCATCTGTTGTATAATTCAAGGGAGTCTATTCAAAGTCCAGCGCGGGCGGCGCTGGCCGCCCCGCCTCGTCCCTGGTTGACAATGCCCCGTCTACAGTTGTGCCTGCAACCCAAGACCCTCACAACCTGGCTACGCTACTGCCTCTGGCTGTTGGTCGCGTCAGCCATCTTGTTGCATCCAGTCGCAGACCTGGCAACCGCCGGGGCAATCCCACGCCCCGCCTCCAGCATGGACGGGCCTGCCTCGCCACTCACGGTTGCCTGCGGCGTGGTAGGCCACGCCGCCATTGTACCCAGCGCGCTTGCCGAGATTCCGCCATCCCCGGTCGGCTCCTACAGCTGCCCTGCGCTCATTGCCCGGACCCCGCTGGACCTTGACCCCCGCCCCTTGCCTCCCCGGTAGCGATATCCAACCCCTCTGAGCGTTGGCCCGGCGTGCCGTGCTGAGCCTGCTCTGACACGTGGTGTGTGATGTCCGTTCTCAAGGAGGCCCAGCATGTCCGAGAAAGTCCGACTCGACCTGACCCTGCTGCTACCCGAGATGGAGGCGGGGGACAGGTGCGTCCAGTTACTGACGGACACGCTGAGCCATCGCAAGGGGATCACCCAGGCCCACATCGTCCGCGACGACGGGACAGCGCGCCTGTGTCTCCATTATGATCCTAATCTCGTCGACCTGGCGACGGTGGAGCGCCTGGCGCGGGACGTTGGCGCAGACGTGACGGACCGCTACCGCCACGAGCGCATCCCCTTCGCGGGCTTGCTGACCGCCGACGCCGCTGGGGTACTCGGCGATGCTCTGAACCAGCTGCCGGGCATGATCCACGCTGATGTAAATTACGCCGCCGGGCTTATCTTCGTCGCCTATGATACGACGGCTCTCAGTCACGCTGCGATTGAGCGCACCATGCGCCAACTTGGCGCGCACCCTCTACTGTCCCCTCCCTCCCCCCAGGTTGCCGCCCCCCATGAGGCCGAGGCGCATGGGCACGCTCATGGCAGCGCCCCGTCGTTTCTGCCCCACTGGATGCAGGAGCGCTGGGAGTTGCTGCTCGTCGGCCTGGCTGGCCTGTTTCTCGTGATAGGCTGGGTGGGAGAGACTTACCTGGGTCTACCGTCACAGGTCGCGCTGGTATTCTACATCCTGGCCTATATCGCGGGCGGCTATGACGTTGCCACGCATGCCATCCCCGCCCTGCTGCGCGGCCAGTTCGACACCGACGTCCTCATGCTGGCCGCGGCCATTGGCGCAGCGATTCTGGGCGAGTGGCCGGAGGGGGCCTTCCTGCTCTTCCTGTTCGGCCTGGGCCACGCCGGTGAACACTACGCCCTCGACCGCGCCCGCAACGCCGTCAACGCCCTCGGCCAGCTCATGCCCCGCACGGCCCTTCTCAAGCAGGGCGAGACTCTGACGGAAGTACCGGTTGAGACGATTGCCATCGGTGCGACTGTGGTTGTGCGTCCGGGCGACCGTATCCCCGTCGACGGCAAGGTGATCGAAGGTCGCAGCGATGTGGACCAAAGCCCCATCACGGGCGAGAGTGTGGCAGTCCTCAAAGAGCCTGGGGACGAGGTATTCGCGGGAACGATCAATCAGGCCAACGCTCTCGACGTTGAAGTCACGCGCCTCAGCCGTGATACTACCCTCAGTCGTGTGATGCAGATGGTCGCCGAGGCCCAGAGCCAGCAAAGCCCCACGCAGCTGCTGACCCAGCGCTTCACCGCCTGGTTCGTGCCAGCTGTGCTCATCGGCGCGGTCCTGGTAGCCGTGGTTCCGCCGCTGCTCGGCTGGATGCCCCTCGATCAGAGCTTCTATCGAGCGATGCTGCTGCTCGTGGCGGCTTCGCCCTGCGCCCTGGCCATCGGGACGCCAGCCAGCGTCCTGGCGGGCATTGCCCAGGCAGCGCGGCATGGCGTCCTCATCAAGGGTGGGGTGCATCTGGAGAACCTGGGCCGCCTGCGCGTGATTGCCTTCGACAAGACCGGCACCATCACGTCGGGGCAATTCGAGGTGACGGACGTTGCCCCGCTCAACGGGCACAACCAGGCCGCCTTGCTGCGAGTGGCGGCCGGGGTCGAGCAGCAGTCCAGCCATCCGTTGGCCCAGGCCGTAGTGCGCGCCGCTGCGACGGCAGGCATCGAACCGCTACCCGCGAGCGGGCTAGAGAACGTACCGGGGCGGGGGGTCCGCAGTGTTATCGACGGCCAGCCCGTCCTCATCGGTTCCCTCAAACTCTTCGACGAGGCGGCAGGGCATGATGGTGATGCGCTGGTGTCTCAGGCCGTAACCACGCTCGAGCAGAATGGTCGCACGACGATGGCCGTCAGCCGCAACGGTAGCTTCCTGGGCGTCATTGGCCTCGCCGATACGCCGCGCCCGGCCGTGGCCGACACCATGCAGGCCCTACGCACGCTAGGCATTGAGCACCTGGTCATGTTGACCGGCGACAATCGCCGCGTGGCCGAGCGCATCGCGCGTCAGGTCGGCCTGACCGACGTCCGCGCCGAGCTTCTGCCTGAAGATAAACTCCAGGCCGTCCGCGATCTCGAAGCCCAGTATGGCCCGCTGGCGATGGTGGGCGATGGTGTCAACGACGCCCCGGCCCTGGCCGCTGCGACCGTTGGCATTGCCATGGGGGGCGCTGGCACGGCTGTCGCCCTGGAAACCGCCGATGTGGCCCTGATGGCCGACGACCTCGGCCGGCTGCCCTTCGCGGTGGGGCTGAGTCGCGCCGCGCGCGCCAATATCGTGCAGAACCTGGCTGTGTCCCTCGGCGTCATCATTCTGCTCATCCTCGCCTCGGTGATCGGCCTGGTCCAACTGAGCGGGGCCGTCATTCTGCACGAGGGCAGCACAATCGTCGTGGTCCTCAATGCCTTGCGTCTGCTTAGCTATCAAGACAAGGGGGTCAGGTCGCCGGTGGCGGCGTCGAAGTAGTGCGCGAGCGCGCGCGGGCGACCACGTCCGCCGCGCTATGCTTGTTCCTCACGGCGACAAGTACCTGTCCAGGAACTCGCCAATCGCGCCGTAGGCAACGATGCGGTTGCCGAGCTTGACGATGCCGTGGCCCTCGTCCTCGAAGCGCAGGTACTCGACGGGGTGCTGCCGCGCCTGCAACGCCGCTACCATCTGCTCCGCCTCGTAGATGGGCACACGCGGGTCGTTCGCGCCGTGGATGACCATCAGGGGCGCGGCGATGCGGTTCACCTTGTGGATGGGGGAGATGCGCTCCAGCAAGTCGCGGTGGTGGGCCAGGCTACCATACTCCGACTCCCGGTGGGCGCGGCGATAGGCCCCCGTGCGTTCCAGGAACGTGACGAAATTGCCGATGCCCACGATATCGACCCCCGCCGCCCACAGGTCGGGATATTCAGTCACGGCTGCCAGCGGCACGGGGACGCCAACCATATCGATCATGTGCTCCTACCGGGTAGATGCCGCCTTCGAATGAGCAGCATCCCACATTGCCGTCATTGGCATTGTCTACTGGCTCGCTACCGCGGCTGTCAAGCCCAGATGTAGACGTCGGAGGTGTAGGAGGAGTCCGATTGGGAACCTACTGACCACATGGTATGAGCCGAAGCAGAGTAAGAGCGGCGTCGACCGCGAGACCGCCTTCGCGGCAAGAGGTGGGCCCACCTAGACGCGAGCATAAATCACAGCGCCGCAAATAGGGGGTGCTCCAGGCGACTTCCCCTACGTTTCATCTCGCAAGTACCTGTCGAGGAAATCGCCAATTGCGCCGTAGGCGACGATGCGGTTGCCGAGCTTGAC
>DAOUDG010000058.1:0-33246 GCA_034431435.1 Anaerolineae bacterium | reverse complement strand
GGCCGATCTCGACCACTGGCTGTCCTTCTACAACTACGAGCGACCGCATCAAGGCTACCGCAACATGGGCAAGCGCCCGATTGACACCATCAACAACTTCGCCAAGGTGGCCTAGTTGTTAGACATGATCCTTAGGGATACACATAAGTCTGGTTCGATCGTGCTCTCCTACCAGCCGCCCGACTGCTGATTCGCGGGAATGCCGGTCGTCTGATCCCGCTGTGCCTCTCCTCCGCGCTTTGTCTCTCTGGGGGTGGATACGTGACGAACATTCCGCATATCCCCCATAGGGGGATTCTATGCGGAATGATAACCGTGGCAAAGCGCGGAGTGCTCACGGCTCGAAGATTGCAATTTCGACCGTCGTCGCGGCGATAGTACCAGACGAACCCCACCCGATGGGCGCGCGACGACTATCACCCCAGCCACTACGCTCCGCCCCCGTGAAGAGTCCTTATCCCCTGAGATAGAAGCCTTCGCCCGCGTCGTCAGTCGGGGATGCTATCATAGGGGTACGCGCGTGGGTCAGAGAAGCGGGGAACATCGATGCTTCAGCCCGAGGCGGCGCGACCCATCGACGCGCCGCTGACCATTGACTCCTCCTTGTCCGACACGCCAGGCGGGCTGTCTACTCGCCTGTGGCGTTCGGTCGGCTCCGTGCCCGTCGCCTACAAGGTCTTCGGCCTCGTCGCCCTCCCCCTCCTCCTCATCGCTGCCGTCATCTTCGGTTATATCCAGTTCGTCGTGCTCCAGGGGGTGCTGGGTGGGTTACCCAGTACCCACCCCGGCAACTTTGTTGTCGCCGAGCTTCAGCGCGAAGTAATTCTCGTCTACGTCGGCGCCGCCGCCCTGGGCGTCGCCGCCTCATTGGCATTGACTGCTCTCATGCTGCGCCCGTTGCGCGAGCTTGTCGCCGCCATGCATCGCGTCGAAAATGGCGACCTGACCGCCCGCAGCCGTGTCTGGGCCGACGATGAGATCGGCGCGGTGCAACGCCAGTTCAACGCGATGGTTGCCTCGCTGGCCGAGGCGCAGGCCGCTCTCGGCGCGCAGCGGGCAGCCGCCGAGGCCCTGCTGGAGGAGAACCGCCACCTGCTGGCCGAGGTGAGCGCCAACAGTGGGCGGCTGCAACAGTTGCTGCGCCACGCCACCTCAGCCCAGGAGGCCGAGCGCAGGCGCCTCGCCCGCGAGTTGCACGACGAGACGGGGCAGGCGCTGACCTCCATCCTGCTGCGGCTCAAGGTGCTGCAGGACGAAACCGATGTCGACGTTATCCACGACCGCCTGAACGGGCTGCGCTATCTGACCAGCCAGACCCTCGAAGAGGTCCGCCGCATTTCCATGGACTTGCGCCCGACTGCCCTCGATGATCTGGGCCTGGTCCCTGCCATCCGCGCCGGCGTCACGCAGTACGCCGAACGGGGCAGCATCGACATCACCCTGACCGCCCCGACGGGCCTCGGTCGCCTGTCGCCCGAAGTCGAGATTGTCCTGTACCGCGCCGTACAGGAGGGGCTGACCAACGTGATGCGACATGCCCAGGCCAGGCGTGCCTGGGTGACGCTGGAACGCCGCGTCGATTGCGTTCACCTGAGCATCATCGACGACGGGATCGGACTGGACCCGGCGCGACGCGGCAACGGCCTGGGCCTGGAGGGGATGCGCGAACGCGTCCTGATGGCTGGCGGCACGTTGCGTGTGGATGCGCCCGAGAGCGGCGGGACACGGGTGGTCATTGAGATACCCGTCGGCGACGATGCAGTCGAGAGGTCGGCATGAGCAACCCTATTCGCGTCTTCCTGGTGGACGATCACACCGTCGTGCGCAGTGGCCTGCGCCTCCTGCTGGACGGCCAGGCCGACCTGCTGGTCATTGGCGAAGCGCCGACGGGGGCCGAGGCCGTCGAGCAGGCCAGCCGCCTGCGCCCGGACGTCGTCGTGATGGACATCACCCTGCCCGACTTCGACGGCGTCGAGGCGACCCGTCGGCTGCGCGCCCTGTGGCCGACGGCCCGCATCCTGGCGTTGACGATGCACGGCGAGGACGCCTACCTGGTCGCCTTCCTCGAAGCAGGCGGCATGGGCTACGTCCGGAAGTCGGCCGCCGACCGCGATCTGGTCAACGCCATTCGCACCGTGGCAGGCGGCGAGGTCTTCTTGCAGCCGTCGGGTGTACAGGCCATCGTCCGCGAGCATCGGCACGCGGGCGGCGCGCAGCGTATCGTGGGGCCAGAAATCCTGTCCGAGCGCGAGCGCCAGGTGCTGGAACTGACCGCCAAAGGTTTCACCAGCCGTGAAATCGGCGAACAGCTGGCCGTATCACCGCGTACCGTGGAGACCTACCGCGAGCGCATCATGGATAAGCTCGACCTGACCCACCGCTCAGAGTTGGTGGAGTACGCCCTCAAGTTCCGTCTCCTGGGGTAGGCCGCCTGGAGCGCGGCGGCAACGCCGCTACGCTTCGAGGCGACCGTAGCAATCGAGTGTCCGTAGCTACCCCGACAGCGTGTGTCCCGAATCTGCGGGTGTAGCACAGGGTGTTTCCTCTCAGTGAGGGAACACCCTTTCTGCTATAGTAGACTCAGGAGCCGCGCACGTACCAGTCAGGGCGGTACATATGGACGCTCGACAATCCCCTTCTCTCCTCCTTGCAGCGCCGCACCAGTGGCTGCGAGAGACGCTGCTGCAAGTCTTGCAGGCCTGGCCGGGGGTCATCACCACGGCCGACAATCACGACGCGCTGCTGGTCGCGGCAACGGCGGGGGCGGACATCGTGGTCCTCACCCCGTTTGCCTTTGGCATGCCGGGGGCAGACCTGCTGCGCGAGATCCATCGGGTCGCGCCCCGTGTTCGCATGGTAGCTCTCATCCCCGACGACGACGGCGACTATCGCCTGGCGGCGCTGCGAGGCGGCGCTGACGCTGTTGTCTGCGAATCTCAGGCGGATGCAGATCTCTTGCCCACCCTCCAGACGGTGACTTACACCGCGGCGTCCCGCCAGTTGCGCCGTCGGTCGCCCCGCGCGCGGTGGGTGAAGGAGGAAAAGCCTATGGACAATCCTAATCCTATCACGGAGCTGCTCACCGAACGCCACGTCTCGCGGCGCAGCTTCATCAAGTGGTCGGCCGCTCTGGGCGGCGCCGCCGCACTGGCGGGCGGCGGCCTCAAGTTCGGGCTGGAGCCATTGAAGTTGGCCGGCGCAGCCCCGGCGGCCGCAACGGGCACAGGTGAGTGGATCACGGCTGCCTGCTGGCACAACTGCGGCGGCCACCGCTGCCTGCTGAAGGCCTACGTCGTCGATGGCGTCGTCCAGCGCGTGAAGACGGACGACACCCACCCCGATAGCGTCGACTTCCCGCAAAACCGGGCCTGCGCCCGCGGCCGCTCCCAGCGGCAGCAGGTCTTCGGCCCCGACCGGCTGAAGTATCCGATGGTGCGCAAGCACTGGGCGCCGGGCGGCGGCGACAAGAGCCTGCGCGGTCGCGACGAGTGGGTCCGCATCTCGTGGGACGAGGCGCTGAACATCCTGGCGAGCGAGATCAAGCGCGTCAAGGATACCTACGGCAACGAGTCCATAATGGTCACGGGCGGCGACATTACGCGCGCCCTGACTCTGTACGGCGGCTACACCACCACCTGGGGCACGACCTCGTGGGGCACGTGGTTCTACACCGGCCCCAAGACCGGCCTGGGCGATGGCCTGTACGCCACCAGCCACAATGACCGCATGGACCTGCGCAATTCGCAGCTGGTGGTCATGTGGGGCGCGAACCCGGCCTGGAGCAGCCAGGGCAACCCAACCTATTTCTATCAGGCCGCCAAAGCCGCCGGCGCCAAATTCATTTTTATCGACCCGTTCTACAATGACTCGGCCATGATTCTGGCCGATGAGTGGATTCCCATTCGACCCGCCACCGACCACGCCCTGGCCCTGGGTATCGCCCATACCCTCATCACCGAAGACAACCCCAAGACCAACCCCCTGATCGACTGGGACTTCCTGAACCGCTGTACCGTCGGTTTCGACAAGGACCACATGCCAGCGGGGGCAGACCCGAAGGAGAACTTCAGGGACTACGTCCTCGGCACGCATGATGGCCAGGCCAAGACGGCCGAGTGGGCAGCCGAGATCTGTGGCGTGCACCCGGACCGCATTCGCGCCCTGGCCCGCGAAATCGCTCAGACCAGGCGCGTTGCCCTGCTGACCGGCTGGGCGCCGGCCCGGGTCAACAACGCAGACGCCTGGCCGCAGATGTTCATGACCCTCGGCTGCATGACCGGCCACATCGGCCAGCCCGGCCGCATGACCGGCGTCAGTTGCTGGGAGAAATCGGCCAACGGCGGCCCTGACCTGGTGGCCGCGGGCGGCAGCGGCGTGGCGGGCGTCGGCGATAACCCCATCAAGACCGTGGTCAACAACAACGAACTGTGGGACGCGGTCCTCACCGGCCAGTACACGGCGGGCTACAGGAGCGTCAAGCCCATCAACGTCCAGATGCTCTACCACGGTATGGGGTCGGCGCTCAATCAGAAGGTTGGCCTGGTCAAGGGCATCGCGGCCCATCGCAAGGTGGAGTTCGTCGTCAGCCAGACCCACTTCTTGACCACCAACGCCAAGTATTCTGACCTCGTGCTGCCCGTGACGACCCAGTGGGAGCGGGAAGGCTATGTCAAGGGCAACCGCGAGGTGCTGATGTGGGCGCGGCAGATCACCCCGCCCCTGTACGAAGCGAAGGACGACATGTGGGTTGTGCGCGAGGTCGCCAAGCGCCTGGGCGTGGACGTGGCGAAGGTGGACCCGCTGCCTCTCAAGCAGCAGGTGTTCAACCAGATTGCTGGCGCGAAGGTCGCCAAGGTCGACGGCAGCGGCCAGGAGCCGCTGGTCACCATCAGCGAGGCCGACATCGCCGCGATGGGCGTCACCGGCAAGCCGCAGCAGGGCCGCATCACCCTGGCCCAGTTCCGTGACCAGGGCATCTACCAGGTGCAGCGCAAGCCCGGCGACAGGCTCGGCTACATCGCCTTCGAGGCTTTCCGCAAGGACCCGGAAGCTAACAAGCTCAAGACCGATAGCGGCAAGCTAGAGATTCACTGTAAGTCCATTGCCGAATTCGTCAAGAATTCCGGCTTCGACGAGGTTCGCCCCATCCCCACCTATAACAAGGCCACCGAGGGCTACGAGGATACCTTCAAGGATTGGGCGCACAAGATCAAGGGCGACTTCCCCTTGCAGCTGTACACCATCCACTATCGCCGCCGCACCCACTCCGTCTTCGACAACCTGCCCTGGCTGCGCGAGGCCTTCCCCCAGGAGTTCATCATGAACCCTGTGGACGCCGAGGCGCGGGGCCTGAAGACGGGCGACATCGCCAGGATTACGAGCCGCCACGGCTCCGTCGTGCGCCCGGTATGGGTCACTGAGCGCATGATGCCCGGCGTCGTGACCCTGGGAGAGGGGGCGTGGTCCCAAATCGACGAGACGACCGGCATCTGCCAGGCGGGCGCGACCAACACCCTCAACGGCGCCATCGCCACCGGCCAGGGGCACCAGGGATGGAATAGCTGCAACGTCCAGGTGGAGAAGTACGATGGCACGCTGGAGCCAGATGTAACCTGGCCACAGCGCATCGTCTTCCCAGGAGCGTCGAACCATGTCTAAGCAACTGGCGTTTTTCATCGACCAGACGGTATGCACCGGCTGCAAGGGCTGCCAGATTGCCTGCAAGGACAAGAACAACCTGCCGGTCGGTATGAACTACCGCAAGGTATATGAGGTCAATGGCGGCGGGTGGCAGCAGGTTGGCGGCTTCTGGGAAAGCAACGTCTTTGCCTACACCCTGCCGGTGAGCTGCATGCACTGTCAGGAACCCCTGTGCTTGGAGGTCTGCCCGACCGGCGCGACTTTCAAGCGCGACGACGGCGTGGTCATGGTCAACGAGGACGTATGCATTGGCTGCCGCTATTGTGAGTGGGCCTGCCCCTACGGCGCACGCCAGTTCAACGAGCAGACCGGCGTCATCAACAAGTGCAACTTCTGCGCCGACTTGCAGGCCCAGGGCGAACCGCCCGCCTGTGTCGCCGCCTGCCCGATGCGCGCCCTGGACTTCGGCGACTTGAAGGAGCTTCAAGCCAGGTACGGCACGACGGCCGCGGTCTACCCGCTGCCCAGCCCAAGCCTGACACAGCCGTCCATCGTCATCAAGGCCCACCCTGACGCGCGCCGCGCCACGGTCGAGACCGCGCGCATCGTCAATCTTGAGGAGGTGTAATCATGCGTACTGAAGAAACGGCCCTTGTCCTGTTCACCATCCTGGGGCAGATGGCCGTTGGCTCATTCGTCATCCTGGGTATCGTCCACTGGTGGGCTGTCGGCCGCTACGGCGCGGCCAAGGCCGACAAACTGGCCGACTACGCTCTGCTCGCCATCGGACCGGTCATGATTCTCGGCATGCTCGCCTCCCTGTTCCATCTCGGCAACCCCGTCAACGCCTATCGCGCCGTCCTGCATGTCGGCACGTCCTGGCTGTCGCGGGAGATTCTGCTCGGCAGCCTCTTCGCTGCCCTCGGCGCGCTGTTCGCCCTGCTTCAATGGTTTAAGATCGGCTCCACGATCCTGCGCGGTGTGCTGGCCGTCATCGCGGCCGGCGTCGGCCTGGCCTTTGTCTTCGCCATGGCCCGTGTCTACCAGCTGCCGACCATGCCGGCCTGGAACACCTGGACCACCACCGCCTCCTTCTTCGTGACGACCTTCCTGCTGGGCGCCCTGGCCATGATGGCTGCCTACGTCCTGAGCTATCTCTACCTGCGCAATAAGGACGCGGAGGATGTGGCGGGCCTGCGCGACATGCTTGGTAACGTCCTGCGCAGCCTGTCGGTCGCTACCCTGGCCCTGCTCGGCATCGAGCTCGTCATTGTTGCCCTGGGCCTGGTGGGCCTGTCGCGCGGCCCGCTGGAGGCCATCCAGAGCGCGAACCTGCTGGCGACCGAGTTCCTGAGCCTGTTCGCCACGCGCCTCATTCTTGTCTTGCTGGGCGCGGGGTTGTTCGCCTTCCTGCTCTACCGCAGCGCGCGCGACCTCAACCGCGAGCGGGCCGCCTTCGCCCTGGTCTTCGCCGCCTTCGCCTTCGTGCTGGTCGGCGAGGCCATCGGCCGCTATCTGTTCTATGTCACCTCCGTCAAGATCGGCCTCTAGCCGCCGGAGGAGAGGACTCTATGAGCGATACCAACTTCCTCAACGAAGCCTTGACTCGCGACCTGTCGCGCCGCAGCTTCCTCAAGTGGAGCGCGGTGATTGGCGGCGCGGCGGCTCTGGCAGGCGGTGGGGCGGGCATCAGCCTCCAGGCGGCGCGAGAAGCCGCCGCCGCGCCGCAGACGGCCCCCGTCGACCCGGCGAGCATGGTGTGGAACTCGTGCAACGTGAACTGCGGCAGCCGCTGCCCGTTGCGCGTCTTCGTCCGCGACGGCGAGATTGTCCGTATCGACACGGATAGCACTGGCACGGATGAGTTCGGTATGCAACAGGTTCGCGCCTGCGTGCGCGGGCGCGCCATTCGGCAGCGCATCTACAACCCCGACCGCCTGAAGTACCCGATGAGGCGAATCGGGGTGCGCGGTGAGGGCAAGTTCGAGCGTATCTCCTGGGACGAGGCCTTCGACACCATTGCCCGCGAGTTGAAGCGCATCAAGGATAGCTACGGCAACGAGGCCATCTACCTCCAGTACGCAACGGGAACCCTGGGCGGCAGCATCGCCAAGTCATGGCCGCCAGCGTCCACCCCCATCGCTCGCCTGATGAACTGCTACGGCGGCTATCTCAATCACTACGGAACGTACAGCACCGCTCAGATCTCGGCGGCCATGCCCTACACCTACGGCGGCGGCGCGGGCAACAGCACCGACGACATCGCCAACACGCGCCTCGTGGTGCAGTTCGGCAATAACCCCGCCGAGACCCGCATGAGCGGCGGCGGCGTCATCTACAACCTGATGGAGGCCAAGCGTCGCAGCGGCGCGCGACTCATCGTCATCGACCCGCGTCTCAGCGATACGGTGGTGAGCCTGGCCGACCAGTGGATACCCATCCGTCCCGGCACCGACGCGGCCCTCGTCAGCGCGCTGGCCTACGTCATCATCACCGAGGGACTGCACGACCAGGCTTTCCTGGACAAGTACACGGTGGGCTTCGACGAGGCTCACATGCCCCAAGGCATTCCGCCCGGCAACTCCTACAAGGCGTATATCCTCGGCGAGGGCGCGGACAAGACCGCCAAGACCCCCCAGTGGGCGTCAGAGATCACCGGCATCCCCGTCGAAACCATCGTCAGGCTGGCCCGCGAGATCGCTGTCACTAAGCCCGCGTATATCTCTCAGGGCTGGGGACCGCAGCGTCACGCCAACGGCGAGCAGAGCGCGCGCGCTATCGCTATGCTGCCCATCCTGACCGGGAACGTCGGCATCAAGGGCGGCAACACCGGCGCTCGCGAAGGCAGCGTAAGCCTGCCGGTGGCAGCCTTCCCCACCCTTACCAACCCTGTCAAGACCTCTATCTCCTTCTTCACCTGGACCGACGCCATCGAGCGCGGTACTGAGATGACCGCCACTCGGGACGGCGTGCGCGGCAAGGACCGGCTGACGGTGCCCATCAAGTTTGTCTGGAACTATGCTGGCAACTCGATGATTAATCAGCACTCCGACACCAACCGCACCGCCAGGCTGCTGGCGAACGACAAGCTATGCGAGATGATTGTGGTCATCGAGAACCACATGACGTCCAGCGCGCGCTTCGCCGACATCCTGCTGCCCGACACAACCAACCTGGAGCAGGACGACATCGTTCCGCAGGGCAGTTCGGGCAGCCTCGGCTATGCCATTTTCGCCAGCCAGGCAGTGAAGCCACTGTTCGAAACCAGGACCGTCTACGAGATGTGCGCCGAGATTGCGAAGCGCCTGGGCGTGGAGCAGCAGTTCACCGAGGGCAAGACGCAACAGGACTGGCTCAGGCAGATCGTCGCCCAGACCCGCGAGAAGGACCCCAAGTTCCCCGACTACGATCAGTTCAAGGCGATGGGTCTGTACAAGCGGGAAATGCCTGCCCCCGTCATCGCCTACAAGGCCTTCCGCGACGATCCCGAGAAGAACAAGCTCGACACGCCTTCTGGCAAGATCGAGATCTTCTCGGAGCGACTGCACAAGCTGGGGCAAACCTGGGAGTTGCCAGAGGGTGATGTCATCACCGGTTTGCCCATCTACGCGCCGACGTGGGAAGGTGTATCCGACCCGCTGCGCGCCCAGTACCCCCTGCAGATGATCGGCCATCACTACAAGCAGCGCACCCACTCTACCTACGGCAACGTCGCCTGGCTCCAGGAAGCCTTGCCGCAGGAGGTGTGGATCAACACCCTGGACGCCGCCGCCCGCGACATCCGCAGCGGAGACACGGTGCGCGTCTTCAACGAGCGGGGTGCGTTGGAACTGCCCGCCAAAGTCACACCGCGCATCATGCCGGGCGTTATCTCCGTCCCTCAAGGGGCGTGGTACAACACGGATGCGCGCGGCATCGACGTCGGCGGCTGTACCAACAGCCTGACGACGTGGCATCCGTCGCCCCTCGCCAAGGGCAATCCGCAGCACACCAACCTGGTGCAGGTCGGCAAAGTCCAGGGGAGGGTGTAGACCATGGGTAGTCAATACGGCTTCTACATGAATACGGCGGTCTGCATCGGCTGCAAGGCGTGCCAGATTGCCTGCAACGACAAGAACAACCTGGAAGTCGGCCGCCTCTTCCGCCGCGTTCTGGAGGTCAGCGGCGGCGACTGGGTGCAGCATGGGAACACCTGGGAGAACAACGCCTTCGCGTATATGGTGTCCATGGGCTGCAACCACTGTGAGAACCCTCTGTGTGTCGACGTGTGCCCGACGGGCGCGAGCATCAAGCGTTCCGATGGCATCGTCTACATCGACCAGGATAAGTGCATTGGCTGTCGCTATTGTGAGTGGGCCTGCCCCTACGGCGCGCGCCAGTTCAACGACGCGACAGGCACGATGACCAAGTGCGACTTCTGCGCCGACCAGCTGGCGGTGGGCCTGCCGCCCGCCTGCGTCGGCTCGTGCCCGATGCGCGCCCTGGACTACGGCGACCTGGCCGAGTTACAGGCCAAGTACGGGACGACCAATCGCGACATCTACCCGCTGCCCGACTCGAGTCTGCTTCAGCCGGCGATTGTGGTCAAGCAGCACAGGAGCGCGCTACGCGCCAACTCGTCTAACGCAGTTCTGGCGAACCCTAACGAGGTGTGACGCGCCAGTGGTGGGGGCCACCTCCGGCGCGGGTTATGCGCCGGAGGTGGCCCCCACCTTGCAGGCAGGCTTCAACGCAGGCAAAGAGGTCGCCTCAACGTCGCCGCGCTTGCGTTGTCCGCCTGAGCGGTATAGATTTCTTCTCGCTGCACGATGGGTTCTTCCCCATGCGGCAGCAGCTTGACGGTATGATAGTGTCAGGGGCGAGCAGAGTCCCTCGACCCATGAGGTAGTGACGATGAATCCTGGTGAGATGTCCTTCGACGAGTGGGAATTGACCCTGACCGCGTTTCAGATCGCGTATGGCTTCCTCAGCAAGGCCTTCTACGAAGAACCGCATGCCGACCTGATGGAGGCGCTAGTTGACGGCGATCTGTTCAGCGAGTGGCCCTTGTCCCACACAGAGCCAGCCACCGCCTTCGGCCTATCGCTCATGCAGGATTTCCGCACCCAGTGGAATCGTGAGCTGCTGCCCGACTTGCGCTGGGACTATACGCGGCTGTTCATCGGCCCCGGCCATGTCCTCGCGCCGCCCTGGGAATCGGTCTACCGCAGCCGCGAGCGCCTGCTATTCGACCAGGCCACCCTGGACGTCCGCCAGGCCTACGCCCGCTTCGGCCTTCAGGCCCCCAGGCTCAACCACGAGCCTGATGATCACCTGGGCCTGGAGCTGGCGTTCATGTTCCACCTGTGCCGCCTCGGCGTGCAGGCGGCCCAGGATAATGATCGCGCCGCACTGGACCTTACCCTGGCCGCGCAGCGCGACTTCCTCGACGAGCATATGCTGAGGTGGGCGCCCGACTGCCTGGCCCTCGTGACGGAGCACGCTCACAGCGACTACTACCGGGGCGCGGCGCATCTGACCCTGGGTGCGCTGCGCCAGGCAGCGGCGTTGCTTGGCGTGGACACCGAGCGGGAGACCAGGGCGTGAACTGGATCAGCATCGCTAGCCGTCTGGCGGCCCCCGGCTCCAACGGGCCGACTCTGGCGCCCGATGCCTGCGTCCACGCGCGCGACGTGGCCGCCCGCTGCGAAGTCTGCGTTCGCGCCTGCCCTTTCGGGGCGCTGAGCGTCGAGCGGACCATAACCCTGGACCCGGCGCGTTGCACGGCATGCGGCGCGTGCCTGCACGTCTGCCCCGTGGACGCCATCGGCGGCGAGGACAGCGTGGCCGATCTGTTGGCGTGCGCCGCGCGCCTGCCCGATGCTCGGCGCATCGACATCGTATGCGGGCGTCACCCGTCGCCCGCTGCCACTGGCAGCCCCACGACGGATGCGGCGCTGCAAGTTACCGGCTGTCTGGCTGCCCTCGGGCCGTCCGCCTACCTGGGCCTCCTGGCGATGGGCATCGAGCGTGTCGGCATCCGGCTAGACGCCTGCGCCGATTGCCCCATCGGCTCCGCTCGTCCCCGCATCGAAGCTGCCGTGGACACGGCCCGCGCCCTGCTCGCCAACGACGCAGAGACACGCCTCGCCGTCGTCAGCGCCGTCATCCCTGAACAGGGCCCCCGGCCCGTGTATGGCGTCAAGAATCCGCCGGTCTCGCGGCGCGCCCTGTTCCGCCTGTTCGCCGCCGAGGCCCCGCGCCTGGCGGCTCGCACCCTGCTGCCTATCGAAATCCAGGCCCCAGCCCAGCGCCAGCCACCCCGCGAGCGCCGCCGCCTGCTCAATGCCCTGCATCGGCTGCCCGCTGCGGGCGATACGCCGCCGGGCTACGGCTTCGTCGAGCTGACGGCCAACGAGCGTTGTACGGCCTGTGGCGTCTGCGCTCGCGCCTGCCCGACCACCGCCCTGACCTTCGCAGCGAGTGAGGATGCCTTCCGCCTCGACTTCCGGCCGGCCACCTGCACCGATTGCGGCATCTGCCTCGATGTATGCGAACCCGACGCACTGCGCCGCACGGGACTTCCCAGCCTGCCGTCGGTGGTCAGCGGTGAAGCCAAAACGCTACGCGCGGGCGCGCTGCGCCGCTGCCGCAAGTGCGGCGTGCCATTTGCCGTCCAGGGTGACGAGGAACTGTGCCCGGTATGCGACTTCCGTCGCCGCAACCCCTTCGGGAGCCGCCTGCCACCTGGCGTGGTGGCGCGCGATGAGTCGCCGACGAACCACACCTGACGGTGTCTAATCAAGGATGATGTGATGGACCGCTTGAACGACCTCCTGAACCAGTGCGCTACCCTCCATCAACACCTATGCCCGCGCCAGGTTCTCGGCGTGCGCATGGGACTGCTGGGCGGTCGCCTGCTCGACATCAACGTACCCCAGACCGACAAGCGCCTGTTGACCTTTGTCGAACTGGATGGCTGCGGCGCGGACGGCGTCGCCGTGGCGACTGGCTGCCGCGTCGGCCGCCGCACCCTGCGCGTCCTGGACTATGGCAAGACCGCCGCCACCTTCGTCGATACCCAGACTGGCCGCGCCGTGCGTATCCGTCCCCACCCCGCCGCCCGCGAACGCGCGGCCGAGTATGCGCCGGAGGCAACCTCGCGCTGGGAAGGCTACCTGCTCGGCTACCAGCGTATGCCCGATGACGAGTTGCTCATCGCCGACGAGGTGGAGCTGGCATGGTCGTTGGATAAGCTTCTCAGCAAGCACGGTTACCGGGTAACATGCGAGCAGTGCGGCGAGGAGATCATCAACGAGCGCGAAGTCTACCAGGACGGCCAGCTGTTGTGTCAGACGTGCGCCGGCAATGCCTACTTCCGCGTCATTGGTGGCGCGAAGGCAGAGCAGCCGCGCCAGCGCGAATCCTGTCTCGTTTGCTAACGCTTCTTCCAACCAACACGCTGACCTTCAGGTGAAGGTTTCTTCTCGTATCGGTAACAGTGCTCACCGCCACGGGCTGCTTTCCCGCCGTATAATCAGGTCGGCGAGGCGAGCGCAGCATTCTGGCCTACCAGCCTACCCCAATGCGCTCGCCTGCCAATTTTTTATTCAGCACGACGCGCCGTTGCGTCGATGCGAACACACCACGAGGAGCTTGCTGATATATGAACCTCTCTCTCCTCCTGCAGTTTGCGGTGGTCCTGGGCGCCATCGCGATAGGCGCCCGTTTCGGCGGCGTCGCCCTGGGTTTGTGGGGCGCGGTGGGCGTCGTTGTCCTGGCCGTCGTGTTCGGCGTGCCTCCCACCAGCCCCCCCATCGATGTCATGCTCATCATCATCGCCGTTGTTATGGCCGCCTCAGTCATGGAAGCGGCGGGCGGCATCGACTATCTGGTGAGCGTGGCCGAGCGCATCATCCGTCGCTACCCCAAGCGCATCACCCTTGTTGCGCCCCTGGTCGCCTACGCCTTTACCTTCGGCGCGGGTACAGGCCACGTCTTCTATCCGCTGCTACCCATCATCTACGAGGTAGCCCACGACAGTGGGGTACGCCCTGAGCGCCCCATCAGTGTGTCGAGCATCGCCTCGCAGCAGGCCATCACCGCCAGCCCTGTGTCAGCAGCCATGGCGGCCATGATTGTGCTGTTCACCCCGCTCGGCTTCGGCCTGCCCCAGATCATGATGATTGCCGTACCGGCCACGCTTATGGGCGTCATAGTCGCGTCCCTCGTTCAGACCCGCGTCGGCAAGGAACTTAAGGATGACCCTGACTATCAGGCGCGGCTGGCGGCCGGCGAGATTCCACCTCCCACTCCGCACCACGTCAAGGCCGAACAGCAGCTACCGCCGGGCGCCAAGCTCAGCGCCATGCTCTTCTTGCTCGGTGTGGTTCTTGTGGTCATCGCGGGCGCGTTCCCGCAACTGCGGCCAGTCGTCCCCGTCGGCAATACCACTGCCCCGCTTCCCATGCCGCTGACTATTCAGCTTATCATGCTCTCCGTCGGCGCTATCATGCTGTGGCTTACGAAGGCCCCCGTCGCCGAGGTTCCTCGCACCAAGGTCGCCCAGGCTGGCCTGACCGCCGTCATCGGCATCTTCGGCCTGGCGTGGCTCGGCGACAGCTTCATTAAGGCCAACGAGGCGGTCATCGTCGGCGCGCTCGGCAGTATGGCGACGGCGTATCCGTGGACGTTCGCGTTTGGTCTGTTCTTCGCCTCCGTGCTGCTGTTCAGCCAGGCAGCGACGACCCGCGCCCTGATGCCCCTGGGTATCTCCCTCGGCATCCCGGCCGCCAGCC
This sequence comes from Anaerolineae bacterium, assembly GCA_034431435.1. Lineage (GTDB taxonomy): Bacteria > Chloroflexota > Anaerolineae > Epilineales > JAHCIE01 > JAHCIE01. The sequence continues at coordinate 18,829 of DAOUDG010000058.1, read as the reverse complement.
TGATCGGCATGTGGCCGGCGGTCAACGGCTACTTCTTCCTGCCCACCTATGGCACGCAGATCGCCGCCGTCAACTTCGACCAGTCGGGCACAACCAGGTTCGGAAAATACATCCTCAACCACTCCTTCATGATCCCCGGCGTCATCGCGACCGTCACCGCGGTGTTTGTCGGCCTGCTCATCGGCAATCTGCTGTTCTGACGCTGCGACGAAAGGGAGCATCTGCTATGGACTACATGAACGCTATCGCCGCAACCACCGGCCTCTCGGCCAGCGACCTCAACACCATTGTGGCCCTGGGTCAGCGAGCGACCTATGCCCCAGGCGACTACCTGTTCCACGAGTCTACCCCCCGACACGGCGTCGGCTTCATCGAGGCTGGTGAGGTCGAGATCGTGCGCGGTTTGCACGGCGCGCAGACTCGCCTGGCCGTCCTGGGGCCTGGCGCGATGATTGGTGAGGGCGCACTCCTCGACGACTCAGCCCACTCCACCAGCGCCTTCACTCGCCACGGCGCGACCGTTCTCGCCGTGCCGCGCGCCGCCTGGGACAGCCTGCGCGGGTCGCACCCCGATATCTACTACCGCATCGTGGCCCACGTCGCCCAGCGCCTCAGCGAGCGGCTGCGCTACGCCTCCGAGCAGCTCGCCAGCGACGAGGACACTGAGCGGGCCATCGGCTCGGTGCGCCGCGAGCACGACTCCCTGGGCGAGCGGGAACTGCCCAACCATGTCTACTACGGCGTGCAGACTTTGCGCGCTATGGAGAACTTCGCCATCTCCGGCATCCCGCTGAGCAACTTCCGCCACTTCGTCGACGCTCTGGCCTACGTCAAGAAGGCGGCCGCCCAGGCCAACCAGGAGCTGGGTGTCCTTGCCGCCGACAAGGCCGACGCTATCTGTGGGGCATGCGACGACATCCTGGCCGGGCAGTTCATCGATAACTTCGTGGTGGACATGATTCAGGGCGGGGCAGGAACCTCGACTAACATGAACGCCAACGAGGTCATCGCCAACCGCGCCCTGGAACGCCTGGGTCACGAGAAGGGCGAGTATCAGTACCTGCACCCCAACGATCACGTCAATCTGTCCCAGTCCACCAACGACGCCTACCCGACGGCCGTCAAGCTGGCCGTCATCCTGGCCCTGCGCGATACCACCGGCGCGATGCGTGAGTTGCAGGACGCCCTCAGGGCCAAGGCCGACGAGTTCGCCGATGTGCTGAAGATGGGCCGCACCGAGAATCAAGACGCCGTGCCCATGACCCTGGGCCAGGAGTTCAGCGCCTACGCTATCATGATCGGCGACGGCATCCGCGCGCTGCACCACGCCAGCGACGAGATGCTGGAAATCAACATGGGCGCGACAGCCATCGGCACCGGCATCAACAGCCCGCCGGGCTACGCCGAGCTGGTCACCCGCAAGCTGGCCCAGGCCAGTGGTATCCCCGTCCGCAAGGCCGAGAACCTGGTCGAGGCGACCCAGGACAGCGGGGCCTTCGCCTATATGTCGGGCGCTCTGAAGCGCGCCGCCGTCCAGCTCTCCAAGATCTGTAACGACCTGCGCTGGCTGTCGTCGGGGCCGCGCTGCGGCCTCTATGAGATCACTCTGCCGCCCATGCAGCCTGGCTCGTCCATCATGCCCGGCAAGGTCAACCCTGTGATCCCCGAGGTCGTCAATCAGATTTGCTACCAGATCATCGGCTACGACGTGACCATTTCCATGGCGGCCGAGGCCAGTGAGCTAGAACTGAACATGGCCGAACCCATCATGGCTTACGACCTGCTCCACGCTCTCATGCTGCTGAAGAATGCTTGCATCACTCTCACCAGCCGCTGTATCGCTGGCATCCACGCCAACCGCGAACGCTGCCGCGAGTATGTCGAGAACAGCATCGGCCTGGTGACCGCCCTCAACCCGGTGCTGGGCTACGAGCGCTCGGCCAGCGTCGCCAAGGAGGCCCTCGCCACGGGCCGTAGTGTCTACGGCCTCGTCCTGGAGAAAGGCTGGTTGTCCCGCGACGCGCTGGACGACCTGCTCCGCCCTGAAAACATGACCCACCCGCGTCAGTGGACGACGTAGAAAGCGACCACCGCGCCCCGACCACTGGCAACTGTGGCGACACCCTCCACCGCTGTCAGTGCTGCCATCGGTAGTTGGTGGCCTGCTATCAGTCGCCGACCCTGACCCCTGGCACAGCCTGTGGCCTCTCGCCATTGAGAGGCCACAGACTGTGCTATGTTCAGTTGTCAGGATACTGTCAGGAGTTCGTCGCCAGGGATAGGTCGGGGCCGGCGATGCTTAGCGAGTACGTCATGGGGAAGTCGGACTCGTTGTAGACCTGGATGTAGTACGTACCCGCTGCATGCAGCACGCCCTCCCAAAGCTTGGGGCGATTGACGAAGTTATCAATCTTGTCATCGTCCGCGCGAGCCTGGAGGCTGGTGTTGTCAAACTCCGGCGAGCCGATGGCCCACCAGGCTTGTTCCAGCACAGTGTTGCCTCCGCCAGTGTGCTCCACCGCTCCCGTCGCGTCCTGGACCGCAGGCGGCAACACGCCGTTCATGACCCAGCTCGCGCGCTGCGGGTCGTACAGGCGGAAGCCTGTGTTGTGCGCCACATCGGAGTTTGATGCGTCGCTGAACTGCATGCGAATCTGCTGGTCAGTGATGTCAACGCCCTCGTGCTGGTCGTGCTTCATCTGCTCGACGGTGTACGCCTGGGGCACGACGAACGTGAACCATGCGCTCTGGCCGGGCGCTACGGTTCCTTGCGCTGGCGCCACGGTCAAGGGTAGAGCCTTCCCGATATCCGACGGGCCACTGGCGGCCGCAACTCCCATCGCCGAGAGCGCCAGCAGCGCAACCACCGCAACCCCCATACTCAACAAACGACGAAGTGTCATACCAACCTCCTGATACTGACTCGGGTGCAGATACTTACAACCCGTAGCAGACTACCCTGTTCCGATAGTAGACACGCGCAGGGCAGGCGATAGTTTCAGAGGTTGCCATTTCGCTACCCACCGGCGCGGAAGATACTACTTCTGGGGGATGCGCTGGTAGCGAAAAGCTGGTACTGTGAGGAGTACACTACGCCTTCTTCAGGCGGCGACGACCCCTGCGTCGTCCAATGCCTGGCATCCTCCTTTCATCCCACCCTGCCTCCCAGCGGCGTCCCCCATGACAGGCCTGGCTGCCCTCGTATCCGACGGGCGACGGCCCCCTCGTAGGTCAAGAGGAGTGGGCTAATGAGCGTCTTGCGGGTTCACCTGTTCGGCGGTGTTCGCGTGGAACGAGACAATCTGGATGGCGATTTGCATCTGACGCGCCGAGTCCAGGCTCTATTGGCCTACCTGCTCCTCCAACCCCGCCCTCACCCACGCGAGGTGCTGGCCGACCTGCTGTGGGGCGAGCAAGACGCCAGCCGCGCGCGCAGCTGCCTCAGCACCACGCTGTGGCGATTGCGCCGCGCCCTGGCGGATGGTGGCTATACCGATAACCTGCTGGTAACGACGCCGGCCGGCGAGGTGGGCATCGACCGCGAGCAGGGCGTGTGGCTGGATGTGGCGACCTTTGAGAGCGAGGCGCGCCGCGTGATGCGTCAGCCACCCAACGCAGCGACCGCCACCAACGTGGCCGCCCTGGAAGGCGCGCTTCACCTGTACACCGGCGACCTTCTCGAAGGCTTCTACGACGATTGGGCGCTACGCGAGCGCGAGCGTATCCGCTCCCTCTACCTGTCCTCGCTGCACTACCTGCTCCGCTACTATCAGCACCAGGGCGACTCGGCACGCGCTCTGACGTACGGGACCGGTATCCTGGACCTTGATCCCCTGCGCGAGGATATCCACCGCGCTGTCATCCGCCTGTACCTGGCGGCGGGTCAGCGCACGCAGGCGCTGCGGCAGTATGACGCTTGCCGCCGCCTCCTGGCGGAGGAACTGGGGATTGACCCGATGCCAGAAACACAGCGACTGCTGCCTCTCCTGGCGCAGCCCGATCCGCCTGATCCGCCTGGGTCATCCGAGGACTCAGCGCGCCAGGTGGCGGCGCTACGGGACGAAGTGCAGCTTATGTCAGAAATCATGGCAGAACTGACACGTCGGCTGAGTCGCCTGATGGACGAAGTCGAACGGCTTTCGCCATCCGACTCGCCTCATCGCCCTGCCCCTTTGCCACCCTCGCACAGGCCCAAACCCCACTTGTGACATGCGTGTGATGCGGCGGTGAGACCCGCTGCGTAGAATAGGCTTCACATTGGAGCGGCGCGCCTATACCCAGAGCGCGCCCGGCTCTGCTGTGCGTCGACTCGACGAGAAAGGCACACCCATCGTGAGCCTGCTTGGCGATCGTACCCTCGTCTTTGTCATCCGCATCTGGCAGGAGCCGCGTGAGATCGACGACGCACCGTCTGGCTGGCGCGGAAGCATTGAGGCCCTCCAGGATGGCAAGCGCCGCTACGTCACACGCCTGGAAGACATCCCGGCTTTCTTAGCGCCCTACATCCAGGCCGAGTCCATGCCGATGAGCGACACATCGTCCGACCGTCCCTGGTTCGACCGACTACGCCGCCTGACCCGGTGGCCGCGACGCTGACCCGCCCCCGCATCTGACAAGGAGAGAGGCCCATGCCGGTGACCCCAACCTACCCAGGTGTCTACATCGAGGAGATTCCCAGTGGCGTGCGCACCATCACCGGCGTCGCCACCTCCATCACCGCCTTTGTCGGTCGTACCCTGCGCGGTCCGACCGACGAGCCGACCACCATCAACGGCTTCGCCGATTTCGAGCGCATCTTCGGCGGGCTGTGGACCGGCAGTTGGCTCGGCTACGCCGTCCGTGACTTCTACCTCAACGGTGGCAGTCAGGCCATCATCGTCCGCCTGTACCACCCCGATCCGCCGCCTGCCAACGGTGGTGGGGGGGGAGGCGGAGCGCCGCCGCTACCAGAGAGGACCGCCATCACCGTCGGCGGGCTGACCTTCGAGGCCGCCTACCCCGGCTCGTGGGGGCAGCGGCTGCGCGTCCGCCTCGACAACGACGTCTCGGCGGATGTGGCGGCCAGCATGGGCCTGACCAAGGACGACCTGTTCAACCTCACGGTCGTCGATACCACGCCGGGCGGTCGCACCGAGCAGTATCGTAACCTGACCTTGAAAGATACGCCGGTTGGCACGCCCCGCCGCGTCGACCGCGTCCTGGCCGCTCAGTCGAGGCTGCTGCGCTGGAAAGGCAACTACCCGTCCCCCGCGCCGACGATGCCCAACTTCGCCGATGTGGCCGCCAAGCAGAAGGCCATCGACGACAAGCTAAAGATCGACCCCAAGGCCGACGTAAGCGCCGAGCGCGCCGCCCTGTATGGCGTCCTGCAGAACGTCATGGACCCTGTCTCTAAGGCTGAGCGCATCCTGGCTGACAAGCTCGCGGCCAACCCCACCGGCGACGTCAGCGCCGAGCGCGCCGCCCTGACCACCGCCCTCAACGGCGCGGCCGCCTCCGACGGCGGCGCGCTGGAGGACGACGACTTCATCGGGGCGGGCAAGGCGGGCGCAAAGGCAGGCCTGTACGCATTGGAGAAGGCCGACCTGTTCAACCTGCTGATCATCCCGCCCTATACCGGCGACCCGCCCGATGTGGATGATACCGTGATGGCCGCCGCCGCCAGCTACTGCGAGGTCCGCCGCGCCATGCTCCTGATTGACCCACCGAGCGCCTGGACCGACAAGGACGCCGCCAAGAACGGTAAGGCGAGTCTCGCCACGACCAGCAAGAACGCCGCGCTGTTCTTCCCGCGCCTGCGCCAGCCTGACCCGCTGCGCGACGACCAGAAGGGCAACTTCGCCCCCAGCGGCGCCGTCGCGGGCGTGTTCGCCCGCACCGACACGGCGCGCGGCGTCTGGAAGGCCCCGGCTGGCCTCGATGCCAGTCTGGTTGGCGTGCCGGAGTTGAGCGTGCCCCTGACCGACCCTGAGAACGGCGAGCTGAACCCGCTGGGCATCAACTGCCTGCGCGCGCTGCCCGCCGCCGGGCGAGTGGTGTGGGGGTCGCGCACCTTGCAGGGCGACGACCGCCTCGCCTCCGAGTGGAAGTACGTCCCCGTGCGTCGTCTGGCCCTGTATCTGGAGGAGAGCCTATATCGCGGCACGCAGTGGGTGGTGTTTGAACCCAACGATGAGCCGCTGTGGGCGCAGATTCGCCTCAACGTCGGGGCGTTCATGCAGAGCCTGTTCCGCCAGGGCGCGTTCCAGGGCCGCACACCGCGCGAAGCCTACTTCGTCAAGTGCGACAAGGAGACGACGACCCAGGACGACATCAACCGGGGCGTTGTGAACATTGTCGTCGGCTTCGCCCCCCTCAAGCCGGCCGAGTTCGTCATCATCAAGCTGCAGCAGATGGCGGGGCAGATCGCCACCTGAGAGGAGCCTGTCCATGGCACAGTTCACCGTCAACGCCCAGCGGTTCGACCCCTACAAGAACTTTAAGTTCCGCGTCAAGTGGGACGGCCGCTACGTCGCCGGCGTCAGCAAGGTCGGCAGCCTCAAGCGCACCACCGAGGTGGTCGAGCACCGCGAGGGTGGCGACCCCTCCACCGGCCGCAAGTCGCCGGGCCGGACCAAGTACGACGCCATTACCCTGGAGCGCGGCGTCACCCACGACACCGAGTTCGAGAAGTGGGCCAACAAGGTCTGGAACTTTGGCTCGGGCCTGGGGGCCGAGGTATCCCTCAAGGACTTCCGCAAGGACATCACCATCGAGCTGTACAACGAGGCGGGCCAGCTGGTCATCGCCTACAAGGTCTATCGCTGCTGGGTGTCGGAGTATCAGGCCATGCCCGACCTGGACGCCAACGCCAACGCCGTCGCCATCCAGCACATCAAGCTGGAGAACGAGGGCTGGGAGCGCGACTACGAGGTGGCCGAACCCACCGAAGAGACCTTCACCGAGCCGCAGTAAGCCATGCGCCCCCTGACGGCCGCCGAGTTACTGGACGTGTGGGAGGCGGGGCACGGATTGAGCCTGCCCGCCCGCGCCGTTAGCCTGCTGGCCGCCGCGTCGCCCGACCTGGGCTGGGACGGCGCGGCGAGCCTCCCCATCGGCGAGCGGGACCGGCGGCTGCTGACGCTACGCGAGTGGCTGTTCGGCGCGACCGTCGCCAGTGTCGTGGCCTGTCCGCGCTGCGGTGAGCGCCTGGAGTTGAGCTTCGCCGTTCGTGATATCCAGGCCCCGGCCCTGACGGACGGCGCAGACTACCATATGACGGTCGATGGCTATGCGGTCGAGTTCCGCCTGCCCACCAGTCGCGATCTGCTGCACGTGGCTGACCAAGACGCCCAGGCCGCCGCCCGTCACATCTTGATGGCGTGCGTGACAGCCAGCCGCGACGGCCAGCCAGTAACCGCCGATAACTTGCCTGAGATGGTCGGGGAAGCGATCGCCGCTCGCATGGCTGCCGCTGACCCCCAGGCGGACCCTCGCCTGGCTCTGACCTGCGCCGCCTGCGGCCACGCCTGGGATGTGGTCTTCGATATTGCCTCCTTCCTGTGGCAGGAAATCGAGACCTGGGCGCAGCGAACTCTGATCGAGATTCACCTGCTCGCCCGCGCCTACGGCTGGACCGAGGGCGAGATTCTCAGCCTGAGCGCACGCCGCCGTCGTCTCTACCTGGAGCTGGTTCAGCGATGACAGGCTTTCTCACCCAACTGGTCGCCCGCGGCCTGGGCCAGACGGACGTGGCCCGGCCCCGCCCCGTGAGTCGCTTCGAGCCGCTCGGCCCTGCGGACGCCGCTCTCCCTTCGCCCGCCGTTCCAGAGGCCAGCGAGGCCGTCTCGACGGCCGACGAGGTGATGACACCCGATGCGCCGCGCCCTACCCCGCGTCGGGCGCAGCGGTCTTTGCCGGGCCGGCCGCCGTTCGGCGACGATGCGATAGACGAGCCTCCACGCCGTGCGCCGCCCGCGCCAACCGTATCTCTTGCGGCGTCCGCGCCGCCCGCACCCGCGCCCAGCGCGCCGCCGCCCACGCCGCCCACGCCAACCGTGTCTGTCTTGGTGCGGGACGCCGCCGCCAGCGACGCCGATGCTGCGCCTACTCCGATGGCTGCGATTCCCTCGCCCGCGCGCATTGAGGGACAAATCATGCCACCGCCCCCTGCGCCGGTCGTGGTCCCGCCGGCCGGTCCAGCGCCGCCCATACCCCACACCACTGTCGAGCGTATCCTCGTTCAGCCAGAGATTCACCCCCTGGCTGAGCGGCCCGCGCCGCCGTCAAGCGCGGCGAGCCTGCCGCCCCCCGCTCCCAGCGCCCCGACCGTCCACGTTACGATTGGCCGCCTCGAGGTACGCGCCACCCCGCCGCCTGCGCCCGCCAGGGCGCCGCGCCCCGCCGAGCCGTCGCCGCCGGTCAAGCTCGACGACTACCTGCGTCGGCGGGGCGGGAGGGAGACACCATGAGCAACTCCCTCGCCATTGCCACGGTCACCGCTGCCCTGGCCCAGATAGTACGCACGGCGGCGCAAGGGGCTGTCGGCGGCGCGGACGTTATCATCGGCCGGCCGGAAGCTCCCGCCAACGGCGATGCCCAGCCGCGCGTGCGCCTGTACCTATACCAGATAACGCCCAACGCCGCCCTGCGCAACGCCGATCTGCCGACCCGTCGCGGCAACGGCGAAGTCGTCCAGCGGCCAACCGCTGCCCTGGACCTGCACTACATGCTCGCCTTCTACGGCGACGAGACGGAGATGGAACCCCAGCGCATGCTCGGCGCGGTCGCCCGCGACCTGCACGCCCGGCCCTTCCTGTCGCGGCAGGCCATCCTCGACGCCATCGCGGGGCAGGCCGTGCTGACCGGCTCCGATCTGGCCGACGCCGTCGAGCACGTGCGTCTCACGCCCCAGGCCCTCAGCCTTGACGAGTGGTCGAAGCTGTGGTCAGTTTTCTTCCAGACACCCCACGCCCTATCGGTCGCCTATCAGGGCAGCGTCGTGCTCATCGAGAGCGACGACCGCGCCGCCGCCGGATTGCCCGTGCTGCGACGCGGCGAGGAAGATCGGGGCGTGGAGACGCTGCTGGGTCCGTTCCCCCTCCTGAGCGCCGTTCATGTCGGTGACCCGGCCGATCGCGACCGGCTGCCGCGCCCGCCCTCCTACCCCAGCGCGAATCTGGGCCACCTGCTGACCTTCAGCGGGCGCAACCTCGGCGGCGCAACCGTCACGCTGCGTTTCAGCCACCCGCGCCTGAGCGCGCCCGTCGACATCGTCATTCCACCCGTGGATCGCACGCCGGACGAGCTGCGCATCGTGCTACCCAATGACGGCCCGGCGCAGGCCGCCTGGGCGGCGGGCGTGTACAGCGTCACCGCCGTGGTGAGCCATGACAGCGGCGAGCGCGTCTCCAACGTGCTGCCGGTGGCCCTCGGCCCGCGCATTGCCAGCATCACGCCCAACCCGGCCGCTCGCGATGGCGCAGGCGCTGTAACACTGACATTGACCAGTAGTCCCCACACGCTGACCGATCAGGCGGCCATCCTGCTCCTGGCCGACCGCGAGGTCAAGGCCGAGCCGCGCGCGGCGGCCACCGACCCCCTCGAGTTCGTCATCGAGGCTGCGCCGGTCGTGGCTGGGAGCGTGGTGCGACTGCGCATCGACGGCGTCGAGAGCCTGCCCTTCGAGCGCCAGGCGGCGCCACCACCGCCGCGCCTCGTCTTCGCGGACAGCCAGAAGGTGACCATCACATGATCGACGCCGCGCGCTGGGAAGAGCAGAACAATACTTACCTGGCCGCCGCCCTGGCCTGGCTGCGCCTGCGTCTGCGCCGCCTGGGCGAGACGCCCGCCCCGCCTGTCGAGACCGCCGCGCCCAGCGAGGCGCGCTGGCCGTGGGAGCGTCGCGCGCCACCCGCCCTGCCCGCGCCCGCCCCCAGCCTGGACGCCCAGATCACCGAGGCGGCCCAACGCATGGCCGAGGCCGAGGTCGTCCAGCCACCGCCCGCTCTCATCATTCTGGGGCAGCGGCTGGGACTGGACCGCTTCGAGCGCGACATCCTCCTGCTGTGCGCGGCCATGGAGCTGGACCCGGCCGCGCCCGGCCTGGTGGCCCAGGCCCAGACCGACGGCCAGCGCGCCTATCCTACCTTCAGCCTGGCCCTGCGCCTGTTCGACGACCCCTCCTGGGAAGCCCTGGCCCCCTATCGGCCGCTGCGCCACTGGCGGCTGCTAGAGATTAGCCAACCCGCTGCTGTGCCCCTGACCCAGAGCGCGCTGCGCATCGACGAGGTCATCCTCGACTACCTCAAGGGGCTGCGTTATGTCGACGATCGCCTGAGCGCCGTGGTCAGCCCCGTCGCCCTGGCCGCCGACGAGCAGGCTCTGCCCCCCTCCCAGCGGGCGACTGTCGAGGAGGTACTGCGTGACCTGCGCCAGGCCCCGGAGTCGGAGCGCGCCTACGTCATCCAGCTACTCGGTCCTGACACGGAGAGCAAGCGTCTGGTAGCCTACCACGCCGCTGCCGAGGCGGGGCGCATCCTCCACCGTGTGGCCGCCACCTGGCTGCCGCCGGCCGTCGGCGACCTGGAAACCCTGGCGCGGCTGTGGCAGCGCGAGGACCAGCTGGCCCCGGTGGCCCTGCTGCTGGACGCCGCCGAGGTCGAGCGCGCCTCGGACACCGCCGCCCTGGTCGACCGCCTCATTCGTCGCAGCAGCGGCCTCATCTTCCTCGACACCCATGATGTGTGGACTGGCCTCGACGAGACCGTGGCCCTCGTCGACGTGACCAGACCTTCCCCCGACGAGCAGTACGCCGCCTGGCGCGAGGTTCTGGATAACGACTCGTGCGCGGCGCGGCTGGCAGGCCAGTTCAACCTGGACGTGAGCCGCATCCACCGCCTGGCCCGCGCCGCCGAGGGCACGGACACCCAGGCGTGCGACAGAGTCTGGCGGGCGGCGCTGGCGGGGTCGCGGCCGCGCCTCGACGCTCTGGCGCAGCGCCTCGATGCCCGCGCTACCTGGGACGACATCGCTCTGCCTCAGATGCAGGAGGAGCAGCTCCGCCTCATCGCGGGCCAGGTTCCTCACCGCCGCCAGGTCTATGATGTGTGGGGCTTCCGCGACAAGATGAATCGCGGCCTGGGCATCAGCGCGCTGTTTACCGGCGACAGTGGGACGGGCAAGACGATGGCCGCCGAGGTCATCGCCAACGACCTGAACCTGAACCTGTACCGCATCGACCTGAGCCAGGTGGTCAGCAAGTACATCGGCGAGACCGAGAAGAATCTGCGTCGCGTCTTCGACGCGGCCGAGGATGGGGGGGCAATCCTGTTCTTCGACGAGGCCGACGCCCTGTTCGGCAAGCGCAGCGAGGTCAAGGACAGCCACGACCGCTACGCCAACATCGAAATCAACTACCTGTTGCAGCGCATGGAGTCCTACGGCGGCCTGGCGATCCTGGCGACCAACATGAAGAGCGCGCTGGACCAGGCCTTCCTGCGCCGCCTGCGCTTTATCGTTAGCTTTCCCTTCCCTGGGCCGGCCGAGCGGCGGCGTATCTGGCAGCGCGCCCTGCCTCCTCAGACGCCCCACGATGACCTGGACTACGACTTCCTGGCGCGGCTGAACCTGACCGGCGGCAGCATCCACAACGCCGCGCTGAATGCCACCTTCCTGGCCGCCCAGGACGCGAATCCCGACACACAACGGGTCACCATGGAGCGCATCCTGACCGCCGTGCGCATGGAGTTGCGCAAGGACAACCGCGCCGTCAACGAGAGTGAACTGAAGTGGAAGCCCAGGCCCGCACCCACCGCCCCGCGTGAGCCAGTCGTGGGGGGGGGCGAGTTGATGCCATGACCAGCATCTCCCTACATATCGACCGCCTCATCCTCGACGGCGTGGCCATCGCCCCGGCCGACCGTGCCGCGCTCCTGGCGGCGGTGGAGGCCGAGCTGACGCGCCTTCTCAGCGAGGGCGGCCTGTCCGATGAGGTCCTGGCGGGCGGAGCCGTGCCGTTCCTACGCGGCGCGGCCATGACGCTCACGGCCGACAGAAACGCGGCAAGCCTGGGGGCGCAACTGGCCCAGGCTGTCTACCAGAGCGTCGGCCCCGGCGAGCGCCGCCCGGCGCCCGCGCCGGCCACCAGTGCAGTCGCCCTTCGCCCGCCACAAGACGTAGAGACACAACGCCGATGAAGCATGTCGCAGTCAACCCACAAGCAAAAACGCCGATGGCGCGGCCCGCAGTGGGACACCTGCGCCGCGCTGCCGTAGACGACAGGTCGCCCCGCGACATCTCGCCCATCGTCCGCGACGCCTTGCGCTCGCCGGGCCAACCCCTCGACGCGGAGACGCGGACCGACATGGAGAGCCGTTTGACGGGTGTAGCTGCCCTGAAGATGCCAGCCACCGCAGCGACGGACGGCTCGATGGCGATCGTGCCCCGGCACGACCCTACCGAGGACCAGGCCCGCGCCGTGGCCGAGCGTGTAGGCGCCGCCACCGCTGCGCCAACTGCGCCAGGCGTGGACTTCAGCCAGGTGCGGGTCCACACGGACGCGGCAGCGGCTGCCGCAGCTCATCAGATCGGGGCGCGAGCCTATACGGTCGGCTCGGACATTGCCTTTGCTGCCGGGCAATATCGGCCTGAGACGACCGCCGGGCGGCGTCTCCTCGTCCACGAGTTGACGCATGTCATGCAGCAGGCGGGGATGTCGAGCGGGTATGTACAGTTGGATGGGACACCAAAGACCGCACCGACGGGGGCCAGCGGCGCCACCGACAAGACACTGTGGTTCCAGGACCCGAAGATCGCGAGTGACCCAACACAGCCGGACCGCAAGCGCGTGTTTACAGAAACGGCGCTGTCTCAGGTAGGATCTGTCAACGTTCGCTTTGCCTACCCACTATCGGAACTCGTCGCCAGTGGTTCCACCAACAAGCCATCCCAGAAGGTCGAGGACGCCAAGAAAAAGATCCTGACCTACCTCAGCGAGGTCATTCGCGACCTGGGCAGCTACCCCGCAGGGACCGCGGCTGAGCAGACCAAGTGGCAGCAGGACCGGGCACGCCTCAAGGAAGCCCTCACGGGACTCACAGCGTCCAAACCGCTCAACATCTTTATCGCCACGATTGACAGCCCAGCCGAGCTGCTCACGGGCAAGTACATTCCCTACACTGATCAGGTGTACATCAATGCCACCGACGTCGGGAATAAGGCGAAGCTAGAGGCCGCGATTCGACTCCCTCTCCAGAATCTGACGGGAGGTGTGTCAGCGCAGACGGGCCAGCAGACGTCAGCACAGAGCAAGGATGAGCTCAAGAAGACGCTCCTCCACGAGTCCCTGCACGTGTTGCTCATCAATCGCCGCCTGGATAGTGATTCCATGTGGGCCAGGACACAGGCGCAACTGAAGATTCAAGGCCCCGCGGATGTCAAGGCCAAGGCGGAGGAGTTAGCGCATAAGTATCTACTGGCGCAGGAAGAGGTCTTCGTCTACGACGCCGTGGCTCTGCTGTATCCGCCGGTCGATCAGGTGAAAGCTAACTACGACATCTTCATCGCCAGCGCTGAGCGCCTCCTCAAGAACAAGGGCGCCAAGCTGACTGCCACCACCCAGTCCCTACCCGTAAGCGAGAAGGTGGAAAAGAAGTCCGTGAGTTGGTCCATCACCTACAAGCAGCCGGACGCCTTGACCCTAAAGGCCAGTGACGGTCAGGTTCTGGACGTTGTGCTCATGGCCTGGCCACTCGCACAGATCAAGAGTAAAGGCACACCATGACCGCCAGGGCGAACGACTGATGGGTAATCAGATGTCCGCTTCCGTCGCCGCACCTACGACCGCCCTGGTTCGCCCAGCGCCTGGTCGTCTGCAGCGCGAGCAGGGTTTGCCGCGGACGGCCATCACAGCCGGGCCTGCCCCGGCTGCGCCGCCCGTCGCCTGTGACGTGCTGCACCCACTCGGCCGCCCGCTGGACGCCGCCACCCGCGCCGACCTGGCGCCACGCCTGGGTCACGACTTCAGCCACGTGCGTGTCCGCGCCGACGCCGGGGTGACGAGCGCGGTGGCGCGGACGGTCCCAATGCAGGTGCAGCGGCAACCGGCGCCGACCGGCAGCGCGTCCTCTCGGCAGCAGGCGATCACTGAGTTCGAGGCCGACCGCCAACGGTTCGAGCAGGCCCAGACGGAACACTTCGAGGCCATCGGCGCCATCATCCGCGACCATATCCTGCAAGCCGCCGGGTTCACGCGGGGCCAACGTCCGTCTACCCCCGACGAGGCCCTACGGGTGGTGACGCGGTGGGGCGTGACCCTGAACCTTCTGACCAGCAGCCTGCCACAACTGGGCCAGTCGCTGGCGGGCCAGGTGCAGGGCCAGCACGCCTCGGCGTCGGTCGCCCAGCAGCAGACGAGCCTGATCAACGCCCTCAACCCAGCTGGTCAACAGGCCTACCAACAGGTCCTGCAACGCGTGCGCCGCGAGCCTTTCTGGCGTCAGTACCTGGACACCAATGAAGTCTACATCTTTCCCGATCTCAGCGGGACCAATCGCTACGCGGGCTACACGCAGACGGGGACAGGCCGCACGGCTGAGGGCCTGACGACCCGCATCTACATCATCCACATCAGCAAGGACCGATTGGAGGCCGGCGACGTGGACGGCTCGGTTGCCACGCTCATCCACGAACTGAGCCATTCGGTTTATCAGCCGACGGTCCTGGCGCGCGCTCTTCAGCCCTTCCATACCAGCCTGGCCGAGCTACTGGCCGATCACCCGCAGATCAGCGCGCTGCGGCAGGGCGCTCCAGACGCCGCCGCAGCGCGGGAAACCCACGTTCGGCGTATCCGCCAGATTCTCTATGAGCACACGGGCTACGCCGAAGCGGAGATCTTCGTGCATTTGCAGCAACTAACCGACCAACCACCCGTCCAGGTGCAAGGGCAGTCAGTGTCGGGGAGCCGCTACATCCTGGCCGTGGTGGAGGGGTACGTGCAGCAGTTGCGGCGCATCGGGCTACCGCCTCGGATGCTGGCGGGCATCCTCGGCTCCCTCGCCAGGCGGGTAGACTATCTCTATGAGCGCCGCATCGCCGCCGCGCCGGCCGGCTCCGTTCAGCGGCGGCAGCTTGAGTTGAGTCGGGACCAGGCTCGCGCGATTCTCAGCCTGGCCACAACCGAGTAGCCTTCTAGCGAGCGATTCATGGCTTCGACCCGCACCCAGGCAGTACAACCTGTGACGGCCGCGCCCACGAGCGGCGTAGCCCCACTCCGCCGCGCCGCCGTCCAGGACGCGCCACTCCACGACGCGCCATTCCATGACGCCCCGCCGCACGTCCGCGCCGCGCTGCGCTCGCCGGGCCAACCCCTCGACGCCGCCACCCGCGCCACCCTGGAGCCACGCCTGGGTTACGACTTCAGCCACGTGCGCGTGCATACCGACGCGCGCGCCGCCGCGTCGGTGCGCGCCCTCGACGCCCGCGCCTATGCCATCGGCCGTGACATCGTATTCGGCGCGGGGCAATACAACCCTGGCGCCGGGGCGGGACGGAGCCTGCTGGCCCACGAGCTGACCCACGTGGCGCAGCAAGGACAATCGCGGGGCATGGCATCATCCTCACTTACAACCCGCGTCCGCCGCGAGGCCGAGGCGCGGCACGCAGCGCGGGCAGTCCTCGATCCCACCATCGCCGGGCCACTACCCATCAGCCCCGCCCCCGTCGCCATCGCGCCCGACAACGGCAAGAGCAAGCAGACCTTCAAGATCAGCGACACCGACATGAAGAACTTGCAGTCGACGGTGCGCCAGCTGATGGATCTCGTCGACGACAAGACGAAGGTACGCATCCTGCGCAACGATACCGTCGCCGTGGGCCTCGTCGTCGACTCCGATGGCGACCTGACGACGGTCTATACCGTGGCCCAGAACCGCACCTACCCGTCGCTACGCGCCGCCGCCGATAAACTTGGCGTCACACGCTGGACGGCAACGCCACGCGCCGAGGGGCGTGGCGAGGTGGGCGCGCCCGGCGACGCGGAGCAGTTGATGTTCGAGGCCGCCGACGCCAACGACTTTCGCGTGGCGGGCATGGCGGTCACGCGCTCGGTGTGCGCCGACTGTGCGGAAGCGACGAAGTCCGCCGCGAAGGGCGGCGTCCCCATCGCCGAGGTCCACATTCCCCTGCCAAAAGCCCCGCCCGCTGGCCCCAAGGGCGGCGGCGACGAAGGGCCGGCCGGGGGCGGCGGCGCGAAGCCGAAGCCTGCCCCCAAGCCCGCGCCCAAAGGAGGGACAGCCCCGGCCGAGGAGCCGCACGTCCCGGCCGCGGGGGGCAAGGCGCCGGCCAAGATACCCGCCGCGCCTACGGTCAAGGGGGGGACCGCCCCAAAGGCCGACCTTGCCAAAGGTGGCGCGAAGTCGGGGGCGCGTGGGGCGGGCATCCGTAGCGGTGGCGGTGGTGGTGGTGCAGCCATCGGTGGGGCCATCGCCCTGGCCGTGATAGACGCCGCCGCGCAGATCATCGTTCAGCATTATGTACAGAAGATTCTAGACGAGAAGAATGCCGAAGCCATCGAGAAGGACCTGAAGGCGCTGGAGCCTACCATCGAGGCGAAAGCCAAAGGTCAGGAAGCGCGACTGAAGGAACTCACGGCGGGCGACAAACCGGTCTTTATCACCGTCAAGCTGCGCATCCGCTGGCAGACCGACAAGTCGGGTCAACTCGGCGGCGGCACGGCCTATATGGGCATGGATCTGGAGGACTTGCGAGCAGACACCACCAAGCTCGACAAACTGAAGCGCGAGCCGGTGCAGCACGGCCTTGGGGAGGCTATTCTTCGCGACACCCTGGGTAGTAGCGAGGAGTTCTGGTCTTTCTCCCTGAGCTATCCCGACCTGCAAGTTGTATCGCAGCCGGATGACACGGCCCTGCCCCCCGCCTGCTTCATCGCTACCGCCTGCTATGGCTCGCCGGATACGGCGCAGGTGATTTACCTGCGCGCCTTCCGCGACCACGTTCTGCTACGCCACGCGGCGGGCCGCGCCTTCGTCCGCTTCTACTACGCCGTGTCGCCGCCTATCGCCGATGCCTTGCGCCCGCGCCCGCTGGCTCGCGCCCTGGTACGCGGCGGGTTACTCGCGCCTACCATCGCCGTGGTGCGCGGCCTGGATACTGTGGTCGGCTGGAATCTGGACACCTATGCCGGCCGGTATGAACCGATGGGGGCCGGCGACTGATGCGCTACCGTACTCCGACCCCACGCCTGAGCCAGGCCCCCGCGCCTCTGGTGCGACCCGGTCCGGTCGCCTTGCAGCGCGCCGCTGTCGAGCATGCCCCCCTGGCCGATGTCCTGCCCGGCGTGCGCGACGCGCCCCGATCCCCGGGTCAGCCCCTCGATGCGGACCTCCGCGCCGAGTTGGAGCCGCGCTTCGGCCACGACTTCAGCCGCGTCCGCGTCCACACCGACGCACGGGCTGCGCAATCGGCGCGCGCGGTCAACGCCCTGGCCTACGCCATCGGCCGTGACATCGTATTCGGTGCGGGGCAGTACGCGCCGTCAACGCACCAGGGGCAACAGTTGCTCGCCCACGAGTTGGCCCACGTCGTGCAACAGGCGACAACTCGGCCGCGCCTTCAGCGGCAGCCGAAGAGTGTGCCACCCACGCTCAGCGAGGCGGAGGCGGAAGAGGACGTGCGCAAGGAGCGCGAGCGCTTCGAGGCCGCGCGAACCACGCACCAGGAGCGCCTGAAGGAAGCCCGCGAGCGCGAGCAACCCCACGCCTTGAGGACCGCGAGCGTGACAGGCCAGACGCGGGCCGGAGCTAGCGCCGCAACATTGATTCAGGCTGCCCTCGCCGAGAGCCGTCTGCTGCGCCCCTACTTGCAGTCGCGCCTGGGGTCGAACGAGAAGCAGGGCCAGATTCGCATTACCGATGGGCGCTTCCAGCAGCACGATACCCTCGACGATTTCGCCTCGGCGTGGGCGACGTACACCGGCCGCCCGGCGACCCCTGTCACCGATGCCCTGCGCAACGAGGCAGCCGGCGTCGGTGGCTTCTACGATCGCGCCAGGAAGAAGATACATCTCAATCCGAAGGCCACCCTCGGCCAGGCCCTCCACGAGGCCATCCACAAGGTGTCCCTCCGCGCCATTGAGTCCCTGTTCGGCAACTTCCTGAACGAGGGCGTCACCCAGTACTTCACCGATGCGGTGCTGGCCGAACAGGGCCTCGGCCCGGCCACCGGCCACCGCTATGGGCCACAGCTCGCCTGCGCGCAAACCTTCGTCAGCCTGTTCGGCCGCGACGACGTGGCGCGGGTCATGTTCAGCGGCGCGGGTAGCGGCGAGCTTGTGGCGCGGGTGCGCCAGCGTCTCAATATCACCGAGCAGGAGCGCGTCCGTCTCGCGCAGCAGGACCAGTTCTGCCAGCGCCTGCCCTCCACGCCGTCGCCCACCCGCCCCACAGCCAACCCGCCCCTAAGGGCAGGCGGTAGCCCATGAGCCACTTCGCCACCACCCTCGCTACCGATGCCACCCACCCCACGTGGGTTGTGACGCAGGCGCGCCCGGCGGCCGGCCTCTTGCAGCGCGCCTGCGCCTGCGGCAGGCACACCGGCGCGGGCGGCGAGTGCGAGGCGTGCCGCAAGCAGCGCGAGCAGGGCTTGCAGCGGACGGCTATCACGACCAGTCTCGCTTCGGGCGCGCCACCCATCGTCCACGAGGCCTTGCGCTCGCCGGGCCAACCCCTCGACGCCGCCACCCGCGCCACCCTGGAGCCGCGCCTGGGCCACGACTTCAGCCACGTGCGCGTGCATACCGACGCCCAGGCCGCCGCGTCGGCGCGCTCGGTCA
>DAOUDG010000057.1:0-113873 GCA_034431435.1 Anaerolineae bacterium | reverse complement strand
GCAAGAACTTGTCGCGCGCGCCATCGGCTCGCACCTTGCCTGTAGGTCCAGGAGGCAACCCGGCCTCCTCTCCAGGGACAGCCCCTCAGCCACCGGCGCCGCCCGTCACGGCGTAGGGTGGGTGGCCGTGCTCCTCCAGGAAAGGTGGCTTGTTGAAGTACAACCCGCCCGGTGCCCCTAGCGCACCCAGCAGGGCATTGATGATGTATACGCCCCGCATGCGCTGGCTGTCGTCGCCGTACCAGGTCACGTGGCGGCCTGGCACAATGACCGACTGGGGCCTGGCGGCGGCCATCATGCGCGCCGTCTGGCGTATCTGGTCGGGAGTCAGATCGGTGATGGGCGCGGCCCACTCCGGCGTGAAGGGCTGGACATGGGCGACCAGCTTATCGAAGCCGACCGTCCACGTGTCCACGAAGCCCTTATCGTACAGGCCCTCGCCGATAAGAACGTTCATCCACGCCAGTAGCAGGGCCAGGTCCGTACCCGGCTTGATGGGCAGCCAGGTATCAGACTTCATGCTCACCGACGAGAAGCGTGGGTCCACCACAATAACCTTCGCGCCCCGCCCCCGCGCGCGGGCGAAGTCCTGCATCATGGTGTTGCGGGCATCCTCGCCGATATGGGTACCGATAAGGACGATGCAGCGCGCCTCTTCCCAGTCAACCGGCTCGTGGTTGCCGATGGAGCGGCCGAAGGTGAGGGTGGCTGCTTCCTCGCGCGGGCTGGTGCATAGCGACATGGAGGGCTTCGCGGCATTCGGCGAGCCCCACGCCTGCGGCAGGTGGTCGGTGAACCAGAAATCGCCCGACGTGTGGCCGAAGAAGGCGATGGCCTCCTGGCCATGCGCGGCCTTGATCTTGAGCATCTTCTCGGCCGTGTAGTCCAGCGCGTCGTTCCAGCTGACCTTGCGGAACTGGTTCGCGCCGCGCTCGCCTGTCCGAATCATCGGGTCGAGGAGGCGGTCGGGATCGTACAGGAAGGACACGCCCGCCTGGCCGCGCGCGCACAACATGCCGCGACTCTTGGGGTCCTTGGGGTTGCCGTCGATTTTGACGACGCGCCCGTTAACGCTCTGCACGACGACTCCACACCGCCACGGACACATGTCGCAGTAGTTGTAGGTAGTGCGAACCTCACCCCGTTTGTACCAGGGCGTCTGAATGCCGAACCGATTGAGGCTGTGCACAAAGGGTTGCAGTGACTTGTCGGCCAGGGCGAGGGCGGCCACCGCCACTGCGGAGCCTTGCAGAAATCCTCGCCGGCTGACGGCGTCGTTTGGGTGGGCCATGGAGGTCTCCGGTCCAATACCGTTCAGGGTCTATTTCAGGCTCGCCTGTGGCGAGCCTATGGCTGGAGCTATCGCGCTCGTCGTCGCCCGCGCTCGATCAGCCGCCCGCGCCTCCCGTTGCATAGCGCGCGTGATGAGGCACAGAGCGCTGGATACCCATTCCTGGTCGAGATACTCAGTCGGGATGCTGCTGCACGCCCCCGCATCCCAGATGATCTGCCGATACTGGCGCAACTGGAGGGGTAGAAGCACCACAGTGCGCACCTGGGGGTTGGCGCACACCAGCGCCCGCACCAGATCGGGCGTGTTCCGCCCGGCCAGATTCCAGTCGAGGAACACCACATCGTCTCGGGCGGCGGCCACGCGGCCCAGCAGCGTCTCGCGGCTATCAACGCGGCCGACGGCCAGGTCGTGGCGCACAAGTCGCAAGGCCGCGTCAAGACAGTCATCGAACAGCGCCTGCGTCTGGGGGTCGGGGATGGCAAGCAGGATACGGAGATTCATACGACCTCGCGGGGCGACTGGTGGGCCACAAGGGTGGCTGCCTCCAGTGTACCCCGCCTGACGAGACTCCGCTATCGGGGAAAGGCTAGCAGCCTGTCAGGGAAAGGCCGATACTTTGTGAGGGGAGAACTACTGACACGGCCTGACACCAGCCTGGCATCCGAACCGCATTGTCGCCACGGCCCGACTCGGCTACAATTTGCTTTCAGGCTGTTTGAAGGTAACGTGTGGGACTGGACCCGAAGGCAATGAGCGATTTCTATGCGACGGTAGAACAGGCAATTCGCGGGGGCACGCGGGTTGCCGTGGCGACAATTGTCGCCATTCGCGGCTCGGTGCCACGCGAGGTGGGTACGAAGATGCTCATCCACCCCCAGGGCCGCCACCTGGGAACTATCGGCGGCGGCTGCGGCGAGAGCGATGTCATTCACGCCGGGCTGCGTGCCCTGGACGACGGCCAGCCCATCCTGGTTCATGTCGACCTGACCGAGGACATCTCGATGGCCAGCCTCGGCGTGTGTGGCGGGATCATGGACGTGTTCGTGGAGCCGTGGGGAGACGAGAAGCTACCACTCCTGGCGAAGCTGGCTGAGGCGGCCCGAACACTGACGCCGGTCGCCCTGCTGATTGCCATCGACCCGGCGGCCGGCGCGGATAGCCGCCATCTGCTTCTCTACGGCGACGGCGTATGCGAGGGGAGCCTGGGGGATGGCGAGGCGGCGGCGCTGCGACAGGCAGCGGAGATGCTGGCGGTGGGACGTAGCGGACTGGCGCGCGTGGGTGAGGCGCGGATTTATGTCGAGAGCCAGGCGCGGCCACCCCACCTGGTCATTGTCGGCGCGGGGCATATCGCCGCACCTCTGGCCCGCCTGGGGCGGCTGCTCGACTTCCGCGTGACCATCATCGACGACCGTCCCGCCTTCGCCAACCGCGTTCGTTTCCCCGACGCCGACGCCCTCATCGTCGATTACTTCCGCCCCGCCCTGGAGGCGTTGCCCCTGGACCGCCAGAGCTACGTGGTGCTCGTCACCCGTGGCCACCAACACGACGTAGACTCGCTGCTGACCATTCTCGACCGCCCAACAGCGTATATCGGCATGATCGGCAGCGCGAGGCGGGTGCGCGCCGTCTTCGAGCTGCTGGAACGCGAGCAGAAGGTTGACCCCGCCCGCCTGGACCGCGTGCACTCACCCATCGGGCTGGACATCGGGGCCGAGACACCGGCGGAGATTGCCGTCGCCATTATGGCCGAAATCGTGAAGGTGCGGCGCGGTGGCACCGGTGTCTCCCTGACCGACCGCGAGCGGCGCGGCCCCGTCCACTCCCAGCGTCATGTCAGGCACAAGGGGTGAGCCACGCGGCTCACCCTGCGCCCGTCAGTCGACGGTAGTCGTCGGGCGTGTCGATGTCGATAGTCGCCGCCTCTCCTACCTCAACGAACGCCACCTGGTCCGCAAAATCCTCGATGAGACCACGCCCCCCCTGGTCGCCCTCCACCTGCATCAGCTCGTGCCACAGGTCGCGGTCCCACAGTGTCGGGTTGCCACGCCGCCCCCCGAACGTCGGGACAACGATGGGCGCGCCGCTTGCGATGTAGCGCCGCACGAGGGTTTGGACAAGCTCGGCGGTGACAGCCGGCTGGTCGGCCAGCAGAAACACGGCGACCCCGATGTCATCACCCAGCGCCGCCAGCCCGGCCTTGACCGAGGTGCTCAGGCCGTCGCGCCAGGCGGGATTGTTGACCACCGACCACGGCGGGCCGACCGCGGACGACCAACCACCGACCACAGCCTGAGCAGCCTGTACCACCTCGACCGCATTGGCGCCCGTGATAAGAACCGTCTGCGTCGCGCCACTGGCCTGGGCAACGCGCAGAGCATGGCCCACCAGCGTCGTATCCCCCCATGGCAGCGTCTGCTTGAGCACGCCGTAGCGGCTCGCCCCGCCTGCCGCCAGCACCACCACCCCCACCCGCGCGTGGCGCTCCCAGATGGGATCGTCCGCCTGCACCGCGCCTATCAGTACGGCCTCGTAGCCCGGCCTGGCCAGGATACGTCGGGCCACGTCCCGCGCCAGGGGCAGGGTATCAGATGTCACGCGGTTGAGCAGGGCAACGGCCCGCGCGCCCGGCGGGACGTGCTTGAGGCCGCCGTCGGCATGGGTCAGAACGCGGGCGATAGTCTCGGCTGTCACCGTCGAGCCGAGGGGCTGCCCCGCCAGGGCGGCGACGCGCTCGGCGCGGTGAACGTGAGCGTCGTCCAGCGCCTCGCCAACCGCACCCAGCCCGACGACCACGATGACCATGTTGGCTTCCGGCGGGATGGGCGGCTCGTACTCAGCGGGAGCCTTGAGCGGCAAATGCCGCGAGCCGTCCGCCTCGACCAGCACGTTGGCAACGCGGGGCAGGTCCGCCAGCCGACGCGGCCAGTCCAGAGGAGCCGAGCCGAGCTTCCAACCTTCGGCGGTGTCGAGCAGGTCAGGCGCGACCACGATGCGGCGTAGATAGGGCAGCGTCTCGGCGTGATAGGTAGCGATGGTGTCAAAGTCGCGGTGGAGGAACAGACCGTCGGCGTCGCCCTCGCGCGGCAGCAGCATCTTGGTTGTCGTGGTGACGACAACGCGCCCCGTGCCCGGCTCCGCCAGCTCCGCCGCCAGCCGGTATAGCGTACTCGTCTTGCCACCACCGCCCACGATGGCGACCACGTCGCCGTCCAGCACCCGTAACGCCCACGCCAGTCTCATGCGCACGCTCCACAAGGCCGAATACGAACAGCGTCGACAAGATAACAGAACGCCCACGAGGAAATACCGACCATCACCCATTCCGACCCGTCAACCTTGTGAACCCTGGCTACAGCTTCTCCGCGCTCATGATTGCCTCGAGGGCGCCGCCTGCGATGGCGCGGGACTTGTCGGAGACGGTATAGATGTGGGACCGCTCGGCGCGGGGATCGATATCACCCAGTTTCGTGCCTGCTGTCACCCACAGCCCATCGTGCAGCATCCCCCGCAGCACGCCGTCGATACTCGCCACCACCTCGGTATCGCCGACGATAGCGACCACCTCCCCCGCCCGGATTATCTCGCCGATGTCGCGTACCGCCGTCAGCACACCGTCGGCTGGGGCGCGTAGCACGCGCTCGGCGTCCACCCCGCCAAGACGGCCCGGTACGCCCGTGTCCGGCTCCGCGCTGCCCGCCCAGATGACTCGCCCCAGATCGTGGCCGCGATTCGTCTCGACCACGGCGTGGCAGTCCTCGCCCGCCACGAAGCCGGGGCCGAGAGCCACGACGAGCGGCGCATCGTTCAGCGTCGTGCCGAGGTTGCGCTTCGCCATGCGGGCATCAATCACCACATCCGGCAACAGCGCCCTGATGGCCCATCCGTGGGGATCGAGAACGACGGGAATATCCCCACCGGCCAGCGTCGCGTGGACATCCGCCAGTTCGGCCAGTCGCGCCGTGACGTCCTCGACGGTCGTTGCGCCGTCGTAGGCGGCCTGGGCAAACGCGACCGTGCGCCGCACCGCCAGCGGCTGGGGTAGCTCGGTCATCACCACCTGGAAGCCGCAGCGGTACAGACGCACGGCGACGCCTGTCGCCAGATCACCCGCACCGCGAATGAGGATGAGGTTAGGGGAAAGGAAGGGCATGGTTGCCTCTTACGCCGAAATCAGCCTGCGTTCCAGAGCAGTTTCGATGACACTCAGCGGCCTCAAGATGTATGGCCTTCGTCTGGCGGCTGACCCGCCTGGGGTCTCGGCGCAGGCGCGTCGGGGTCGTTCTCCTCGCCCTGGTGCCTGTGCTCTACGGAGTTGCCCACCAACGGGTCCGCGATATTCGGCAACACGGCCAGGGTAAACCACCCAAGCAGCGCGGCGACGACAGACAGCATCAGTAGACCCGACGCGACCATGAGACCCAGGGCGCCCGCCAGCCAGATGCTGGCCCCGGTCGTCAGCCCGCGCACTGTGCTGCCGGTGCGAAAGATTGTTCCCGCGCCGAGGAAGCCAATCCCCGTCACGACTTGAGCCGCCACGCGGGCCGGGTCCCGCAACTGACTCTCAGTGGAGAAGCCATACATCCCGGCCAGGGTGAAGCCCGCGGCCGCTACGGCGACCAGAATGTGAGTGCGCAGCCCAGCCGGCCGTTGCTGCCGCTCGCGCTGCCAGCCAAGCACGCCACCCAAGAGCGCCGCGAGCATCAGCCGTCCGACGGCCTGCAATTCTTCGGGATTCATCGGCGGGTGTCAGCCTCCTTGACGACTATCCACGATCCGGCAACGATACTCGTCGGGCAGCAGGCTAAAAACCAGCGTATTGCGCAGGCTGCCGTCCACAGCGCGGCTGTCCTGGCGCAGCTCACCCTCCAGGCGATAGCCCGCCCGCTCGGCAATGGCGCGGCTACGCCGGTTGCGACTATCCATGCGAATCTCCACCCGCTGTGCGTCCAGCGCCTCGAAGGCGAAGGCCGTGATACCCCCTACGGCCTCGGTAACGTAACCCTGGCCCTCGTAGCCCGTGCGCCGCCAATAGCCAATCTCGAACCTGGGCACGTCCCAATCGATGCGGTGCAGGCCGCTGCCGCCGACAATCGTGTTCGTGCCTTTCAGCAACAGCAGTAGCATGATGTTGCTGCGCTCCAGGAACTCGACCCGCGCCCGGCGCGCGATCTCCTCCGACTCATCCAGAGTCGGGGCGCTCTGCGCCCACGGCATCCAGGGGCGCAGCTCGTCCAGGCTGGCACAGACGGCGGCGTTGAGAGCCGGGCCGTCGCCCGCCCGTGGCACGCGGATGAGCAAGCGGTTTGTCTCCAGGCAGTCGGGGATGTCCCGCAGCAGCGGCGAAGTCATGACGTCGGCGCGCCCTTCGGCTGGCCCTGGCTGTGGAGGCTGTCATCGGTCGCGATGTCGCCGTAGTCGGCCCCGTATAGCGTCTCCAACACGCGCGGCGGCGTCAGGGGCAGAACGTCGAACCAGCGGCCGGTGGCGTCGTGGAGGGCGGCGGTCAGGGCAGGAGCCAGCGGGATGAAGGGCATCTCGGCCATGCCGCGTGCACCAAACGGTCCGTTGGGGTCGGGCACTTCCAGAATGACGCTATCCAGGCGGTCGGGCACGTCCAGCACAGTGGGAATCAGGTACGTAGAAAAGTGCTCAGTCAGCACCTTGCCGTCGCGCTGGACGAAGTTCTCGATGGTCGCCCAGCCCTGGGCCTGGATGACTGCACCCTCGACCTGGCCGGTAATGAGCTGCGGGTTGATGGCCTCGCCCACGTCGTCGGCGCACACTACACGCCGCAGCCGCACCTCGCCCGTATCCAGGTCGACGTCGGCTTCGACCGCCTCGGCGACGTAGCCGTAGGCAAAGTTGGGGTCGGAGCGCCCCTCCTCATCCAGGGGTGTCGTGGGCGGCGGGATGTACTCATAGGTCGCCACGATCGGCCGGTCCTCCTCGTCGCGCCATATCGCCAGCGCCCGCTCGGCTGCGCCCTTGATGGCATTGCCGGCCATGAACGTCATGCGCGACGCGGACGATGAGCCGCTGGAGCCAGGCGTCTCGGCCGTGTCTGCGCCGATGACCTCCACTCGCTCGATGGGCACGTCCAGCGCACCCGCCGCCACCTGGGCAAAGGCCTGATGCGCCCCCTGCCCCACGTCAGCCCCCGCGCAGCGCACGATAACCCGCTCGATGTCGCCGCCTCCGTGTAGCTCCACCGACGCGAAGCAGTGCTCCGGCGCGCCGAAGGAGAAGCCGATATTCTTGAAGGCGGCGGCAAAGCCAATGCCGCGCCGGCGCCACGGCTCGCCGGGCGCCTCGGCAACGGGCCGCCGCCACCCGTCGGCCACCCGCTGCCAGCCCATCGCCTCGGCGCAGGTCTCAATCACCTGGCGCATGGACACGCCGCGCGGGATGACGCTCTGAGTGACCAGGGTCGAGCCGTCGCGCACGGCATTCTTCAGGCGCAGCTCGACGGGGTCGATACCCAACGCCTCGGCCAGCTTGTTCATCTGCGACTCGGCCGCGAAGTGGCTCTGCGGCGCGCCGAAGCCCCGAAACGCGCCCGACGGCACGTTGTTGGTATAGACCGTGTAGGCGTCGATGTGGACGTTGGGGCACTCGTAGGGGCCAATTGCCATAATGGTCGCGTTCCCCAGCACCTTCGTACTGGTCGAGGCATACGCGCCACCGTCGGTGATCAGCTCGACGCTTGCGGCGACCAGGTGACCGTCGCGCGTCGCGCCCGTTCGGCAGCGATACACGGCCGGGTGGCGCTTGTGGTGGCCGATGGTCGTCTCCTCGCGCGTCCAGACCAGCTTCACCGGGCGGCGCAGCTTCATGGCCGCCAGGGCCAGGACAATCTGCACCGAGATGTCCTCGCGCCCGCCGAACGCGCCGCCAATGGCCGGATGGATGACGCGAACCCGCTCCTCCGGCAGGCCCAGGGCATGGGCGATCTGCTCCCGTTCCTCATGCGTCCACTGGCCCGCGGCGGCCACAGTCACGCGCCCCTCGTTGTCGAGCCACGCCAGCCCCGCGTCGGGCTGGAGGTAGGCGTGCTCCTGCGCGCCCATGCGATAGTCGCCCTCGACCACGACCTCCGCCGCCGCCCAGCCCGCGTCCATGTCGCCTTTGCGGACCCGATAGCGGTGCAGGATGTTATCGGGGTGATCGGCGTGCAGGACGGGCGCGCCGGGCCGCATCGCTACCTCGGGGTCGGTCACGGCGGGTAGGTCCTCGTACTCAACGCGAATCAGGGCGCGGGCGCGCTCGGCAGCAGCGCGGGTCTCGGCGACGACGAGCGCCACCTTGTCCCCGACGAAGCGCGCCACGGCCGCATGCTCGTCGTCGCCCGGCCCGCACAGCACCGGCTGGTCGGGATAGATAAGGCCGAAGCGGTTGTGGGGCACGTCCTGCGCCGTGAAGATGGCGACGACGCCCGGCTCGGCCAGCGCCGTCGCCAGGTCCAGGTGGCGGATACGGGCGTGGACGCGGTGGGCCAGCAGGGTACAGGCGTGGAGCATGCCATCCTGCGTCAGGTCGCCGGAGTACAGGGTATCGCCGGTCACCTTCCCGTAGGCATCTTCGCGAGGGAAGCTACTGCCAATAGCGCGCATAGCGGAAAGTCCTTATTTCTGTGGTCAACGCGCGTCCGCATTCGTCCGCGCCGCTCTATCTGGCGCTCACCGCATCGGACAGGCCCGCCCCACGCGGCGCGGGTGTACCTCATCCTGGCGTGGCAGCCTCGGCCGCCGCGTCGATGGCCTCGATGATCTTGTAGTAGCCGGTGCAGCGGCACAGGTTGCCTGTAATGGCCGTCTGCACCTGCTGGCGGGTCGGGTGGGGTTGCTCTTCGAGCAGCTTGGCCGCCGACATGATGAAGCCCGGCGTGCAGTAGCCGCATTGCACCGCGCCGCGCTCGACGAAGGCCTGCTGGACCGGGTGCAGCCGCGCATCGCGCGCCAGGCCCTCGACCGTTATCACCGTCGCGCCGTGGGCGCGTCCCGCCGGAACCAGACACGCCATGACCGCCACGCCGTCCAGGTACACGGTACACGCGCCGCACTCGCCCTCGGCGCAGCCCTCCTTCGTCCCCGTCAGGCCCACGCCATCGCGCAGCCAGTCGAGCAGAGTCAGATTCGCACCGGGCGCAGCGACGACGTGACCGTTGACCGTGGCCGTCACCACGGCGTCGCCAACCAGCGTCAGCGGGACAGGGTCGACTGCCGCCGCATACGGCTCGCTCTTGCCCCACAACAGTACCGGATCCGTCGGCCAGTCGGTGCGCTCTGCGCCCGTGCGCAGACGATCCAGGGCGCGGCTCATCAGGACGCCCACGGCGCGGCGACGATAAAGCCCCGTCGAGCGCACGTCGTCGATGGGCCTGGCGGTCTGCTGTGCCGCCCGCGCGGCGACGGCGATGGTCTCGCGGCTCAGTGGCCTACCGACAAGGAGCACCTCGGCCTCTGGCGCGCGGATGATGGTCGGCGCGACGGAGCCGAGGGCAATGCGGGCGTCCGTTACCACGTCGCCGTCGAAGGTCAGCACGATAGCCGCGTTGACGACCGAGATGGCCTGGGCGCGGCGCAGGCCGAGCTTGAGGAAAACCCCGCGCTGGTTGGCGCGCAGGGCGGGGATATGAATGGCCGTCAGCATCTCGTCTTCGGCCATGACCGTGCGCCGCACGCCGGTATAGAACTCGGCCAAAGGCACATCCCGCGCACCCCGCGCCGACCGCAGCGTAACGCTCGCGCCCATGGCGACCAGAGGCGTGATGGTATCGTTGGCGGGAGAAGCGGTGATCAGGTTGCCCGCTACTGTGCCGCGATTGCGTATCTGAGGCGCGCCCACCTCCCAGCATGCCTGGGCCAGGGGCAGCGCGCGCTCGACACACAGCGCCGAGGCGACGACATGGTTGTGGGTAACCAGCGGCCCCAGCGTGATGCGCTCACTGGCCAGCCTGATCTGGTTGAGGCCGGGGATGCGCGTAATGTCCACCACCGAGCCGATGCGCCGCACGTTGCGATCCAGCTCGATGATGAGGTCGGTGCCCCCCGCGATGATGCGGGCGTGACCGCGCTCGCGGGCCAGAATTGTCAGCGCCTCGTCGAGGGTCGCAGGCGCATAGTAAGTATCCCAGGTATGGGGTGTCAGGGGTGTGTCAGCCATGAGTTTTGTCCCGAGATGGGGAATGGGGCGCAGGCGCGCCAGGGAATAGTATACGCCCGCCAGGAGAGGCAGGCAAAGAACCATGATGCCCAGGCTTGACCCTGCTCGCGACAACACTACACTTACCACCATGAGCCTGAACGTTCTCCTCATCTCCACCTACGAGATGGGCCGCCAGCCCTTCGGCCTGGCGTCGCCCGCTGCATGGCTACGCGAGGCAGGGGCGTACGTCGAATGCGTCGATCTGGCCGTCGATGCCTTCCCCGACGCCGCCGTCCGCGCCGCCGACCTCATCGCCTTCTACGTGCCGATGCACACGGCGACGCGCCTGGCCGTGGACGCGCTGCACCAGGCGCGCCGCGTCAACCCGACCGCCCACGTCTGCTTCTACGGGCTATATGCGCCAGAAAATGAGGACTACCTGCGCAGCCTGGGCGTCGATACCCTAATCGGCGGCGAGTTCGAGGCCGGGCTGGTGACTCTGGCCCGTAACCTGGTCGCCGAGCAGGCGCCCGCCGACATCCCCCTGGTCAGCCTCAACCGCCAGGCCTTTCGCGTTCCAGATCGCGCGGGTCTACCTGCCCTCGATCGCTACGCCAGGCTGGAGGTGGGCGACGGTACAGAGCGCATCGTCGGTTATGTCGAGGCGACGCGGGGCTGCAAGCACCAGTGCCGCCACTGTCCCATCGTGCCGGTCTATAACGGGCGCTTCCGCCTCGTCCAGCGCGACGTGGTTCTGGCCGATATCCGCCAGCAGGTCGCAGCGGGCGCACAGCACATCACCTTTGGCGACCCTGACTTCTTCAACGGCCCCGGCCATGCCATACCCATCCTCGAAGCGCTACACGCCGAGTGGCCGGGCCTCAGCTACGACGTGACCATCAAGGTCGAGCACCTGCTCAAGCATGCCGATCTGCTGCCCACCCTGAAGCGCAGCGGTTGCCTGTTCATCACCTCGGCCGTCGAGGCCTTCGACGCGCACATCCTCGCTCTCTTCGACAAGCAGCACACCCGCGAAGAGTTCGAGACTGTCCTACGGCTGTGCGACGTGGCGGGCCTACAGCTCATCCCCACCTTCGTCGCCTTCACCCCCTGGACGACCCTGGATGGCTACCGCGACTTCCTGGCCGAGATTGCTCGCCTGGGCCTGGTCGAGCGTGTCGCGCCCATCCAGTACGCGATTCGCCTGCTCATCCCGCCCGGCTCGCGACTGCTGGAGCTGGACGAGACCCGCGCCGTCATCGACGGGCTGGACCAGGCGCGGCTGTCGTACACCTGGCGCAATCCCGACCCGCAGGTCGACGCCCTACAGCACGACCTGGAACGTCTGGCTCAGTCGTCAGTTGGCCGCCGTCTGTCGCGGCGCGCGTTCTTCGAGCGTGCCTGGGCGCGCGCCCACCAGGGCAGCCCCGACCTGGCGCTGGCCGCGCTGGCCGTCGAGGCTGTCGCGACCCTGCCCCCGCCGCCCTTGCCACCCATGCCCCTGACGGCGGTCGCCGTCCCGCGCCTGAGCGAACCCTGGTTCTGCTGAGCGGAACCCACCGAGGAGCAGTTTGCTTCTCCCTACGTGTGAGAGATGACGGCCACGGTCGATTGTACCGTGGCCGTGTCACTTCTCCCCTCTGGACTCGACTCTCACCCCGATGGCAGGAGGGGCCGCTGCGGCGCCCATGACACAGCTGTCGCACATAGCCGACATGACCGTCGGGGGTCTTGCGGTGGGCCGGACGCTACGGGGCTTGTTGGTTGTGCATCACCTGCTGGATCAGGGCGTAGACCTGCTGGGCATCGGGGATGTCGTCGAAGGCGGGCGGCGGAGCGCGGCGGCTCCGCCGCCCCGTTGTCGCGGGCTGAGTCGTGACGAAGGTAATGCTGCCGCTGCCGTCGCCGCGCAAGTCGCAGCTAATCGGGCTGGTGGCAGAGAGTTCAATGGACTGAATGGTAGGCTGATTGACGCCCTGGATGATGAGCACGCGGCGGTCCGTCACGGCGTAGCGGGTTCGCGAGCGCAACCAGCCATCCAGCGCGACACGCCCCACGGTGCTGTACAGGGCGAAGCCGAGTAGCGCCAGCGCGACGAAGAAATTCGAGACGGTCGCCCCACCGCGCCAGATGCTGATGGCGAAATAGGCGGCGACGACCGCCCAGACCATGCCCCCCAGTAGCCCGCGCATGGTGGCCCCGCTCAGCCGCAGGCCGGGGCGCGGCTTGCCTGTCCACAGCAAACGCTCGCCGCTGTCCAGGTACTGGAAGACCGTCACATCCAGCAGGCCGGGTATGTCGTCGCTCATCGTCAGCCAATCGTCACCGCTCGAGGCGATACAGGTCGTAGCGCATCCAGAATGGCCTCACTCGTCAGCAGAGTATGCAGCGCCGCGGGGACATAGGCCAGAAGTGCGGCCGCCGTGCTGCTACAGCGGGAGCATGGCGGCCGCACTTCAGATCAGGCGCTACTCCCTCTCCTGCAACGCCCGCCACACCCGTTCCGGCGTAGCGGGAATCTCGAACAGGCGCGCACCCGTCGCGTCGCGGATGGCGTTGACCACGGCGGGCGCGACGCCGTCCATCGGTATCTCGGCCACGGCCTTGACGCCGAAGGGGTGCGACGGCTCGTCGGTCTCCACGAACTCGGCGGTCAGGCGCGGCATCTCGTCGGCGCGAAAGATGCGGTAGTCATCCAGTCGCGTGACCAGGCTGCGACCTGCGTCGTCATAGATCATCTCCTCGCACACGCCATAGCCCAGCGCCTGGGCCATGCCCCCCTCAATCTGCCCCTCGGCGGTCAGCGGGTTGACGATGCGGCCCGCGTCCACCACCATCACCAGGTTATCCACTGTCACCTGCCCCGTCTCGGTGTCCACCGTCACCTCGGCGAACTGGGCGGCGAAGGGCGGCGGTGATTCGGGCGACACGTAGGATGCCACGCCCATGATCTGGCGCTGGTTGGTGTGGTGTAGTGAGTTCAGGGCTACCTCGGCCAGGGACACCGAGCGGCCATCGGGAGCAAAGGCGCGACGATCACGCAGGGTGATCTCGGCGGGCTTGACGATACGCGGACCCTGTGGCCCCGCCGCGCCCACCTCGTAGGTGGGCTTCTCTGGCGCGGCGGTACGCCCGCCCTCGGCCATCGTGCTGCCCTCCTCCTCCAGGTGGGTGTAGCGCTCGTTGATCATGGCCGCCGCCACGGCGCGAATCTGCTCGGCGCACTCCTCGGCAGCCTTGACCGTCGCCGCGCCGGAGATGTACGTCGTGCTGGACGCATACGCGCCCACGTCGAAGGGCGTAAAGTCAGTGTCCGACGAGTACATGATGATATCGTCGAGGCGCACGCCCAATACCTCGGCCGCCATCTGGCCCAGCACGGTGTCGGAGCCGGTCCCCAGGTCGGTCGCGCCCACCAGGACGTTGAAACTGCCGTCGTCGTTGAGCTTGATGGACGCCGCGCCCATGTCCAGGTAGGGGATGGCCGTGCCCTGCATCACAAGGGCCACGCCGATGCCACGCCTGAGGTGGGGCGCACCTCGCACGGTACGCCACTCGGCATTGCCGGCCTTCTTGCGCCAGTCCACCAGAGCCGCGCCGCGCTGCGCACACTCGGCCAGAGCGCAGGTGCGGATAATCTCCGGCCGCGGCTCGCGGCCCTCGGACCAGGCGCGGCTGAAGGGGTGCTCGTCGCCGGGCTTGACGGCGTTCTTCAGGCGGAAGGCCAGCGGGTCCAGCCCCAGGGTACGGGCAATGTGCTCCATGTGGGTCTCGACGGGCAGGAAGCCCTGGGGCACGCCGTAGCCCCGGAAAGCGCCGGCCGGCGGGGTATTGGTGTACACCACATCGGCGTGGAACAGGACGTGGGGTTGCTGACCGCCGTCGGCAGTCACGTCCTCGTTGTTGGGCCAGTAGGCCGGGTAGAGAGCCATGCCCTTGTGGCCGGTGTTGCCCGTCACGGTCAGCGCGTGACAGCCATAGGCGCCGGTGTCGGACAGGACATGCATCTCGTTAGCGACGATGGTTCCGTCGTTGAGGACGCCGGTCTTGAGGCGGACCGTCATGGGATGACGCGAGCGGGCCGAGGTAAACTCCTCAGCGCGGGTCGTCTCGAAGCGCACCGGCCGCCCGGTGGCAATCGTCAGGTGAGCCGCCACGTCCTCGATGAGCACCTCCTGCTTGCCGCCGAAGCCGCCACCGATGCGCGGCTTGACGACGCGGATGCGCTTGGGCGGCAGGTTGAGCACCGGGGCCAGGATGCGCCGCACGTGGAAGGGAACCTGCGTGCTGGTGCGAATCACCAGCCGGTCGTCCTCGTCCCAGTAGGTGACGACAACGTGCGGCTCGATACTCACCTGCTGGACTTTGGGCACGCGATACTCGGCCTCGAAGATGTGGTCGGCGCGGGCAAAGCCCGCTGCCAGGTCACCAATCTCGATGTGAATCTCGGCGGCCAGATTGCGTGTTGGGTCACTCTCGGCGAAAGGCACGTACTCCGCCTCGTCGTGGATACGCACGGCGTCGGGCGACATGGCCTCGGCCGGATCGAGGATGGCGGGCAGCGGCTCGTACTCGACCTCGATGAGGGCCAGCGCCGCCTCGGCAATGGCTTCGGTCTCGGCAGCGACGAAGGCGACGCGGTCGCCCACATGGCGCACTTTACGATCGAGACTGAACATATCCAGCGGGCCGGGGATGGGATCGGACTGGCCGGCCGTGGAATACACGATGCGCGGGATGTCCTCGTGGGTCAGGACGGCGTGAACGCCGGGCAGGGCGCGGGCCTTACTGGCGTTGACACGCCTGATCCAGGCATGGGCGACGGGCGACCACAACACCTTGGCGATGAGCATACCGCGCATCTGAACGTCGTCGGCAAAGGCCGGCTTGCCCTGGACAAGCTTCTGGGCATCGACTTTGCGTTCCGGCTTGCCGACAACCTTGAGAGGTGTCGGGGCAGCGTCGCCCGGCGCCGGCTTCATCTCTAGCAGCGTGCGGGGCGGGGCGACAGTCTCTGTCCCGGTAGCCCCGCGCGCAGGCAGGGGCGCGTCGGCCGGGCGGCGCGGCACGTCGGACCGATCGTCGTTCTTGTCGGGCAGTGGCCCGCCCTGGATGGGGCGCACTGCCTCGCCGCGCAGGATGGCGGCGGCGCGCAGCACCGCCTCGACGGGCTTCTTGTAGCCGGTACAGCGGCACAGGATGCCCGACAGGGTCTCGCGCACCTCGGCCTCACTGGGGCGGGCATTGCGCTCCAGCAGGTCTCTAGCGACCAGGACCATGGCTGGCGTGCAGTAGCCGCACTGGATAGCGCCGGTGTCAATGAAGGCCTGCTGAATGGGGTGCAGGCCCCGCGACGGCTTCCAGCCCGGCTCTGGCGCTTCGCCCAGGGCCTCGATGGAGACAATGGACGCCCCCTCGGCCTGAGCCGCGAGGCGGCAGCAGGTCAGCGCCGGCTGGCCGTTGAGCAGCACGGCGCACGCGCCGCACTCCCCCGTCTCGCAGCCGTGCTTGACGCCCATGACGCCGGCATTGCGCAACGCGCTGAGCAGCCGCTCGCCAGGCTCGGCGGACAGGGTCCGCGCCTCGCCGTTAATGGTGAGATGAATGTCCATAGCCCTATCCTTGCTTATGTTTCATCGCGGCGAATCCACTTTCGCACCCTCGGCGCTTCGTACGTCGCCATGCGGTCCAGCAGGCGATCGGGGTCGTCATCCACGAGAAGCATCTCACGGTGCGCTGACCGCACGAAGCCCTCGGCGGTGGCGTGGTCAAGGAAGGTGAGGAAGCCGTCGAAGAAGCCGCCCGCGTTGAGCAAGCCCACAGGCTTCGCGTGGAAGCCCAGTTGCGCCCAGGTAAGAATCTCGCACAATTCGTCCAGCGTACCGTAGCCGCCGGGCAGGGCGATGAAGCCGTCGGCCAGCTCGGCCATGAGAGTCTTTCGCTCGTGCATCGAGCCGACGACGCGCATCTCAGTTAGCGTCGGGTGCGCCAGTTCCTTCGTCGCCAGCACCTCCGGCAACACGCCGACCACCTCACCGCCCACCGCCAGCACGCTATCGGCCACCACGCCCATCAGCCCGACCTGCCCACCCCCGTAAATGAGATTCACTTGCCGCCGCGCCAGCGTCACACCCAGCGCCTCAGCGGCCGCCGTGTACTCAGGGCGGCTACCGACGTTGGCGCCGCAAAACACACTCACCCGCCCCAGGTCGGCCATCTAGTGTACCCCCAACGCTGCCCGCCAGGCATCGCCCAGGGCGCGCCTGAGCAGCACGCCCACCATCGCGCGCCGATAATCTGCGCTCGCCAGATAGTCGTCGATGACCGGCGTATCGCCGACGGCGAAACTGGCCGCCGTGTCGATGAGGCGGTTAGAGAGGGCCTTACCCAGCAGCGCCTCCTCGGCCATCGCAAAGCGTAGCGGCCACGCCACGGCCGGTCGGGGCGGCGCGCCTTGCGGCGGAGCGATGACTGCCCCGCCCGCCGCCAGTCCCGCGAACTGCACCGCGTCGTTGTCGAGGGTCAGGGTCGCCGCCGCGACGACCATCGGCGCGTCGGTGGGCGTGCGCCGCACGGCATGGAGGCCCACACCGATGCGGGAGCGAGCAGGAACAACAACCTCCGTCAGCAGACCACGGCGCGTGTTCCAGGGCGTCGCAAAAAACGCTGCCAGGGGGACCTCGGACGGCTGCGGGTCATGCAATACGACACGGGCGTCCAGGGCGCACAGCAGCGTCGCCAACTCGGGGGCGCGTCCACTGACCAGGGAGCCGCCGACAGTCGCCTGCCGCCGCAGGAGATTGCTGGTAGAGGCGTGGGCGACGCGGGACAGCCCCCCCCCTGCCACGGCGCGTACGGCCTCGCTATCGACCAGTTCCTGGAGCGTCAGCATTGCCCCCAGGTGCAGACCCTGGCTGTTGGAACGAATGTAGTCCAGGCTGAGGGCGGCCAGGTCGACCACCGCCTCAATATCGGGCGAGCCTTCCCCTACCAGGGCGGTTCCACCCGCCAGCGCGACAGTCGGAGGCGTAGCGCGCTGCAGGAGAGCGACGGCCTCCTCGACGGAGGAGGGTCGGATGATGTCGGTTACATTGCGCATAGTTGTCGTCACCCTGCCCACCGAAAGAGCGGCAGGCTACCTGTGTTGAAACACCCGGTTCGCGCGGGATGGTCACCTCCCGCGCCTCTTGCGCCATCAGGCCGCGATGTGACCATCGGCAGCGAGTCTTATGGCTGCGCGAACGTGTCAATCATCAGCTTGGCATCCCCCAGGGGGTACAGGATAGGGCAGGTACAGCCATTCTTGCGATACTCGTTCACTTTGGCGCGTACCTCGTCGGGTGTACCGCTGGCGGTAATGCGCTCCACCAGGTCGTCGGGAACTAGTCGCATCGCCTCGCGAACCTGCTCCTTGGTGGCGGGCCAGCCCAGAATCTTCTGAATCTCCTCGACCACCTCCGGCTTGACCCCGCTGGCCTGCTGGATATGAGGCTGCTGAGCAAGGTACTGGGTCAGCAACTCGCGCGCACCGTCCAGCGCCTTCTTGCGGTCGTTGTCCACTGAGCAGACGATGAGCTGCGGGCGGTCGATGTCGTCGATGGTGCGACCGGCCTTCTTCGCGCCTCGCGCCAGCGCGTCCAGGGCGGGCAGATTATACTCTGGCGGCACACAGTAGTTGAGAACCGCGCCATCGGCAATTTCGCCCGTCATCTCCATCATCGCCATGCCCGTCGCGCCAATCATGATGGGCACATGGCGCGGCTCGCGGCGGCCATGGACCACATCCAACTCGATGTTGTTGAAGTGGACAAACTCGCCCTCGAAGCTGACGCGCTCCATATTGAGCAGGCGGCGCACGTTGATGACCACCTCACGCATCGCCGTCAGCGGCTTGCGCCGCTCGATACCGACGTTGCGCGCCAGCGGATCCCACCACGCGCCGATGCCCAGGATTACCCGGTCCGGCGCGAGGTCATCCAGCGTCAAGAACGTAGCAGCGATGATGGCCGCGTTGCGCGTCCAGTTGTTGATAACGCCGCTGCCGACCTTGAGATGGTCGGTGACGGCGGCAAAGGCCGCCATGGGGACAATCGCATCGCGCACCAGGCGCGACTCAGCCTGCCACACCGCCTCGAAGCCTTTGGACTCGGCATACTTGGCGTACTCCATGCCCTCTCGAATCGGGTGCTTGTCTTGCAGATACATCGCCACGCGCTCGCGGGCCATAGCTCCTCCTTGAGGTATTGTGAATGAGTAGATGGTCGGATGAATTAGCGAAACAGGTCTCGGTCGCGGGGCCGCAGAACGTCGGCCGCCGCCGCGTCGCGCGCCTCGTACTCCAGCCCGCGCACGATGACCACCGGCCGCCCCTCGTCGGCCTGACCCTGCAACAGCGACGCCGCCGCCGCCACCTGGTCGGCGACGGCCACCACGGTGCTCTGCAACTCGTAGCCGAACAGGTCATGACTACCGCGCTGATCGTCCAACGGCGCGATGCCCGCTACGCCAATCGCCACCCCCGATGCCCCCTCGCGCCACGGCCGACCGTGGCTGTCGTTGATGAGCACCGCCACCCGTGCCCCCGTCAGGTCTCGGATGCGGTCGCGCAGGCTGCGCGCGGAGCCGTCAGGGTCGATGGGCAGCAGGGTTACCCAGTCGCCATCAGTCTTCTCGACGTTGGAGCGGTCAATGCCCGCATTGGCACAGATAAGGCCGTGGCGGTCCTCTACAATGAGCAGGCCCGGCGCGGTACGCACCACCTGTTTCGACTCGCGCAGGATGATCTCGACCAGGCGCGGATCCTTGTGAATCTGCGTCGCCAGATCCTCAGCGCGGGGGCCAGGCGTCACATCTTCCAGGCGCAGACGGCGGCCCTCGGCCTTAGACACCACTTTCTGCGCGATGACGACCACATCGCCGTCACGCAGGGGGTACTCTGCGCGTTGGGCGTGATCGACAATGAGCGCGCCGAGATCATCGCCCGGCTGGATGAGCGGCAGGCCGGGCACGGCGGTCAGGGTGAGTTGATTCAGCATCTAGACTTTCTTTGCATAGGTCAGGTCCCGGCCTATGGGCCGAAACCCCACCGACTGATAGAGGCCGGTCGACGCGACATTGGCCTCGGCCGAATAGACCATGGCCGTGCGCGCGCCGAGAGCCTGCAGCCGTCGCAGCCCTTCGAGCATCACGGCCCGCCCCGCGCCGCGCCGGCGATAGGCGGCCCGCGTCCCGACCGGCTCGAACTCACCGGTTTCGCTGCCTGAGTCGAGCCAGCAGATACAATAGGCGGCGAACTCGCCCGATGGCGCGACGGCCACCAGGTCCAGGTCGGACCGGTAGCGGGGAATCGTTCGCAGGCGGCGGTACGCCTCCAGCGTCACCCGCGACGGATGCCATACCTCGCGGTGGATAGCAACCCGCGCCTCGTCCTCGACCCCACCTTGCACCGCCCGCACCACGAACTCGGGGGACAGCGCGTCAGGAATGGGATCGTCCAGGCTGCGGGTCAGATACAGCATCGGGTTACCCGCGTCGGTGTAGCCTCGCGCCTCGACCAGGCGCAACAGCGGCGTGTCGCGGTCCCGGACACTGACGCGCACCACGCGCCCGTCGCCCTCCTGTGCCCGTGCCCGCGCCTCGCCCCAGTCGAGCATCTCGGCCAGGAGCGTGTCGTCCGCCAGGGCCAGTGGCCCCACCTGGACCGCCAGCCCATGGCGGTCATCCCAGCTGAAGGCAGCCAGCTCACCTGCGTCCGTCTCCCACAGGCCAATGCTGGCGGTGGGGTCGAACAGGCTATTCTGGTACATCCCCCACAGCACGTCCCCCGGATGGAAGAAGCTACGCTCGGCTGCATCGCGAATCATCGTCGACGCCAGCGCGATCATCCGCTCGCGGTCGCGGTCGTCAGCGTAGGGGCGATAGCGCACAGTCACGCGGCGGGCGGGTTGACATTGCTGATCCGAACCCCCGCCCCCTTGCTCTTGTAGCGAATGTTAATGTTGATAAGCACGGCCGTCAGCCCCTCCGGAATCAGAGCGTTCGCCAGGCCGCCCGCATCCCAGGCGCGCATCCCGCCCGCCTCGGCCAGCGCAATCACCGCATCCTTCGCGGCGCGGTCGTCGCCGCACACCAGCACGTCGCAGTCCACCTCAGCGTCGGGGTCCTGCAACTGGTGCGCCCCCACATTCTGGAAGGCCGCCACTACTCTGACACCCTCGCCCACTTGTTGCTGCGCCTGCACGGCGGCCGGGCCGTCAGGCATGTTGGGCACGCGACGCTTGGCGGCCGGGTCGAGCGGCACCACGGCGGTTACCAGAATCTTGCCTTGCAAGGCAGGGGCGACATCGGCCAGGATGGGAGCCTGTCCGGCGTAGGGCGTCGTGAGCACCACGAGATCGGCATTTTCGGCCACCTCGCGGTTCATCGCGCCGCCAATATGGCCGCCGGGAACTTTGGACCGCAGCTCAGCCGCCGTCGCCTCAGCGCGGGCGGAGTCGCGCGACCCGATGAGGATCGGATAGCCCACCGCAGCCCAACGCATAGCCAGCCCGGCGCCCTCCGGCCCCGTGCCCCCCAGAATCGCAATCGTCTCCTTAGTCATAGATCTTCCTTTGCGAAGCGCGAGATATATTGATGATACTTGATTCACGTTGAGGCGTCTGGTTCGTAGCCTCGCGCCACCAGCCACTGCCGCCACGGCGACCCAACCTCACCGTCGCGCCGCGCCAGACCGTTGCGCAATCCTGCCATTGTTGCCGAGTGGTCGATGTGGTGGGCTATACGACCCCCATCGAACACCAACTCACTTACCGACGCGAAGACATAGCCGGGACGCGCCCCCGAATATGGGTAGAGGTCGGCCACCGTGTCTACCGCCACCACCAACCCACCCGTGAACGCGAGCGGCTCATGCAAGTCCCGATAGACCCAGTCGGGCGACTCGAGGCTGGTGCGTCCCATCTGACCGTCGCTGACATCGCCGAGGCGGTAGGCGTACATCATATAGCGGCGCGGAGCGCGTCCGAACAGCAGTGGGCCATCGCCCGCCATGGCCGCCGCCTCCGCCGGCCCGTCCAGCCCCACGTGGACCTCAGTGAGGAACAACCGGCCATCCTCGACCGCGTAGCGACAATAGTAGCCGCGCCGACACGTGCGTATGAACTCGACCGGCGCCAGCCCGTGCGCGGGCGGCTCAAAGAGGCCGCTGCCCTTACAAGCCGTAATCTGGTGGCGCGCGCCGGTCCACTGAAGCGTGTCGTAGACCTGGTCAAACACAGCCTATGTACCCGCGAAGCGCTGCCACACGCCCGGAGCGCGTTCCAACGCTCGCGTCATAATGGCTTCTTCGTCGAGCGTCAGCAGCTCGCGGTCTTTCATGAGCAGTCGCCCACCTGCGATGGTATGGGTAACGTGGCCGCCATCGAAGCCGAACAGGAGATGCCACGGTACGTTGCCCGCCGTCAGCGGCGTGAACGGGTAGTAGTCAAGGACAATCACATCGGCGAGCGCGCCAGGGGCCAGTCGCCCCAGGGGAGCGCCAAACAGGGACTCAGCCAGGGCGGCATTGTTCCGCACCGCCACGTCCATGACATCGTAGCCGCCCATCACCCGCGGGTCGCCGGTGTAGGACTTGTGCAGCAGGTAGGCAAACTTCATCTCAGTGAACATGTCGTTCGAGAAGCCATCGTTGCCCAGCACAACCTTCATCCCACCGCGCAGCATCGCCGGCACAGCGGCTACACCAACCGCATTGTTCATGTTGGAGCGCGGCTGGTGGCTGACCCACGTCTGGCTATCGCGGAGTTGCGCCATCTCCCAGGCGTCGATGCTGATGGCATGCGCCACGATGGCGCTCGGCCCCAGGATACCGCGCGTCGCCAGCCGGTCGATGGCCCGTTGCCCATAGCGAGCCAGGGCGTGCTCCTGATCGGCCGGACCTTCGGCGGCGTGGATGTGGAACCCAACGCCGGCCGGGTTAGCCGCGCGGCAGCGTTCCAGCGTCTCATCAGAAAGGGTCAGCCCGGCGTGCAGGCCGAACAGGCCGGCCAGCTGCGGCCCACCCTCGCGGCGCGCCTTGTCAATGAAACGCACATTCTCGCGGATGCCCGCCTCGGCGCGCTCTGGCCCGTCGCGGTCGGTCACCTCGTAACACAGCGCAGCGCGCAGGCCTGCCTCGCGCACAGCATCGGCGATGCGGTCGAGCGAGCCGTCGATGGCATTGGGGCTGGCATGATGATCGACCAGGGTCGTCGTGCCGTGGCGCACGGCATCAACCAGGCACACCAGCGCGCTGTGATAGACATCCTCCAGCGTCAGCGCCTTATCGAGCTGCCACCACAGGCGGGCGAGAATCTCAGGGAAGTCCTTGGGGGCCGGGCCGGGGATGGCAAGGCCACGAGCGTACGCGCCGTAGAAATGGGTGTGAGCGCATATCTGGCCCGGCAAGACCAGCTTGCCGCCCACATCCAGGCGCTCGGCCTCCGGATAGCGCGCCGTCAGGTCAGCGGTCGAGCCGACAGCGGCGATGGTATCGCCGGCGATGAGGATCGCACCGTCGACGATGACCGAGTCAGGCTGGTCGAACGTTACGACACAACCATGGGTGATGAGCATGACTGGCTCCTGGTGGGCATCGCGGCCCACAGCGAACTGAATTGTAGCACGGGCGGAAGGTGGTCGCAATGCATAGCCTCACCCCTACGCCACCATCTCCGCGAGGGCAATCGCGCCAAGCACACCGGCCCGCCCGCCTAGCGCGGGCGGCACGATATACTCGTCGATGCGCTCGGTGATGGCGGCGTCCTGGACGTAGCCATTGAGACGGGCGCGGGTCATCTCGCGCAGCATGGGAAACATCTGTGGCTGGGACATGACGCCGCCACCGATGATGATGCGCTGCGGGGAAAGAGTCGTGATGAAGGTGACGAGCGCATCCGCCAGATACTTCGCCTCCAGCGCCCAGGCGGGGTGGTCGGCGGGCAGCGTCTCGGCGCGCGCGCCCCAGCGCCCCTCTAGTGCGGGGCCAGCCGCCAGCCCCTCGAAGCAGTCGCCGTGATAGGGGCACCGCCCCGGATATGGGTCAGCCTCCCGATCGTGGGGAATGAGTATGTGGCCCATCTCCGGATGGACCAGGCCATGCATCAGCCGCCCTCCAACCATGCCACCGCCGCCGACGCCGGTGCCGATGGTGAGGTAGATGAACGTATCCAGCCCCTGCGCCGCCCCCCAGCGCCCTTCGCCAAGAGCCGCGCCGTTGACATCGGTATCGAAGGCGACCGGCAGACCTAGCGCGCGTCCCACCGTGCCCGCCACGTCAGTATGGGGCCAATGGGGTTTTGGCGTGGTCGTAATGTAGCCCCAGCTGGGTGAACCGGGCCGCAGGTCAACCGGCCCGAAAGACCCGATGCCGATGGACGCCAGCGGCGTGACTGCATGCTGCTCCTGGAAGAAGGCAATCGCCCGCCCCAGTGTTTCGTCGGGGGTAGTGGTCGGAAAGCGGGTCTCGGCGCGGATATCCTCCGGGCCTGTGCCGACGGCGCACACGAATTTCGTGCCGCCGCCCTCAATGCCGCCGTAGAGCTTGCTCATTGATGCTCCTTCACGCCTGAAGCGTCGAACGCAGCGAGGGAGGGCGCGGGGCAATACTGCCCCAATCAGCCTGCGCCGTCAGCGCGCTTGCCCACGTCTCAACGACCTGTCAGGTCCCTACGGCTACGCCTTCGCCTCGACGTGGCCAACGCCGTCAGTGATGGTTACCTTGTAGGTGGCGACCGGCTTGTCGGCCGGGCCGCGCACGACGCTGCCGTCGCGCACATCGAACTGGGAGTCGTGTATGGGACAGGTGACGATGCAGTCGCTCAGCTCACCCGCGCTGAGGGGGCCATCGGCATGGGTGCAGGCGTCGGCCGTGGCGTAGATGGCCCCGCCGCAGTTGTAGACAGCCACGTCCTTGCCGTCCACGGTAACGAGGGTGATGGAGCCGGGCGGGAGGTCGGCGACGGCAAACTCATTGCGCTGCATGACGTGCGCCTCGGCGGCCGGAGTGGTAGCGGCCGGCGCGGGCGGAGCCGGGACGGTCGCAGGCGAAGCCGCAGCTACCGACGGCATCGGCGCGGGCGGCTCGCCCGGCGGCGGGGCAGCAGCCCGGTCGGGCAGCATCACCTCGACATGACCGTTGTCGATTTGCACAGGATACGTGTCCAGGCGCGCGTTGGGGTCGGTGAGGAGCTGGCCGGTGGTCACGTTATATTGGAAGCCGTGCCACGGGCACGTCAGCGTGTCACCCTTGAGCGCGCCGGTGCACACGGGGCCGCCGCGATGCAGGCAGCTATTCCGCAGAGCATACCACTGGCCGTTGTGGTGGAAGACGCCGATGGACAACCCCTCGACCTGGAACAGCTTCCGCTCCCCCTCAGGGATGTCTTGCACGTGCGCCAGCGGCACGGCGTGACGCGGGACAACCTGGTCCTTGTCATGCTCCAATCGATACGCCTCCTCCGACAGGCGGCGCACCTGAGCGTCATCGATCGGCGTCACGGGGTCGAAATCCTCCGGCTCCTTCTCGTGGCCGTAGGCGCGGGCCAGCATCTCCAGCACGACCATCATCAGCTTGTTCCACGCCTCGGCCGTCTTCTCCTCGACCTCGGGGTACTCGCGCAAGTCCAGGCTGATGGCGCGCTGAACAGCATGCGCCACGAAGCCTACCTGGCCGATGACATAGCGCTCGGCGACATAGATACGCGGGTCCGCACCCCGCGAGGTGTGGGCGCGGCCCACGTAGTCCAGATAGCGGGCATACTCCTCGTCGAAGACACCGTCGCACGTGCGCAGCCAGAAGTTGGCCTGATGGCGCATCCGCAGCTCAAGATACGGCTCATCGATGCTGCCGTCGGTCTTGAGGAAGAACTTGCGCGTCGGTGGGTAACGCAACAGGTGGGTGTAGAACCCGTCGATGATGTCGGGCAGATGCTTCTCGATGATCGGCCGCGATTGCTTGATGGCCTCAACATCCTCCGGCCCAAAGCCAATGAAGTCCGCCATGTAACGGAAGTACGCACCGGAATCCTCCGCCGCCTCGATTTTCGCCCCCTCGTGCAGCGGCCTGAGTGTCGCCATGAGTCCCTCCTTCGGCCGTAACTCGTTCTCGCTATCGACACCTATCGCGCCAGTGAGGCGTGAAACGCGAGGCGTAAGGACCATCAATCTCCAATGCCTGAGGGCCAATCACTCTTCTCACGTCTCACGTCTCACGTTTCACGCCTCCCGCGCCGCCTTGATGCGGGCATCCTGTTCCGGGATGAGCTGCTGGTGCTGAATCCACCATGCCGGGTCCTTCTGTGCGTCGAGTTCCTCGACCGTCTTGCCCTGCTGCTCCACCCAGGTATAGTACTTGAGATTGTGCCACTGGCGGCGCATGTCAGGTGTGCCATCCTTGATCCAGTCGGTCTTCGCGCCGTGGAAGATGCCCTCCACGTAGGCCGTGCCGCGCGCCTCGTCGATAGCGCCGTAGCGCTCCGCCATCG
This sequence comes from Anaerolineae bacterium, assembly GCA_034431435.1. Classification (GTDB taxonomy): domain Bacteria; phylum Chloroflexota; class Anaerolineae; order Epilineales; family JAHCIE01; genus JAHCIE01. The sequence continues at coordinate 87,911 of DAOUDG010000057.1, read as the reverse complement.
CATCCATGACCGAGTAGTAGCGGTCGATCGCATCGGTGCAGATGGTGACGATGACGTCCTGCTTGCCCAACTGGTAGTGCCTGGCGGTCTTGATGGCCCCCAGCACGTTGCACACGCCGGAGATGCCGAAGATGCTGCCCAGTTGCTGCGCCTGGGCCTCGTCCACGCCATAGCGACGGCTGAGCAACTCCTGGCCGGCCGGCGAGGACAACACCTGCAAGCCCTTCTTGCTCTCGATGTCGTCGAGGCACATGATGGCATCCATGCTCAGAACGTTGTGAATCCAGGTCACGTGCTTGTCGCCAATGCCCTGGATGTCGTGACCACCATAGCCATTGTTATAGAGCGTCGGGCACTGGATCGGCTCCAAGCCCACGGTACGCGCCTCCGGGAAGACCTGCTTGATGCGATCCCCCGCTGCAATCGTGCCTGAGCTGCCCATCGCCGAGCAGAAGGCGGCAATGCGACCATTGCCCACCCCTCGCGCTTGAAGCTCGGCGGCCAGCTCGACAATGGTGTTACCGGTCACGTGGTAGTGGAAGCGATAGTTGCCCATCTGCTCGAACTGATTGAGGATACGAATATTGGGGTCGCGGCGCAACTCCCACGTCTTATCATAGATTTCCTTGACGTTGGACTCGACGCCCGGCGTCTTGATGACCTGTGCGCCATAGCTTTCGATGCGCTCGAACCGCTCGCGGCTCATGCCCTCAGGCAACACCACGATGGACTTCGCCCCGACGCGGCCACCGACCCACGCCCCGCCGATGCCGTAGTTACCAGTACTGGGCCAAACCACGGTATTCTCATCAATGTCGACGTGGCCGAACAGGATCATCTCCGTCAGCACGGCATACGCCGCACCCACCTTGTGAGCGCCCGTTGGGAAGTCGCGCCCATACAGGACAACAATAGGCGCATCGACGCCGGTCAGCCCCTCGGGTAGAATCTCGTACTTGATCTGATTGTCGGCCCCCCGCCAGGTGATGTTGTATAGGTTGATAGGGTCGAGGGGCGCATCGGCCATCGCCGCGACGGCGTGGGCGCGAATCGCCGGGTCGATGCTCTGCGGATGCAACATTTCCTCGAACGTCGGACCAAGAATCGCTCGTGTCATCATGCCACCTCTTAGTTTTCACTCCATTGCCTGCGCCGCCGACCGCAGGGCGCGGTCGAGGCTGCCGAGGGATGGTTCGATGCGCGCCGCCTGACCCACCGCCTTCATGGCCGATCCGATATCCTTCAAGCCGCTGCCCGTGGCGACGACCACGATGCGGGCGTCAGAGTCCAGCTTGCCGAGAGCGGCCAGGGCGCGCAGGCCCGCGTAAGCCGTCGCGCCGGACGGCTCGGCGAACACCGCCGCGCCGCGCGCCAGCGCCGGGATAGCGGCCAGAATCTCATCGTCGCTGACCCGCACGTACTCGCCAGCCGTGCCGCGCACCGCCCGCAAGGCGCGCACCGCGTCGCGCGGCTGGCCGACCGAGATACTATCGGCCACGGTGTGCGCGATGATGGGCGTGATGGTCTCCGTCCCCGCCTCCCACGCTGTGCACAGCACGTCGGACCCGGCGGCCTGGATGCCATAGACACGGGGCATGCGCTCAATCCAGCCGAGCTGATGCAGGCTATAGAAGCCCTTCCACACGCCGGCGATGATGTTGCCGTCACCGACCGACACCAGGACCCGGTCCGGGGCCTGCCAGCCCAATTGCTCGCCGATCTCCAGGCTGACGGTCTTCTTACCCTCGACGGTGTAGGGGTTGTAGCCCGTGTTGCGACAGTACCAGCCGTATTCGCGCGAGGCGGCCAGGCATAGGTCGAAGGCCTGGTCGTAGGTCCCTTCGACAAGGTACACGTCCGCGCCAAAGACCAGCAACTGAGCCACCTTCGCCGCCGGAGCCGTGGCAGGCACGAAGATGACAGCCCTCATCCCTACCGCCGCCGACATGCCCGCCAGTGCGGCCGCCGCGTTGCCAGAGCTGGCCGTCGTGATCACCCGCGCCCCTGCCTCCTGCGCCTTGAGTACGGCGACCGCACTGGCGCGGTCCTTGAGGGAGCCGGTCGGGTTACGCCCATCGTCCTTGATCCACACCTCGCGCACGCCTACCTCGGCCGCGATACGGGGCGCGGCGATGAGAGGTGTACCGCCGACCGTCGCCAGAGTCGAGGGCTTGGAGCCGAGGGGCGAGTGGCTCAGGTAGGCAGGCGGCGCGGCCACAGGGAGCAGGGGCGCATACCGCCACATGGCGGGGTCGGCGTCGGCGGCCAGAGCGTCGCGGTCCCAATCAGCGGCGATACGCCGGTAGTCGTATTGGGCATCCAGGGTGCCGTCGTCGCCGCACACCTCGCACACATAGCGTGTCGGGGCGGGTGGGTAGTCTCTCCCACACTGCAGACAGCGCAACCCGGTAAGATAGTCAAGTCCCGTCATCATCGCGCCTCCAGGCGCATTGCCTCTAGTTCCTTGGCCGCCTCTACGCCCGCCGCACCACCGGCGTCGATCTCGGCCGCGCGGGCAAAGTCGGCACGGGCGGCCAGATCATTGCGCAGGCGCTGATGAGCACGGCCGCGCCAGTAGTATGCCTCGCCCGTCACAAAACCATCCTCGATGGCCCGTGTCAGCGCGCCCACCGCATCGGCGGCGCGATCCATGCGCACGTACGCCCAGCCCTGCAAATACTCCACCCGACCGCGGGGTGGTCCGGGCGGCAGGGCCGCTATCGCCGCCGCGTACTGGTCTACGGCTTCGGCATAGCGTTCCCCGTCGGCCGCCATTGCCCCCGCCAGGAGGTGCGCATCCGGGTTGTCCGGCGCTACCGCCAGCGCCTCGTTGAGTGTCGCCCTCGCGAGCGCCGCCTCACCACGTTGCGCGTAGAACTGCGCCAGCCTCAGACGCGGCGCGGCGTCGGCGGGGTGGGCCAGAATCTCCGCCTCCCTGGCCTCGATCATGGCGCGGTTGTCCCTGCTCAGCATCAGTTCCCAGCGGCGCACGCGCATGGAGCGCAGGAAGACATAGCCCAGGACGATGAGAGCGATGTGCGCGGCAGCCAGCGCCGCTTTCATTGGCAAGGGCGGCAGCCCATAGATGCCCACCCAATCGCCATCCTGGCTACCCAAGCTCAGCAGCGGATAGCCGACCAGGCTAAAGAACCACTCCATCGTAAAGAAGGCGAAGCCGAGAAACTTCACCATTGGCCGCCGCGCCACCATGGCGACCACCAGCCCCACGAGGGCCAGCAGGATGGACACCAGGTTGCCAGAAAAATACAGCCACCACGTTCCGAGCGGCCCAAACGTGCGATCCGGCACGACGTAGCCCGACAGCAGCGACCAGTTGAACTCGACGACGCGCCCGCCCATGCCCCATACGGCCACCGCGTGACCGAACTCATGCAGCAGCACCCCCACGGGAATGAGCAGGAAGAACACCACCCGGTAGGCGCGCGACTTGTCCTCGCCTGTAATGTTGTCGTCCCAAAACGTGGCCCAGTGGCGTCGCAGGTCGACGACGGTGTATACGGCCAGTACGCCCGCGATGAGCAACATGACGGGGCCGAAGAGGAACACCCTACGCCTCCCGCCGCGCCCCGCGCCACAGCCACCACGCCGCGACCGCCAGGGCCACCAGCGTCATCAGGCTGATAGCGACGCCCAGTTGGACGCTACGCGGCGCATACTCGAAGGTCACCCGGTGCGCGCCCGGCGGCAGGTACACGGCGCGGAAGGTGTAGTCAGCAATCAGGATGTCGGTTGGACGGCCATCGACCGTCGCCCGCCAGCCAGGGTAGGCGGTATCGGCAAGGACGAGGAAGGCCGGCGCGGTCGTCTCGGCGGCCAGAGTGACGCGCGTCGGCGTGTCCTCCAGCAGCTGCACCGTGCCGAGCGTCGCCGGATCTGGCGCGAGTGGCAGGGGGGCGCGCGCATCGGCCGGCCCTGCTACGAGCAGCGGCGCAGCCTCGGCCGGCGGCGTCCCTTCCAATGTCACCCGGTCCGCCATATCTTCAGCCTGGGTCAGCCGCTCCAACGCCTGCCAGCGGGCCGCGTAGGTCACACCCTGACCGACGAGTCGGGCGCGGGGCAACGCGGTTGCGCGCTCGAACAGCCGCACATCGTCATCCCAGTAGACCGGCGCATAGACAGCCAGATCGGAGCGGGCCAGGCTGTGGGCAGCGGGCGAGGCATCGCCCACCAGCGTCGCGCCGAACAGCAGCGTCTCAGTGCGGGGGGCCACCGCCCGCACGTCTACCCGGCTCGGTATCAGCAGCCCACCGCCGTCGCTGTCCAGCGGCAGCTCGACATAGGACAGGAAACGGTCGAAACGCTGTCCCGTCTCGTCCACTTGATTCCAGGTCAGCGCTGGCGTGACCTTCGCGTGCTGAACCGCCGCGCGCACGTCTGGCCGCTCGTAGGCCCACTCGCTGGCCTCAATGCCCGCCCGAATGGGAAAGGCGCGGCTCGCGCCATCCGCCCCACGCACCACCACCTCCGCCACTGTCGCGCCCTGGGGCACGTTGACCGCCTGGGACAGAGCCAGCAACAGGCGCAACTCGCGAGCCGGCTGCGGCGCGACCTGGAAGGTGCGCTGGTTAGCGGGTGTCGCCGCGTCGACGATAGCCAGGGGTCGCTCGCGGTCGAAGGCGACGCCGTTCAGCCGCTGACGGACATCGGCCAGATTGTTGGGGACCATCAGCCAGCGCACCGCCGCGCGGTCGGCCAGGGCGCCCTCTCGGCTAAACAGCGCCGACGTGTAGGCGGCTGGACGCGCCATGTTGAGACTGCTCTGGCCGTTGAAGTCGGGCACGCCGAAGGGCAGATCGATCATCGGCGGGTCGACAGACCGGGCGTGCAGGATGCGGTCGCCGTTGAGACTCGCCGCCACGTTCGCCGCCCGCTGGGACTGAACAAACTCGGCCGCCGGCCGCGGCTCGACCACCCGCGCCAGAGGAACGGGCGTGACGTAGTAGCCCGCCAGCAACAGCAGGTCGACGGCCGTCAGCACAGCGGCGGCGGCGGCGAAGGCGCGCCGCGATAGCCCGCCGCGCAGCCACGCCCCCACCAGGCCGACGCTCAGCAGTAGCAACCCGACGGCTTTCCACATCTCCAGATTGCCGATCCGCAGCTTCTGGTTGATGGCGTAGACCACATCCTCGTAACGCAGGGGCGTGCCGTGGGGCAGATTCAGGTACAAGGCCCAGATGGCGCGCTCCGCCTGGCCCGGCGCACCGTTGACAAACAGCACGATCGCCGCGCCAACGAGGGGAATCGACATCGCCAGCGCCGCCAGCCCCACTAACAGCCAGCGCACGCGACGCACGGGGGCCGTGTCCCACTGCCTCGCCACGAGCCAGTCCATCCCGACGGCGGCCAGGTACGCGCCCGCGAAGCCCACGACGAAGAAGAAGCGGGCAGGCGCGCGCAGGACGTTGTAGCCGGGCAGAGAGTACAGCCAGGGCTGCGGGCTAAAGGGCGCGTAGACAGCCACCGCCACCCACAACGCCAGCAGCGCCAGCACGACGAAGAAGCCCACGTGTCGCTGACGGGGCCAGGCCGCCACCGCTGCCATGGCCAGCACGAAAGGCAGCGTGCCGACGTAGGTCAGGGTCTCCAGGTTCCATAGCCCCCAGCGCGGCCCGCCCGGCGCTGAGTGGAAGAAGGTCGGCCACACCAGGCCGATGAGGTCATAGGGAGGCAGGCTAAAGCTGGCGTTGAAGCGCGCGCCGGCCGCCTGGCGCGGCGAGAGGCTGCCCAACTCGGCCATAGGCACAAGCTGCGCCGCCGCCAGCCCCAGCGCGACGACGACCGGCACCGTCAGCGCCGCCAGCGCCCACAGCCAGCGTGAACGGGCCGCTGGGGACGCGGACGTCCCACGGGTCTGCGGTCCTTCGTCGTCGGTCGTCGGGCGAGGGCCAGAGTAGGTGAGGGCACGGTAGAGCGCCCACCCCGCATAGACAGGCAGAATCATCAGCGGGGCCATCGGGTGCAGGCTCAGCCACACCAGCCCGTAGCTCACGCCAGCCGCTAGCAGCCATAGCGCCTGCCGCCGCCACGACGAAGCGTGCAGGCTCCTCTCAATTGCCAACAGCAGCCAGGGCAGCAGTGCGGTTCCGTTGTTAAGGTCGATATGGCTGAAGTGGCTGACCGAAAAGCTGTTGAGAGCAAATACCAGCCCCGCCACCGTCGCGCCCACTGGCCCGATGCCCACCACCCGCACAAAGGCATACATCCCCAGCGCGGCCACCAGCGTCCGCAGGAAGGGAATGAGCATCAGGCTGTGGGGTGCGACGAGCAGAACCCAATTCAGCGGAAACAGTGTCCCCACGCTACCGTCGGCGAACAGCGGGAAGCCGCCAATCAGGTTGGGATTCCACAGCGGCGACTGGCCGTCACGCAGCGCGCCAAACACAGCCTGCATGGTCGGCCAGTAAAAATCGCCCAGGTCACCGTCGATCCACACGCGGCCAGTGGCCCACAGCGGGGCGAACAGCGCGAGGGCAGTCGCTATCACGGCGAGCACGCCCCACAGGTCGCCATTCACCGCCACCCGGTCGGCGGCAACCGATTGCTGCCGCTGACCGGCCACGTCCTGGGTCACGCCGTGCCCTCCACTGCCGCAAAGAACCGCGACGGGTCCGCCCCGTCCGGCACGATCCACGTCCCCGTCTCGCCGCGCAGCGCGCGGCTGATGGCCTCCGGCGACGTAATCAGCGCGGCGTCGCCGCCCCGCGCTAGAAAATCCAACGCGGCCTGTATCTTCGGCCCCATGCTGCCCTCGGGGAACTGGCCGTCGGCCATGTAGCGCTCGGCCTCGCTCACCGTCATGGTTGCCAGTTCCTGCTGGCTCGGCTTGCGGTAGTTGATAGCCACCCGCTCGACGGCGGTCGAGATGAGGAGCAAGTCGGCCTGAATCTGGTTCGCCAGTTGCGCCGAGGCACGGTCCTTGTCGATGACGGCCGCCACGCCCCACAGTCGCCCATCCGCCTCGGCAATGACGGGGATACCGCCACCGCCCGCCGCAATCAGAGTGAATCCGTCCGCCAGCAAGGCCCGGATGGCCTCGATCTCGACGATGCGCCTGGGCATGGGCGAGGCGACAACACGGCGGAAACCGCGCCCTGCGTCCTCCACCATGTCCCAGCCCTCGGCGCGTCGTGTCGCTGCCTCAGCCTCCGTCATGAACGAGCCAATGGGCTTGCTAGGGTGTTGGAAGGCCGGGTCGGCGCGGTCCACCTCGACCTGCGTCACGACCGTCACCGGCTTATCCGGCAGGCCGCGCTGCAGGAACTCGTTGTACAGGCATTGCTGCAACATATAGCCAATCGCGCCCTGGGTATCTGCGCCGCACACGTCGAGCGGAACCTCGTGCAGTTCGTGGCGGGACAGCTCCGAACGACGCAGAATAAAGCCCACCTGGGGGCCGTTGCCGTGGGTCACCACGACCTGCCACCCCGCTTGAATCATCTCGGCGACGTGAACGCACGTCTCGGCCGCCGCCGCGTACTGGTCGGGAACTGTCTGGTGCGTCTTATCCGTGATCAGACTATTGCCGCCGATGGCAACCACGGCGAGCTTACGACGACGGTCGGGGGTCATTCATCCTCCTCTTTGAGGGTGAGCGTGAAACGTAGCCCGCGAAACGTGAGGCGTGAAGCGCGAACTTCCTCGCGAGGTTCACCCATCACGGGTCACGTTTCACGCGCCACGTTCCACGGTTCAGGCTCTATCCCATCGTCAGGGCCATGATGGCCTTCTGCACGTGCAGGCGGTTCTCCGCCTCGTCATATACCCACGACGACGGCCCGTCAATGACGGCGTCGGCCACCTCCAGGCCACGGTCGGCAGGCAGGCAATGCATGTAGCCACAGTCAGCGCCTTCACCCGCTGTCAGGCTCATGCGCCGCTCGTCGAAGATCCAGTCCTTGTACTGCGCACCGATGCGCGCACTCTCGGCGTTGTCGCTCGTCGTCAGCAGCGCGCCCCACGACTTCGGGTACACCACCTCGGCGTCGCGAATCGCCTCGTCCATGTCGTGAGTCATCGAGAACTTGCCGCCGTAGCGCCTGGCATTGGCGGCCGCCTCGTCCATGATGCTCGGCATTAGCTTGTACTCGGGCGGGTGCGCCAGAACCACATCGGCTCCCCAGCGTGTCAGCTGGATGATGAGCGACTGGGGGACCGAGATGGGCTTCTGGTAGCTGGCGGCGTAGGCCCACGACACGGCAATCCTCTTGCCCTTGAGGTTCGGCCCCTTCTTCTCGATGATGGTCATCAGGTCGGCCAGAATCTGGAACGGGTGGTACACGTCGCACTGCATGTTGAGCACGGGCACGCGCGAGTACTGGGCCACCTCGCGGATGTACTTGTTGCCGAAATCCCAGTCGCACTGGCGGATGGCGATACCGTCGAAGTAGCGGCCGAAGATCTCGCCGATTTCCTTCGCCGTGTCGCCGTGGCTGATCTGCGTCGTCTCGGAGTCGATAAACGCGCCGTGGCCGCCGAGTTGGGCAATGCCTGCCTCGAACGAGCCACGGGTGCGGGTGCTGCTGAAGAAGAACAGCATGGCCAGCACCTTGTCACGCAGCAGAGCGTGAGATTCGCCCAGAGCGCGCTTACGCTTCAGGTCGAAGGCCACGTCGAGAGCGGTCTCAATCTCCTCGCGGGTCCAGTCGGTATCGCCAATGAAGTCTCGGCCACGCAGTCCGGTTTGCATGAGAGTCTCCTCCATGGGAAGTTGTGTCCCACAAATACGTTGTTTGAAAGCGACGTGACGCGTGTTCTGTGAAGCCTGACAATCTACCAGGTATCTCACGCCCCACGGCTCACGTACCACGACTCACCTGGCAGGCCAGGCGGCAACCATCACCCATGCCCCACAACCCGCACCTCACTCAATCAGCGCCGGGAGCAACGCATACCACTCCGTGGCGCGCACGACATCAGCCAGCGAAACCTGATCGATGACGGTGTGGGCATGCAGCTCGTCGCCAGGGCCGAAGCCAATCGACGGGATGCCCGCCTTGCCCATCCAGTAGATGCCGTTGGTGCTAAAGTTCCACTTCCCCGTCGGCAGCGGCTCGCCCCACAACAACTCGCCCGCCTTCACGCCCGCCTGCACGATAGGAGCCTCCTCGGCCAGCGCCCAGGCGGGGAAATACTTGTCCACCTCGAAGACAAAGCCAGTGTAGCTGGGGTCGTCGTACCATAGCATCTCGACCGTGATGTCGTCCGCGCCGGCCGGCACCAGGTCCTTCACCTGCTGAATCGCGTGGTCCTTGCTCTCACCGAAGGTCACGCGGCGGTCGATGTACACGGTGCACTCATCCGGCACAGCATTGATGGACGGCGTCTTGACGTGGACATCGGTCACCGTGATGGTCCCCTTGCCCAGAAACTCGTGCGTCCCCAGCTGCGGGTCCAGGTCGCGCACCCCCGCGATGACGGGCAGCATCTTGTACACGGCATTGTCGCCCAGGAAGTTGCTGGCGGCGTGGGCCGAGCGCCCCTTGGCCACAACCTTCATCTCGACCCTACCCTTGTGGCCGCGATACACCTGCATCTTCGTCGGCTCGCCGATGACCACAAAGTCCGGGCGAATCCCCTCGACCTCGACAAAGGCGTGGGGCGCGATACCGTCGCACCATTCCTCCATGTTGCCGAAGTAGTAGGCCGTCCAGCCGTCGAGCAGACCCAGGTCGCGAGCCAGAGCCAGCCCGTATACCATGCCGGGCGTGGAGCCTTTCTCATCGCACGCGCCGCGCGCGAAGAGAACGCCATCCTCGACCTTGCCAACGAAGGGGTCCCAATCCCAGGCTTCGGGGTCGCCGACCCCGACCGTGTCGATGTGGCTGTCGTAGACCAGAACACGCGGGCCACTACCAATGCGACCCACGATGTTCCCCATGCGGTCGAACCACACGTCGTCGAAGCCGAGGCCGCGCATCTCCTCAGCGACGCGCTCGCCCACCGGCCCGATCTGGCTCTCGTAGGAGGGGATAGCGACAATGTCGCGCATGAACTGGACAATGCGGTCTTGCTGCGCCGCGACACGCTCACGAATCGTCGCGACAACTTCAGGCGAAGGAGACATGGCAACTCCCGTAGTGAGATGGTGATTTGGATTGGCGCGTGACAGGGGTTAAGAGGGCGCCCGCCGGGCACGTGGAACCGCAGGGGCGCATGGGGGTCAGCGGCCGGGAGCGCGGTCGCCCATCTTGCCAACAACGGCAAAGCGACCGTTGGTCACAAGGCCGAGGTTGTTCTGGTAAACGCCGTGGTGGCGCGTTCGGTTGGGGTGAATCACGGCAACGAATCACCTCAAGGGCGATGGGATGCTTTCATTGTACCACAGGCTGGCGCACACCGCAAGGCGCATGCGCCGGGCAGACTCTAGAATTATCCGGGACCTTCAGGATGTTGACTCCTAAGGAACGACTGCCAGGCGATACAGCGCCACCAGGGTCGCAACGACCGCCGCGGCCATCAACAGCGCAGCGATGGCCGCCCCCCAGCCTGGCCGATTCATAGCCGCCCCTACGCCCCAGCTTTCGCTTTGCTGCGCGAGCGCGACGGATCACCCGCAATCAGCAGCACGATGAGCATCAACACGAAGGGCACAACGCCTGTCAGCTGCGCGGGCAGCGCGGAGACGAAGAGCTGGATAATGCCCGCCGCCGAGAACAGGGTAAACAGGTACGTGCCCAGGGTCACCCAGACCGGGTTGCGGCGGCCGAAGATCACCAGGGTCAGCGCCAGCCACCCCCAGCCCAGGGTATGGTTCTGCGTCCAGCCTGGCTTGGTGCTGAGGGTAAAGGCCGCGCCCGCCAGCCCCGCCATCAGGCCCGCGAACAAGATGTACAGGTACTGCGTGCGGCCGACGGGGATGCCGCGCCGTTTGGCCGACTCGGGGTTAACGCCGATGGCGCGAGCCGTGACGCCAGGGCGAGTGCGGTACAGGTAGTACGTCAGCCCGATCGCCGCCAGATATGAGAGATAGACGAAGATATCTTGCTTGAAGAACGGCTGCAAGAAGGGGATGTTACCGAGCAAAGGAAGCGTCAGGTCAGGCATGGCCGAGGCGGGCTTACCCACCATAGGATTGCCCGCGTACGCGCTGATGGCGATAGCCACGGTACCCACGATGAGGCCGGTGGCGAACTGGTCGCGACGCTGAACCACTACGAAGTAGCCGAAGATGGCTGCCAGGAGCATCCCCACCAGTGGGCCAACCACCGCACCCAGAATAAGATTGCCCGACGAAAACGCGACCACGAACGCGGCCAGCGCCGACAACATGATCAGGCCATCGAGGGCAAGGATGATGACACCCGACGCCTCAGCCATGGTCTCACCCAGCGCGGCCAGCAGGAGCGGCGTTGCCAGCTTGACGACCAGGGAGAAGACCAGGACAAAGTTGATGTCACCCACGCGGCTTTCCTCCTGGCAATCTAGGCCTTCTGCTCACTGCCCTGTAGCACAAAGAGGGCAAAGATGATGCTACTCTGAATGACCAGCGCGAGGCTTGGGTCAATACTCAGCCGAATCTGCAAACCCACCGTCCCCGCGTTGATGATACCGAACAGGACACATAGCACAATCGTGGCGAGGAGATTCATGCGGGCGATGAGATAGATCAGGATGGCCGTGAAGCCGAAGTTGGACGTGATGTCGGGGGCAAAGCGTCGGAAGTAGTCCGACGCCGTAATAACGCCCGCGATGCCCGCGACAGCGCCACCTACAATGAGGGTCAGGAAGAAGATCCGGTTGGCGGACACGCCGTAGTAGCTGGCCGCCGTCCGCGACAGGCCGACGGCGCGCACCTTGAGGCCTATCGGCGTGCGCGTCAGGGCAAAGTAGACGCCGACCAGGATCAGGAGCGCCAGGGTGATCACAATGACGTTGAAGCCGCCGACGGTGCCGAAGGATGCATTGGGTGGGTAAGGAATGCCCGACATGCGCCGCTGGCTCGCCTCCCACCAGATATTGAGCAGCATGAACTTGACAAGAGCGCCCGCGACCTGGTTGAGGGCAAAGCCGCTGAAGATTTCGTGGACACCGCGCAGCTTGAACAGGGCCACCAGGAAGGCCCAGAAGCCGGCCAGGGCCGCGCCACCCAGAATCATGCTCGGCATGAGGACCAGCGTGGGCGCGCCGCGCATCATCAGCAGCACCGCCGTCGAGCCAATGGTCGCTATCGCCATCTGCCCCTCGATGCCGATATTCCATAGCGACGCATTGAAGGTCAGCATCGCGCTGGCCGTAGCGACGATCAGGATGGCCGCGAAGAACAGCGCATCGGCGAGGCGACCAATGGTGAGGCCGGTGAACATTTCCCGATACACCGTCAGGGGGTTCTGCCCGGCCAGGATAATCAGGATCGTGGGCACGGCCAGCGCGGCCACGGCCGAGAGGATGCGCACGGGCCAGCCCTGCCGACGGAACTCCTCCCAGGAGAAGCGGGGCGAGGCATCGGGCTGAATACTCTGACCGACCCCGCTCATACGTCCCCCTCTACGCGCGCAATAGGATCGGCGCCGCTGATCAGATGCTTCAAGCGATGTATGTCGTCTTGCGACGGAAATACCTCACCAATGATGCGGCCCCGCGCCATGACGAGGATGCGATTACAGTGCTGCCAAAGCTCTTCAACCTCGGTCGAAGCGACCACGACGCCCGCGCCCCGCTCGCACTGATGGAGTATCCACTCCCAGATGAAGGCGGCCGTCGGCACATCGAGGCCACGGGTAGGGTTATCCAGCAGCAGCAGGTCAACGTTCTTGGGTGTGGATGCCAACATCAGCCGCTGCTGGTTGCCTCCGGAGAGGCCACTGGCGAGAGAAGCCGGCTGCCCCTTGAGGTGGAACTGGTGGATGGATTTCTCCGCCAGGTCGTGCGTGGCCTTCTGGTCGAGCAACATGCCGCGCGTGAGGGACTTCTCGTGGGCCAGCGCGAGTTGCTCCTCGACGCTAAAGCCGTCCACCAGGCCCTCGCCCATGCGGCCGGCCGGAACGACATGGGGGACCTTCGCCTGGATGGTGCGCGTGCCGCCTGCCACCTTGCCGCGGCCGCCCAGGGTCGCCAGCAGCGATGACTGCCCAGAGCCTTCGATGCCCGCCAGGCCGACGATCTCCCCGCCGTGCGCCTGCATCGTAATCTCGTACAGGGCCGGATCGGTATGGGCCGAGGCGTTCTGCAAGTCCGCCAGCGCCGGGCCTGTCTCGTGATGGGGGCGGCCCGCCTGGTGCGGTTGCTTCTCGAACATCATGTGGACCAGCTGCCCCTGGTCGATGGGCCTGGCGGCCGTACCGACCTTGTGGCCGCGCCGCAAAACCGTGATGCGGTCGCACTGGCCGACGGCATCGGCAATGTTATGGGTGATGAAGACGACGGTCTTGCCCTCTTTCGCGAGCCGCTGGAGGCTGTCACGCAGGCCCGACCCCATCGGCGGCTCATCGAGGATGATAACGCTGGCGCCCTGGACAATGACCTGGGCCATCGCCAATTGCAGCCGCTGGCCGACGGTCACATCGCGGACGCGCATGAACGGATCGAGGGTGAAGCCCATCTGGTCATTGACGCGGCGAATCTCGTCGGCCAGTCTCGCCCGGCGGAACCCCCAGCCAGGCGTGCCGATCACCAGATGCTCTAGCACAGTCAGGTCGGCGAAGTCCTGGGGGTCCTGGGGGACGTAGCCAACGCCGAGCGCCATGGCATCGCGCGGCGAGGTGATGCGCACGTCGCGGTCGTCGAGGCGAATCGTACCGCCCTCCGGAAGATACCACCCCGCCAGAACCTTCATCAGGGTGGACTTGCCGGCGCCATTCTCACCAAGCAGGCCATGGACTTCGCCCGGCTCGAACAGGGCCGAGACCTCATTGTTGGCCACGAGCGCCCCGAAGCGCTTGGTGATGTTGACCAGCTCAACTTTCATGGGCTGCCTTCCAGGGAACGGGGGCAGACCCTAAAGGCCCTGAGGCCTCTAGGGTCTGCTGGTAAGGGCTACTTGCCGTACGACTGTGTGCCGGCGATGAGCTTCTCGGTGTACCAGATGTCCTTGTAGCTCGGCGCCTGGCCCTCGGCGACCCAGACCGATCCGTCGGCCCAGTTGATCGGGCCTTGCATCAGCTTGAGCTTGCCGCTGGCGTAGTCGTCGGCCATTTGCTTGACGGCCGCCTTGCCGGCGTCATTCGCGGCCGGCCCCGGCAGGAAACCAACGAGCGTCCCGTTGTCGGTCAGCACGTTCGGCCACACTGGATCCCACACCTTGAACTCGCTCTTCCACTGGTTCTTCTCAACCATGTCCATGACATAGTTGACCTCAGGCGTCCAGTTGAAGTAGGGAATACCGCCGCAGGAGTTGGGCGCTACCGAGCAGGCGGGCAGGAAGTCGTAGGGGAAACTGAAGGCATTCTCACCCTTGTCGGCCAGGGACTTGGCGAACTGGAGGGCGTCCTGAGTGTCGATGCCACTGGCGAAGATATCCGCGTTGAGGGCGCGGGCCTGGCCCAGCAACTGCTGCGGGTCGTTGGTCTGGCCGGGGATGGGGAACCAGAAGCCCAGAATCAGGTTGATGGCCTTGATATCCTTGTTGAGCTTCTTGCCGCAATACTGCGCCCCCCAGGCAAAGGCATTGAAGAAGCGACGTGTCTCGGCGTTGTCGGGGCCGTTCAGGTAGCCAATGACATTGCTCTTCGTCAGGTTGGCAGCCATGCAGCCAGCGAGGGTCTTGGTGTACTCCATCGCCCCCATGTTGTTGGTCAGATTAGTCGGAGCGCCACCCTTGAGCACATGGTCGCCGGAGATGTGGTCGACGAAGACGTCCGGGAACTGCTTGGCAGCCGTCTCGGCGCACGGGATGAAATCGTCGCTGTTGAAGCGAACGAGCACTTTCCCGCCCGGATTATCCTTCTTCGCCTGGTTGACCAGCTCGGCCACGATGCTCTCGCACACGGGCTTGGCCGGGTTGCCAGGGTTCAGGTTCTTGTAGGCCAGATTCGCCCAGCCGCGTTCCTTCGTGGCCTTCGTGGTGGCTTCAAGGTGCGCTTTGTTCCAGCCATTATCGTTCTCGTCACCGACGGCAATGTCGATGAGCGTGTTCTTAGCGCCCGCGGCGGCCGCCTTGGGAGCCTCGGTCGCCTTGGGTGCAGCGGCGACCGCCTTGGGAGCCTCGGTTGCCTTGGGTGCAGCGGCGGCGGCCACCGTCGGCGCGGCCTGCTGCACAGCGGCGGCCACCGTCGGCGCCGCTGCCTTGACCTCGGCGACGACCGTCGGCGCAACCGCCTTAGCCGCCGCGGCCACAGTCGGCGCGGCCTTTTCAACCGCTGCCTGCTGAGCGGGTGTACACGCTGCCACCAGGGCCACCAGCGCCAGCAGCGCTACGATGATCCAACCTCGTTTCATCATGATAGTCTCCTCCTATGGTCCTTCATCAACCCTGACGCGCCATCACCGGGCAGAGGCGCCGGGTTATCCACTAGAGACGCTCGATCACTGCCGGATCGAAAGGCTGCCCAGGCACGAATCGTCCACGGCCAGGCACGCCCAGGAACTCCCCGTCAAGGTAGACAACATGACCCCGGCTGACGGTGGCCTTGACGCTACCCTCGACCTCGAACCCTGCGTAGGGCGTATAGCCGCCCACGGTGTGCATCGCTTTGGCGTCGATCGTCTGCCGCCCGTGCGGGCTGTACACCACGACGTCACCATCCGCCCCCACCTCCAGCGAGCCTTTGCGCGGATGCAGGCCGTAGATGCGCGCCGGGTTCGTCGAGGTCAGCTGTACCAGCCTCTCGAGACTCAGGCGGCCCGGCAGAACCATGTACGTGTACAGGATCGGCAGCATGGTCTCAATGCCCGGAATGCCGCCGGGCGTCGTCGGGAACTGGCCCGTGGCCCGCTTCTGGCTCAACGCATAGTCGCAATGGTCGGTTCCAATGCTGTCCACCCAGCCCATCCCGACCAGCTCGACCAGCTCGCGGCGCAACGCATCGGGGCGAATCGGCGGTTGCATGATGTACCACTCGGCTCGCGGCCCCGCGTACACATCGTCCGCGAACACCAGATACTGCGGGCACGTCTCGGCAATGGCGGGCTGACCGACGGCCCGCGCCGCGTGGATGAGGCGCACCGCGTTGGGCGTCGAGCAGTGGACGACGAACAACGCCGCGCCCGCCTGCTCGGCCAGGAAGAGGCAGCGATGGACCGCCTCCGCCTCGGCCAGCGGCGGCCGCGCCGCGCCGTGATAGGCCAGGCCTGTACGCCCGGCATCGATGAGCGCCTGGCCCGCTTCGCTGACGATCGGGTCGTTCTCGGCATGCACCATCACCAGCGCACCCGCCTCGGCCGACGCGCGCATGATGCGCAATAGCCTGGCGTCATCACAGAAGTAATTGGGGCGATACGTGGTGTATACCTTGACGCTTGGCGCGCCCGCCGCTACCAGGTCGGCGAGGCTCGGCTCCGCGCCCAGGGGGAAGTCGGTCACCATGCAATGCAGCGCGTAGTCGATGTGGACGAGCGGGTCGGCCTCAGCGCGGCGCAGGGCAACCGCCTCGGCCGGCGTCTGGCCCGCCAGTTGGGTCGCAAAGTCCACCACCGTCGTCACCCCACCGCACGCCGCCGAGCGCGTCCCAATGCCAAAGTCATCGTCGGTGCGGTAGATGCCCGTATCCAGCGCGAAATGCACGTGGGCGTCGACCAGCCCAGGCATGACGTAGCAGCCCTGCGCCGCGACGACATGATCCCCTGCCAGCGGCTGGAGGTCGCCCCCCACCGCTGCCACGCGCCCCGCCTCGATCAGCACATCGGCCCGCGCGCGCCCCTCGGCCGTGACGACAGTACCGCCGCGTACCAGCAGCCGATCACTCATACGCCCGCCCGCTCTACCATACGCCGCGCGATCTCGTTATGTCGCCTCATAAGGCGCAGCAAGTCGAGGGTCGTGACTCGTCCATCTTCGACAACGATGCGCCCATTGACTACCGACCAGTCCACGTTCGGCGGGCGGCAGAACACGACGGCGGCCAGCGGATCGTGGACCCACGCGCCCGCGAAGTCCAGCGTATCCAGGTTGATACCGATGAAGTCGGCCGCCATACCGGGCGCCAGGTAGCCGATGTCGTCGCGTCCCAGCACCTCAGCCCCACCCCGCGTTGCCAGCCAGAGGGCCTGCTCGGCGGTAAGGGCGCCCGGGTCGCCGCCCACACGCTGCAGCAAGAGCGCCATTCGCGCCTCGGTCAGCATGTGGGATGAGTCGTTGCTTGCCGAGCCATCGACCCCCAGGCCCACAGGCACACCCGCGCGCATGTATTGCACGACGGGCGCGATGCCCGACGCCAGACGCATGTTGGACGAAGGGCAGTGAGCGACACCGGTACGAGTACGGGCCATGCGCGCAATCTCGGCCTCGCTGACGTGGACGGCGTGCGCCCACCACACATCGTCGCCAACCCAACCCAGGCTCTCGGCGTAATCTACCGGCCGCATGCCGAAGTGGGCCAGGCAGAAGTCTTCCTCGTCGCGGGTCTCGGCCATGTGGGTGTGCATATGCACGCCGTACTCGTCAGCCAGGGCGCGACTCTCCCGCATCAGGTCGGGCGTCACCGAAAAAGGTGAACAGGGCGCAACGGAGACGCGCAGCATGGAGTAAGGCCGGGGATCGTGGTAGGCCTCGATGACACGCACGCAATCCCGCAGAATGGCATCCTCGCGCTCTGTCACCCGATCTGGCGGCAAGCCCCCCTGGGATTCGCCCAGCGACATGCTGCCCCGCGTGGGATGGAAACGGATACCCAGCTCGCGGGCCGCGGCAATCTCGTCGTCGAGGCGCGCCCCGTTGGGAAACAGGTACAGGTGATCAGCGGCCGTCGTACAGCCCGACAGGAGCAGTTCGGACAGGCCCACGGCCGCGCTGACATAGACAGCCTCGGCATCCATCTCAGCCCACACCGGATACAGCGTTTTGAGCCAGCCAAACAGGTTGGCGTCCTGGGCAGCGGGCACAGCGCGAGTAAGTGTCTGGTAGAGGTGGTGATGGGTGTTGACGAGGCCGGGGAGGACAAGCTGGCCCCGCGCGTCAATGACGTGGTCGGCGGTGGTGGGCAGGTCGGCCGTGGGGCCAACGGTCTGGATGACATTATCCTGCACAAAAAGCCCGCCGTCGGGAATGCGGCGGCGGCCATCATCCAGGGTGACCAGCAGGGTTGCGTTGCGTACGAGAAGACTGGACATGCTGTCTCCGCCGCGAGGGGTTCGCCGGGCCGAAGGGACGGGCGTCATTGCCCAGAGGCGGCGCTTGGGACTGCGCACGGCGTTGCGACTGCCGGATATTACCACAGAGTACGGGGCAGGTCAAAACCCGGCAAGATCAGCACACCCTGGCGGTCTCGGAGGCTTCCAGGGTCTGGAGGCAGCCAACGCGCCGCTCAGTCCAGCGCCTCGGCGTGGGTGTCTAGCTCGACAAAGGTTCCCGTGGTCAGGAAGACGACCCGCTCAGCGATATTCGTGGCGCGGTCGGCGATGCGCTCCAGGTTGTGGGCGATCCATAGCAAGTAGGTACCGGACGTGCGCGTGGCCGCGTCGTCGCCCATGAAGTCGAGTAACTGGTGAAAGATAGACTGATAGCGGCGGTCGATGGGCTGATCCTGGACGACAACGGCGTGCGCCATGTCCGGGTCGCGTTCGACGTAGGCGTCGAGGCTACCACGCAAGATACGGCGCACCTGGCGGCCCATTTCCGGCAGACCGACGAGGTCGGACGGCACAGGCGCATGGATGAGGCGCTGGGTGAGGCGGGCGATGCCCTTGGCGTAGTCGGCGATGCGCTCCAATTCCGTCGCCAGGCTCAGCGTTGTTATCACCTCACGCAGGTCACTGGCGGCGGGCTGCTGGGTCGCCATCAGCTCATAGCAGCGCTGCTCGATGTCCAGGCGCAACCTATCGATGCTGCCGTCGTCATCGATCACTTGTTGGGCCAGATCGAAATCGCGCGTGACCAGCGCATCCAACGCCCGCTGCACAGCGCGCTCGGCCAGGCTGGCCAGCTCCAGCAATTGGGCGCGAATCTCGCGCAACTCACGGGTGAGAACAGTCCGTTGGGTCATGACGGACTTCCTTGCTGGGCGGCGGCATAGACCATCAACCGAACCGCCCTGTGATGTAGTCCTCCGTCTTCCTGTCGCCTGGATTAGTGAACAACTGCTTAGTCGGACCATACTCAACCAGCCGCCCAATTCGATCGTCACCCGCCAGCAGAAAAGCCGTGAAGTCAGAGACCCGCGCCGCCTGCTGCATGTTGTGGGTGACGATGACAATGGTGTACTTCTCGCGCAGGTCTTGCATCAGGTCTTCGATCTTGAGAGTCGAGATCGGGTCGAGCGCCGACGCCGGCTCGTCCATCAGAATCACCTCCGGCTCGACGGCCAGGGTGCGGGCGATGCATAGCCGCTGCTGCTGGCCGCCGGACAGGGCCGCGCCTGAGGCGTTTAGCTTGTCCTTGACGTCGTCCCACAGGGCCGCCTGGCGCAGGCAGCGCTCGGCCGTCTCGTCCAGCGCCTGCCTGTCGCGCACGCCCGCCAGCTTGAGACCAGACACAACGTTGTCATAGACCGACATCATGGGAAAGGGGTTCGGCTTCTGGAAGACCATGCCCACCAGCCGCCGCACCTGGACGGGATCGACGGCGGGATCGTAGATGTTCTGACCGTCGAGTAGAATCTCGCCCTTGACCGATGCGCCCCGCACCACTTCGTGCATGCGGTTGAGAGTGCGGATGAGGGTCGATTTGCCACAGCCCGACGGGCCGATGAGAGCAGTCACGCGGTTCGCCAGGAACGGCATGCTGACGTTCTCGATGGCCATCTTCGAGCCGTACAGCGCGGACACATTTCTGGCTTCCATGGTGTGTCCCTCGGTGACTACCGGATGCATTCGGTCGATGACCTCGGGACGGCTGAGTTCCATGATTGATACTTTCCTTGCACTAGCCGAGGTGGCCGATGCCTGGCCAGGTCACGCGGCGGTCGGCGTCAGCCTCAGCCTCTAGGTCAGGTGGCGGCTGGAGCGCGCCACAACGAAGCGCGTGAGCAGGCTAAGCCCGCCGATAACGACGACGAGCACCAGCGCCGCGCCCCATGCCTGCTGATGCCACTCTTCGTAGGGGCTGAGGGCGTACTTGTAGATGGTGAGAGGCAGCGCCGCCATCGGCTCCCTCAGGTCGAAGTTGTAGAAGTCGTTGCCCAGGGCGGTCATGAGCAACGGCGCTGTCTCGCCGCCCGCTCGCGCCACCGCCAGCACGGTAGCCGTCACCAGGCCCGCGCGGGCCGTCGGCACGACGATGTGAGTCACCGTCTTCCAGTACGGCAACCCCAGCGCCAGCGATGCCTCGCGCAGGCTGTCAGGCACCAGGCGCAACACCTCCTCGGCCGTGCGCGCCACGATGGGGATCATGAGAATGCCCAGTGCGACGCCGCCCGCCAGTCCCGAGTAGTTGCCCATGACGGTCTCGACCAACCAGGCCCAGATGAAAGCGCCCATGACAATGGACGGCACGCCCGCCAGCGTCTCGATGGCGAAGCGCACGACGTCGGCGACGCGGCCGCGACCGTACTCCGCCAGGAAGATGGCCGTGCCGATGCCGATGGGAATGCCCAACAGCACGGCCACACCCAGCATCATCAGCGTGCCGACAATGGCGTTCCCCACGCCCCCCTGCGCCTCCGCGCCCACCGGCTCCGTATGGCCGATGAAGAACTCCAGGTTGATGGCCGGTAAGCCGCGCACGATGATGTAGCCCATGATGATGAACAGAATCGCGACGCCCATGAACGCGGCGACGGTTACGGCCGCCCCGAACAGCTTGTCGTAGACCTCGCGCCGCTGGATCAGCGTCCCGCGCTCGTCGGACTTGAGGAGCGAGCGGGGCGGCGAAGCGGTAGCTTGCATGCTAGTGTCCTCTCCCTGTCGGCCGGCTGGCCACGCCTACACCACCGCGCCCGCTGGGCCAGACGCCACGCGGCGGACAAAGATGCGAGCGATGGCATTGGTGATCAGCGAGATACCGATGAGCACCAGAGCCAGCGCCATGAGTGAGCCAAAGTACAGCGGCGTGGCCGCCTCGTTGAACTGGTTAGCGATGCCCGACGCCAGAGTGTAGCCCGGCGTGAACAGCGACGGGCTGATCTGCTGCGCGCTATTGCCGATGGTCATGGTAACAGCCATCGTCTCGCCGAGCGCGCGCGCCAGGCCGAGGATAATCGCGCCAACAAGGCCCGACCGCGCGTAGGGCAACACGGCGTGCCTGATGACCTCGAAGCGCGTCGCGCCCAGCCCTAACATCCCCTCGCGCTGCGTATCAGGCACTGAGCGAATGATCTCCCGCGAGACCGCCATGACCGTCGGCAAGATCATGATCGCCAGGATCGTGCCAGCAGTCAGATAGTCGCGGCCAATGGTCGGCCCTGTGAACAAGGCCCCGATGATGGGCAGCCGCCCCAGGGTATTCTGCAGAAAGGGTTCGACGGTGTTGCGCATCACAGGCGCCATCACGTACAGGCCCCACAGGCCGAAGATGACGCTGGGAATCGCGGCCAGCAACTCGACAATGAAGGCGACCGGCGAGGCGATGCGCGGGCCAGCGTACTCCACCAGGAAGATAGCTGCGCCGATGCCAAAGGGCGTCGCTAACAGGACAGCGATTGTGGACGTCACCAGCGTACCCCACAGGAATAGCCCTGCCCCAAACACCTCATTGACAGGGTCCCACCTGGTATGCCAAATGAAGGCCAGGCCGAATTCCTGCCAGGCGGGCCACGAGTCCTTCATCAGATACAGAGCGAGGAACACCAGAATCAAGACGGCCAGGATACCGAGCGCGGTTGTCCCACCCAGGAACACCCGGTCGCCGAGGTTCATACCTCGGCGACCGGTGGACAGCGACACCCGCGCGGGCGGCTTGGTTTGCTCGAGCATAGCCATAGCGTCTCTCACTTGCCAGGGAAAGCCCGGCCGCCGTTCACCTGAATACTGCACACCTTATCCAGGGCCAGCTTCGCCAGCTCGGGCGGTAGGGCTGCGTAGCCCAACTCGGTTGCTACCTTCTGGCCGTCGGTCAGCCCCCACCACATGGCGCGCGCCATGGCCTGGGCCTCTGGCGCATCAGTCTGATTCTGATAGGCCAGTAGCCAGGTCGGTGTGGAGATAGGGTACGACGCATCACCGGGGGCATCAATCATGGAGAAGCGCAGATCGGACGGGATGGTCTTGATGGAATTCGCCGCTGCCGCGGTGACGCCTTCCAGGGAAGGCTTGACAAACTTGCCTGCCTGGTTCTTGATGCTCGCCATCGCCATCTTGTTCTGCTCGGCGTAGATCTGCTCGACATAGCCGATGAAGCCGGGATTGTTCTTGACTTCACCAGCCACACCCGCATTCCCCTGCGCGCCGAGACCGGTCGGCCAGTTGACCGTCGTGCCCGCGCCGACTTTCTCCTTCCAGGCTGGGTTGGTGGCGGCCAGCCATGAGGTGAAGGCTTTGCTAGTGCCCGATCCGTCCGAGCGACGGATGGTTACGATATTCTGGTCAGGCAGCGTGGCGCCAGGGTTCTCGGCCACAATCTTGGGGTCGTTCCACTTTCTGATGTCGCCCAGGTAGATGCCGCCTACGGTCTCGCCCGACAGGTTCAGGGGCTGGGTGAGACTCGGCAGGTTGTAGGTCACGACCACCGCGCCCATGGCCGTTGGGATATGCAGGATACCCGGCGCTGCCTTGAGCTGAGCGTCGGTCATAGGCGCGTCACTCGCCCCGAAGTCCACGGTCTTCTCGGTGATCTGCTTGATGCCCGCGCCGGAGCCGACGCCCTGATAGTTGACCTTGACACTGGTAAGCTTATTGTAGTCGCTGAACCAGCGGGTGTAGAGGGGCTGAGGAAAGGTGGCGCCCGCGCCAGTGAGGGCGTTGGCTTCGCCGGCGAGAGGCCCGGCGACCCTGGCGTTATAGTCGCAGTCGCCACTCGGCGCTGCGCCACCCGTGGCCGGCGCCGATGTCGCCGCCGGCGCGGCCGTGGGCGCCGCGGCCTTACCGCTCGCGGCGGCCGTGGGCGCGGCTTGCTGTGTGGCGGCGCTGGGCTGACCGCAGGCGGCTACCACGAGCGTCACCAGAATGGCCGCCAGCATAGCCAGCGCACGATTCAGATTCTTGGGCACGGAGCCTGTCTCCTCTCCATCGGCGAGCAGAATCTTTCAGTCGACGGCGCCAACCGCTCCCTTGCAGTCTGGCGTCGCCCCATGTTAGCGCAAGACGACGACAGCCCAGCGCTGGTCAGCTATCCAGTCCCGTACCCCTGGCGTATCATCAACCGTCACGACCCGCGGGCGGCCATCACGCCACAGGATGAATTGCAGAACCCGGCGGTCCCGGCGCAGTGCATCGGTCATGGCGTACACGGGCGGTTCCACAGCCCACCCTTCTGCCAGCGCCGTCTTGATTGCGGTACCATTATCGAGATCAGCCAACATTGTCGCCATGCGTCGCCTCACAGACTCGCGAAAGCGCCCAGGGAAAGCGGCGGCGGACCCACCCTGGGCAGCAGAGGAGGTGAGACCGCGCTTGCACGACTTGCCTCACCTCCAATATGGGACTATCCAGTTAAGCTGTGTTTAAGGCTGTGTTAGGTCCATGCTAAATATCTATTAAGCCCGGTTAACGTTGGTCATCTCGTCGCCTCATGCGGCAGGCAAGGTGAAATAGAACGTCGCGCCCTGGCCTTCGTGGCTGGTTGCCCACATGCGACCCTCGTGCGCCTCGACCAGGTGGCGAGCAATCGCCAGGCCTAGCCCGGCTCCCACGCGATGGGAACGCTCGCGGGCACGGTCACTCTTGAAGAAGCGCTCGAACACGCGCGGCAGGTCGCTCGCTGCGATTCCCGGCCCTTCATCCGTGACCGAAAACAGCACATCGCCGCCATCGGGCGGGGGTGAGCCGGCCGGCTGGCATCGAACGATTATCGCGCCGCTAGTGGGCGAAAACTTCACGGCATTGTCCAGCAGGTTGGTCAATACCCGCCCAATCTTGTCTTCGTCTGCCAGAACCCGCACGTCCGGTGCGACGGCCATCACGAATTCGATGTTCTTCTGCTCGGCCTGGGGCCGCAGGCGCGCCACGGCCGTCTCAATCAGGTCGAGGGCGTCGCACTCCGCCAGGCGTAGCGGCAGGCGGCCGTCCTCGATCTGGGTGAGATCGAGCATATCATTCACCAGCCGCGTCATTGCATCAACCTCGCCGGAAATCGTCGCGACCAGTGGCGCGATATCCCGATCGCTAATCGTCGCGCTCAGGGCGTCGCACAGCAGGCCAATCGAGGTTAGGGGAGTGCGCAGCTCGTGGGAGATATTAGCGACAAAGTCGCGCCGCGCCCGCTGCAAGCGGCTCAGCTCCGTCGCGTCCTGAAAGGCAATGGCCGCCCCAGGAGAGCTGGCAACAATATGAACGCTGAACAGCCGCCCGTTCGACGCCACGCTCAAGTCGCGGTCGTGACCATCGGCCAGCGTCTCGGCGACGGCCGCATTCAGGTCGGCATCCCGCACGACCTCAATCAATGCCTGGCCGTGGGCGCCGCCAAAGGTCGCCGCGGCCAGGGCGTTCATTGCGATAATGCGACGGCGCGCGTCAACGGCCAGCAGGGCGTCGTACGTCGCGCCGCCGAATCCCGACACTTGCTGCCCCAGCTCCCCCACGCGGCGCGTGAGGGCATCCCGCTCGCGCTGAAGGCGTACCACCTCGCGCTCGGCGGCCTCGGCGCGCCGCCGACCCTGGCGCACCATCTGGGCCGCGACGACGGCGGCAACGATGGCGACTGCCACGGCGAGCCATGCCCACTGCATCCGCGTCAGCCTTCGAACCGATAACCAATGCCACGCACGGTCTGAATACGCTGCGGGTCGGAGGGGTCCGCCTCGATCTTCTCACGCAGCCAGCGAATATGGACGTCGACCGTGCGGCTCGTGTCGCCATCGTAGTCGTAGCCCCACACCCGTTCCATGAGCAGGTCGCGCGACAGCACTACACCCTGGTTACGCATCAGCTCGGCAAGCAGGTTGAACTCCTTGTGGCGGAGAGTCAACTCCGCACCGCGTAGCGTGGCGCGCCGTCGAATCAGGTCCAGACTCAGGTCACCCGACTCCAGCTTCACCACCGCCCGCCTGGGCGCGCGGCGCAGGACCGCTCGCACGCGGGCCAGCAACTCGCCTGAGCTAAACGGCTTGGTCACGTAATCGTCGGCCCCACTCTCCAGGCCTACAATGCGGTCCACCTCACCCCCGCGGGCGGTCAGCATGATGATGGGCGTGTCCCCCTCCTGCCGGATCGCCCGCGCCACCGACAGGCCATCCAGCTTGGGCAGCATCAGGTCTAGAATCACAAGATCCGGGCGTTGCTCCCGCGCCAGGTGCAGACCGGCCGCGCCATCGTAGGCCGCCGTCACATCGTATCCTTCTCGGCGCAGGTTGATGCCCAGCGCCTGCTGAATGATAACATCATCCTCAATGATCAGAATCCTCGTCATGCGTCAGCCTCAGTTCGGCGAGCAAGGGTTGGTGATCCGACGCGCGCGTGGCATCGGCGATCACCTCGGCCGCGACGGGTGTCAGGCCGCGTGTGAACACGTAGTCGATAGCCCCTGTCCAGCCGTCGGCAGTGCGTGCGCCCCTGGGTCCCGATGGAAAGGTGAGTCGGGCCTCCCCTGTCAGCCTCACGGCCTGGGCCACGTCCACCAGCCGCGTCCGCAGATACTGAATCTCCGCGCTCTCTGGCCCCGCGTTGAAATCGCCCGCCAGGACCAGTGGATCCCGCACCCCGTCAGCCAGCGCCAACGTCGCCGCAGCCTGAGCCGCGCGTTCGGCGGCCTGCAAGCCCCAGTGAGTCACGAGCACAGTCAACGGTCCCCAGGGACTCTCGACCTTCGCGTGCAGGATGGTCCTCGGCTCGCGCCAGGGGTAGAAGCGCCGCAGGGTGGATGCGATACGCAGCTGACCGGCCAGGCGCCAGGCTCGATCCGATTCGCGGATCGGTCGCAGACCGGGGCGCAGCCAGCGCAGCCAGGGCCGCGCATCATCGGCAAGGTGAGGCAGCGCCACCGTTTCGACGGCGACGATGGGCCAGCGCGACAGCAGAGCGTTGCCATACTCGCCCCCGTCGGGCAAAGTGAAGGAGCAGCCGAAGGCCGCGACGAGGCCGAGCCGTCCGCCGAGCCAGGCGGGTTGGTCTACGCCCTCGCTCCGCGTCGCCCCCCGGTCCACCTCCTGCAACGCCACGATATCGGGGGCGATGGCCTCGATGCGGCGCGCCACGGCTTCCAGGCCATCGGGGTGGTAGCGCCCAGCCTTGATATTATAGGTCAGGATACGCAGGATGGGCGCCTTCATGGGGGCGACTGTACGGCACGGCGCACATAGCCGTTGGCCGCCCTCAGGCGGCGCGCGGCCTCGGTGGCATCGACGCCCGCCAGCAAGCTCACCAGGGCCACCTTCACGCTGCCGTTGGCCGCGGCGAGGGCGTCGGCAGCCGTGGCGTCATCGACGCCGGTAGCGCGGATGAGGATGCGTCGCGCCCGGTCGCGTAACTTGGCGTTGCCCGCCACCACATCCACCATGAGGTTGCCATAGACCTTACCGAGCTTGATGAACGTGGCGGTGCTCAGCATATTGAGCACCATCTTCTGCGCCGTCCCTGCCTTCATGCGCGTCGAACCGCTGATAACCTCCGGTCCCGTGACGACGGCAATCCCCACATCGGCGGCGGCCTCAATGGGGGTCGCAGCATTGTTGACGACGCCCACGGTCGCCGCGCCTCGCCGACGCGCCTCCTCCAGCGCGCCCAGCACAAAGGGCGTCCGACCGCTGGCGGCCACGCCGACCACCACATCGTCGGGACCAACGTTGAGAGCCACCATCTCCCCCGCGCCCGCCACCGCGTCATCTTCCGCCCCCTCAGTGGCGTGGAGCATGGCGCGCTCGCCCCCCGCCAGCACCGCCGTCACCTGATCCGGCCCCGCGCTGTACGTAGGTCTGCACTCGGCGGCATCGATGGCGGCGAGGCGGCCGCTGGTTCCCGCGCCGACATAGATGAGGCGTCCCCCCCGCGCTAGGTGGGCCACAATGAGGTCGATGGCGGCGGCAATGGCAGGCAGCTCACGTCGAACCGCCTCAGCCACGCTGCGATCCTCGGCGTTGATGCCTGCGGCGATTTCCAGCGTCGAGCGCGTATCGATGTCGGTGGTGGCCGGGTTCACGCCTTCGGTAGTCAGTTGAGCCAGGTCATGCATGGGTCACTATCCCCCATAGATGCGCGACATCAGCCCGGCGAAGTTGTCGCCAGGCGTGATCGCGCCCAGGACACGCGGCCCACGTGCGCCCGTCACCGACGGCAGGTTGCCGGGGCGAGCGTGGACCGTTTCGTAGGCCAGGACAGCGAAGGCGATCGCCTCCTTCGCGTCGGCAGGGACGCCCAGGTCGTCAGAGCGAAGAACCCGCGCCTTCGGCAGGGCCGCGCCAATCATCTGCACCAGGGTTGGGTTGTCCGCGCCGCCCCCGCACAGCACGACCTCGTCCACCGCGCCGACGTAGCGGGTGTAGGCGTCGGCGATGGAGACGGCCGTCAACTTCGTGACGGTGGCGACGATGTCCTCCGGCGACAGGCCGCGCTCTCGCCCGCGCGCCCAGACGTCGGCTCCGAACTGGCGGCCAAACTGCTCGCGGCCGGTTGTCTTGGGCGGCGGCAGTGCGAAGTAAGGATGACTCATGAGCGCGGCAATGAGCGTGTCGTCGGGCCGCCCCGCCGCGCCCAGCCGGCCGTCGCGGTCGAAAGGCTGCGCGCCGTTGGTCGCGCGTAGGGTCGCGTCATCGATGAGCATGTTGCCAGGGCCGGTGTCGAAGGCAAACACGTCTTCGGGCGCGCAGCCGCCCCGTAGCGCCGTGACATTGGCGATGCCGCCTATGTTCTGCACGGCACGGGTCAGGGTTGCGTGGCGCAGCAGCAAGTAATCGGTATAGCCGACCAGGGGCGCGCCCTGCCCGCTCGCCGCCACGTCCCGCACGCGGAAATCGGCCACGACGGTCGCACCGGTCCGCTCGGCAATGACGGCGGGCTGCCCCAGCTGGAGCGTCGACTTCACGGGGTCGTCCGCGCCGACGGCGTGCCACATGGTCTGGCCGTGGGAGGCGATGAGGTCGATACTCGTCATGGGCATGCTCGCGGCGTCGGCCGCCGCTCGCGCCGCCAGCGCGAAGCGCTCGCCGAGCGCGAAATCGAGGGCCGTCAGACGGTCTACCGCGCTACTCTCCGGCCGAAAGGCGGCGAAGATGGCGGCGCGCAGGTCGCCCGGCCAGGGCACAGTCACGAAGCGTAGCAATCGCGCCCGGACGTCGGGCGGCGCACCCTGTACATCGACCACCGCCGCGTCGATGCCATCGGCCGAGGTACCGGACATGAGACCGACAATAATCACAGGGCGCTCCCGGCGTCGTAGACGCGCTGACGCAGTTCGGTGATGCCTGCCGCATCACGACCAAAGTAGACGCGGTTGGTCAGCAAGACCAGCACAAGCTCGTGGGATGGATCGACCCACAGCGACGTGCCCGTGAAGCCAGTATGCCCAAAGGCCGCCTCTGACAGGCCGCGCCGCCGCCAATCGCCCGTGCCTTGCAGCATCCAGCCCAGGCCGCGCCGGTCGCCATCCTGCTCCACCTGGCGGCGGGTCATCTCGGCTACCATCTCGGCCCGCAGCAGGCGCACTTCGCCGTAGGCCCCGCCGTTGAGATACATCTGCCCCAGCACAGCGACCTCGGCGGCGGGAGCGAACAGCCCCGCGTGGCCGCTGACGCCCCCCAGGCGACCGGCATTCTCGTCATGGACCTCGCCCACCAGCCGACGCGCTCGCCAGCGACAGACCTCGGTGGGCGCGATACGCTCCCAGCGATCGGGCGGTGGGTTGAACATGGTCTCGCGCATCCCCAACGGGTCGAGGACGCCGCGCCGCAGGGCCACGGCCAGCGGCTCGCGCGTCAGCCGCTCGATAGCCTCGGTCAGCAGAATCAGGCCCAGGTCACTGTACACCAGGCGCGCGCCCGTCGGATAGGCGAAATCCGACGCCAGCGCAGCCGCCAACGCCGCCTCCCGCGTCTGCAAGCGGTACAGAGGCGTCCAGGCGGGCAACCCGCTGGTGTGGCTCAGCAGGTGGCGGAAGGTCACCGCGCCGGCATCGACCGTCACATTGGGGTAATCGTAGCCCTCCATCACGCCGGTCAGAGGGTGCTCGAAGCGGCCGATGGCGCGCATCCCGCGAAACTCCGGCACGACCGTCGCCACTGGCTGGTCCAGCCCCACCACGCCCGCATCCACCAGGGTCATGAACAGCGTGACGGTGTACAGCTTGGTGACGGACGCCAGGTCGAACAGGCTGTCGGGCCGCGTGGGTCGCTGACACGCCTCCGGGTCTAGCCAGCCGTAGGCGCGGTGGAAGATCACCTCGCTGCCCCGCGCCGCCAGCGTGACCGCCGCTGTGTAGATCTTGCCCGCACCCGCCGCCACCGCCGTATCCAGAGCCGCCAGCCTGGGCGACAGGGCGACAGGCTCAGCCTCGGCAGGCCAACGCAGGGCCGGGGCGGTCACGGCGCCTCCAGGTCGGCCAGCGCGAGCCGTACTGCGCCGTAGGCAGGCGAGTACAACGGCGTCACCAGGGCGGGCGTCGCTCCCAGGCGGTCGTGCAGGGTGGCGCGTAGCGACGTCAGCACCAGATCGCCTGCCTTGAACACACCGCCCACCAGGGCAATGGTGACCTGGGCGGGGTCGAGGGCCAGACGCTGCACCACCGCCACCGCTGCCAGGGCCAGCTGGTGGCCCGCCTCGGCGTAGACGGCGCGCGCCACCGGGTCGCCGCGCTGGGCCACCTCGGCAACGACGCGGGACAGTGCGGCGATTTTGTCGCGGGGAATGGGCGTCAGGTACACCTGGTCGAGAAGCAGTTCTGGACTGTCGCAGTCCCACGCGGCGAGGAGGGCCGGAGTAAGCGCGGTGTCAGGGCCGCGCCCGTCGTAGGCCCACAATACAGCCTGCAAGGCGCGGCAGCCTATGTCGAAGCCACTACCCTCGTCGCCCACCAGGTAGCCCCAGCCACTGGCGCGGGCCGTCCGCCCTCCGGCCGCGCCGAAGGCGTTGACGCCCGTGCCGGCGATGAGGATGACGCCCTCGCCGCTCTCCGTCGCCCCCGCCAGGGCGATGCGTGCGTCCTCCACCACGCGCACACGCCGCCCCAGGCCCGCCGCTTCGAGGCGCGCTGCGTACTCGGCCTGCAACGTCGGCGTCGTCGCCCCCGCCATACCCACGATGGCCACCGATGGTGGCGTCCACGGTCGGCCCGCTTGAGCATGGGCGGCGCGGGCCGCCGTCAGCAGCGCGGCCTGAACGTCGGCCCACGGAACGGCACGCGGGTTGGCGGGGCCGCCCGCCCCCTCGCCAAGCGCCTGACCCGCCGCGTCGGCCAGCACACCCGTCACGCGGGTTCCGCCCGCGTCGAAGCCCATCACTGTGGTCATGCGCGTCGCTCCGCCTGGTCGTAAGCAATCCACGGTCTGAAGCCGACCTTGCCATAGAAGTCCACGAGGGTCGTCCAGTCGATGACGCAGCCCCGCGTCCCTCGCTCGGCCAGGACTTGCAGCCCGGCGTCGAGAAGCGCCAACCCCAGGCCCTCGCCCCGCACGGCCTCGCCCACACCGATCGGGCCGAGGCCGCCGGCTGGCGGCGTCAGAGCGCGTCGCCAGTTCGCGCCGTAGGCCAGGTGGCGCGTGAAGGGGGAGTGGAGATGGGCGAAGCCCTCTACTGCGCCGTCGAAGAACATCAGCATCAGGTCGTCCGGCGCTCCCCCACTGGACAGGAATACGCCGATGTCGTAGTGCCAGCGGCCGGGAAACTCGCGGCCCAGGAAGGCCAGCAGGTGCGGCGTGTCGGCATGGGTAGCGGGGCGGATGTCCACGCGCTTGCCGAGGCGCACCCGCGCGGCGAGCGCCGCCGGATGCGGCGTGTAGTCTTGCAGGTCGCGCTGCACATCCCACACGCGCCCCGTCGCCCGATAGCCGCGAGCCAGGAAGAAGGGTAGCGCGCCCGTCGTTTCAGGCACGCCGCACAGCAGGGCATTCACGTCGCGGCCGAGTACCAGTCGGTGCGCACCCTCGCTCCGCACGCGCGCCTCGGCCCACGCCAGCAGGCGGCTGCCGACACCCTGGCGGCGCGCATCGGGGCGGACGGCCAGCGCGCTAATAAAGCCTGTCGTGCCGTCCAGGCCGGCCGTCGGCGGCTGCCGCCAGACTTTGGTGACGGCCAGGCCTACGGGCCGTCCCGCGTCCCAGGCCACCGCCGCGTCGTCGCCGACAAAACCCGCCGTGCGCCAGGTACAGTGCAGCCACACAGCGGCGTCGATCGTAAAGGGCGGCCCAAACGCAGCATTCCACAGGTCGACAATAACATCGGTCTCAGAGCGCTGCAAGGATCGGAGGTCCACGTTCGTCATCCCTTGACCGCACCGAGGCGCAGTCCCTGCATGAAGTAGCGCTGGAAGGCGAAGAAGACAATGAACACGGGCAGCGAGGCGATGACAGCGCCCGCCATCATCAATCCGTACTCCGTCTTGAACTCACTGGTATGGACGAAGCTCAAGCCGACTTGCAGCGTGTACAGATCGGCCGAGCGGGCAACGACCAGCGGCCAGATGAAGGAGTTCCAATAGCGAGTAAAGCTCAGGATGGCAAGGACGCCGATGGCGGGCGCACTCAGGGGCACTATGACCCTGGTGAAGATCTGCCACTCGCTCGCGCCGTCCACGCGGGCGGCATCCTCTAGCTCGGTGGGCAGTGTTTGAATGAACTGCTTCATCAGAAAAATGCCGAGAACGTCGGCCAGGCCAGGCAAAATGATGCCAGCGTAGCTATTGGTCAAGCCCAGGCGGGTGATGAGCAGGAACTGAGGCACCAGCGTCACCTGAGCCGGGATCATCAGCGAAGCGATGACGACGGCGAACAGCACCTTCGAGCCGGGGAAATTGCGCTTGGCGAAGGCGTAGCCGGCCATGGTGTCGATGACCACATGCACAGCGGTGCTGATCACCGCGATAAAGATGCTATTGAGCGTCCAGCGCCACATCTTGGGCGCAACCTCGAAGATGCGCTCGAAGTTCTCCAGCGTCAGGGGCACGGGAATCAGTGTCGGCGGAATCTTGATGGTTGCGCTGGACGGCGTGAGCGCCGTATTGAGCATCCAGTACAGCGGGAAGAGGCTGACAGCGGCGGCGGCAATCAGGAATACCAGCGCCAGGCCTTTGCCCAGCCGCTCGCGCGTGCCGCGACTTGTACGATTGTAAGAGGTGGTCGCTTCCATGTCGCCTCTTCTGGTACTCACAAGACCTGACAGATGTCTGGAGCCTGTCAGGTCTGTTGGAATGGACGCGCAGCGCGCGCCAGCCGGCCGCCGATAAGGGCGCCGGCCATGATGGCTGCCGCCACGGGGGCGACGACGGTCAACACGAGTTGAACCACATCCGGTGTGCCGATCATCTCATTGCGCACAAAGCCGCGCAGCCCGAAGAAGGGCAGCCACACCAACGGCAGGCTGGCCGCCAGCGCGCCAATCCAGCGCCCCACAGACACCTTACCCGGCGCGAACAGCCGAATCAACACCCCCAGCAACGCGCCGCCCAGCGCGCCCGCCCACAAGCCGACGACCACCGTGTTGAGGATGATCTGGAGCGGCGACAACCCGGCCAGGCGATGGGGCAGCGCCAGCCCCAGTTGGGGCGCAGCCGCCGCAATCGCCACCCCGGTCAAGGCGGCGAACACCACTCCCAACAGCGCGCCATAGGCTACTCCAAGCAAGACTACTCGCACTCTCACGCTCCTCGTGGTCCGTGTTGCATACTCCGTGGTCGGCCGTCGGTAGTCGGTGGTCAATACTCCACATCGGTACTCAGCCAGCGGAACTGAAAGTACGAAAGAGCCGCGATGAAGGCGAACAGAATCAGGGCCAGCGCCGCCGCCCGACCAAAGTTGAAGTCGCTGAACGCCGTGGCGTAGATCATCTGCACCAGGGTGGTCGTCGAATTCACCGGCCCACCGCCTGTCATAATGTACACCCGCTCGAAGACCTGGAAGGCGGCGATGGTGTAGATGACGCTCAGGTACAGGGTGGTGGGCTTCAGCAGCGGGATGGTAATCGACATCCACTTCTGGAACCAGCTCGCCCCCTCTACGTCGGCTGCCTCGTACAGGTCGCGGGGAATCGCGCCGATGGCCGCCGAGTAGATGACCACGCCGGTACCGGGTGGGATGGCAATGGTGCTGAGAATGATGCTCCACAGGGCGATGTTGGGGTTGATGAGCCAGCCAATCGGCCCCACGCCAAAGAGGCTGAGGAAGTAGTTCAGCACCCCATACTCAGGGTTGAAAATCCACACCCAGACAAAGGCCAGAATGACGACCGACGTCACGTAGGGGAGATAGAACGCCCCGCGAAAAACGGATTGCATGCGGAAGGACAACGACTGCAGCACACCGGCGATGAGCAGCGAGTAGAGAATCCACACCACCACGACCACGGCGGCATAGATGACGGTATGCTGCAAGGCCATCGGGAACAGACGACTGCGGAAGATGTCCTGGAAGTTCTCCAGGCCCACCCACTCGGTACTGCGCAGGCCATAACGCTGAAAGGCCAGCAGAACCGACTGCAGCAGCGGATAGCCGATGAAGACGGTGAACAGAATCAGGCTGGGCGCGATAAAAAAGTAGTCCCAGCGGTGCTTGCGCCACAGCCTGTGAATAGTGCTTTCTGGCCGACGGGTGGCGACGGTCGTCGTATCTGCCGTCGTTGCCATATGCCCTCCTGAGAAGGCCGACGAAGGACGAAGGACCAATGACCAACGGGCTTGCCCCTCGTTCTTGGTCCTTCGTCGTCGGGCGGCTTGCTACTTGTTCATCTTGTCCAGCTCAGCCTGGAACTCCGGCTGGATGGACTTCATAGCATCGGCGGGTGACTTCTGGCCGAGCATCACCGACTGGAACGCGCTCAGCAGGCCGATGTTGCGAATCTCGTTGGGCACGGTCGTTGGTGGCTCGTAGATGCCGTACTGCACCATGTCCTGGACCTTGCTGTAGGCGGGATCACCCTTGAGGGCGGTGTTGGACTTGCGGAAGCTGGGCGCCAGCTGGTAGCCCGGCACGGCCGCCGCCACCTCTGCGCCCGTCAGCCAGCGCCCCAACTCGTGGGCGGCCTTCTCCTTCTCCGCGTCCTTTGTCTCCACCACCGCGTACATGCCGATGCCGCCCGTGGTCACAGGCTTGCCCAGCTTGCCCGTCGGGATGGGCAACACCTCAAAGGGAACCTTGTCGTTCTGCAGCCCGCGGATGGTGCCGGGCGTGGCAATCCACATGGCAAGGTTCTTCTGGTCCTTGAACTGCGAGAGCAGGGCCGCCTGATCGTCGGTACCGTAGGTGGGCGGCACGACCTTGTGCACCGTGTTCAGGTCTTGCAGCTTTTGTAGCGCCGACAGGAACTCGGGGCTATCGGCGACGAACTTCTTGGCGTCGGGCGTCATGATGCGGCCACCGTCGATGTACACCAACGGCGAGTACTCGAACAGGGGCGGCTTGGCGGCCGCATTGACGCCATAAACCTTCTTACCGTCCGGCTTGGTGTAGGTCAGCTTCTTGGCCGCCGCCACAAAGTCGTCCCAGGTCCAGTTGCCCGTTGGCAGGGCCACACCCTGTTCCTTGAAGATGTCCGGGTTGGCGAGGACGCTGATGGCCGTTACCCACAGCGGCCACGCCCAGCGCTTGCCGTTGATGGTCGCCACATCGAAGGCGCTCGGCGCGAAGTCAGCCTTGTCGGCGTCGGTCAGCACGTCGTCCACCGATGACAGGATGCCCTGCTTGACGTAGCGCGGCAGGTTCACATCGGTCACGCGGAAGATATTGATGCCATCGCCGCCCGCCGCCAGGGCCGTTTCCAGCTTGGTGTCACCCTCGGCGGTCCACGGAATGCCGACAATCTCGACCTCGTACTGGGGGTACTTCTTCATGAACTCCTGGACGGCCTTATCGGTCGTGCTCGTGGTCGTATCGGTGCCGCCGGCTGAGTAGCCACGTTGGTAGAAGACAATCTTGGCCTTCTGCCCGGCCGGCGCAGCGGCCTTCGCCGCCGCCGCTACAGTCGGCGCAGCGGCCTTCGCCGCCGCCGCCACCGTCGGGGCCGCCTGTTGAGCCGCCGCCGCCACGGTGGGCGCGGCCGCCTTCACGGCCTCGGCTGCTTGCTGGGCGGCCGGCGCCTGGGTCGCGCCGCCGGCGCACGCCGCCAGTGAGGGCAGCACCAGGCCCAGCATCACGAGTAGAGACAGGATCTTGCGCAGCATGGTTCCTCCTTGAGTTCCTGCGCCTGGGCCACCAGTGGCCCGGCGTTGACCACATGAGTCAGGCGTACAGTCGATACGGGGCGCAGAGGGTGGTCCATCCAGCCAGCCCCGCCGTCCACGACGCCACAATCTCGTCCACCGGCGTCCCCTCATCCATCTGGTGACGCACCGTGCGATTGCCGATGAGTTGGTCGAAGGGCCTGGTCCCTTCGGGGAAATGGCTCGCCCAGCCGAACTGGTCCGGCGCTTGCGACCGCGCAGCGGCGATCAGGTGAAGCGCGGCCGGCACAGGCATGAACTGGTCGCGGTCGGTGACATGCGCCTGAACGCCGTAGCACGTCTCGCCCGCGTGCTTACTAAACGTCGGGATGAAGGCCGTCGGCCGGAAGCGCACGCCCGCCAGGTCGAGGTCGTTCAGCGCCTCGGCCAGGGCAAAGCCGTCGAGCCAGGGCGCGCCGATCAGCTCGAAGGGCCGCGTCGTGCCGCGCCCCTCCGACAGGTTGGTACCCTCGACGAGGCACGTGCCTGGGTAGACAACGGCCGTGTCCAGGGACGGCAGGTTGGGCGACGGGGCGACCCACGGCAGCCCTGTCTCATCATACCACATTTCGCGCCGCCAGCCCTCTAGCGGAACCACCGTCAGGTCTGCTCCCACGCCAAAGTGGTCGTTGACCAGCCGGGCCAGCTCGCCCACCGTCAGGCCCAGGCGCAGCGCCACAGGGTACATACCCACGTAGGACTCGTGACCCGGCTCCAGCACCGGCCCCTCCGTGCGCGCGCCCGTGATGGGGTTCGGGCGGTCGAGGACGACGAAGCGTACATTGTTCTCCGCCGCTGCCTGCATGCACAGCGCCATCGTCCACAGATACGTGTAGAAGCGCACCCCGGCATCCTGAATGTCAAACACCAGGACATCGACGCCCTGCAACATCCCCGGCGTTGGCTTGCGCGCCTCACCGTACAGGCTATAGACCGGCAGCCCGCTACGCTCGTCGGTGGCGTGCCCCACTTCCAGGCCGTCCTGCACGTGGGAGGCGAAGCCGTGCTCAGGCCCGTACAGGGCGACGAGATTGACGCCTGCCTCGCGTAGCGCGTCCAGATTAGGGCGGACATCCGCCGTCACCCCCGTCGGGTTGCTGATGAGGCCGACGCGCATGCCCCGCAGCAAGTCAAGGCGGGCGTCCAGCAGTGTGTCCAGGCCGCTCATCACCCTGGTCATGGTTGATACAGTCATAATCGACGTAGCTCCTCATCGCTCGATGATACTTGATGGTGATGGATAGAAAAGCCACGCGGGTACAGGCCGGGGATGGTGACCGGCAACGCGCCGGGCGGCATCTCCGTACCCACCAGGGCCGCGGCGACCGCCGCCAGCGACGGCATGGCGTCGCCGTAGGTTGCCAGATAGGTAGCCGCCTCGGGGAAAGCGGCCAGGTCATAGGGTGTCCGTAGCGCGATGACGACCGTAGGCTTTCCAACAGCCAGAAGCTGCTTCACCACTTCAGCCTGGGCCGCATACAGCGTCGCGCTGCGCGTGCCGACCACCAGCGAATCCGCCGCCTGGGCCGCCGCCAGGCACAGTGCAGCTTCCTCCTCGCCAGGCGTCACCCCGGCCACGACAGAACGAACCTCGGCGCGCTGTCCCAGGGCCGCCGCCAGCCGCCAGGCCAGCGCGCCCAATCGCCCCTGGCCCTCTTCGGCTCCCGTGAAGCGTGGCTGCCCGAACTCGACAACGGCGACCCGACCCGCTAGCGATGGCGGCCACGGCCCCTCGTGTCGTACCAGGGTAATGGCTCGCCCGGCTGCGATGGCGGCCACCTCGTGATGGCCCGGTGTGTCCAGGCGGGCAAAGGCGGCCGCATCCGCGCGCAGGCTGCCCTGGCTGAGCAGCCACTGCTTGAGGGCCAGCACCCGCGCCACGGCCTCGTCCAGCCGCGCCAGGGGCACGCGCCCCTCCCGAACTGCCGCCAGGATGAGCGCGTATGCCCCCGCCTGGTCCGTGCGCTCGTGGGACGGACACACGATGTCAGCCCCGGCGGCAAAGGCCGCCAGGCACGCCTCGGCCGGGGTGCGATCCTGGGTAATGCCCCGCATCTCCATCGAGTCGGTAATCACCACGCCCTGGAAGCCAAGCCGCTCGCGCAGCAAGCCCGTCAGGATGGCGCGACTCAATGTTGAGGGGCGGTCAGGGTCGAGGGCGGGGAACTGGATGTGCGTCGTCATCACCAGGCGCACACCTGCGGCAATGGCCGCCCGGAAGGGAACCAGGTCCACGCGCTCCAGGTCGTCCAGGCTGCGGTCGATGCGCGGCAGCGCCAGGTGCGAGTCGACGCCCGTGTCGCCGTGGCCAGGGAAATGCTTGGCGCAGGCGGCGACACCCTGGTGTTGCAGCCCTCGCGTCGTCGCTGCCACGAAGCGCGCCACCTGGTCCGGGTCCTCGCCGAAGGAGCGCACGCCAATGACCGGGTTCGCCGGGTTGGCGTTCACATCGGCGACCGGGGCGAGGCAGGCGTTGATGCCGACGCCGCGCAACTCGTCGGCCATCATCGCGGCTACCTGCTCGGCCAGCGCCGTGTCGCCCGTCGCGCCGAGCGCCATCGCGCCCGGCGTGAGGGTCGCGCCAACATTGAGCCGCGTGACGAGGCCGCCTTCCTGGTCGGCGGCGATGAGTAAGGGGATGGGCGCGGCGCCTTGCAGCGCGCGCGTCAGGCTTGCCACAGTCTCGGCGTCGGGGCAATTGCGGGCGAACAGGATGACATTGCCCAGGCTACCATCAGCGACAGCGGCCAGCGTCGCACTATCGGCGACGGGGTCCGCAAAGCCGCCCATGATGACCTGGCCTACCTTCTGCTCGAGGCTTAGATCGGCCAGCCGAGGGATTGGATGTTGCAGCGGCTCAGACATTCGACAGCTCGGCGAAGAAGGTATAGCGGTCGCCCCGGTAGACCGCCTCGGCGTACTCGAAGGAGCGGCCGTGGGCATCGTAGGTGGTTCGCCGCGTGCGGAGGACCGGTGCGCCACGTTCCAGGCGTAGCAGATCCTCCTCCCGCGCCGTGGCCCCTGAGGCCTCGATCTCCTGCTCGGCGCGGGTCGGCTGGACACCGAACTCGTCACTCAGGACCTGGTAGAGGGAGGCGATATGGTCGCGCCCCATCAGGCCTTCCATGCCGACGAAGTGCAGATGACTGGCCTCGACAGCCAGTGGCTCACTGTCGGCCAGGCGGAGGCGCTCAATGACCACGATATCTTCGTGGGGCAATATGCCCAGGGCGCGGGCGGCGGAAGGTTTGGCGGGCACGCGGCGGATGGAGAGGAGACGGGCGCCGGGCTGCTTGCCACGGGCGTGCATGTCGTCGGAGAAGCCGCTGAGGCGTGTCAGACGCTGGCGCAGGCGGGGCAAGGCGACAAATGTGCCCTTGCCCTTCTCCCGCACCACCAATCCCTCACTCACCAGCTCACCTAGCGCCTGGCGCACGGTCATGCGGCTGATGCTGAACTGTTCGCAGAAGTCGCGCTCGGAGGGGATAAGAGTCCCCGGCGGCCACACCCCGGCCTCGATCTTCTCGCGGACAAATTCCTTGACCTGCGAGTAGATAGGCACGGCCCCAGTCTTGTCCAACATGGCTTGCCCCCTTGCACACCTGTCTAGACAGGATTGTACCAGAGTGGCACAGGCATGTCAAGGCGAGCGCGCGCGCCGCTGGCGATAGTGATACTCGTACAGCGGCGCGAAGCCGACGGACTCGTACAGCGCGCGGGCCACCGCGTTGGCGGCCACCACCTGAAGGTAGGCCTGGGTCGCGCCCTCCCCAAGCGCCCAGGCAGCCAGTGCGCCCAAGACCGACGCGCCCACACCTCGCCGCCGGGCGGCCGCGAGAGTTCCCATGCAGAAGACGCCCAGCCAGCCGCGCTCCACGACACCCAGGGCCACACCTACGGCGATGCCATCCAGCCGCGCCAGGGCGTAGCCAGCGCGCGGCCCGATGCGGCGCAAGATGCCTTGCCGGGCGGCGAGCGCGTGATCGCTGCCAGCCTCCACGGCCTGATACACCGCCAGCCAGTCGTCGCTGAGCCTGTCGGCGAGATCGACGCGCACATCCGCGCGGGGCAGGCTCGCAGCCGCGACCGGGGCCAACGCCGCCGCCTCAACCAGCGTGAACGAGTGAGTGGTGTAGCCACGGTCGGCCAGCACGGCGTCCAGGTCGGCCGGCTGAGCGGCGGGCGTGACTTGATAACACGGCGGGATGCCGTGGCGCGTATAGAAGTCCTCCACCAGGTCGAGCCGCTCGGCCAGCGGCACGCGTCCGCCGTCGGCGTTGGCCCACACCGAGTTAGCCCGCGACGTGACGCCCACGTTGAAGCGCAACCGCCAGCCGTCCAGCGCCTGATTGATCTCGGCGGGCCAGGCGTTGGCGGCCAGTTCTTCGATGAGAGCTATCTCGTCAATCACGCCCACTTGATCTGACATGACGCCAATTAGGACGCTTGATCTCCTCCATTAATGAGCCAGCCCAACAAGTCCCAATTCTCCCAGGGTTGTTCTCAGTTCCTCTTCAAGCTCTCGAAAGGCCGTCAGCGAGCGCAGTGGAGCGTAGTCAGTGATCCCGTCCGCTACGCGATAAGCACTGGCCGACACTCGGAACGAGTCCAGCCTTCTACCTTGCAGACCACTCGCCTGCCGGAGCAACGAGTACAACTCCGCCT
Organism: Anaerolineae bacterium; assembly: GCA_034431435.1. Taxonomy (GTDB): domain Bacteria; phylum Chloroflexota; class Anaerolineae; order Epilineales; family JAHCIE01; genus JAHCIE01. The sequence goes on along the minus strand of DAOUDG010000057.1, from coordinate 47,773 downwards.
TCGGGTCAGGAATGGTCTCAAGGCCGCTAATCCGTGGCATATTGAGGGGCATCCTGCCATACCGATTGCCGGCAGCATGGCGAATTGCCTCCTCGTCGATCAGAAGCCATGCTTCCTGCATTCGCACAGGAATGACGCAGACCACGGAGGAAATTGCACCTTGGCGACGTGCTTCAGCTACCGCTGCCCGTATCTCAATACGGCGATGCTCCAGATCCTCCCGTTCCGCATCGCGGTGCACGAACAGAAGATCGCATGGATATAGATCGACAGCGGTAGCGATACGATCAGACAATGAGCGGGGAGGGCGAGGAAGATGCCTCATGTCGGCATGCTGAGCCTGAATGGATATATTCACACCTATATCTCTCAGGAGCCAGGTCAAAAGTGGCACCAAGACCCGATCTGAGGGACCATCTGACACGAGCGAATAGCGAAGCATGCTCATTCCGCGATTCTGGGAAGATTGAGCAGATAGGGTTGCAGATCTTCTCGATCCACAATACGGCGGCCGCGAGGCACATGGTACCCGCGTGCCGGTGTGCGGCCATAACCTGCTTGCGTGAACGAGCCAGAGTCCTCCACCGGGTTCAGGTAATCGAGTAGTCTTCCGCGAGCCACCACGTCGGCATCATCTCCGGTATCACGCCAGGTTCCCTTGAGATGGCTGAAGTGGACTCCTTTGAAGCGCTGGCCGTGCATAATCACTTCCCTCAGTTCCGCTAGGAGAAGGCTATCGTCAGGAATCTGGCTAACGACCGCGGGCGAGTGCGTGTTAATAATGACCTGGCGAAGAGGGTTGTCGGAACCTACCGGTCTGCTGATGTCAGTAGCTATATCCTGTAGCAGGCGAAGCATGGCAGCAATGCGTGCTGGGTGAATGCCGTTCTCAGGTTCTTCTAGACAGAGGACCCCACGTGCTGCTGGGTCGAGTTCCAACACGGCTAAGGCTAAGAAGCGCAGTGTCCCATCAGATAAGGCTCGTGCAGGATGAGCAGTGGCATCTCGATCGCGTAGATAGAGCGTAAGTAGGCGACGTTGTTCATCTCGATCTACCCAGACTTCCCTTACATCGTCGATAAGGTCGGCGAGACGATTGGCTAGCTGACCATACATGTCAAGAGTCGATACATCGGCATCTGCTTCCGTGACTGCCGTAGAGGCACGAGCAAGATGATAGACTGTAGCAGGAAGGTGGGACCCATCGGTGCCTAGTCCTGGTGGATTGCGTAGCTCATCGGGAGTGCGGAGAGCTGATGGTTCGAGTTGCAACAAGCGCCATGACTGAAGCTCCCGCCGTGCGAGTAGCGCAGTAGGGTTTTCTGCAGCGTTCGTAGTAGAAAGAACTGTTCGCGGGAGCGTCTTGGCGAGTAGCCGACGATTTCGCCCTTGTCTACCTTCCTGATGAACTTCAATATTGTGCGGCTCGCGGTCTGAGGTAGAGATGAAGGGGGATGTGCGTCGCCCAATCAGGGCTCCCTTGCGCCAGGCCGTGCTAGGTTTGAACAGAAGGTGCTTTGTTGCTTCCCCCATGCTGATGTAGCCGAGGTCTTCACGTGCTAACTCTAGTGCTTCGATCGGTCTCAACTCGTCGTCTTGTCTATAGCGGAGGGTAAGGGAATACTTGAGAAAGGTTGTGCTTGCCCTGGCTAGCTGGGAAAGATCGTCAAATCCCTTTGCAGGCACGATCATTTCCGCCTCGAACGACATCTCGTTGACGTACTGATCTCCGATCCGGGTGAAGAGGCTCCGGACATCACCATATCTCCCACCCTCGGCTCGCACTGAGAGTGCGGCATCAAGGAATGGTCGATCCGCCAGAGCGCTAAGAAACATGATAGCGTCAAACAGGTTGGATTTGCCGACACCATTTGCGCCAGCAATGCAAGTGAAGGGGCCGAAGCGCACGTCAACATCCACTAGGTTCTTAAACCCGCTCACCCTGAGTCGCGTCAACATCTCCTACCTCCAAAGCACGTCAACCCCCACCTCAATATCGATTGAGGTACGAACGCGCCGAGTCAAGTTCATATTGCACCAGATTTCCAAGAAGCACAAGAAAGGCCACAGTTCCCCAGGGTTCTTTCAAAGTCGGGCTAGCGTGCTCGTCAGCACCCCGCAGTAGCCGAAGCGCAGATCCGTCGAGTACGTATGGAAGCTCCTGCCGTCCCACTACGGCTATGAATGCCCCTGTTTCACGGCGAACTCTCTGCACCGTCTACGACTTTGAAAGAACCCTGACAGTTCCCCGCCCACCGTCACTGTCTGTCTGGTAAGTGACTCGCTAGGCCATTCGAGCCGAGGCCAGATAAGCTCGCGCCTGCTCGCGGTCGAGCTGCCAGACGGCCTCGGCGATGGCGGGGCGGAAGCCCATCCGGGTGTTGATGCTGAGCATGGGCGCGTTGGCGTCGGCGTTGCCGGTGCGAATCGACCTGACCTGGGGCAACTGCTCTGCCACCTTGAGGGCCATGGCCGCCTTCAGCCAGCGACCCAACCCCAGGTTACGATGCGCGCGCAGCACACCGGTCCCGCCCTGGTAGAGGCGATGGGGGTTGTGGGGGTCGATGACAACCTCCGTCCAACCCACGACGCGCCCCACCTGCGGCTCGCGGGCGAACACGCTCCAGATGTTGTCACCCCGCCCCAGAATCGACGCTTCCCAGGCGCGCACGGTGTCCGCCGTGTGAACATCGTCCTCCACCTGCAACTCGCCGCGTGGCGCATCGTTGAGGGAGCCGACGACAGCGGCGATGTCGGGCAGGTCCGCCTCAGGGAACCAGCCCTCGACAAACTCCAGCCGGTAGCCCGCTGCTCGCTCCTGGGCGCGCTGGACCCATTTGCGCATCAGGTCCAGGTCCAGGTCGGCCATGTCCAACACGTTCTCCGAGGTCTCCAGCGCCTTGTGCGCGCCGAGGACGCGCATGAAGGCCTCGCCGGCTGGCGCGATGCTCTGGGTCCAGGTTCGCAGCAGGCCGCGGTCGGCGGCCTGCGCGCCGTCGACGATGGGTTGCAGCATCGCACCGCCGAGGCCTTGCCGCCGCCACTCCGGCGCGACGTAGACCCACATGTCGGCGAGGTGCTGATTCTCGGCGGTGGTGTGGTGTCTCAGAAGGGCGCGCGCCCAGACCGTCTCGCCCCCGTCATCCCAGGCCAGCCAGCGCTGGATGCGAGTAAAGGACGGCTCGTTGAGCCAGCGGTCGCGAAGCTGCTCCAGGGTCAGTGGGGTATCATCGGGGTTGAACTCGGCCGCGTTCTGCCGCTCCAGCGCGAAGGCAGCTTCCCATTCGTGGGCGCTCGCCGTGATGGGGTCGAAGGGCAGGATGCGCATCACGCCTCCAGGGGTGCGAGCGCATCCACGCTGACACCCCGCGACAGAAGGTATTGTTCGGCCTGGTCAACGGTCAACTGCCAGCCCGTCCACGACCGATAGGGCTGGAAGCCCATCGTATAGTTGATACCCAACATCGGCACGTTGGAATCGGCGTTGCCGGTGCGGACAAACCGCACGTCAGGCCGCTCAGCCAGGATGCGCAGAATCATGGCCGCCTTCAGCCAGCGGCCCAGGCCGCGATTACGGTAGGCGGGCAGCACGCCGGTATCGCCTTGATGCAGGATGGTTGGGCGATCCGCATTCCAGAACACCTCGGAGTAGCCGGCAATGCGGCCGCTGCTCTTCTCGCGAACATAGGCCGTCCAGCGTAGCGTGCCCTGGCTCTTAATCAGCGTGTCGTAAGCGCGCAACTGCGCCTCGTTCCACTTCTCATCCTCGAAGATCTCATCGCGGGGCGCGTCGTTCATGGCGTCCAGCACGTGGACCATCTCGGCGTAGGCCTCTTCGGGGTAGCCATCATCCCAGTAGCGGAGTTCGAAGCCCGACGCCCGCTCTGGCGCGCGGGCCAGCCACGCCCGCATCAACGCCGGGTCCAGGTCGCGCAGGTCGAGCTGGTTGGTGCTGGAGAGAATACCTTCCTTCGCGCCCACGGCGCGGGCGAAGCCCGTCGCGCCCGCCGCCCCTGTCGCGGCCCAGTCCAGCAAGTCGGTGCGACCGGCGCGGCGTGCAAAGTCCACGATGCAGGCCAGGAACTGGCGACCAATACCCTGGCAGCGAAACGCGGGCAAGACAGCCAGGGAAAACATGACCAGATGCTGGTTGTGCTCGGCAAGCCAGTAGCGAGCATCCGCCAGGCCCATGACCTCCGTCTCACCCTCGTTCCACGCCGCCCAATACTCCTGCACCAGAAACTCGGGGCGCAGCGCGCGGCGACGGGTGCGGGTCACAGACACCGGCGGGTCATCGGGCCACAACTCAGCCTCGTTCCGATTGTCGAAGACGTTCAGCGCGCTCCACTCGGTGTCGCTCGCCGTCTGCGGATCAAAAGATTTGATGTGCATCGCAACTCCTGTGCGGGCTAGGCGGGGACGGAGTCGGGCGCTTCGAGGGCCAGCGGCTCGGCCGCCTTCTCGGCCAGGTAGGCCTGCGCCTGCCCTACCTCAAGCTGCCAGAATATCCAGGACCGATACGGCTTGAAGCCCAACTCGTAGTTGATGCGCAGCATGGGCGCGTTACTGTCAGCGTTGCCGGTGCTGATCCACTGCACCGTTAGGCGCTGGCGCAACACCTTCTCCAGCATGGCCGCCTTCAGCCAGCGGCCCAGGCCGTGGCCTCGGTAGCGCGGTAGGACAACGGTCCACGCCTGGCTCACGCCCTCCGGCTGGACCGCGTTCCAGTGCGTCTCCGTGAACCCGGCGATCTCACCAGTCGGCCGATGGCGCGCGATCATCGTCCAGCGCTCGTCGCCCCGCGCCAGAGAGACCGCCTCCATCTCGCGCAGCAACTCCGGCGAGCGTCGCTCGTCCTCGGCGTCCAGGTCACCGCGCGGGGCGTCGTTGGCCGCGTCGTACAGAGCCGAGATGCTGCCCAGCCAGTCGTCGGGGTACGGGCCAACCAACTCTTCGAGGGCGAAGTCGGCCGCGCTTGTCTCGCCCGTCTCGATCCAGCGGCGCAGCAGGGCGCGATCGACGTCGGCGATGGCCAGAACGTTGGTCGATGTGGTCATGGCCGGTTTGCCGCCCAGCCGGCGCATGAACGCCTCGCCGGCCGGCGACGCGCTGCTCGTGACGCCCTTCAGCAGGCGGATGCCGTGGCGGCAGGCCACGGTAACGATGGGGGCCAGCAACCAGCGGGCGATACCCTGCCGCCGCCACTCCGGCAGCACGTCGATGGTGGCTTCCATCAGATGCTTGTTGCGGCCCGTGCGGCTGATCCACATGGCGGCCAGGCCAACGATATCGCCCTGACCGTTCCACATGGCATAGCGGCGGGTCTCCCACAAAGGCGCTTCGTGACGGGTGTCACGCACGAACTGCTCGAAAGGCGGATGCGGGCGGTCGCCCCAGAACTCGGCGTGAATGGTGGCGTCGAAGCGGTGCAGGGCTTCCCAATCCTTCATCGTCGCGGTCTTCAAGTCGAAGGGGCGCAGATACATGGTATAAACTCCTGGGGGAGGGGGAACGCGACCGTTCCCCCTCCCCTATGGAAAGCCCGCCTTACCAGGCAAGGGCGGGCACGGCCTCCTTCTCGGTCAGGACACGGGCCACCTGCTCGGTCTCGACCTCCCAGACCTGGAAGGCCTTGTAGGGCTTGAAGCCCATGTCGAAGTTAATCTTCAGCATCGGCCCGTTGCTGGTGGCGTTGCCGGTGCGGATGACGCGCACGCTAGGACGCTCGCGCAGCACCTGCTCCAACATAGCTGCCTTCAGCCAGCGACCCAGGCCCAGGCCGCGGAACGTGGGCTTGACGCCCGTACCCCACTGCTGGAGGATGTCGGGGCGGTACGGGTTCCACACGACCTCGGTGAAGCCGGCCAGCTCGCCGCTCTCGATGTGACGCGCCTGCATGCGCCAGCGTTCCAGGCCGCGCTTGATCATGGTCCCTTCCCACTGGCGTATGTGCTCGACCTTGTACTCCTCGTCCTCGACGTCCAGGCTGCCACGCGGCGCGTCGTTCATCACGCGGAACAGGTCCGAGATGGCCTGAATATCGGCCTCAGGGTACGGGCCGTCGATGAGCTCCAGCCGAAAGCCCTGCGCCTTCGCCTCGCCGCGCTCGATCCACTGGCGCATCAACACGCGGTCAACCTCGGCCAGGACGAGCTGGTTGTTCGTCATCGTCAGGCCGGGCCGCGCCCCCAGCCAGGTGAGAAAGCCGGTCGCCCCCTCGTTCTCCGCATCGGCCCAAGTGTGGAGCAGGCGGCGCTTGCGGGCCTTCGCCTCGTCGACGATCGGGCCAAGTAGCTGCGTTGCGAGTCCCTGCCGGCGACTCGCCGGCAGGACGCCGATGGAGAACTCGCCCAGATGCTGGTTCTCGTCGGTGCGCCACGTCTCAAAGTCGGCGCGGGCGATGACGCTCTCGCCAGCGTCGTCCCACACGGCCCAGCCGCGGAAGTCGATCATCGCCGGCATGTGACGCAGCCAGCTCAGAGTGTCCTCCACGGGCAGCGGATTGTCCTCGGGCCAGGTCTCGGCGTGCAGGCGACTCTGCAAGGCATGGATGGCGCGAATCTCGTCGTCGCCCGCGCCCTTGGGATCGAAGTCTCGGATCTGCATGGTCGTGTCCTTCCTACACCATCACCAGCGTGGCGTGTACGTGCGCGCTCAGGGTCTTCTCCAGGTCATCGATGGTGATCTGATACAGCATCCAGCTCTTGGCCGGCTTGAAGCCCAGCTCGTGGTTGATCTTTAGCATCGGCGCGTTGGTGTCGGCGTTGCCGGTGCGGATGACCCGCACGCTTGGCCGCTCGCGCAGCACCTTCTCCAGCATAGCCGCCTTGAGCCAGCGGCCCAGGCCCTTGTTACGATACTCGCGCAGCACCCCTGTGCCCGCCTGCCACAGGCGGTCCGGCTCAAAGGGGTTCCAGCGTACCGTGCTGTAGCCCGCCAGGCGGCCGGTCGCCTCGTCGCGAACCCAGGCGATCCACTGCTCGAAGCGCCGCGCGCGGAGTGCGGCTTCCCAGTCGCGCATCTGCTGCACGGTGAACGTCTCGTGCTCGATCGCCAGGTCGCCGCGCGGTTCGTCGTTGGACGACCACTCCAGCAGATAGGCAAAGTTGTCGATGTCCTCGTCGGGAGCCGCACCCTCCCACACACCCAGGCTGAAACCCTCGGCGCGCTCGTGGGCGCGCTGAATCCACTGCCGTAGCATCGCCCGGTCTACCTCGGCGATGTTCAACTGATTCGTCTTCGTCGCCAGGCCTGGCGTTGCGCCCAGCGCCTCGGCAAACGCGGCGCCGGCCGGTATGTCGGCGTCGGTGTCGCCCATCAGCATCGTTCGCCCGTGCTGGCGCGCGACGGGCGCCACCTCGGCCAGCAGACGCGAGGCAATCCCACGCCGCCGGCAGGCGGGCAAGATGCCCACCGTGGTCCAACCCAGGTGCTGATTGGTCTCCGCCTCCTCCATCCATAGCCCCGCCCAGCCGATGATGCGCCCGTCGCCCTCACGCGCGATCCAGACGTAGCTACGGTCCTGTGGCGGTCGGACTGTCATATCGAGGCGAGTCTTCTCGGCGGGGAGCGGCAAGTCGTTCGGCCACTCCTCGGCGCGCAAGGCGTTGTGGAAGGTATTCAAGGCCAGCCAGTCGTCGTCGCTGGCCAGGTTAGGGTCAAAGGTCTCGATAGACAACATAGGGCTCTCTCCTCTTCTCGGCTATCCGTCTCGTCCGTGTTCGTCCGCGTGCCATTCTCCTGGTCACCAGGGCAGGCACGGGGGCCTGCCCCAACGTTAGCCGTTACGCTTCAACTTGCCGGTGCGCTTGGCGTAGCGCTCGCCCCAGCCGAAGATGAACACACCGACGGGGATGGTGACCACCCCGACCACAATGAGCAACAGGATGATAGGCGTCAAGGTCGCCAGCGATGCGCCTTCCAGCAGGGCAGCCCGTATGCCAATCAACGCATAGGTCGCGGGCGACAGGCGCGCGATCGTCTGCATCCACTCCGGCAGCACCGTGATAGGATAGTAGATACCCGACGCCAGCAGGAATACGGCCTGGGCAAAGTTAGTCATCTGCGCGCCGCGCTCCGGGTAGAGCATGGGCAAGACAGCGGCGATGATGCCGACGCCGATGAAGGACAGACTACCCGCCATCAGCACCGCTGTTGCGCCATAGAAGTTGGCGTGCGTCAGGTCGATGTGGAAGAACAGGGCCACCGCCAGCAGAATCAGCCCCGCCTGCATCAGACCGTACACCACCGAAAAGATGGTCTGGCCGACCATGTGGGTCAGGCGGCTGACGGGAGCCATGAACGTGTACTCAATGGTCCCCTCCCAACGCTCCCACATGATCATCTCGCTCAGCGAGTCGAAGACGATGGACAGGTAGCGCCACACCACCGTACCGATCAGCAGGTACATGACCAGGAAATCGGTGTCCACGGTCTGGCCGGTGAGGGCGCCCATACCCGCGCCAATGTAGGTCACCGCCAGGGCGTTGGCAATGCCGTACATGATCCACACGGCTTCCCAGCCCCAATAGCGCCTGACCAGGTTGAAGTTGCGTTCGACAAATGCGTATGAGGCGCGTACCTCAGTCGTGACAGAGTTTAGGGTCATAGTTCGCTCATAGCCTCCAGGTCGCGGCCCGGCCGCAACTCAATCTCGTAGACGGCGAACTCGCGGCTGACACGCATCCCGGCGCGCTCATAGAGGCGCGTCGCCCCGGTAGGACTGGCCGCGTCGACGCCCAGGCCAACCCGGCGTGTGCCGCGACGGTAGAACTCACCAAAGGACTGCAACAGCAAGGCCTCACCCAGGCCGCGCCGCCGCCAGGGACGACGCACGCCCAACGTCTGCACCCAGCCGTCTTCCATTCGGTAGCCGCCGCGCACAGCGCCCGCCACCTCGTCGCCATCGAAGGCAACGAACGACAGGCCGGGGTCGAAGTCAGGCTTGTCGATGATGCGCTTCCGCCAGCTGTCGAACGTCTCGGGCAGATGACCCCAATGATCGCGGAAGGCCTCGGTGAGGGCGGTATAGAGGGCCAACTCGTTCTGCCCGACCACCAGGTTGCGGAGCGTGATGCCCGCCGGCCACACTGGCGCGGGCGGCGGCGCGGTCAGGTCGATGTCCATGCGCCAGAAGTAGCGCACAGGCTGATAGCCGCGACCTTCTAGCAGTCGCCGCGACTGTGCATCGCCAGCGTTGGTCGAATTGCGCAGGACGACGCGGGCATCTGGCGGCGCGAGAGGGACATGTTCCCTGGCCCGTGCCTCCATCAGTTCCTGCAGCCGCGTGCCGATACCCTGGCCCCGCGCATCGGGGTGGACATAGCCGTCGGCGTGCAGGCGCACGTGATACCTGTGGAAGAGAGCGCCGTAGCCGACGGCCCGGCCGTCGGAGTCGACCAAGACCCAGGCATCGCGCGCCAGGTCCAGCTCGTCCCACTCATCGCGCAGGTCGTCGAGGCTCAGATCCACCGTGTCAGAGTCGGCGATGTCGCAGGCGACAATCAACTCGTAGACGGCCGGCAAGTCATCCGGCGTCGGGGCGCGCAGAGTGAGGGTCTCCAGGCCAGTCAGTACGGTGCTCATCCGTGGCTCCTCGTTGGTCGTTTCTCGGCCGCCCTCTCAGGCGACCGCCTCGTCGTCGTCCAGCGTCTTGCCCGTCAGAGCCATGAAGACGTCTTCCAGCGTCGGCTCGTGGCCGTTGCGGGACACCAGGGCCTTCAGGCCGGCCGGGGTATCGAGGGCCACGATCTTGCCGCCCTCGATGATGGCGATGCGCTCGCACAGCGCCTCGGCCTCATCCATGTCGTGAGTGGTCAGCAGGACCGTCGCGTCGTGGCTGTCGCGCAATTCCTCGACAAATGCCTGCACCTCGCGCTTGGAGCGCGGGTCCAGCCCAGTCGTTGGCTCGTCCAGCAGCAGTAGCGTCGGCGAGGACAGGAACGCGCGCGCGATGGCAACCTTCTGCTGCATACCACGCGACATCTCCTCGACCGGCGCGTAGAGGGCCTTGCCCTCCAGCCCCAGCCGTGTCAGGATCTGGACGCTCTGCTCGCGAATGGTATCGCCATCCAGGCCGTATAGTCGGCCGGCGTACAGCAGGTTCTCCATCGGGCTGAGCTTCTTGAAGAAGGCCGCCTCAACGGAGACGCGGTTGATGATACGCTTCACCTGCAGCTCATCGCGCTCGACATCGTAACCGAAGACCGTAATCTGACCCGCGTCGGGAATGAGCAGGGTCGAGATGAGACGAATCAGGGTCGACTTGCCCGACCCGTTGGGGCCAAGAATGCCGAAGATCTCGCCGCGTCGGACGGAGAAGCTGACGTGGTCGACAGCCCGTACCTGGCTTGCCGCAGCGGGGGCCTTGCCACGCACACGCTGCCACCAGCTACCAGTCCGCTGACCGTCGAACCCCTTGACGACCTCCCGCACCTCCAGGGCCAGGGGGCCGGTCGGCTCGACAGCCAGCAGGGCCTGGCTGAGAGAAAGCGGTCGTGTTTGCACCATGCGTGTGTCCTCCTAAGTCAGGACAGCGATGCTGAGACCAGCATGAGCGTGTCGATATGCTCGCGCTGGTTGTTAGCGATGTTACGGAGCGCGGGCACAAAAATACCGTGGCGCCAGACAGGTGGCCCACGGCAGACCCAAGAGGTCAACAGGCACGATAGCGCCGTGGGCAGGTAGCGCGCCCACGGTGGATAGGTCAAAACCTAATGGTGAACAGGCGCACTACAGCTATGGGACTTGGAACCGCCGGCCGGAACAACGAACAGGCCGATGATGAAGCCGTAGCGCATTGCCGTCACCTCCTTGCTGAGTGTTGCCGAGATTGTATCACACCCGCCGCGACCCTGTCAACAGGAAGTTGACCGTAATCGAGGCAGCGACTATGCTTTTCGTTCGGATTGCGGACCACCCTATCATCCATATGGCTGACCCATGACTACGCCCCTCGCCACCCACGACTTCGACTACCACCTGCCCACCGAGCGTATCGCCCAGACGCCGATCGAGCCACGCGACTCGTCACGGCTGCTGGTGGTGGATCGCGCCACCCGCGCGCTCAGCCACCATACCTTCCGTGACCTGCCCGCCTTCCTGCGGCCCGGCGACCTGCTCGTCGCCAACGACAGCCGCGTGCGGCCGGCTCGCCTCCACGCCCGCAAGGCCAGCGGCGGCCAGGTGGAGCTTCTGCTCCTCAAGCCCCTGGACGGCGTGACGTGGGAGACGCTGGCGCGCGGCCACCGCCTGCGGCCGGGGACGCAGCTTGTCCTGGGCGACGGCGCGGCGACGGCCGAGATCGTTGGCGAGACCGAGGCAGGCGGGCGACTGGTGCGCTTCGCTGCGCCCATCGAGCCACTCCTCGACCGTCTGGGCGAGACGCCCCTGCCCCCCTATATCCACGCGAAGCTGGCTGACCCCGAACGCTACCAGACAGTCTACAACCGCGTCGTCGGCTCGGCGGCCGCGCCTACGGCGGGCCTGCACTTCACGCCGCCCCTCATTGCGCGCCTAGCCGAGCAAGGCGTCGACTTCGCCTTCGTGACGCTGCACGTGGGCCTGGACACATTCCGCCCCGTCGAGGTCGAGGACGCTCGCCAGCACGTGATGCACAGTGAGTGGGCCGAGTTGGGCGCAGCGACCGCCGCGCGCATCAACGCCACCTGGTCGGGCGGTGGGCGAGTGGTGGCAGTCGGCACAACGGCGGTACGAGTGCTGGAGTCGGCGGCGCTGGCCGCTGCCAACATCGACCCCGGTCAGCCGCGCGACTTCACGGCGCTGACCGCGCCCGTCGCGCGCACGCCTATCGCCGCCTACAGCGGCTGGACACGGCTGTTCATCACGCCGGGCTTCACCTTCCGCGCCGTGGACACTATGATCACTAACTTTCACCTGCCCCGCTCGACGCTGCTGATGCTCGTCGCGGCCTTCACCGGTCGCGAGTTGATGTGGGACGCCTACCACGCCGCCATCGCGGGCGACTACCGCTTCTTCAGCTTCGGCGACGCCATGCTGATTCTGTAGATTCCCCCAATTGCCCCCTTCTCCCCCTTGACAACCACACGCTTCTATCGTAAAATGACGATAATCGGTTTTTTACGATGGAGTCAGGCAATGAAGACGGTTCCCCTCCCCGACGATGGCGAGCGTCTGGTCGCCCTCTTTCGCGCCCTGGGCAACCCGCTGCGGATGCAAATGGTGCGCTATATGGCCGAGCATCCCCAGTGCATCACCGGCGATCTGGTGGTCTTCAGCAATCTGGCGCAATCGACGGTCAGCGAGCATCTCAAGGTGCTGCGCGAGGCGGGCATCGTGGCGGGCACGGTCGATGGGCCAGCGCGTTGCTACTGCCTCAATGAGGATACGCTGCGCTGGCTGCGCGAGCAGGTGACAGCATTGACCCAAGAGCTTGAGGCGGCTGGCGAGTGCTGCTAACCTCGCTCGGATGTCGTCCTGCGCAGGGTGAAGGCTCTCATCACTGAGCGTGTATCTACTCACCGCCCCCGCTGGCGAATGCTTCCCCGCCTCGGCTTCCGCCCCGTTGCGCGCGAGGCCCTAGCGACCGCCGCGCTGGCGTCGGTGGAGTTCACGTCGGTGCGCCCAGTGTCGGCGCTGGTGATGGAGACTGAGATCGGAGATTGGGGAGTAGACAATGGAGACAGCATGGCAAGGGTTGATGGGCCAATACGGGCGCTGATTCTGTGCACGGGGAACTCGGCGCGGTCACAGATGGCGGAGGCGCTGCTGCGGGCGCGGGGCGGCGATGGGTACGAGGTCTACAGCGCGGGGACGGAGCCGAAGGGCCTCAACCCACTGGCGGTGGCAGTCATGGCCGAGCGCGGTATCGACATCTCGACGGCGCGCAGCAAGGGCATCCATGAGTTCGTCCATCAGCCCTTCGACTATGTCATCACCGTCTGCGACAACGCCAACGAGGCGTGCCCTGTGTTCCCCGGCGCGGGCGAGCGGCTGCATCACAGCTTCGAGGACCCCGCCGCGGCTGTCGGCGCCACGGAGGCGCGACTGGCCGTGTTTCGACGGGTACGGGACGAGATCGATATCTGGCTGGGCGAGTTTGTCGCCCAGACCAGTCATGCGTGAGATGCAAGGAGGATAGTGTGTCAGACTTGAACTTGATGGATACGGACACTGTACGCGCGGCGGTACGCGAGCGGTACGCGACGGCCGCGACCACGAGCGGGAGTTGCTGTGGACCATCCGCATCGTCGTGCTGCGGTGAGGCCGCGCCCGCTGACCCCACGTCGGGGACAGTGTATTACAGCAGCGAGGAATTGACGGGGCTGGCCGAGGAGGTGGCGACGTTCAGCCTCGGCTGCGGCAACCCCATCGCCTTCGCCCAGCCTCAGCCGGGCGAGACGGCGCTGGACCTGGGCAGCGGCGGCGGGCTGGACTGTTTCATCACGGCGCGCCACGTCGGCCCCAGCGGCCACGTCATCGGTGTCGACATGACGCCGGCTATGCTGACGCGGGCGCGCGACGCCGCCGCGCGCATGGCCGTGGCCAACGTCGAGTTTCGCCAGGGCTTCATCGAGGATCTGCCCGTCGCCACCGACAGCGTGGACCTGATTATCTCGAACTGCGTTATCAACCTATCGACCGATAAGGACGCCGTGTTTCGCGAGGCGCTGCGTGTGCTGCGCCCCGGCGGTCGGCTGGTGATATCGGACATGGTGACGACCGGCAACCTGCCCGCCGATGTGAAGCGCGACCTGGAGCTATGGGCGGGCTGCATCGCCGGTGCGCTGCCGGAGAGCGAATACCTGGCGAAGATGGCGGCAGCGGGGTTTGAGAGGGTCGAGGCATTGGCGCGGTCCAGCGACAGCGACGACGGTGAGTTGGGCGGCCTGTACAGCCTCAAGGTGCGGGCATACAAGCCCCAGTAGACTTGCGGCAAGGAGATGGTTATGTACGATCTGCGGCGGCCGATCGAGTTCGGCGGGAATGTGGATCCCACCGCGGCCGATCCCACCTGGCCAATCCGCCTGGCGCAGGCCATCGATGAGGCTGGCCTGGAGTTCATCGGCATCCAGGATCACCCTTACAACGCCAAGTTCCTCGATACCTGGACGCTGATGGCGACCCTCGCCCAGGCGACGGAGCGTGTGCGGTTCTTCCCCAACGTCGCCAACCTGCCGCTGCGACCACCCGCCATGCTCGCCAAGGCCGCGGCCTCACTGGATGTGTTGAGTGGCGGACGGGTAGAACTCGGCCTCGGCGCGGGCGCCTTCTGGGAGGGTATCGCAGCCATGGGTGGGCCATCACGGAGCCGCGCTGAGGCCGTCGGAGCGTTGGAGGAGGCCATCCAGATCATCCGGGCCTTTTGGAGCGGCGCGCCCTCCGTGCGCTTCACCGGCCAGTATTACCAGGTACGCGGCGCGCACCCTGGGCCGCGCCCGGCGCATCCCATGGGGATCTGGCTAGGTTCGTATGGCCCCAAGATGCTGGCGCTGACGGGACGGCTGGCAGACGGATGGGTACCCAGCTCCAGCTACACGCCGCTGGAGCGTTTGCCAGAGATGCAGCAGCGCATCAACCAGGCCGCCCTGGCTGCCGGCCGTCAGCCGGCGGACATCCGGCGCGCGTACAACGTGATGGGGCAGATTACGGCTGAGCCGCCCCAGCAGTTTCTGGTGGGGCCAGTTAGCTACTGGATCGAGGAACTGACACGCTGCGCCGTCGAGTTGGGGATGGACACCTTTATCTTCTGGCCTGCCAGGGACCATATGCGTCAGATAAGGGTATTCGCGGAGGAGGTGGCGCCAGGCGTCCGGGCGGCCGTCGCCCTGGCGCGCGGCTCCGCCTGACGACGCACCGCCACGCGCGCGGGCACGTTGCATAAAGGTTAGCTACCGCGTACAATAAGGCACGTCTGCCACCACCACTATATCCCAAGGAGGACCCATGGATCACGAGAAAGTCCGCGCGATCATCCGTCGGGAGAACGAGGAGATGTGGCATGCCCGCAATCCCCAGGCGTTCCGGACGACCTCGCACGCACACCGCGTCTCCCACGACGCCACGTTGGGCAAGCTGGTTGGGCACGACGAGCACGAGGCGGCTCTCGCCATGTTTCACAACGCCTTCACCGATCACCACATGCGAATCGACCATCTCATCGTAGAAGGCGACATGGCGGCATGCCGCATTACCCATCGCGCCAGGCACAGCGGGGAGTTCATGGGCATCCCGCCCACGGGCAAGGAAATCCACGTGACGAATATGTTCCTGTCGCGCATCGAGGGCGACAGAATCGCCGAGCAGTGGTCGCTGTGGGATGGGCTGGGCCTGCTGCAGCAGCTGGGGGCGATACCGATGCCAGGCGAAAGCCAGGACTCACCCCAATCGCCCCAGGGTTAGCGAACCCTCAAGCGACTGCTGTATGTGGCAGGTCTATGGTCGGCCGCCGCGCACTCTCTCCCAGAGGCTGGCCGCGCTCGGGGTGGGAGTGGTTTCTGGCGTCAGTATGACCCCTGGCGTGAGCGTCGGTGTCGCCGCTTCGGCAGCGACCTGAACGTGGGGGAGGTAGACCTGGCCGGGTGGGCCGCTCGTCGCTTGGGGATTGGCCGGCTGCGGCGTGGGCGTCACGACCAGGGAGCCAAGCGCGCCTGTCGCTTCGAGCCACGTCAGCCACTCATAGATGGTCAACGGGCTGACGCCCAGTTCCTGCGCAGCCATTTGTATGACCTGGGCGCGCAGGGGCGGCGGTAGCTTGGCGACCTCGCGTAGCCACTCCGTGTACGGGCGAGCCGCCTCCAGGGCGGGCAGGGTGGGTGTGGCGGCCGGGGTAGCCGTCGCGGCCGGGGTAGGGGTGCGTGTTGCGTAGCTGGCGGGCGACTTGCCCGCGTTCTGCGCGCCGAACTGCCATATAGCCGAGGTATCGAGCAGCTTGAAGCTATCCCACTCGAAGCCGTCGAGGGCAAAGGGAATCTGCGCCAGGACGTAAGGGTCGCGGGCGATCTCGCCTTCGAGCCACAGATAGTCGCGCACGACATCATCGACCCCAGCCTTGCCTTGCCAGCCATTCCAGGTCCCCGTCTCGGTTAGCAGGAAAGGCTTGTCAACGCCCGCCGCCAGGGTTGCCGCGCGAATCTTTCGATAGCGCAAGGCATAATAGTCGCGATCGGGGCCGCTCATGAAGAAGTCGCGCTCGGAGCCGTAGGCATGGACCCCGATATAGTCGACCAGGGGCAGGCTCTTAGCAAAGAGACGCGGGTAGTCGCCCGGTTCCAGCACGCCGACACCGAAGTTGAAGCCAACTACCTTCCAGCCCCATTGGTGCATACGCTGGGCGAAGATAGCCTGGGCCTCATCGAAAGCAGCGGCCTGCCCCGGCCCCTGGACCTGCGGCTCATTGTAGAACGTCCAGGCATCGACCACGCCTCTGAGATCCTTGAACTTGGCATTGATGGTATCGGCGTAGCGCATCGCGCCGTCGACGGTGATGGGTTCCTCGATCGAGTAGCGACCGATGATGAGGGTGCGGGGGAGCTTGGCCTTGATCTCGCCGGGCAACTTACCCGACGGATCCATTAGCAGCACGGCTGGCGGCTGCATGGCAAGAATGGCATCGCGAGCAGCGTGACTCTCGCGATAGAGACCAATACCGAGCTTGGTGGGAGGGCCGTCAGCGTGGGCGAGTGTCGCAGACCAGAGGGCGAACAGCACGCCAAGCAGCGCGGCCCAGCGGATCGGTCGCGGGGATAGTCGTGTCATTCTCTCCCGTCGCCTTGCGTCGTGTGGGACGAGATGCCTGGGAACAGCACCAAGACGTCCGTCGGGTGGCTACGAGCGTGCGGCGGCGGGCGCACTCTCAGCGGGCGGGCCTAGCGTCCCGCGCACAATAGGGTATAATTGTACCCGCTTGCGCCCGCGATGCCAATGCCTACGGCTAGTATAACGTCGAGCGCCCTCTACGGTTACGGTCACGTAGCGCAACATGGCCGCCAGCGCCATCCTTACCCACACTCTCGCCCCATCAGGAGGGGACATGGACCGTCGCATTGACAACTGGCACTCGCCCCGCATCGGCATTGACATGCCCATCGTCGCGTACGGCTGGGCCGGGCCACCCCTGCTCATGCTGCCCACCGCCTCAGCCGACTTCCTCGAATACGAACGCTTTGGCATGATCAACACCCTGGCCCCATTCATCGACGCGGGGCGCATGCGGGTCTATTCCGTAAACAGCGTCAATAAGTATTCCATCTTTGACTACGGCCAGTCGCCCAACATCCGCACCGCGCTCTTGACCGCCTACGACGAGTACATCATCCAGGAGGTCCTGCCCTGGATTCGGAACTATAGTAGCGACCCGTGGGCCATGCCCGTCATCACCGGCATCAGCATGGGTGGCTACACCTCGGCCAACACCTTCCTCAAGCATAGCGACGTCTTCCGTGGCCTCATCGCCATCAGTGGCTCATACGACATCCGCAGCTACTTCGGCAGCTACTACGACGACAACCTGTACTTCAACAACCCCGTGGACTATCTACCGAACCTCAACGACGATTATCACCTATCGCGGCTCCGCGACCGCTCCATCATCCTGTTCACCGGCCAGGGAGCGTTCGAGGATCCGTCCCGCACCTATCAACTGTCGGACCTGCTCAACGCGAAGGGTATCTCGCATTGGCTGGATGTCTGGGGTCATGACGTCAACCACGACTGGCCCTGGTGGCACAAGGCGATGCCTATTTATGTAAATCGTCTATTCTAGGGAGAGCAACACCACCGCTCGCGCGGCCATAGACAAGGCGGCCGAGGTGGCCCTTCGCCGCAAGCAACGGGCGCGATACATGGGGTAGGGCAGACTGGCGCGTCTGCCCTACTCTGCCTTGAGGCGGTAGCCGCGCCCGCGGACGGTGGTCAGGAAGCGCGGCTGGCGCGGGTCTGGCTCGACCTTCTCGCGCACCCGGGCTACGAGGCGCTCGATGCGGTCATCATCTACCTGGTCGATATACGACTCCCCCCACACCTTCTCGACAATCTGATACTTGTCCACGATCTGGCCCCGGCGATCGTTCAACAGAGCCAGCAGACGGTACTCCAGGTCGGTCAGCGGCGGGATAGGTTCGCCGTTCACGAAAACATCACCGCGCTCGGTGTCGACCCGCAGGCTCTCGCCCCGCGGCTCGATGCGGCGCTCGCGCGCAACGAAGGCAGCGAAGACCGGCGCGAACACCGTCAGGCCCCGCTCACCTGCGCGCACTACATGCTTGGCGAGAAGGTAGCCGCTGGCCGGCTCAGTCGCGGGCTGCCCGGCCACAATGGCGGCCAGGGCCTCGCGCTCACTGTCGAGCAATTCATTCCAGATGCCCGCGCACTCGGCCTGCACATTCGGAGCATGATTGAGCGCCGCCGAGGCCAGCCGCCGCCGCTCGTCGCCAGTCACGCCGCGCGCGTCTGCCAGTTCCCCCAACAGATACACCGTCGCCCGCAACAGGCCGGGATGGCCGCCAACCTGGCCGTAGGCAAAGCCGTAGTCGTCGTCGTCCAGGCTCACACCGCGCTCGTCGGCATAACCAGCCATCTGCGCCCGCGCCTCGTCCACACCGAGGAGCGCCAGGTAGCGGGTGGTATAGGCAAACAGCTCGTAGAATGGCTCCACATCGGCGCGGATGGCGGAGGGGCGATGGGTTGTCGCCGTGACGTAGGTCAGCGCCACGCCATACTGGTCCGCCAGGCCACGCAGATTGAGAAAGACGCGGGCATCCAGCCGCCGCAACAGCGTGTCGAACTCGTCCAGGAGCAGAGCCACGCGGCCCGACACGCGGATGATGGCGGCGAGGGCAGCCACGAAGGCGTAGGCGTCCTCGATCATGGTGGTCGGCGCGACGAGGGTGCGGTGGCCCTCGGTCACCTCGGACCGGACGGGGCTATCGGGCGGCAACGCGTCCAGGGCGGCGCGTATAACTACTTCATAGAAACCCAGCTCGGTCCATTCCAGCACCCGGTTGCAGTCGACGTAGACGGCCAGGCGGCCCGGCCCCGTGTCGCCCACCGCGCGCAGGACGGCGGTCTTGCCCATGTTGTTGATGCCGACGATGGCACAGTGGTCGCCGCGCTGGAGGGCGCGGCGCACGGCGGCCACGTCGGCGGCGCGGCCAACGGGCAAGGCTGTGAGTTGGGTAGCGGTCATACTCGGCTTCCACCGTGGCGGATCGACCCAGACGGGCCAGAGCGTATTATACGAACGCCGCGCCTCGCGGGCAAGCCATTGCGTGACCTATGGAAACTCGCGCTCGGCCCATTCCCAGGGCGAGACGTTGATGCCGTGGAGGCGAATCTCCCAGTGCAGGTGCGGGCCGGTGGACAGGCCCGTACTGCCAACGCGCCCGATAACCTGCCCCGGCTCGACCCGCTGGCCCGGTGCAACCAGCAACTCTGACATGTGAAAGTAGCCGCTGTAGACGCCCATACCGTGGTCGATGAAGACGGTGTTACCGCGCACAGCGAGCGGCTCGGCCAGAGCGACAACGCCGTGGGCGGCGGCCCGCACGAGCGTCCCCGTGGCCAGGCCGTAGTCGATGCCCTCGTGGTAGCGCGCGGCGCCACCATTGTAGCGGCGCCGCGCGCCGAAGTTCGCGGTGATGGGGCCATCAGCCGGTGCGACGAACGGTCCCATCCACAGTGGCAGCGACTCGCCGGTCTTGAACATGGCTTCGAGGCGTTGGGCCTCACCCTCGACCAGCTCGGGAGCGAGGAGCTGGCTCGTCTGCGCATCGAGGTAGAAATCCTCTACCGGGTAGTGGCCGTCGCGGACGACGAGGGGCAGACGCAACGGCGTGACCATGCCGGATGCGGTAGTGGCCGTGACGTAGACGGTCTGCTGGCCGAGAGCCGCGAGAGGGCCAACGGCGACGAGCGCCCATTGTCCACCCTGGCCGTCGCCTGCAAAGCGCAGCGTCTCGGTCTGGAACCGTCCCGTCAGCCGAGCCGGCTCGATAAGATCAACTTCGAGCTTGACCGTCTGCCCCTGCATGGGCTGCTGCGGGGACAGGCGCACGCTGGCGAAGGGCGCGGGCAGTGTTGGGTTGCGGGTGGGCAAGGGTGTTGGCTCGGCCGAGGCAGCCGGCGATGCACCCCCATCGACGCTGGGAACGATGAGACGCTGGCCGACCAGAATGAGGTTGGGGTTGGCAAGGTTGTTGGCGCGAGCAATGGCCTCGACGCTCGTGCCCCAGCGCGCGGCGAGCTGACTCACGCTGTCACCGGGGCGCACGACGTACCCTTCACCCTGAGCGTGGGCGGCAACGGCCGTCGCATACAGACCCGCCGCTACCAGGAGAGCGGCCAGCACAGGGCGCATAGCCTCGCTCCTAGCGGGCGCGCGCCGTCTGGGCTTTGAGGGCAGCCTCCACGATACGGTCGGTGGCAATACCCTCAGCCTGGCCTTCAAAGTTGAGGATGACGCGGTGGCGCAGGGCAGGCGGGGCGGCGGCGGCGATGTCGTCGAAGCTGACATTGTAGCGACCGTCGAGCAGGGCCGCGACCTTCGCCCCTAGAATCATGGCCTGCAGGCCGCGTGGGCTGGCCCCATAGCGCACGAAGCGGCGCGTAACGTCAGGCGCGCCCGAATCCTCAGGGTGGGTCGCCATGAGCACGCGGGCCGCGAACTCGGTGACGTGGCCCGCGATGGGGACCTGGCGTGCCAGCAGCTGCATGGCGCGGATCGTGTCGGCGTGGGCGACGATGACCGGCATGATCGACTGGGCCGTCGTGGTCCGGTCGGCGATTTCGAGCAGATCCTCGAGGTTCGGATAGGGTACGTCAATCTTGAAGAAGAAGCGGTCGAGTTGAGCCTCGGGCAGGGGATACGTACCTTCCATCTCCAGCGGATTCTGGGTCGCCAGGACGAAGAAGGGCTGCGGTAGCTCGTGGGTGGTCTTGGCGACGGTCACGTGCCGTTCCTGCATGGCCTCCAGCAGGGCCGACTGGGTGCGCGGCAGGGCGCGATTGATTTCGTCGGCCAGTAGCAAGTTAGCAAAGACCGGCCCCGGCTCGAAGCGAAAGGCGCGCTCGCCCGCATCGTCGCGGACCAGGATGGTTCCGCCCACGATGTCGGCGGGCATCAGGTCGGGGGTGAACTGGACGCGGCTGAACGAGCAGTCGATAACCTGGGCCAGGGTGCGCACCAGCAGGGTCTTGCCGAGGCCGGGCGCGCCCTCCAACAAGGCGTGGCCCCCCCCCAGGAGTGTCACCATGAGCTGGCGAATCAGGGGCTGCTGGCCGACGATGACACGGCTGACCTCACGCTCGATAGCGCTGGCCGTGGCGCGAAACTCTTCCACCGTGATGGGCGGGGTTGACATGCACAGTCTCCAATCAGGCCGCGCCGCGGACACGCGCCCAGCGGCGCACGGCGATTTCCATAGGCCACAGGGCGAGGGCGGCAACGAGCAGCCACGGCCACAGAGCGTGAGTGGGGGCGGGCGGGGGCGCGTCCGCGCCGCGCAGATCGGCGGGCGTGCTGAGGGTGCGGCCGCCCGTCCGTTGCGCCAGCGAAGCCAGCAGAGCCGCGCCGTCGCCCTGGGCCGCGTACTCGGCGGGGTAAGGCTGGACGTAGCCGACTGAACTGGTCAGGCGCTGGTCACCCTTCGCTACGGTCGCCTCGAATCGGTACGCGCCATCGACAGGCAGGCTGACGGCCTGCTCGTAGTGACCAGGCGCGGTCTGACGCAGGCGCACCGTGCGGGTCTCGCCCTGGGGTGGCGTGACCGTGACAGTTGTCGCCGCCAGGTCGATGGGGTTGCCCGACTCGTCCAGGGCATCAACGACCAGCGTGCCCTCGCCAGGGCGGTCGCCGGGCACGAGGTCGATGCGGGCCGGGCCGGCCGATGGGTCAGCCAGCGTATAGCGGAGAAGCTGCGCCCAGAAGCGGCCGTAGTCCTTCCAGCCGGGCCAGTCCCTGGCCCAAATGCTGCCACTATCGGACGTCCAGGCCACCACGCGGCCCAGACCGTATTGCCACGCGCTCAGGAGGGGGTCACCCTCCGGGGCGCGCAACACGACCTCCGCCTCCGGCTTGGGCGTGGCGGAGATAAAGCCCTGCAAGGCAGGCAGGTCGCGGGGCGACAGGCCACGCAGCGTGGCGTGGGGGGCTGCCAGCTCGGCGCGGTACGTACCCTCCTGGACAGGATCATCACGGGCAATGGCGCTCTCCTCGACGGAGATGCGCGGAATATCGGCCGGCTTGGCGGCAAAGTAGTAGCGGCCCTGGCCCCACTGGGCCAGCTGCGTCAACAGGTCCACGTCCGCGCCGTCACCAATGGCGACCGTGGACAGGGTGATGTTGGCGCGGCGAGCATCCTCGACCGTGGCGAGGTAGTCGGAAGGCTGACCGGTGAAGGAGCGGCCATCAGTCAGGAGGATGGCGTGCCTGGTGGCGACAGTCTCGTTGGCAAGCTCCGGCAGGCCCACCTTCAGCGCGCCCAGAATCTCCGTCCCGCCGCCCGTCGGGATCGTGGCGATCCGGTCCTGAATACGCTGGCGAGCCAGGCCGTCGTCGACGGTGGTGAAGGGCAGCGTCCAGGTCGTCTCAGTGTCGAAGATGAGTACACCGATACGATCACCTTTGTCGAGCTTCTCGGCCGCCAGAATCGCCGCTTCCTTCGCCATGCTCAACTGCGAGCCAGGCCCGGTCCCCATGCTGCCACTGTGGTCGATGATCAGGAGCAGCGCAACGGGCGGCCGCTCCTTGCGCGGCAGCGGATCCATCTTGACCGGCAGCGTGGCCTCCAGGGGCGTGCCCTTATACTGACCGAGGGCGTAGCTATGGCGGCCCCCGATGACGACCAGGCCGCGCCCCATCTGGCGCACGTACTCCTGAAGCAGCAGCATCTGCTCGCCGTTGATGCTGCGTTCCGCGACCTGCTCGGTGGCCGTTGGGTTGGCGGGTACATCGAGGAGGATGACCGCATCGTAGGCGGCCAGACTCGACAGGCGACCCGGCAGCTCTTTGGGGCCGCGCACCTCGGCCGTAACGCCAGAGGCTTCGAGAGCGGCGCGCAAGTCATCGGACGCGCCGGATTGGGCCTCGATGATGAGCGCCTTAGGGCGCGGGTACACGCGCGACAGGCCTTCGAGGGCGTTATTCTGGGGGACGCTGTCGTTCGCCCGGCTGACCTCGGCGCGGAAGGTGATGAAGCCCGGCGTGTCGGCGCGGCCGGGGAAGGTAAAGGTGTTGCGGCCCTGGCGCAGGCTGACGGCTTCGTTGGCGACCTGGCTACCATCGCGCGACAGGCTCAGAGTCGCTGCGCCGGCGTCGGGGGCGTCGACGGTCAGCGTCACCTCGAACTGCTCACCCTCGCGCAGGGTGGGCGGCGTAGACAGGCCAACCATGCGCACATCCTGGGCTACCGTAGCGGCGCGCACGACACTATCGAGGCGGATGCCCGCGTCGGCCAGACGCTGTGCAGCGGCCACGGCGTCGCCACGGGTGGGCACGCCGTCGGACAGCAACACCAGCCGCCCCCTGCCGCCGAGCAACTGGCGGCCAAAGTCGAGGGCGGCGGCCAGGTCGGTTCCCGCCGCCTGGGCCGTGCCCGCTGCGCCCGGCGCGGCCGCCGGGTCGCGGGCCGTGTCAAACGCGACCTCGGTCACAGGGCGTGCGCCGAAGGTGACGACCGGCGCGCCCGCGAAGCTCTGGGTGCGGGCGTCGGACACCCAGCGGCGCAGGGCGGCGCGGCCCTCGACGCCGAGGCTTAGTGACTGGTCGACGAGGAAGACGGCGCGCTCTGCGGGCGGGGCCGGATTGAGCACGGGATTGGCCAGCGCGACAACGATGAGGGCGACGATGGCGAGGCGCAGCAAGGCAGCCGGCCACGGCCAGCGTCGCCGCCAGAGCCACGCCGCGAAGAGGGGCAGCAGAATGAGCAGTAGCCACAGGGCCTGCGGTTGACGAAAAATCATGCGCTGTTCCGACTAGACTCACGGGTGCGATGCGTTATGCTTACTCGACTGATGATGCAATTCTCCACGGGTCTGGCGCCAGAATCACAAGGGCACAGGACACGCAGGAAAGAGGCAATCGTTATGATCCCGTTTGCAGTCCGCCCTCTGACGGATGCCGACCGCGTCTGGCTGGCCGCGTTCGTCGCCCAGCGTTGGGGATCGACGCTGATGGTCGTCCGCGAAACGCTGGTCGACATGACTACTCTGCCGGGTCTCGTCGCGCTGGACGGCGAGACGGTCGTCGGCCTGATCACGTACCGCCTCGACGGCGACGATGCCGAGGTCATGAGCCTGGACAGCCTGCGCGAGGGTGAGGGCATCGGCTCGACGCTGCTGCAAGCGGTGATCGACACTGCCCGCGCGGCGAACTGTTCGCGCCTGCGCCTCGTTACAACTAACGACAATCTCCACGCCTTGCGCTTCTACCAGCGTCGCGGCTTCCGGCTGGCGGCCCTGCGCCCCGATGCCGTGACACGCGCCCGCCGCCTCAAGTCCGAAATTCCGCTCCTCGGTAACGATGGCATCCCCCTGCGGGACGAGATCGAACTCGACATCCGGCTCTAGCTAGCGCGCCAGGGCCGGGCGCAGCGATACCCAGGCGTCGGGCTGGTCGGCGAGCCAGGCGCGGGCGCGCTCGCTAACATAGGTGAAGCCATAGCCGACCGGTCGGAAGAAGTCGTGGCCAGCCCAGCTATCGAGCTTGAGGTACAGCCGCGCCTGCCACGGATTCGGGCCGACACTAACCTTCTCCAACTCGCCGCCCTCCTCAGCCACCAGCTCCCACAACTCGCCCATCGCCTCGGCCAGGGCCGGGTCATGGGGACGTTGCAGAATGTAGTCGTCGGGATCGCCAGAATCGGGCAGTTCCTGCGGCATTTCCGTCTCGCGGTCCCAGCCGATCCAATCGAGGTGGACGATGCGCGCCTTGTGAATCGGGCGGAAGGCAAAGCCCGTCAGGCCCGACTCCGCCAGGCGCCGACGCAGGGCATCGGTGACGACGACGTTGTCGCCTGCCACGGTGATAGAGGGTACATAGGGTCCGGCGCGTTCAAGCTGCAGCTGACCATCGCGGCGTGGTAGCCGCTCGGTCAGGCCCGCCACGAGAACATCGCCATAGTCCTGCCACGGCACATCGGGGCGATGCAAGAGATAGAAGCTTGGGTCGGTCATGAACGTCCTATGTGTTCTTGGAGCGCGGCAGCCGGGCGACCGCACGCCAGGTAAGAGCTACCGCCGCGCCACCACGGCCTCGACGCCCAGGGCGACGAGCGCGGCCAGAGCAAGCAGCATCCACAACTCGCGACCGCTCGGCTCGGCGGGACTCGCCAGCGCGGGCTGCGGCGCGGCCTGGAAGTTCGGGACAGGCTGGGGGCGCACGTCCGACTCCAGGGCCGAGCCGGCGTGGACGGCGAAACGACCTGACCACGTCACAATGCCACCGCGCGATTCAGTGGCGGTGTAGAGACCGGGCGTCTCGGTACGGTCCAGGGTCCCACTCTGGCCGAGCGCGACGGGCTGCTCGCCGCTGTCGGTCTGGCGCGCGACGTTGAGGACCGCGCCCGGCGCGGCCGACAAGGGCACCGGCTGACCCGCCAGGA
The DNA here is from genome assembly GCA_034431435.1 of Anaerolineae bacterium. Lineage (GTDB taxonomy): Bacteria > Chloroflexota > Anaerolineae > Epilineales > JAHCIE01 > JAHCIE01. The sequence continues at coordinate 22,196 of DAOUDG010000057.1, read as the reverse complement.
CAGCGGGCGGTAGTGGCGGGCGCGTGACCTCGGCCACGGCGCGGGCCAGAAGGACCGGGAAGGCCAGCTTGGCGGTCAGGTTGGTCTGCTTCAGGTCGAAGGTCAGTGCGACGACCCGGCTCGATCCGCTCTGGCCGCGCGCCAGTAACGGGTGGTCGCGGGCGCTGACCACAGGCTGCGCCCAGGCGGGCAGCGTGACCCTGGGGATGTTGTCGAAGCGCACCGCCCCCAGGTCGATGCCGCTGACCAGCGGGTCGTCGCCGCGCTCGACGGCCAGATTCTGGCGCGGCGCGCCCGCGCGGAAGATACTATCCGCGGGCGGGCTGACGATAATGACGCCGCCGGGTGGCAGAGTCGCGGGTAGGTAGCCCTGGAAGACGGTCAACTCCGTATCGGGGGTTGGAGTGTAGTTTTCGGGCGCGACCGTGGTCACGCGCAGGGTCGGGTTGGCGCGCAGGGCGCGAGCCAGGGCGTCGGTGTTGTTGCCGACGACCACCGCCGAGCGGCGGCGGCCCTCTTCCAGGCTCAGGAATGCCCTATCGTCGGCGGCGAGCGCGTCGGAGCCGACGAGCCGCACCTCGACCGCCTTGACGCCGGCTGGCACGGTCCACACCTGTTCGTAGTCGCTCTCCGCTGCCAGGCGCACCGGAACCTCCGCCAGGCGATCCCCGTCAGCCAGCAGTTGCAGGCGGCGTTCAACCGGCGTGGCCGAGGCGTTGGCGGCGCGGGCAAAGACGGCAGTTCGGCCGTCGGCGCGGCGGCGAGCGGATACGGATTCCAGGGATTGATTAGCGGCGTCGCGGCCGAGGCTGGGCCAGACCAGGGGCGCGGCGACGCGCGTCGGCAGGTCACGGCGGCTGGCCGGGGCCAGGGCGCGGTCACTGAGAACGATAATCTGGTTATCATAGCTCGCGTCGACCACGCCATCGGCCAGGTACAGGGCCGTCGCCAGGTCCGTGCCCGTGCCGCCAGGGGTCAGGCGGTCCAGGGCAGCCGCCACGCCAGCCTTGTCGGCCGCCGCGGCCTGGGCCACGACATGGGGGGCCGCGCTCATGGCGATCAGGGTCACGCGGTCGTCACCACCCAGACCGCTGATGATGCGCGCCGCCTGGGAGCGAGCCGCGTCAAAGCGCGTCCCACCGCCCTCCTGCGTCAACATACTTGTAGTAGTATCGAGAACAATGATGCTATGTACAGGTTGCCCCGACAGAAAGCGTGTCACGGTCGGGCGGGCCAGGGCAACGACGACCAGCGTCGCCACCAGGAGTTGCAGCAGCAACACCAGGGTCCACGGGATGCGCCGACGACGCGCGCCGAGGGTCGGTGGCGGCAGGTCACGCCACAGCCTCGCGCTGGACACCGCCACCCGGCGGCGGCGTGCCCGCAGCATGTGCAGGATGAGAATGATGGGCAGGACGGCCAGGCCCAGCAGGGCCAGGGGTTGCAGCAGGTTCATCGTTCCTTGTAGGCAACGATGCCGAAGGCCTCGGAGCGTCGCTCGACGCGCGCGAAACCCACAGCTTGCAGGCGACGGGTCGCGCCACGGGTCACATTCGCGCCCATCTTGCCCTCGGGGTCGCCGATGTAGTGAAAGAGGCGGCCGCTTCGCTTGAGAATCCGGTACAGCTCGGCATACATATCGCTTGAGTACAGGTCGCCCGCCAGACTCATGATGGGCGGGTCATGGACGATGACGGAGAAACTCTCGTCGGGCAGGTCGGCGACGACATCGAAGCTGTCGCCGATGACCTGCTGAATCTTCGGGTTGTCGAACAGGCTGCGCGACCACGGGTTGAGGCGTGCTATGGCCAGGGCCGTCGGGTCAATCTCAATGGTCATCACGTGATCGGCAGTCCGCGCGGCCTCGATGGCCGTGTAGCCCAGGCCAGTCGCCGTGTCCAGCACGCGGCCGCGCGGGTTGGCGGCACGAATCTTGCGCCGCGTATCCTCGGTCGGATCGATGCCCTTGATACGGTGCATCGGGATGCCGGAGATAAGCATGGTCGGGGCGCGGCGCGTCGGCATCAGGCTATACATGCGGTTCAGTGTCTCCGAGAACTGCTGCGCCTTGACAGCCGCCCCATCCTCAATCCTGTAGCACCCCACGTCGTCGGCGGCGATGGCGGCCAGCGTCGCCCAGTCGAGGCAGCCCCCGCCGGGCGCTGCCACGCCCTCCGGCGCGAGGGCCACCTCGACGGCCGTCAACCCCAGGTCGAGGGACGTGATAGCTGTCGTCTCGCCGGCGCGATGCGCCTTGAATAGCGGCTCAACTTGGTAGTGAGACAACACAGGCACCACGGCGGCGGCCATCGGCTAGACCAGCATCCGGCGGCGGCGCAGGTACGGGATGATGACGCGCTCAATGGGCCAGTCGGTCTGGACGCGGGCATAGGTCGCGCCCAGCCGCTCGCAGGCGGCCTCGGTATCAGCGCACCAGCGCTCGACGCGGGAGCGGTAGGTGTCCAGGGTCGCGCTCGTCACGGCGACGGGCACGCGCTCGCCGGTTTCTACGTCCTCCAGGTCCAGGTCATCCGCCAGGGTCGGGGCAAGTTCCAGCGGATCGAGGAGATGCAGAACCAGGGCCTGCCAGCGCGGCGGGCGCAGCGGCCGCAGCGCCTGCACCCAGTCGTCGGCCAGCAGGTCCGAGACGAGCACGAGCAGCCCGCCACGCCGGGTGCGTGTCACCTGCCGCACGGCCTCGGCAGCGGCGCTGCCACTGGCGGGGGTGGCGCTGGGCTGAATGCCCTCCAGGAAGCGGCGCAGGACGGCCGCCTGCTGCCTGGACTGGACAGGGCCGAAGGCTTCGTCGACGCGGCCAGCGAAGGGCGTGACGGTCACGCGGTCACCGTTAGCCAGGGCAATGTAGCCGATGGCGGCGGCGAGGCGCAGCGTCGCGAATAGTTTTGGGGGCGTGCCCCACCGCATGCTGCCACTGTGGTCGACGACGATGTGGACATTGACGTCCTGAGCCGCCTCAGCGAGCTTGACGAAGAGGTGGTCGCTCCGCCCATAGGCGTGCCAGTCCACGTAGCGCAGATCGTCGCCCGGCGCATAGGGACGATGGTCCACCATATACGGCCCCGGCACGCGCCGCCGCGAGCGATGCGTCCCCATGATGCCGCCACGCAGCGTGCGGTCGGGTTGCAAGGCCAGCCGCTCCAGACGCCGCAGAAAAGCCTCATCGAAGAGGGCAGGTGTCTCGACGGTTTCGCGGCGCAGCAGGCTTCGGAAGGCGTTGAACATGGCATCACTTGCTCGGTGTGAAATACTCCTGCACGACGCCGCGCAGGTCCCAGGGGTAGCGCAGCAGGTCGGCGGGGGCGTCGACCGCATCGCCGCCCGGGGCGCCACCCTGGCCGAAGCCGCCCCCACTGGCGGAACCTTGCGGCTGGGCGTTGGGATCAGCGCGGCGCGTGGTGGGTTGCGACGGGTCGGGCCGGGCGGCCAGTTCCACCGGCACACCCTCGACACCGGCGCGGTCGTCCGCGCCCTGGCCGCCACTCCCCGCCCCCTGCCCCGCGCCCTGACCCTGGCCCTGCGCCTGACCCTGACCTGCCTGACCCTGGCCCTGCGCCTGACCCTGGCCTTGCGCCTGACCCTGTTGCCCCTGCTGGCCCTGTGGCCCCTGCGCCTGCTGGCCCTGTTGCCCCTGGCTCTGGGCCAGACGCTCCAGTTCGCGGGCAAGGTCCTCGAGGCCCCGCTCAGCGGACGCACCACCGCGCTCGACCCCGCTCGCCGCGCGGCGGAGCGGATCGGCGAGACTCGGCGCATCCTGTTGCACAGCCTGCGCCCCGCGTCGCAGGGCCTGCCCCAGGTCTCGGCGCGCCCCCTGCGACAGGCTATCGGCCTGATCGGCGAGGCGACGTATCTCGTCGGCTGCACCCTGGGCATCGCCCTGGCGCAGCGCTTCGGCGGCGGCAGCCGTGGCCGCCTGATCGCCGAGCGCCGCCGCCAGGGCAGCCAGGGCACGGCGCGCGGCTTCGCTCTGGGCCGGCGAAGGCATACCGACGGGTTGGTCGCCCGCGCCGGGGCGGGGGGCGGTGCGCGGCTGCGTCGCGGTCCTGGCGGTCGCGTCGTTCAACGCGGGCAGCGGGCGAGGTGAAACGGTGGGCAGGCCGCGCCCCAGGCTAATAAATGCCATGGCACCCAGCACGATGAGCAGGACAGCGGCCAGGGTCTCCACCTCGCGCCAGGGAATCCAGCCGAGTCGGGACACGCGGCGCTCAGCCTCGGCCAGGGTGACGTTGGCCCGGTCGAGCAGCAGGCTCTCCAGGTAGGTGGGCGATGGCGACCGGCCCGCCACCTCTAGCGCGGTCGTCGTCTGCTCGTGCAGATGAAGGCGGGTGTCCAGCCGCTCGGCCAGGCGGCGCGCCGAGATGCGGTTGAGCAGCAGGTCAGCGGCCACATAGAGCGCGCCAAGCAGCGCCGCACCCACAAAGTAGAGGGGCAGGTGGATGGGCCAGCCGCGCCACAGCGCAACGCCCAGGGCCGCGACAAAGACGCCCAATCCCAGCCAGGCCCCCTGCACCAGGGCGCGCACGATCTCACGCGCCGCGAGTTCGCGGGCAACGTTGCCCAGTCGAACGTCCAGCTCTGTGCGGCGGGGAGTCATAGCCAGCCTCGGTGCGGGTCGGGCTGCCGCGTGCGGCGCAGGATATTCAACCCCAGCAGGAGGCCGCCAAGCCCGGCCAGCGCCATGCCTACCCGCTGCTGCATGGAATCCATCTCGGCCAGAAGTTGCTGACTCGCGCTGACACCGCTTGAATCCCCCAGTTCACCCAGGGTCTGGGCGGCCTCGTAGATGGCGTCTCGCGCCTCCGGGTAGCGGAAGCCGCGCACCAGCCCCTCGGCCGCCCGCAACTGGTCCAGGGCGAGCAGGGCATCCAGGGCGCGGCTCTCGTAGAGGCGCAGTTCCTCGGCGCGGCGCGTGTCACCCAACTCAGCGTAGTCAGCGCGCGCCTGGGCCACCAGTTCGCGCGTCGCGACGTAGTTGCGCGCTTCGAGGGCCTTACGCGCCTCGGCGGTCGTCGCGCCAGCAGCGATGCCCTTCTCGGCGCGGGCCAGCAGCCCCTGCGCCTCGGCCAGCCGGTCGGCCTGCCCCGTCGTGCGTAGTAGATAGACAGCGCGGTCAAGCTCTTCCTTGGCCGCCGTGTAAGTTCCCTGCTCGAGCAAAGTCCGCGCCGGCGACAGGTCGTAGGCAAACAGGGCATTGACGGCAAACCGACCGGCCAGCCACTCAGGCAGGTAGGCCCGCCACTGGGCCTCCAACTGGTCGGCGGACACCCCGTACACCGTTTCCATCGCCGTGCGATAGCCGGGGCTGCTGGCGTTGGCCTTCACGAAGTCCACGAGCTTGCCGAAGCCATAGCGGTCGACCAGGAAGCCGACCATAGAAAGACTCTGCGGGTAGGCAATGGCAGGGCTGGAATACGCCCCGCCGGGGGCATTCAGGTCGGCCCACGTCATGACCTGATTGGCCTGGCTGGCCTGGCGCAGGCGCGTGACGGCCGACTGCTGCTCACGGGCGATGGGCTTTTCCACGTACTGTGCGATGCCCTCATGGAAACCGACCGGCAACTCATCCCCCGACATCTCGGACACGATGAGATGGGTCAGCTCGTGGCGTACATTGTTGATGAGCATCTCTTCCGACATGCCCTGGGTGCGCACCACGGCGATGGCGATCTCGCGACGACCCCGACCCGATGTCGCATGAGCGATAACGCCGCTGACCTTCTCGGCAAGAGGGTTGACAGCAACATAGCTGCGCTCGTCAGGATAGAGTCGCAGCGTGACCGGCGTCTGGATAGACAGGCTGAAGATGGCGCTCAGGTCGGTATAAGCCGCGTCGACGAAGCGCGCATACCGATTCGCCTCATCCGCCTGGGATGTGACGTAGGTAATGGCGAAGTAGGTGGTGCGCTTCTCCTGCCAGTCGGGCGATTGAGCATGGGTGACAGCGGGGGTAAGGGCAGTGAGAAGCAGGATCACTAACAGGGCGGCAAATCGTCGCACCCAATTTCCCCTTCTAGGAAGCTGTGTCCGGAGGGCGCCTGGCGCGGCCCGCTGGGGTTCAGTGTGCCTGCCCCGGCTTAGAGGTTCCTGAGAGACGGCTAAGAATCTCCTGAGCGACAGCGTTGCACCCTAATTCTAGGCGTCGCGCAGGGCTTCCGCAAATGCCCCAACTTGCTATCTTTATGGAAAGCGAGTACAATCTCAGGCATACCATGACGCGACAGAGCCATTCGTAGCGTATTCTGTGGCACGCCGCCCACAAGGAGAGTGCCGTGTACAGCAGCATTGAAGAATTTCTCGCCTACCTGGCCACAGAGAAGGGATACTCAGTCAACACGCTGGCCGCCTACCGCAATGACCTGGCCCAATTCAATGGCTACATTCAGTCCCGTACCGATGCCACCGACTGGTCCCAGGTAGGTCAAGGCACGCTCATCGAGTACATCCTTCATCTGCGCGGCGATCGCGAGTATACCTCAGCGACGGTCGCGCGCAAGGTGGCAGCCATCAAGTCCTTTTTCCACTACCTTGTCGCCACCAAGCAGATAGCGACCGACCCGACAACCGATCTCGACTCACCGAAGGTCAACAAGCGACTGCCGCGCACCCTGAGCCACGCCGAGGTCGAGCGACTGCTCGCAGCGCCGGGCGAGGACGAGACGCCCAAGGCGCTGCGCGACCGCGCCCTGCTGGAATTGCTGTACGCCTCAGGCATGCGAGTCAGCGAGGTTGTCGCCCTTCAGCAGGCGGACGTCGATATGGCGAATCGCCGTATCCGCGTCACCCACAACGAAAGCAAGAAAGAGCGACTCATCCCGATTGACCGCCGCGCCGCCGACTCGATGGTCCTGTATCAGGAACGCGGCCGGCCGTACTTCGCTAAAGGCTCGACCGCCGCGACGGCCTTCTTCCTCAACCCGCGCGGCACGCAGCTAACGCGCCAGGGATTGTGGCTCATCATCAAGAAGTACGTCGAACTGGCGGGCATCGAGGCCGAGGTGACACCCCACACGCTGCGCCACTCCTTCGCCACACATCTCCTGGACAAGGGCGCGGACCTGCGCAACGTGCAGGAATTGCTCGGCCACTCCAATATCTCGACCACCCAGATCTACACCCAGATCAGCGGCGACAAGATGCGACATACCTTGACCATCACCGAGGCGAGCAACTCGTCCTGATACCGGCGTGATGGCCTGCCCTAGTTCCGCCGGGCAACGACACACCTGCTGGTCGTGCCCGGCGGGTTGTTGCCTTCATCATGAAAACGAGGACGCATGACTTTCGAGGTATCGCCCACGACCATCGCCGCCGCCGCCACCGAAGTGCGTCGGTGTACGCCCATCCGCCCCCGCATCGCCATCATCACCGGCTCCGGCCTGGGGCCGCTGGCGGATCAGGTTGAGGCAGCGGCGCACATCCCCTATGACACGATCCCCCACTTCCCCATCAGCACAGTGGAAGGCCACGACGGCGAGCTGGTTGTGGGAACCATCGCCGGCACGCCCGTGGTGGTCATGCGTGGCCGCTTCCACCACTACGAGGGCTACTCGTTTCAGGAAGTCACATTCCCCGTGCGCGTCATGCACGCCCTGGGCGCCGATACGCTCATCGTGACCAATGCAGCCGGTGGCCTCAACCCTGACTTCCGGGTTGGCGACCTGATGCTCATCCAGGACCACATCTCGCTGCCCGCCATGGCTGGGCACTCGCCGTTGCGCGGCCCCAACGATGTCGCGCTTGGCCCCCGCTTCCCCAGTCTCGTCGGCGCGTACGACCGAGACCTGCGTCAACTGGCGCGACGTGTCGCGGACGGCCAGGGCCTGTCCCTGCAGGAAGGCGTGTATACCATGTGCGCAGGGCCATCCTTCGAGACGCCCGCCGAGATTCGCTTCCTGCGCCTGATCGGGGGCGACGCGGTGGGCATGTCCACCGCGCCAGAGGTCACCGTCGCTCGACACAGCGCCATGCGCGTCCTGGGTATCTCGCTCATCACCAACGCCGCCGAGACCAACTCCGACAAGGTCGGGCTGGCGGGCGAGGCGGGTCACCACGAGGTGCTGCAATCGGCTGAGGCGGCCGTCCCGCGCCTCACGGCCCTGGTGCGGGGCATCCTCGCCGCGCTGTGACAGAGCAGCGCAACCGGGATTACTCATACGTAAAGAGGCGTTGGCCTGAGCCAACGCCTCCCTTGATTCCACGTCTAGCCAACTCGTCAGATCGGCTAGTGGGTGCGGAAGATCCACACCAGAACGAAGGGTAGCGACAGGCACGCCGCCCCAAAAATCAGCCATGAGCCTAATTCGCCGATGCGGTCGCCCCCTGTCCACGTCTTGGCCTCGTGGTGAGACAGGTCAACGTGGCCGGGGATCCCGCCGCTCAGGGGCGTATCCGGCTCGATACCGGCCAGAAGGAGGATCGTCCAGCCAATGGCAATCAGGACGAACAACAGGTCCTGGATCAGGAGATCACCGAGTTCGGTGGGCATTATCGCTTCTCCTCCGCATCGCCAGGCTCGTCCGCCCCCAGCTGAGGCGGCTCGTAGGCCTTCGCCATCGCATCGACATCCAGCGGCTCGACCTCGACGGCGGGCGGCTCCGCCCACGCCACCAATTCCTCGTCCTCCTCGTCGTCGGGCCGGCTATCCGCGTGCGACGCCTTCTCCAACTCGTAGAGCTGAATAGGCACCACGGTCGTCACCACCCGATCGAGGTCCTGGATCGCCAGCTGCTCGATGAAGTGAGAGTTTTGGTGGAGAATCTGCGTGAGCGCGTTACCCGTCTGCAACTGTCCCAGCACCACCTGGACGAAGCCCTCCGGATACTCCTCGACCACGCCTTGCAGATACTTGCGGATGGGGCGACTCAGGCTGCGGAAGGGGGATGGCACGATGACCAACTCACCCAGACCGACACGCTCGTCCCACTTCTTCTTCACCAGCGGAACACGTTCTGGGTTGACAGCGACGTGCACGGCTGTCCACGGTGTGCCCAACGAGTAGACAAACTGCATCAACTGCATCGTCTCGCGGTGTACGTCGCCCACGAGCACCACGGTGTGCACCGGTCGCTTGATGGTCGCAATGTGCTGACCCTCGGTGCTCATCATCTGCGCCACGTGGCGATAGTGGCTGTGGATTCGGTAGAAGACCCACACCATAGCGGGAATGACGATAGCGACGATCCAGGCCCCCTGGGTGAACTTCGAAACCAGGAACACCACCACGACGACGGCTGTGACGGCGGCGCCAAAAGCGTTGAGGGCACGCTTCCAATGCCAGTGCTCGTCGCGGCGCAGGATGCTACCCAGGGTAGCAATCTCGGCCCCCTGGGGCAGCTTGCCCTCGCGCATCAGGCGACCAACCTTGGCCCAGCGTACCACCATACCCGATTGGGAGAGGGTAAAGCTCAGGAAGACGCCGATGGCGTACAGGGGGATCAGGCGACTCACGCTGCCTGCAAACAGGACAATCAGGATGCTGGACACCGCCGTTAGAATGAGCACGCCCCACGAGAACACCAGGCGGCTGCCGCGAAAGGTGAAGTGTTTGGGCAGGAAGCCGTCGCCGGCGATCAGAGCTGCCAGGCGCGGGAAGCCGGCGAAACTCGTGTTGGCGGCCATGACCAGAATGACCGTCGCCGATGCCAGGGTGAGCAGGCGCAGCGGCCCCTCCCCGTAGACAGTCCGCGCGACCTGGGAGATGAGCACCTCGGCCTCGGACGGCTGCGCCTGGACCAGGTAGCCCAGAATGCCTAACCCCAGGAACAACACCATCAGCAGGGCGGCATCCCACATCAGGGTGATGGCCGCATTGCGGGAACGCGGCTCCTTGAACGCCGTGATGCCGTTGCTAATCGCCTCGACGCCGGTGAGAGCCGCTGTCCCCGAACTGAACGCGCGCAGAATCAAGAAGCCCGTGGCAAGCCCTGCCATCGGCACGAAATCGTGATGTGCGCCTGGTACAAAAGTGACGACGCCCAGAGTGCCCCGAAAAGCCTGCCAGAGGCCAATTCCAATCATCAGCAACATCAGCCCCACGAAAACATACGTGGGAGCGGCGAAGATGCGGCCCGACTCCTTAACACCACGCATATTAACGAGCGCCATGATCAGAATCAGCAATAGCGCCAGGTACACCTTATATTGGAACAGAGCAGGAAACGCACTGGCGATCTGGTCGACACCGGATGCGATGCTGACCGCGACGGTGAGAATGTAGTCGGTCAGGAGGGCCGCGCCAGCGACCTGCGCGGGCATCTCGCCCAGATTGTCGCGCGATACGATGTACGCGCCGCCGCCACTGGGGTAGGCGAAGATGGTCTGTCGATACGAGAATGTCAGGATGATAAGCAGGCCCGCGATAGCCACCGTGATCGGCACAGCCAACCAGTAGCTGGCCGCACCCGCCGCCGCCAGGACGAGCAATACCTCACCGCCCGCGTAGGCTACCGATGACAGAGAGTCTGAAGAAAACACGGCCAGACCCACTGTCTTGCTGATAGACTGCTCATCCGCAGCAGACGTTCGTATTGGCCGGCCGAAGACCCATCTTCGGACATCAGTAATACCCATAGGCAGAGTCCCCTTCAAAACGCCAACAGCCCGACACGATGTCGGGCGCTTCAGGAGGCGTTGTCAGTTCCGGTAAACGACCACAGCAGCGCCGTGGTCGAGGTGAGTACAAGCGTTGGTGGGCACTGCCCGAATCCCGTCTTGTGGAACGCAAGTCGCCAACGCGCAGGTGGAATGTCTGGCAGCGGTCTGCGTTGACCCATTCCGGTCCGTGACGGTGCGCCTCGCAACCGCGAATGCATCGCCTAGTATAATCCACTTCGTCGCTGCGGTCAATACGCAAAAAGAGGGGCCAGGATGCGCCGCAGGCCACAAAAAGACCTGACAGGCTTCTGCAACCTGTCAGGTCTACACAGCGCGCCGCACTAGCCGCGAAACAGCAGGTTGACCAGGAATACCGGCAGGCAGCCCTGAGGCGGCGTCGGCGTGGGGGTCGGCGGCGGCGGTGTTGGCTCCGGCGTCGGTGGTGGGGTTGGCGTCGGTGGCTCCGGCGTCGGCGTGGGAACCTTCTTGGGCAGCGGTTCGGCGGTCTGACCGCGCACCAGGGCCAGCGCGTTCTCGCGGCCGCGCCCCTGCCAGTTCGGCTCCTGGCCCATATCCTGCGCGGCCCGCAGCATGCGGTCCTTGACCTGCGCTGGCGTCAGGTCAGGCTCCGCCTGGAGCAGCAGGGCCACCGCCCCCGCCGCGTGGGGCGTCGCCATGCTGGTCCCACTCGCCGAGGTGTAATGGTCGTCGACCGGGCGACCCATGCTGGTCCCTTGACCGCGCGCCGCGACGATATTGAAGCCCGGGAGGCAGACATCCGGCTTGAGACGACCATCGGCGGTCGGACCGCGCGAGGAAAAATCGGTGATCTCATCCCAACCGTGGCTCGGGTCCCCCACGGTCGCGCCGATCGTAATGGCCTCGCGTGCCGCGCCTGGCGAGCCAACGGTGCTATTACCGGAGCGGCCAGAGTTACCTGCCGCGACGCAACAGACCACGCCCGCGCGCACCGCTGCGTCTACCTGGGCCGACAGGGCATCTGTACCGTCGCCCGGCTCCGGCGGCCCGCCCAGCGACATGTTGATGACCTTCACACCGCGCTCGACGGCCCACTCGATACCGGCCATGACCCAACTTTGCTGGCCGCTGCCGCCGGAGCCTAGAACCCGCGCCGACAGAATCAAGGCATCCGGCGCGACGCCGCGATACTTGCCGTCGGACGCCGCGCCGCTGCCCGCGACAATGCCCGCGACGTGCGTACCATGACCGTTGCCATCCCCCGCCCCTTCCCCCGTAAAGTCCTTTTCGTCGACGACCCGCCCCACCAGGTCTGGGTGTTGCGCGTCGACACCGGTATCGACGATGGCGACGCGGACCCCGCTGCCCGTGTAGCCCATCTCCCACACATCGGGTGTATGGATCAGGGGGACAGACACGTCCAGCAAGGCGTAGACCGGCAAGTCCGCCCACACCACCGCCACGTTAGGGTCGTCGGTGAGGTCGCCTAGCTGCTTCAGGTCCACGGTCACAGCGCTGGCGTTGATGAGGTCGAACTCCTGAGTGGGCGGTGGCCCGGAGGTCTCCAGCGAACGCGCAGCCGTGCTTCGGTAGCGGACAATGACGTCGAGAGTCGCATCCTCTACCGCGCCGGCGGTTGGCTCGCGAGCGGCGCTGAGACTCTCTACTTGGGCGCGCAAGGTCGGGTGCAACTTAGACGGGTCCATCGACGCCTCTCCCTTTCACCCTGTACAGGCATAGGGTCTTCGCGACGCTGACTAGAGCGCGCGGACCGTGCGGTCCAGTTCGATACTCACCACCCACGGCTCATCGGCCAGGCGGAGCGCGGTCGCCCCGCTGGCTGTGACTGCCAGGCCCGGCAGCAGGTTGTACGTATAGCGAATCTCGACACCCAACGCCGCGCAACGGGCGGTGTACGGCGCGGGTCTATCGGCGGTTCTCACGATGAGGTCGACCGGCGCGTCGGCTGCCGCCGCGAGCTGGGCGCGCAGAGTCGGGTCGAGCTTGTCGCTCATGGCTGCGCCTGCCTTCACCGCGCTCGAAGAGCGCGACACATTCGATATGCCACGTCTGCGGGAACATGTCCACGGGCTGGACGTAGCCCGGCCGATAGCCCTGGTTGGCGAGACGAGCCGCGTCGCGCGCCAGGGTAGCCGGGTCGCACGAGACGTAGGCGATGCGGGTGGGGCGGAGCGCGACGAGGGCATCCAGGGCCTCGGGCGCCATGCCTGTGCGCGGCGGATCGACAACGGCGAGGTGAATCGGCCCCCTCACCTCCGCCAGCGCGGCTTCGACTGGCCCCGCGATGATGCGCGCATTGTCCAGGTCAGCGGCATTCGCGCGCCAGTCTTCGACGGCCGTGGGATGCGCCTCAACGGCAATGACCTGACCGACACTGTCGGCCAGGGCCAGTCCGAAGAGTCCAACTCCCGCGTACAGATCGACCAGACTCTCGCCACCCATAGGGCGCAACGCCGCACGCACCAGCTCGACCAGCCGCTCGGCCATCACCGTGTTGACCTGGAAGAAGGCCGTCGCGGAGACGCGAAAGTCGCGCCCGGCGACGTGGGCGGCCAGCCACGGCGCGCCGATCAGGTTCACCACCTGCCCGTCACGCAACTCCAGGTTGACGGATACCGGAAAATCGACCTCGATATCGGGCAGCTCATCAAAATCAGTGGTCATCAGCACCAGCTGGTCGTCGACGCCCATGTCGCCGCGCAGAATGACCTGCCGCACCTCAGGGAAGTCCAGGTCCAGGCTCTCCCACAGCTCACCCACCGCCGGGGCCATGATGTGGCACTCCCAGATGGGAACGACCTCGTGCCCTCGCAACGTGCGAAAGCCAAGCCCGCCATCATCGGCCACATGCAGCTGGACGTGGTTGCGGTAGTCCCACGGCTCGTCCATACCGATGGTCGGTCGCACCTCGACGTCGGGCAACTTGCCAACGCGCGCGAACTGGTCCTGCACGACCGCTTGCTTGAGGCGCAACTGGGCGGCATAGTCGATGTGCTGCCACTGGCAGCCACCGCAGCCATGCTGGAGGAGCGCGCCGTCCTCCCGCTCGATGGGCGGCACATCGGGTGGGCCGAAGTGCGGACAACGCGGCGCGACGCGATCGGAGGCTGCCTTCACCACACGCACCAGATCGGCATTGGCCCAGCGCCCGTGATCCTCGACGATGCGCGCCTCGACCACCTCCCCCGGCAAGGCGTAGGGGACGAAGACGACCTTATCGGCAGCGCGCCCCAGGGCGGAGCCGCCGTGGGCCATAGCCGTCAGTTCAACAACGAGGGTAGTCACTTACGAAACCGGTCCTTGCCATGTTTCACGGCTCACAGCCCACGCCTCACGGGTAGATGCCACGGATATTAGTGGCGTCGTGGACGCGCTGGATAGCCAGCACATAGGCTGCCGTGCGCATATCCAACTTGTGCTGGGCCGCGAGCCGCGCGACGTGGTCGTAGGCCGCCAGCATGATATCGCGCTGTTTGACGTTGATTTCGCGCTCCGTCCAGAAGAAGTGCTGCAAGCCCTGGACCCACTCGAAGTAGGAGACAGTCACGCCGCCCGTATTGGCGAGGATGTCGGGAATCAACTCGATTCCCTTGTCGCGCAAGATTCGGTCGGCGTCGGGCGTCGTCGGGCCATTGGCGGCCTCGACGATCAGCGGCGCTTGAACGTGACCGGCGTTGAAGGCGGTAATCTGGTTCTCCATCGCCGCCGGCACCAGCACATCCACGGCCAGCCCAAGCAGCTCGGCGTTGGTCATGCCTTCGCCGCCGGGGAAGCCGACCACTGAGCCTGTCTCCTGTTTGTGCTGAATGAGCGCCTCCACGTCCAGGCCATGGGGGTTGTGCACCGCGCCCTGGGAGTCGCTGACCGCAACGATGGATGCGCCCTTGCCCTGGGTCAGCAAGGCAACCGCGCGCCCAACACTCCCAAAACCCTGGACGGCGAAGGTAGCATCCTCGATGCTCTTGCCGCGTCGCTTGAGCGCCTCACGCGCCACAAACATGACGCCGCGCCCCGGCGCTTCAGCGCGCCCGTAGGAGCCGCCGATCTCGATGGGCTTGCCCGTGACGACAGCCGGCACCGAATAGCCTTTGTGCATGGAATAGGTGTCCATGATCCACGCCATGGTCTGCGCGTCCGTGCCCATGTCAGGGGCAGGAATGTCGCCCTGGGGACTCATCAGGACACTAATCTCGGAGGCGTAACGGCGGGTGAGATGCTCCAGCTCGCGCTTCGAGAGGGTCTTGGGATCGACGACGACACCGCCCTTCGCGCCGCCAAAGGGCAGGTTGACAACGGCGCACTTCCAGGTCATCCACATCGCCAGGGCGCGAATCTCATCCAGTTCGACCGCCGGGCCGTATCGCAGGCCACCCTTGCTGGGGCCACGAATGGTGCTATGGTGAACCCGATAGCCCGTAAACACATGCACGGCGCCGTCGTCCATCTTGACCGGGAAGTTAACGGTCAACTCGCGCTGGGTTTCCCGCATGCGCCGGACGATGCCAGGGTCGAGGCGGGGCATGTGCGCCACAGCCAGGTCGAATTGCTCAAGCGCCATGTCCAGTGGGTTGGCCGCGCCTGGCACGGTCATTCGGGTCGCCTGAGTCTCCGCCGTTGCCATCCTTACCTCCTCGTTGAGCGCCCGCCATCGTGGCGGGTCATGACGGCTGCGCGCCGTCGTTCAATACTTGTTCGAGCATCTCACCCGCCACCGTCGGGTTCGCCTGGCCCTTGGTGGCCTTCATCATCTGGCCGACCAGGAACTTGATGGCCGTCGGCTTGCCGCCGTGATAGTCGGCGACCGCCTTCGGGTTGGCGGCAATGACCTCAGCGGCGACAGCGCGCAACTGGCCGCTGTCGCTGATCTGCGTCAGGCCCTTAGCGCGCACGATGTCCCCGGCTGCCTGGCCGCTGTCAAACATCTCTTCCAGCACCGACTTGGCGACGGGGGCGCCAATCGTCTGGTTATCCACCAGTGTGAGCAGTTCCGCCAGCCGCGCCGGGGAGACAGGCAGCGCGTCAATGTCCAGGTCCCGCGCCCGCATCAGTCGGAACATCTCGCCACTCACCCAGTTAGCAACCAGCTTCGGATTGCCGTGGGCGGCGACGACCGCCTCATAGTAGTCGGCCACGGCCTGGCTCGGCGTCAGCACGTCCGCGTCATAGTCCGACAGCCCATACTGGCGCACGAAGCGCCGCTTGCGCGCCTCGGGCAACTCGGGCAGTTGCGCCCGAATCGCCTCAACCAGGCTAGGGGATAGCATCAGCGGCGGCAGGTCGGGCTCCGGGAAATAGCGGTAATCGTCCGCGAACTCTTTGCTGCGCTGGCTGGCAGTGCGCCCCTCGGTCTCGACCCAGCCGCGCGTCTCCTGGCTGATGCGCCCGCCCTGGCGGAGAACGTCAATCTGTCGCGCGGCCTCGTACTCCAGCGCCAGCTTCACGGCGCGTAGCGAGTTCACGTTCTTGATTTCGGTCTTCACACCCAGTTCCGCCGCCCCGCGCGGGCGGACGGAGACGTTGGCGTCGACGCGCAGTGCGCCCGCCTCCATGTCGCCGGTCGAGACACCGATCCAGCGTAGGGTCTGGCGCAGGCGGGTGGCGAACTGCCGCGCCTCCTCCGGCGTCCGCAGGTCAGGCTCGGTCACGATTTCCATCAGCGGCACCCCAGAGCGGTTGTAGTCGATGAGGCTGACCGCGCCAACGTGGGTGTTCTTGCCGGTGTCCTCTTCGAGATGGACGCGCGTGATGCCGATGCGCCGCGACGCGCCGTCCACCTCGATATCCAGATAGCCGTTGCGAGTCAGAGGCAGGTCGTACTGCGATACCTGGTAACCCTTCGGCAGGTCCGGGTAGTGGTAGTTCTTGCGGTCAAACTTGGCGTAGGGCGCGATGTCGCAGTGTAGCGCCAGGCCGGTCGTGAGAGTGTACTCGACGGCCTTGCGGTTGATGACGGGCAACGCGCCCGGTAGCCCCAGGCACACCGGGCACACGCGCGTGTTGGGCGGCGAGCCGTCATAGTCGGTCGCACAGCCGCAGAACATCTTGGATCGGGTCAGGAGCTGCACGTGACACTCTAGCCCAATGACGATTTCGTAGTCCACACGTGCCCCTTACGGTCGTGAAGCGTCGCGGGCGGCTAGCCGCGCACGCGGCGCACGAAACGGTCGATGCGCTCCAGCGCCTCCTCGATCTGGGTCAGGGAGGCAGTGTATGCCATGCGAACGTACCCCGCGCCGCAGTCGCCAAACGCGCTACCCGGCACCGCCGCTACGCGCTCCTCCATGATGAGCCGCTCGGAGAAGTCGCTGTCGGTCAGGCCAGTGCTACGGATGTCGGGGAAGCAGTAGAACGCGCCATGCGGCTCGAAGGTGGGCAGGCCCATGCCGTTGAGGCGATCGACGATGAGCCGCCGACGCTGATCGTAGGCGGCAACCATGCGCTGCACCTCCGCCTCGCCGTGACGCAGGGCATACGCCGCCGCATACTGGGCCGAGGTGGGCGCGGACATGATGATGTACTGATGGACCTTACGCATCGCACCGATGAGGTCAGCGGGGCCGCACGCATAGCCGATGCGCCAGCCGGTCATGGCATACGCCTTGGAGAAGCCACCGAGCAATAGAGTACGGTCACGCATGCCGGCCAGAGCCGGGAAGCTGGTGTGCGTCACGCCATACACGAGCCGGTCGTAGATCTCGTCCGATGCCACCAGGAGATCGTGTCGCTCCGCCACGGCGGCCAGCTCCGCCAGCCGCTCGCGGGTCATCACCGCCCCCGTGGGGTTGTTGGGATAGCCGATGAGCAGCATGCGCGTGCGCGGTGTAATGGCCGCCTCGACGGCCTCGGCCGTCAACTGGAACTCGTTCTCGACATGGGTGGCCACAGCGACAGGCGACGCACCGGCAAAGTGAATCGCAGCCGGGTAAGCCACGTAGGACGGCTGGGGAAAGATGACCTCGTCGCCTTCCTCCAAGGCCGCAATCATGGCGAGATGGAGCGCCTCGGAGACGCCCACCGTCACCAGAATCTCGCGCTCCGGATCGTAGCGCAGCCCGTACATCGCCTGTAGATGATCGGAGATGGCTTCGCGCAGGTCGAGCGTACCCGAATTGGATGTGTAGCCCGTGAAGCCGTCGCGAATGGACTGCATGCCCGCCTCGCTGATGGCGGTGGGCGTAACAAAATCAGGCTCACCGATGCCCAACGAGATGACATCCTTCATGGTTGCGGCAATGTCGAAGAACTTGCGGATGCCCGACGGCGGCACAGCCTCGACGCGGCTGCTGATGCGACTGGTACGGGTCAACATGCGACCTCCTGGGTAAGACGTGGCTTCATGAATGAGCAGCCCAACGAGCGACTACGCCCCAAAATCGATGCTGGCGGCGTCGCCCACATTGACGCGCTGATGCTGGCCCGCGACATAGGCTCGCTTGCCGATCAGCGATTGATCCAGAATCGTGTCTCGGATGATGCTGTCCTCATCGACAATCGAGTCGCGAATGATGGCGTTGCTCACCTCGACATTTGCGGCCAGCGTCGCGTACGGACCGATCACCGCACTATCGACGCGCGCCGTCGGGTGAATGAACACAGGCGGCACGATGACCGAGGTGGGATAACGATGGGCATCGCCATTGGCGCGGCCATTTTCCAGCAGGTAGCGATTACTATGTAGCAGCGCTTCGGGCGTGCCGCAGTCTTCCCATACCGGCACGGCCCACGCCTCAAAGCGCGCCTCTTTTTCGACCATCAACTGGAGGGCGTCGGCCAGGAAATACTCGCCTTTAGTCTGAATATCGCGCTCTATCAGTTCGTCGATGGCATCGAATAGTGCGATATAGTCGCGAATATAGTACACGCCAATCACCGCGAGATTCGACACCGGCGTGGCGGGCTTCTCCACGAAGCGGGTGATGTAGCCATCGTCGTCCGTGACGACCACGCCAAAGCGACGCGGGTCGTCGACCTCCTTGACGTAGATGACGCCCTCAGATGTGGCGGCCGTCAGTCTCGCCAGGTCTGCCTCGAATATCGTGTCCACGAAGATGATGAGAACATCACTGTGAACGCAATCGCGCGCCAGACGGAGCGCGTGGGCCTGCCCCTTAAGTTCCTCCTGAACCACGTAGCGAGCGGGGAAGTCGTAATTGGGTTCGACGTACTGCTCGATTTGCTCGCCCAGATGGCCGACGATGAAGATGATCTCCTCGACCGGCACGTCCTCTAGCTTGTCGAGGATGTGGCCGAGGACCGGCTTGCCAGCGCACGTCACCAGCGGCTTGGGCTTGGTGAAGGTGTGGGGCTGGAGCCGGGTGCCGCGCCCCGCCAGGGGAATGATGACTTGCATCCGTGAAACGCCTCCTCGCGTTTCGCTACCGCGCCGCGCCACGGCTCGAAACAGCCCAATCGAGGCGAGGCCCATGTCCCGCGCCGAGGTAGTCAGCCGCACGTCGCTGGTTGCGCCGTCCAACCAGAGCGGGGCGGCTGCGCTACGACTCTGCGGTCTCGACCTCCGCGGTTGTGAGTGTCGGCTTCATGGTATGCCAGGGCGTCGCCTGCTCGTAGGCGTAACCGACTTGCAGGAGCTTCGGCTCGCCAAAGGCCGGCCCGATAATTTGAAGCCCCACCGGCAACCCGTCCGAGAACCCGCACGGAACCGACATCCCGCACAGGCCAGCCAGGTTGACGCTCAGCGTGAAGATGTCGGCCAGGTACATTTGCAAGGGGTCGTCGACCCGCGCCCCCAGGGGGAACGCCGCTACAGGCGACGTCGGCGCCACCACCACGTCATACTCGGCAAAGACCTGGTCGAAGTCGCGCTTGATGAGTGTCCGCACCTGCTGCGCCTTGCGGTAGTAGGCGTCGTAGTAGCCCGCCGAGAGAGCATATGTCCCAAGCATGATGCGCCGCTTCACTTCGGAGCCGAAGCCCTCGTCGCGGGTGCGGCGGAACAGATCCCACACGTCGGCCGGATTCTCAGCCGATAGGCCGTAGCGCACCCCGTCATAGCGGGCCAGGTTGGCCGATGCTTCGGCCGGCGCAATCAGGTAGTACGTCGGGAGCGCGTACTCAGTGTGAGGCAGCGACACCTCGCCAATCTCTGCGCCCAGGCTGGCAAGGGTATCAATGGCAGCGCGCACCGCCGCCGCGACGCCCCGCTCCATGCCATCGACGAAATACTCACGCGGAACGGCCACACGCAGGCCTCGGATATCGCCACTCAGGGCGCGCCGATAGTCGGGCACGGGCGCATCTACCGAGGTCGAGTCCAGGGGGTCGTATCCTGCCAGCGTACCCAGCGCCAGCGCCGCATCCGTGACCGTTCGCGTCAAAGGGCCAATCTGGTCCAGGGAGGAGCCAAACGCCACCAGCCCATAGCGCGACACGCGGCCATAGGTGGGCCGCAGGCCCACGATACCTACCAGGGAAGCCGGTTGTCGGATACTGCCGCCGGTGTCGGTGCCGATGGCAAACAGCGCCTCATCGGCCGCGACAGCCGCCGCCGATCCGCCACTGGAGCCGCCCGGCACGCGCGACAGATCCCAGGGGTTGGCAGTGGGGAAGAAGGCCGAGTTCTCAGTGGACGAGCCCATAGCAAACTCGTCCATGTTGGTCTTGCCCAGGAGAACGGCTCCCGCCGCGCGGAGGCGGCGGTAGGCTGTGGCGTCGTAAGGTGGGACGTACTCGGCCAGCATCCGCGATCCGCAGGTGGTGGTGATACCGGCCGTCGAGACAATATCCTTGAGGGCGAAGGGAATGCCCAGTAGCGGCGAGCTTTCACCCCGGGCGCGGCGCGTGTCGGCCTCAGCAGCCTGCTCCAGCGCCACCTCCGGCGTGACGGCGAGGTAGGCGCGCACGCTGTTGTCGACGCTATAGATGCGGTCGAGCACGCTGGTGGTCAATTCGACCGAGGATAGCTGGCCCGCCTGGAGGGCCGCCTGGGCAGTTTGCACGGTGAGCGTGTAGGGTTCCACTCAGAACTCCAGTAACGTCATCTCAGACGGAGGGTAGGGCGCGACAACAAGTGAACAGTCCAGACGCGACGCGGGGAATCAGTCGAGAATTGCCGGCACCTGGAACTGACCCGCGTGGCGGTGCGGCGCATTCGCCAGAACATCCTCCTGGGGGAGGCTGGGCGTCACGACATCGTCGCGCATCACGTTTGCCAGGCCGACCACCGAGGCGGTGGCAGGGATGGCGCTGGTATCCAGGCGCTGCAGAATCGCGGCGTAATCCAGAATGGCGGAGAGTTGCTCGGCAAACATCACCAACTCGTCATCGCTCAAGCCGAGCTTCGCCAGCTCTGCCACATGCTCCACGGTCACCCTGTCGAGAGCCATAGGTCAATCGCCTCCTCGGCCTATTATAGCATGCCTCTCAGACGACGGCAACACGCCTCCTGGCTGCGTCAGGTCACCCAAGCAGCGGGGCTTTCTCCACCGTCGCGGCGGTGAGAGAAAGCCCCGTTCGCGTTCCCAGTCGCCGGCCGCGTGGTCGCGGCCGGAGGGTTACGTGCGCTCGACGGGCATGGCCCAGATGATGAGGCGCGTAGCCCCGGCTGAGACGACGATAACGAGATCGTCGCGCCCGACACCGTTGAGAGCCAGCACCTCCCAGTTCGCTGGAACCACATCCACCAGCCTGACGCGGTAGGTGGCGCGCTGGTCGCCGATAGCGAGGGACAGCGCTTCGCCAGCCGCGGGCTGCGGCCACTGGCGAAGCGTATCATAGTTCCAGGTCAGGCGTACCTCACCCTGCGCGCCGATGGTGGCCATCGCTGACCGCCGTAGCGACTTCGTAAACACGCGGGTGGTGGTGTCCGAGTCGAGAGAGATGACCCGACCGTCGATGCCCAGCCAGCCGCGTACGGCGCTCAAGCCGCCAACCGCGGCCGCCACATCGGCCCCGCGCCCGTCTACCGTCGGACGGTCGCCCGTGACAGGCAGCAGCGCGGGCGGAATGACCGTCGCCAATGTCACCGGCGTCGTCGGGGTTGGAGCGGGCAGCGTCGGCGTCTCCGACGGCTGCGGCGTTCGATCCTTCCTCGGCGTTGGCGTGGGCGTCACCGTCCAGCAGATGGGCTGTGTGGGTGTCGGCGTCACCGGCGTCAACAGTGGGCTTTCTGGCGTCGGCGTCGGGCCGCCCTCCGGCGTGTTGGTCGGCGTGACGATGATACAGGGGTAGGTGGGCGTCGCCGTCGGGGTTGGCGTGTTGGTCAGCGTCGCCGACGGGGTCGCGGTCAGGATGGTTGATATCGGTGTGATCGTCAACGAAGGCGTCGGCGTACTGGTCAGCGTCGCCGTCGCCGTGTTCGTCGGCGTGTTGGTCGCTGTCGGCGTGTTGGTCGCTGTGTTCGTCGCTGTCGGCGTCGGCGTCGGCGTGTTGGTGGGTGTGTCCGTCGGCGTCGGCGAGGTTGTGGGTGTGTCCGTCGGCGTCGGCGTCGGCGTGTTGGTGGGCGTGGCCGTCGGCGTCGGCGTAACCGTCGGCGTCGGCGTGGTGGTAGGCGTATCTGTCGGCGTCGCCGTCGGCGTATCCGTGGGCGTATCCGTACTCGTCTCCAGTTCCGTTGGCGTCGCCTTCGC
>DAOUDG010000056.1:0-11614 GCA_034431435.1 Anaerolineae bacterium | reverse complement strand
TCGAAGGCGCGGAACTGGGCCTTACCTTGCAGCGCCAGCGTCTTGGTGATCGCCGCTGTCAGCGTCGTCTTGCCGTGGTCCACGTGCCCGATCGTGCCGATGTTGGCATGCGGCTTCGTTCGCTCAAACTTCTGCTTCGCCATGGCGTTGATACTCCTCTTGCAGTGTTGCGTGTTCCATGACGGCAGGCCGAGGGAGGCGGCGCTCCCGCATCGCACTTCACTCTGACCTGCTCGATTTCCTGCGGTGGGGCAACCGCGTTATTATACACCCCTCAAAGGCTCAGGGCAACTTTCTGGCAGGCCCGTGTCTCAGGCGCGCACCGGCGAGCCGATGGCCTCGGCGACGTTCTTGGGAACCTCAGCGTAATGGTCGAACTCCATCGTGAAGTTGCCACGACCAGAGGTCATCGAACGCAGCTGGGTCGCATAGCCAAACATGCCGGCCAGCGGAACCAGCGACCGCACTGCCTGGAACCCACCGGGACGGGTATCCATGCCCTCGATCTGCCCACGCCGCGCGTTCAGGTCGCCGATGACGTCGCCAATGTGTTCCTCCGGCATCGTCACCTCGACGCGCATGATCGGCTCCATGAGCACCGGGCCGCCGCGCTGCACAGCCTCCTTGAGGGCCATGCTGCCCGCAATCTGGAACGCCATCTCTGACGAGTCGACCTCATGGTACGAACCATCGACCAGGCGCACCTTCATGTCCACGACCGGGAAGCCGGCGATGACACCGCTCTGCATGGCATCCTTGATGCCGCGCTCGACAGCCGGCACGTACTCCTTGGGAATCGTGCCGCCCACCAGCCCGTTCTCGAACTCGAACCCCTTGCCCTTCTCATTCGGCTCGGCCTGGATAATGACGTGGCCGTACTGGCCCTTGCCGCCGCTTTGGCGGATGAACTTACCCTCGGCCTTGACGGGGCGGGTGATGGTCTCGCGATACGCCACCTGGGGCTTGCCAACGTTCGACCATACCTTGTACTCGCGCAACAGACGATCGACGATCACCTCCAGGTGCAACTCACCCATGCCGGAAATGATGGTCTGGCCCGTCTCCTGGTCGGTTCGCACCTGGAAGGTGGGGTCCTCCTCGGCCAGCTTGCGCAGAGCGTCGGTCATCTTGTCCTGGTCAGCCTTCGTCTTCGGCTCGATGGCAATGTAGATGACTGGCTCAGGGAAGGAGATGGTCTCCAGGACGATGGGCTTCTTGTCGTCGCTCAGCGTGTCGCCGGTGAAGGTGTTCTTCAGCCCCACCACGGCCGCGATGTCACCCGCGTAGACTTCCTTGATCTCCTCGCGGTGATTGGCGTGCATCTGAAGCAGGCGGCCGATGCGCTCGCGCTTACCCTTCGTCGTGTTCTGAATCATCATGCCCGTCTCGACCTTCCCGGAGTACACCCGGAAGTAGGCCAGGCGGCCGACGAAGGGGTCAGCGACAATCTTGAACACTAGCGCCGAGAAGGGCGCGTTCTCGTCCGGCTCGCGCACCTCTTCCATCTCCGTGTCCGGGTTGACGCCGATCATAGGCGGCACATCCAGGGGCGATGGCAGATAGTACACGACGGCGTCGAGCAGGCGCTGGATGCCGCGGTTACGCAGCGCCGCGCCGCACAGCACGGGAACCAGGGTGTAGGAGATGGTCGCCTTGCGTAGCGCCGCGCGCAGTTCCTCGGCGGTAATCTCCTCGCCGTCGAGGAACTTCAACGTCAGCTCGTCATCCGTCTCGACGATTCGCTCGATCATCTCCTCGCGGCGGTGGGCTATCTCCTCGGCGATGTCGGCCGGGATGGGCGCGTTCTCTTCGCGCGTGCCCTGCTCGTCGCCGTAGAGAACGGCCGTATTCTCGATCAGGTCGACGATACCGCGAAAGCCGGATTCGCGGCCGATGGGAACCTGAATCGCAACCGGATTCGCGCCCAGCCGTTCGACCATCATATCGATGGTGCGCCAGAAGTCGGCCCCCATGCGATCCATCTTGTTGACGAAGCAGATACGCGGCACGCCGTAACGGTCGGCCTGACGCCAGACCGTCTCGGACTGGGGCTCGACACCGGCCACAGCGTCAAACACGACCACACCACCGTCGAGGACGCGCAGCGAACGCTGCACCTCGGCGGTAAAGTCGATATGACCGGGGGTGTCGATGATGTTGACCTGATAATCCTTCCACGCGGCCTGGGTCGCGGCGGCCGTGATGGTGATACCGCGCTCGCGCTCCTGGACCATCCAGTCCATGACGGCGGTGCCTTCGTGCACCTCGCCCAGCTTGTACGTGCGGCCGGTGTAGAAGAGAATGCGCTCCGTTGTCGTCGTCTTGCCCGCGTCGATGTGGGCGATGATTCCAATGTTTCGCGTCTTCTCCAGTGGATATGGACGTGGCATACAACTAACCTCATCTCTCTCGGGTCGCCAGACGTGGGACAACAGTGCCTCGGCACGCCTCGGTTAACACCGCTGTCGGGCTAACACGAAGCCCGCATAGCAACATCCCATGCGGGCTTCCAGATCGGCCGTCCTCAGCCCTGGCGGGCGCTGACGGTCCAGAATCTCGATGGAAGTCTCGCCTCATGAGGCGACCGCGCCATGAGATGTATGTCGGTGGTCAGTGGTCAGCTAGACGCAGGCGGCCTGCTCCCGATCACTGGCCACTCGCTCACCAGCGATAGTGGGCAAACGCTCGGTTAGCGTCGGCCATCTTGTGGGTTTCCTCGCGGCGACGAATCGTCGCGCCCTGGTTGGAGGCGGCGTCCAGCAACTCGGCGGCCAACTTCTCGCTGAAGCTCTTACCGGGGCGGGCGCGCGCGCTGGAAATGAGCCAGCGAATCGCCAGCGCGTTGCGGCGGTCCGGCCGAATCTCAATCGGAACCTGGTAGGTGGAACCACCCACGCGGCGCGGCTTGACCTCAATCATTGGCGTGGCATTGCGCATCGCCTGCTCGAAGGTCTGGAGCGCGGGCTTATTGGCGCGCTGCTCCATGATATCCATCGCGCCGTAGAAGAGGCGCTGCGCCGTGCTCTTCTTGCCCCGCTGCATAATCTTATTGACGAACTGCGAGACAAGCGTGCTTTCAAAACGGGCATCGGGAACAATCTCCCGGCGCACCAGGTGACCACGTCGTGGCATGAGACCTCGCTATTTCTTCTTGGCCGACGTCGCCGCCGCGCCAGCCTTGGGCCGCTTTGCACCATACTTGGACCGACCGCGACGACGCTTGTCGACACCAGTCGCATCCAACGTGCCACGCACGACGTGATACCGCACGCCCGGTAGATCCTTCACACGGCCGCCACGGATCAGCACAGCCGAGTGCTCCTGCAAGGTATGACCCTCGCCCGGAATGTAGGCCGTCACTTCGAAGCCATTGCTGAGGCGCACGCGGCAAATCTTGCGCAGCGCCGAATTGGGCTTCTTGGGCGTCGTCGTGCGCACCTGAGTACAGACGCCGCGCTTCTGGGGCGCGCCCGGCCCGTAGGTCGTCTTGCGCTTCTGCGAGTTCAGCACGAAGTGCAGGGCGGGCGACTTGCTCTTTTTCGCAGTGGTCTTGCGACCCTTGCGGACCAATTGATTAATCGTCGGCAACGCCGCTCTCCTTATCTAGCCATGATCACGTTTGACACAAGGACTCGACGCGCCGAGGCGTCGAAAGGCGACAAAAAAGCGTCTTCAGGCGAACCTGCGACGCATAATTATAGGTCGCTCGCCGGGCCAGGTCAAATTCACAGCACGCCGCCCCAGCGTGGGACAGTCGGCGTGAGCTACTCTCTTGGGACGCACCGGGCCGCCCGGTCTTACCCATCCCAGGCCGGGTTGACAATCCTCGCCTCGGCCAGCGCAGCGATCTCGCGCCGCTGTCCGCGCACCCAGGTGTGCGCTGCCCGCCTCAGCCCTTCACGCTGCCGGCCGTCAGCCCTTCCACCATGTACTTCTGAGCGGCAGAAACGCCTGCAAGCGTGTCGCGCCGTCGATCATGGCCGCGTCTTCCAGGTCCTCCGGAATGGACCGGAAGCAGCCCATCATCCTCTTGTGGACTTCTCCGTCCATCTCTGCACTCCTTTCGCGGTACAGACATCAGGGGCGGGTCGGGTGTAGGGATTACAGGCTGTCTACCCCACCTGTCAAGGGCGATTCCGGCTGTCGTGCCTACTTGCGTTCGCATCTCGTCACCTGTAGAATGGGTTCCCCTGCATAGGGCCTATGCCGATCAGGAAGGACTCGAGGCATGCCCTCACCAACAGAGCATTTTCCGGACCTGACCCTGCCCACGCCCGGCATTGCCCGCACCCTGCCCATCAGTGGCCCACCCTTCGCGCGTCCCGACGCCGCTACCATCGAGCGCCTGCACGCCGTTAGCAGCGCCACGGCCAGCGCCCTCCTCCACCGAATGGGCGTGCGGCGTGCGTTCATCCAGGGACCAATCCCACGTCGGCCGGGGGCCAGAGTCGTTGGCCCCGCCGTCACCCTCCAGTTCATGCCCCAGCGTACGGTGGGCTTCACACCCAACTACGCCTCGCAGGCGGGCCTGTTCCCGTGGGCCAACAACGTCCCCATCGCGTGCGGGGGTGTGCTGGTCCTGCCCGGCGACATCATCATCGCCGACGACGACGGCGCGGTCATGATCCCGCGCCAGATGGCCGATCTGCTCATCGAACATGGCGGAGCGCACGAGGACTGGGAGGTGTTCAGCCACCTCAAGCTGGCCGAAGTCGGCAGCCTCAAGCTGTATAATCCGTTGGACAAGGAGAGGCGGGCAGAATTACGAGGAAGGGTGCAAGACGCGATCGTGAGCCACCGCTTCCGATACAACCTTCACGGCACGGTGTAGAGGTGCCCTGCATCTGCATGCGATGGAGGCGGGGCCATCAACTCGTCGTGCCACTCGCGCCACGCCCGCCTCTCTGCTGCCGATGTGTCCGGGGTGTAGGTCAGCTGATTAGATGGAGGCGGGGCCATCAACTCGTCGTGCCACTCGCGCCACGCCCGCCTCTCTGCCTCGCTTAGTGTGGGGGCGAGGACGGCGGGCGCTCGGACGACAGGTCGCCGCTCTGTCTGTAGATCGTAGGCCACACTGACGCAGATGATGGCGAGCACGAGCAGCGGGAATAGCGCCGACAGGCGGCGTCGCAGCCAGATGGAGATGGAGGGACCTATCCTAGGCATGGCAGTACACTCCTGTCTTGGTGTAGCCCATTTGCGGCTGCCGTCAGGTGACGACCTCTTTCGGATACTACTCTGCTGGCAGTAAACCACGGAACTGGGGTCGCTGTAGACCGACTCTGTGGTACAAAAGCGGTACAATATTGAGAGGGGAGCTTCGCCCGGTTCCACGCGGGGAGAGAGGTGCCCGTGAGTACACACTTATCCTTCGGCCAGTGGCTGAAACGAAGACGGCGCAGCCTGGGTCTGACTCAGAACGAGTTGGCTGCTCACGTCGGCTACTCCGTGATGACAATCCGCAAGGTCGAGGCGGATGAGCGGCGACCGTCGAGGTCGATGGTGGAGAAGCTGGCAGAGATACTCGAGGTGGCGCCTGAGGATCGTTCAGCCCTGATCCGGTTCGCGCGTGACGAGACTGTAGCGACGACACTCCCGGCCCCAGTCGGCGTGCAGGCCCGAAACGCCGACTGGCCCCTACGCCGGGTACTCGACACCCACCCCGGCACTCTCCAAGTACCCCGCACCCCTCTGCTTGGCCGTGAGCGCGAAATAGCCACCATCCAGGAATGCCTCTTGCGACCCGACGTGGGATTGGTAACTCTGACAGGCCCCGGCGGCACGGGCAAGACCCGCCTCGGTCTACAGGTTGCGGCCGAGTTGCTCGACCACTTTGAGGCGGGTACTTTCTTCGTTGACCTAAGCCGAATCAGCGACCCCGGTCTGATGGCCTTGACCATTGCCCAAACGCTGGATGTTCGCAGTGTGAGCGACCGGCCGCTCCTGGAGAGTCTCAAACACTTCCTACAGGACAAGCAGATGCTGCTGCTGCTCGACAACTTCGAGCAAGTCGTATCGGCCGCGCCCGTCGTGGCCAATCTGTTAGCCGCCTGCCCGCGACTCAAGTCGCTCGTGACCAGTCGTATGCCGTTGCGTGTGCGTGGCGAGCACGAGTTCCCGGTGCCGCCACTGGCGCTCCCGGATCTTCTAAAGAGCCTGCCGACCCCGCAAGACCTGTCTCAGTACGCGGCCGTCGAGCTATTTGTCCAACGCGCTCTGGCCATCGAGCCCAGCTTCGCGCTGACGGCTGAGAATGCGCAAGTCATTGCTGAGATTTGTCATCGTCTCGACGGACTACCTCTGGCCATTGAGCTTGCGGCGGCCCGCGTTAAGCTGCTGCCGCCACGAGGTATTCTCGCCCGGCTAACAAACCGTCTCGAGCTGCTGACAGGCGGCCCGCGTGACTTACCTACTCGCCAGCAGACGATGCGGAATGCTATCGCGTGGAGCTATGATTTGTTGGATGAGGACACGAGGGCCTTATTCTGCGGCCTCTCCGTCTTCATTGGTGGCTTCACCCTGGACGCGGCCGAGGCCGTATTCTCTTCCGGAGACACGCCTGGTGTTGACATGCTGGATGGGGTGGCCTCGCTGGTCGACAACAGCCTGCTTCGTCAGATCGAGGAGCGCGGCGCCCAGCCACGTTATACGATGCTGGAGACCATTCGGGCATACGCGTTGGAGCGGCTGGCCAAGAGCGGTGAGAGCGAGGTCTTGCGGTGGCGCCACGCGCAGCATTATCTGGCGTTCGTTGAGGAAGCGCAGCCGAAGCTGCGAGGGCCAGGCCAGAGAGAGTGGACGGAGCGACTAGAGAGTGAGCACGACAATATACGAGCTGCGTTGGAGTGGGCGATCGAGACGGAGAGTGCCGAGATAGGGTTGCGGCTCGTTGCGGGGCTGGAGCATTTCTGGGATTTGCGCAGTTACCACAGTGAGGGCCGCCGATGGTGCGAGAGGGTGCTGAGCCTACCAGGAACGTTGAGGCCCGCAATCGCAGCGCTCCGAGCGGACGCCCTCCGCACCCTGGCTCTCCTCACGTTCGTGCAAGGCGATTATGCTGTAGCGTGGTCTTCGGCGGAGGAGAGCGTCTCGATAGGGCGGGCAGTACGGGACGAGCGTCGCGTCGGCTGCACGCTGTATGTACAGGGGCTGGTCGCCCTATATCTAGGGAATCACATTACGGCGCGCGCACTGGAGGCGGAGAGCGTGGCACTCTTGCGGGCGGCAGAGGACTTGTGGCCCCTAGCCCAGGCTCTACATTACCTCGGCATGGCGGCCCGCAACCAGGGTGACTATGAAGCGGCCAAAGTTGCTTATGACGAGAGTCTCGCACTATTTCGAAAATTACAGGACAGCTGGGGCATCGGCGTGGCGCTGCATGGTGTTGGTAGTATGATGCTCTGGCAAGGCGACTACACGGCGGCGCGCCCGCGGCTTGAAGAGGTTCTGGCGATACGGCGGGAGGTAGGCCACAAGGTGACCATTGTAGGTAGCCTCACCGCCCTCAGCATGACCACCCTGCTTCAAGGCGACTATTATCATGCACTGGTGCTGCTACGAGAGCGGGTTAGCTTGAATTGGGAGTTGGGCAACAGGCAAGCCGTCGCGGAGAGTTTTGAGGCGTTGGCAGTAGCGTATGCGGGGATGGGGGAGCCGCAGCGCGCAGCACGACTGTGGGGAGTCGCCGAGGAGCTGCGTGAACGCATTAGTCTTCCCCCCCCGTCTGTCTATCAGTTTGTCGACTATGAGCGCATGGTGGTCTCTCTGCGCACCCTGCTCGATGGGGAGCAGTTCGCCACGCTCCGCGCTGAGGGCCGCGCGATGACGGTGAAGCGCGCCATCCAGTATGCGCTGGAGGCGGCGCCATCGGAGGTCTCGACGACTCCTTGAGCACGGCGGAGCGCACGAGGACTGGGAGGTGTTCAGCCGCCTCAAGCTGGCCGAGGGGGGCAGTCTGATGAAGTACTATCCGTTGAACGACGAGGGCTGGCGGGACTACGAGGCATGGCGCGCCTCTGAAGGCGAAGGCGGCGGAGCATGAAAATCACCGCGGTCAAGACGGCGGCGAGCGTGGGGCATTGCCTGCACCTGTGGGTCAGAATCGAGACGGACGCCGGTATCACCGGCCTCGGCGAGTGCGTCCACGGCGGCACAGCCGCCATCGCTCTCATCCATCACCTGCGCCCCGAGCTGGTCGGGCGCGATCCCTTCCAGATTGACGCCATCTTCGAGGACCTGCGCCGACGCTACGTCTTCGAGGGCGGCTTCGCGGGCGCGTTCATCACTGCCCTGCCGGGCATCGAGATCGCGCTGTGGGGCTTGAAGGGCAAGGCCCTGGGCGTCCCCGTCTACGCCCTGTTGGGCGGCAAGTTCCGCGACAAGATACGTCTCTCCGAGTGCCGCAAAATCGCCAATCTGGCCGAGACGTACTACATCCCCTTCGCGCCCCACAACGTCGCCTCGCCCATCGGCAGCCTGGCCTCCGCCCACGTCTGTGCCACTATCCCCAACTTCCTCGTGCTCGAGTTCCACAGGCTGCACCGCGACTACTGGACAACGATCATTCGGGAGAAAGAGAACATCATCCACGACGGCTATATCACCCTCACCGACCGCCCCGGCATCGGCCTGGACCTGGATGAGACCGTGGCCCGCCAGTACCAGTGGCCGGGCACGACCTGGTTCGAGTGAGGCGGCGTGGTCATCGAGTGGAACGCCCATATGTTCGCCCGCGACGCGACGCGCTACCCGACGCACGCCAGGGCCACATACTGGCCTGGGGCGGAAGCACACCCAGCGCCATCGCTGATGTAGTGTCCCATTGGCCGCCTGGCGACCGCGAGGCGGTCCTGGGGGGCAATCTCGCGCGGCTCCTTCACCTCACCGACACTGACGTCTTCCAGGCCTGATCGCCGGCAGGATCTGGGGCACAGCAGGGGCGACTGACTGTGTTATCATTGGCCCCGGCGAAAGCGAGGGACAGCGTGCCAGACAATTACGACTACGACCTGCTGGTGATTGGCTCCGGTCCGGCCGGCCAGCGCGCCGCTATTCAGGCTGCCAAGCTCGATAAGCACGTGGCCGTCGTCGAGCGCAAGGCCGTCGTCGGCGGCGTGTGCATCAACACCGGCACTATCCCCAGCAAAACCTTGCGGGAGGCAGTCCTGTACCTGACCGGCTATCGCGAGCGCGGCATCTACGGCGCGTCGTACACGGTCAAGCAGGACATCACCATGTCCGACCTGCTTCTGCGCACCAATTTCGTGATGAGCCACGAGATCGACGTGACACGCTCGCAGCTCATGCGCAATCGGGTCGAGGTCATCTCCGGTGAGGCGAGCTTCATCGACGCCCACACGATTCGCCTGCGCTACATTGGTGGTGGCTACCGGGACGTGACAGCCGCTACCATCGTCATCGCCGTCGGCACGACAGCCACGAAGGACCCCCATATGTCCTTCGATGGGCAGCGCATCTTCATCAGCGACGATATCCTCCACCTGGACCGCCTCCCGCGCAGCCTGGCCGTCGTGGGTGCGGGTGTCGTTGGCCTGGAGTACGCCAGCATCTTTGCCGCCCTGGGCGTCAAGGTCACGCTCATCGACAAGCGCGACCGCCTGCTGCCCTTCGTTGACAGCGAAATCATGGACACGCTCGCCTACCACCTGCGCGAGAACCGCGTCACCCTGCGCCTCGGCGAGGACGTGCAAGCGATCGAACCCGGCTACGATGACCACGACGACCGCGTCCGAATCTCGCTCAAGAGTGGCAAGCAGATCGTCACCGAGAAGGCCCTCTACAGCATCGGCCGCACCGGGGCCACCGACAGCCTCAACCTGCCCGCCGTCGGCATCCAGGCCGATGACCGGGGGCGCATTACCGTAAATACGCACTATCAGACCGCGGCCCCCCACATCTACGCCGTGGGCGATGTCATCGGCTTTCCCAGCCTGGCTTCCACCAGCATGGAACAGGGCCGCCTGGCCGCCGCCCACGCCTTCGGCTATCCCACCAGCAGCCTGCCATCTCTCTACCCCTACGGCATCTATACGATTCCTGAGATATCGACAGTGGGCCAGAACGAGGAAGAGCTTACCAGGCAGGATGTAGCCTACGAGGTCGGCAAGGCCAGATATCGCGAGATCGCGCGCGGCCAGATTATCGGCGATACCACCGGCCTCCTCAAGCTCGTCTTCCACCTGGAGACGCGGCGACTGCTCGGTGTCCACATCATCGGCGAAGGCGCAAGCGAGCTGATTCATATCGGCCAGGCCGTCCTCGCCTTCAACGGTAGCATCGACTATTTCGTCAACACTGTCTTCAACTACCCCACGTTGGCCGAGTGCTACAAAGTCGCCGGTTTCGATGGCGTCAATCGCCTGGAGTAGCAATGCGTCGCCAGGCAACAGCGGCAGCCGACATTGACAGTCCGCTTTGCCGGGGCCTATAATCAGCCAAACAGCGCAGCGAGGCTTCATGGCTTACCAAGACCTGACCATCATCGATTTCCACTCCCACTTCCCTGTCCACGAGCCGATGTTCGAAGCGCACCGTCAGCGCCTGGCCGCCGAGGTCGGCGAGCGGCGCTTCCAGCTCCAGCGTGAACAGGCCGCGCACTACAACCGGGAGTGGCGGCTGGCCTGGGACTTTCCCGCACCAGAAACCGATAAGCACACCCCTGAAGAGCAGGCTCACCGCTGGAAGGCTGAGCTGGACAGGTACGGCATCGACCGTATCGTGTGGGTCACCGGCGGCGGCAACGAGGCGCTGGCCCGCACCTGCGCCCTCTACCCCGATCGCTTCATCGGCTTCGCCCATCACGACCCCTTCGGTCCTGACGCCGCCGACGAGATGGAGCGGTGCATCCGCGAGTATGGCTTCCGCGGCTACAAGACCCTCGGCCCCAATCTCGACCGCCCTATCACCGACCGGGCGGCCTACCCGCTCTGGGAAGTGTGCGCCGCCTACAACGTACCGGTGCTGATTCACTTCGGCATTCAGGGCAGCGGGGGTGGCATCGCCAACCACGTCAACATCAATCCCCTGATTCTCCATGATGTCGCCAAAGCCTTCCCTGAGGTCAACTTTGTCGTCCCCCACTTCGGCTGTGGCTACATCAACGACATGCTGATGCTGTGCTGGGCGTGCGCCAATGTGCATATCGACACCTCGGGATCCAACCAGTGGGTGCGTTGGGTATGGGGCGATGTGACGGTGCAAGGCCTATTCCGCAAGTATCTGGAGACAATTGGCCCAACGCGCATCCTCTTCGGCACCGACTCGAGCTGGTTCCCGCGCGGCTTTGCTGTCCGCTACCTCCAGGACCAGCTGCGCGACCTGCGCGACCTCAACGTGCCCCAGGCCACCCTGGAGCTTGTCTTCAGCGGCAACGCCCGGCGCTTGCTGCATCTCGATTAGCTGGACCGTCAACGGCCCCCACTTTCCCACGGAGGAGAACGTCATGTCTCGCGCCCATGCTCTGCTAGGTTTCACCATAGTCCTGTTGCTGGCCCTGGTCGTCGGCTGCAGTAGCGCTGCGCCGGCCCCCCAGGCCGCCGCGCCCACCGCCGCCCCCCAGGCCGCCGCGCCCACCGCCGCCCCCCAGGCCGCCGCG